>JAFTCB010000002.1 GCA_017454905.1 Bacteroidales bacterium
CGCTATTTGTTCGAGGAGGCTCGAGGCCGCAGGGGGGTCAGGGGAGAGCGGGAGATGTTGAGCGAAGCGAGGTCTGCACCAGCAGACCGGCCGGCCCCGGGACTTTACCTTTGGCAAAGTTGGAAAGGGGCTCGAGGCCGCAGGGGGTTCGGGGGATATGCCCCCGTTTTATAGCCGCCTCGGCCCTGCTGCTGGTGCTCGGCGTCGCGGGCATTGCAACCAATGCCATCAAGCTCCTCCCGACGATGGAATACACGCCCTACTCGATGCGCGGCGGCAGCACGCAGGCCGCCGAGGGGGGCGAAGGAGCCAAGGGCCTGGACCTGGACTATGCCACGGCCTGGTCCTACGGCTGGGAGGAATTGCCCAACCTGCTGATACCCAATTTCAACGGCGGCTCTTCCGCCGGCGCGGTCAACCCCAAGCACTCAGATACCTATGACCTGCTCAAGCGAGCCGGCCAGCCCAATCTGCGCGAAGTCGCGAAGAACCTGCCGCTCTACTGGGGTCCGCAGCCCTTCACCGCCGGCCCGATGTATATGGGTGCCATCACCCTGTTCCTCTTCGTGCTGGGCCTGTTCGCTTTCAAGGGCAAGGAGCGATGGTGGATTGTGGCGGGAACCGTGCTCGCGGTGCTGCTCGCCCTGGGCAACCATTTCCTCGCGTTCACGAAGTTCTTCTACCGCTTCGCCCCGCTCTACAATAAGTTCCGCACGGTCTCGATGGCGCTGGTGGTGCTGCAATTCACCCTGCCGATGCTGGGCTTCCTGGCCCTGGACCGCATCGTGCGGCAGCCGGATGCGGCCGCCTTCTTCCGGAAGAAAGGCTGGATCGCCGCGGCCATTACGGGCGGCTTCTGCCTGCTCTGCGCCCTGCTGCCCGGCATCGCCGGGTCCTTCACCGGGAGCGTGGACGCCGGCCAGCCGGACGTGCTGGTGGATGCTCTCGTGGCGGACCGGCGGCACTTGCTGGTGGTGGACGCCCTGCGTTCGCTCGGGCTCATCGCAGCCGCGTTCGCGCTGCTCTGGTGGGGGACGCTCGTGCCGAAATCGGCCGCCAAGAGCTTTGCGACGCAGCCCGAACTGGGGCAGGGCCGCCGGCTGACGGCTGCTCTGCTGATCGCGGTGCTGGTGCTGCTCGACCTCGGAATCGTGGGCAAGCGCTACCTCAGCGCGGATGATTTCGTCTCCCCCCGGGCCTTCCAGAGCCAGTTCAACAAGCGTCCGGTGGACGAGGTGATCCTCGCGGACACCGACCCGTCCTTCCGCGTGCTCGACCTGACGGTCAATGTCTTCAACGACTCGCACCCGTCCTATTGGCACAAGAATATCGGCGGCTACTCCCCCGCCAAACTTCAGCGTTATCAGGAATTCATCGAGAGCACGCTCACCGGTGAAATCAGCCAGGTGGCCAAGGCCGTGAGCGGCGCCCAGACGCTCGCAGAGGCCGAGGCGGCCCTGCCGCCCCTTCCGGGTCTTTCCGCGCTGAACTGCCGCTACATTATCCTGGATGATGAGATGCCGCCGCTGCGCTATCCGCACGCCAAGGGCAATGCCTGGTTCGATTCAGACCCCGACGCCTCCGTGGAGCTGACTTCCTACGCCCCCAACGAGCTCCGCTATCGCTACAGCAGCCCCACGCCCGCCCGCCTGGTCTTCAGCGAGGTCTATTATCCCGTGGGCTGGACCCTGAAAGTGGAAGATACCGGGGAGCTGCTCCCGATCGAGCTGGAGGGTACCCTGCTGCGCGCCGCGCAGGTTCCTGCCGGCGAGCACAGCCTGGTGATGCGATTCAATCCGCCGTCCTACCGCACCGGCGCGGCGGTCTCCCGCGCCAGCTCCATCCTGCTGATCCTGGCCGTCCTGCTCGCCGTCCTCGGCGCAGCCCTCCCGGCCATTTCAAAGACCAAAAAAGAAAGTTAACGGACGGTAAAGGCCGCCTGGACGGAGCTCACGCCCAGCTCTGCCGACCTCGGACAAGGTGCGGCGCCGGATGCGATGAGCGTATAGGAACCGCGAAGCAGGGAGGATTTCCCGTCGGCGCCCACGGTCTGGAGCCTGTCTGAGGGTATCTCCATGCGGAGCGTCCGCTCCTGCCCCGCCGGAAGCGACACCCGTCCGAACCCGACCAGGGAGCGCAGCGGAGCACTGGTGCCGGCCCCCGGGACGACCAGATAGAACTGCACCACTTCGTCCTGTGCGAAGTTTCCGACATTGCGCACGCGCACTTCCGCCTGCAGCGGCGCGCCCTTGCGCACGTTGTCCGCCTGCACGGAGACGGCCTCGTAACGAACGTCGCCATAACCCAGGCCATAGCCGAAAGGATACTGGATATTGTCATCCATGTATTTGTAGGTGCGACCCTGCATCGTGTAGTCCTCGATGGGCGGCAGCAGGGAGACATCCTCCGGGAAGGTGACCGGGAGGCGGCCCGACGGGGAAGCATCCCCGAAAAGCAGTTCGGCCAGGGCGGCGCCGCCTTCCTGCCCGGGATACCAGGACAGGATCACGGCGTCGGAAAGCTCTACGATTTCCCGCAGATTGACCGGACTGCCGCCCGTGACGATGGTCACGAGCTTGTTACGGTGGCCCCTGCTGATCTTGCGGAGCCACTCCAGCTGCGTCCCGGGGATGTCCAGCGTGGTCCGGTCGCCGATCTGGGTGGACGCGATGGCCTCGCCCTCCTCGCCTTCGGTCAGTCCCGTATTGCCCACGAAGACGATGGCTACCTCCGAGGCCTTGGCCTCACCGGAGACCCAGTCGATGTCATTGGTGTTGGGGGTGGTGAGCAGGAAGCCCGGCTTGTAGTTGATGGCCGTCGAAGCCGACACCGCGGCGGCAAGCCCCTCCAGATAGGTGCTGTAGTGGTTGGAGATGCCGTAGTAATTGCCCATCAGGGCGAAGGCGTCCGCGGCGAGGGGCCCTACGACGTACACGGATTTGTGATCCTTGCGCAGGGGCAGGGTTCCCGCTGCGTTTTTGATGAGCACCATGCTCTCCCGGGCCGCCCGGCGGGCCGTGGCGGCGTGCTCCGGGCTGGCCACCGTCGAGAGCGGGATGCCGTAGTAGGGATAGTCCGGATCGTGGCCGAGGATGCCGAGTTTGTAGCGCGTGACAAACAAGGGCAAGAGCGCCTTGTCGAGGTCTTCCTCGGTCAGATAGCCCTGCCGGAGGGCCTCGCCGAGCGTGCGCATCGATTGGCCGCATTCCAGGTTGAGGCCGCTTTTGAGGGCCAGGGCGGCACCTTCCGGTTCCGAAGTCGCGATGTGATGGCCGGACCAGATGTCGGTCACGGCGCCGCAGTCGGACACGACGTGGCCGCGGAAGCCCCATTCCCCGCGCAGGATATCCTGCAGGAGCAGGCGGCTGCCGGAAGCGCTCTGCCCGTACACGCGGTTGTAGGCGCCCATCACGGCTTCCACCTTCGCGTCTTCGACCAGCATCCGGAAAGCAGGCAGATAGGTCTCGCGGAAATCGCGGGGCGAGGGAGAAACGTCAAAAGAATGCCGCAGCCCTTCCGGCCCGGAATGCACGGCATAGTGCTTGGCGCAGGCTGCCGCCTTCAGGTAGAAAGGATCTTCTCCCTGCACGCCGCGCACGAAGGCGCCGCCGAGCGTGCCGGCCAGGAACGGGTCCTCTCCGTAGGTCTCCATTCCCCGTCCCCAGCGGGGGTCCCTGAAAATATTGACGTTGGGCGCCCAATACGTCAGGCCGGTATATTGGCTGAAATTGCCATTCGCGGCAGCCAGCTCGTATTTGCTGCGGCCTTCGTCGGAAATCTCCCCGCCGAGCTGCAGGATGAGCGCTTCGTCGAAGGTGGCGGCGAGGCCGATGGGCTCGGGATAGACGGTGGCCCGGCCATTGCGCGCCACCCCGTGCAGGGCCTCGTTCCACCAGCTGTAGGGGAGGATCCCCAGCCGCTCGATGCCGGGAGCCTGGTTCATCAGCTGTCCGATTTTCTCTTCGACGCTCATCTGCGAGATGATCGCGCGGGCGCGCGCCTCGGCTTGGGCCTGCTTGGCCTCCCACTGCGGACTCCGCAGGTTTTGCGCAGACAAGCTGCCGGGACAATTCAGCAGAAGCGCCGCCAGGAGACAACGGACGGCAGCGGACAGGATTCTTCGGTTCATAGGGTCGCGGATTTTGATTTCTCACAAATATAACAAAAAAACCAAGACCCCTCCGGATGTGTCCGAAGGGGCCCCGAAATAAAAGGATCGTATCCGAAGAACTAGATATTAAGGATGTCCTTCTTCGTCGTCAGATTCCTCTTCTTCGACCCAAGTCGTCATAACGATTGGCTTCCAGTTGGTATTGTTGGCGGCCACTTCATAGATGACGCCTCCTTGATAGACATGGCTCGGCTGATCCACCATTCCCCAAATCTCATCGCATGTAACCATGAAATCCAAGCTTCGCTCTATTTCCGTACCTACATAAATTGGTACCAGAAAATCACGTGTCAGATATCCATCTTCATCAAAGGTGGTAGACAGAAACATATTAAGATCGGAGCCATCTGTACCCTGAAATCCATCGAGATCAAAAGTCACATCATTGGCATCCACCCAAATACAAAAGCCGGACAAGTCGTATTCTGTGTTGTTTTCCATCAATCTCAAGCCCTCTTTCAGCAGAAGATAGGCAAGGCCGTGCTGCAGTTTCACGTCGGACAGGTTTCCGTCGCTGTCGACCGTTGTCCTGGCAGAAAGGAAGGTATTCGCCTCGAGCCTTTTGGCCAGGGTGTTGGTAGGGGTGATGGCCCCTCCGGTGAAATTTGCATCATAGTATTCATAGAGAGGCACAACCGGTTCACTGGAATAAACCACGAGAACATCCGTCACATCAGCGGGAATGGTGCCGGAGAAAGTGGCCTTTTTCGCGCTGACGATTTCGTTGATCGAGAATTCGACCATTGCGCTGCCGTACTCGGCGTTATCGTCTGCATAAATCACATAGAGTATATCGTCCTCGCTCCAGGCGAACTGGTAGACATCGCCGTTTTCGGTGTAGGACGCGCGGGTGCCGGCGGGGGCGGCTGCCTCCACACGCAAGGTTACCTCGCGAAAGGCGGGCGCCTCGGCGGGGACATTCTCTTTGGTGCAGGCCGCAAATGCTGCGGCGATAGCCAATGCAGGCAAAAGGATTCTTGTTTTCATCTTTCCGTCCTCCTTTTTACCAATTCTGTTTAGTGATGTCATCCGGGCCGCTCACGGCGATCACGCCTTGCAGCTCCAACTCCAGGATTTGCACCTCCGGTGCTTCGTACAGTTGTTTCATACGCATTTATGGTTTTAATGTTCTCGGCTGATATTCGCAAATATAGCGAATGAAAAAATAACATACAAGCCGAAATAAAAGAAAGAGGATGGCCTCGATTGAGGTCATCCTCTTTGCGTTGTGGGAAGAGAGGATTAGTCCTCTTCCTTCTCGGCGGCTGCGTAGTCGGCGAGGAGCTTGGTCTGGACGTCGCCCGGGACCGGCTGATAGTCGGCGAATTCCATCGTGAAGGTGGCAGAGCCGGCGGTCAGGGAGCTCAGCGCGGTGGAGTAGCGATAGAGCTCTGCGAGGGGCACGCGGGCCTTGAGGATCGCGAAGCCCTTGTCGGCACCCATCTCGCCGAGGATGCCGCGGCGGTTCTGCAGATCGCTCATCACGGCGCCCTGGTACTCGGACGGGGTCATCACGGAAACGTTGTAGATCGGCTCGAGGATCTTCGGACCGGCGTTGCGGAAAGCCTCGCGGAACGCGTTGCGGCCGGCGATGATGAAGGCGATTTCCTTGGAGTCGACCGGGTGCATCTTGCCGTCGTAGACGAACACGCGGATGTCACGGGCGTAGGAACCGGTGAGCGGACCCTCGACCATGCGCTCCTTGATACCCTTGAGGATGGCGGGCATGAAGCTGAGGTCAATGGCACCACCGACGACGCAGTTGTAGAACTCCAGCTTGCCACCCCACTCAAGCTCGGTGATATCCTGGCTCTTGATGTTGAGCTGGGTCTCCTTGCCACCGATCATGAACTTGGTGTTGAGCTCGCCTTCGGCCGGGCAGACCAGCAGGTGGACCTCACCGAACTGGCCGGCGCCGCCGGACTGCTTCTTGTGACGGTACTGGGCGCTCGCGACCTTGGTGATGGTCTCGCGGTACGGCACCTTCGGGGCGAAGAGCTCGACGTCGAGCTTGTACTCGTTGTTGATCAGCCACTTGACGATGTTGATGTGCTGCTCGCCGTTGCCGCTGAGGATCGTCTGGCGGAGCTCTTTGGAGTACTCCACGATTACGGTCGGATCGGTGTTGGCGATCTTCTTGAGGGCATCGCCGAGTTTCTGCTCGTCCTGCTGGACCTTGGCCTTGATGGCGCAGCGGTACTTCGGAGCCGGATACTCGATCTTGTCATACTTGATGCCGGAGCCGGGCAGGGCGAGGGTCGTGTTGGACTTGCCGCTCTTGAGCTTGACGGCGCAGCCGAAATCACCGGCGTGCAGGGAGTTGACGGGCTCCTTCTTGGTACCGGCGACGGCGTAGATGGCGGAGAGGCGCTCCTTGTTGCCGGACACGGGATCCTCGAGGTCGAGGCCGGGGGTAATGGTTCCGCTCATCACCTTGAAGTAGGACACCTCACCGAGGTGCTGCTCCACATCGTTCTTGTAGATAAAGAGGGACGGGGCGCCTTCGGCCTTGACTTCGGGAGCCGGGGCGACGTCCTTGACGAACTCCATCAGGCGCTTCACGCCGATGTCCTTCTTGGCGCAGACGCAGAAGACCGGATAAGCCTCGCCGGCGGCGATACCCAGGTTCAGACCCTTGTGGATCTCTTCCTCGGAGAGTTCGCCTTCCTCGAAATACTTCTCCATCAGGGCGTCATCGAACTCGGCCGCCTTCTCGATGAGGGCTGCGCGGGCCTCTTCGGCCTGGTCCTTGAACTGGGCAGGGATCTCAAGGTCTTCGCGGGTGCCGTTGGCATCCTTGAAATGATAATACTTCATCGTGAGGACATCCACGAAACCGTCGAAAGCCGTACCGGGGTTGACCGGGAACTGGACATAGACGGCCTTGCCGCCGATGGACTCCTTGATGGAGTTCTGGATGTTGTCCCAATCGGCTTTCTCGCTGTCGAGCTGGTTGACGGCGACCACGAGGGGCAGCTTCTTGCTGTCGGCCATGCGGAGGAAATTCTCCGTGCCCACCTCGACGCCCTGCTGGGCGTTGATCACCAGGATACCGCTCTCGCAAACCCGGAAGGCTGCATAGGCGCCGCCGATGAAATCGTCGGAACCCGGGGTGTCGATGAAATTGATCTTGGCATTCTGGAACTCGGCGTACAGCGGGCTCGCATAAATGGAGCGCTGGTTGATTTTCTCGAGTTCGTCGTTGTCGGAAAGGGTGTTCTTGTCTTCGACAGTGCCTCTCCGGTCAATCACCTTGCCCTCGAAGAGCATGGCTTCAGCGAGCGTGGTCTTGCCGGACTTGGATGCACCGAGCAGGGCCACGTTGCGGATGTCTTTGGTAGAATAATCTTTCATTGTTGCGTATGGAGTATTAATTATTGGTCAAGTCCGCAAATCTAATCATTTTTACGGCCAATCGCAAATCAAATTAGGCCAGCGCAACAAGATCTCCTCTCCGGAGATTCCGAGCTCCCGGAAAAGCCATTCATCCAGGACGCCCGGGAGGATGTGCAGGCGGCGGCAGCAGGCAGGAAAATCAGCCGGGGCGGAGCCCGACTCGAGAAGCCGGAGGAATCCGGCAAGACAGGAATGGAATGAATTCTTCATACAACGCTGTTTTGGTCCGGGGCAAAAATGAACTCCTGTCCCGAAAAAAACAAGAACCCCGCGGGGTACGGAGGGGGTAAGAGGCCGGAAAAGTCAAGATTTTTTGCACTTTTGTATGTTTTTTATGAACATTATGCGGATTTTCCGGCACACCGGAACGGCACCGCACGCCTACCTTTGGAATATGATGACCGACTTGATCCACACACGCATCCGCCAGGCCCGCGAGCAGGCGGGCTTCTCCCAGACCGGCATGGCCGATGAGCTCGGCGTCGGCAGGACCACCTACATCTCCTTCGAGTCCGGCCGCACGAAACTCTTCCACCCGCTGGTGGACAAGATGGCCGCACGCCTGGATATCTCCCCGGAGGAACTGCTCTTCGGGCGGCAGCCCGACGAGGAATTGCTCCGCGACCAGGCCTCCCTGGACGAATGGAAACGCGCCGTCGTGGACGACTACGAGCGGCGCCTGGAGGCCCTCCAGCAGAAGCTGGACGCGGCGGAAAAGGCCCTTGCCCTGCAGGAGACGGCCCTGCGCTCCCTGAGCGCCTCCAACGATTTCCTGCTCGGGCAGCTGCGCAAGGAACCGTAGCCGCCGGGCACGGAAAGAGGGGACCTTCGTATTATTTTGTTATCTTTGTGTGCTATGTCCGAACCTCATCTTCTTCCTTATCTCGAAGCCGGACGGCTGGAAGCCGGCTGCGACGAGGCCGGACGCGGACCGCTCGCGGGTCCCGTCTATGCCGCCGCGGTCATCCTGCCTGTGGATTTCCGCCATCCCCTGCTGGACGATTCCAAGAAGATGAGCCAGAAGGCGCGCGAGGAGCTCCGCCCGATCATCGAGCGGGAAGCCGCCGCCTGGGCGGTGGAGGCCGTGAGCGCGGAGGAGATCGACCGCCTCAACATCCTCGGTGCCTCACTGGAAGGGATGCGCCGGGCGGTGCGGAGGCTCTCCGTACGGCCGGATTTCCTGCTGATCGACGGCAACCGCTGGCGCCCCTTCGACGGCATTCCGTACCGCACCATCGTGCATGGCGATGCCACCTATGCGAGCATCGCGGCCGCTTCCGTGCTGGCGAAGACCTGGCGGGACGAGCACATGCGCGAACTGGCGAAGCGGTATCCGGAATACGGCTGGGAGCACAACATGGGCTACCCCACGCCGGAGCACATCGCCGCCATCAAGGCGCACGGCTACTGCCCGGAGCACCGCAAATCCTTCCACCCCAAAGAACTGGAACCAAGTTTATTTGAATAAATGAAGAAGTTTTTATTAACCGTTGCCACCGCCCTGCTGCTGATGCCGGCCGCCCTGCGCGCCGACGAGGGAATGTGGCTCCTGCCGCTGCTCGAGAAGATGAACAGCGACGCCCTGCGCAACCTCGGCTCCCGGCTCACCCCGGAGCAGATCTACAGCGTCAACCATTCTTCCATCAAGGACGCCATCGTCCAGTTCGGCGGCGGCTGCACCGGCGAGATCATCTCCGGCAGCGGCCTGCTCGTGACCAACCACCACTGCGGCTACGGCAACATCCAAGCCCTCTCCTCCACGGAGCACAACTACCTGGAGGACGGCTACTTCGCCATGTCCCGCGAGGAGGAGCTTCCCTGCCCGGGCCTCACGGTCAGCTTCCTGCAGAGCATGACCGACGTGACGGATGAGATCGCCGCCGGCAAGAGCCGCCAGGAGCTGATCGCGGCGGCCGAGCAGGCCAACCCCAACTGCCGGGTGCGCATTGTCAGTTTCTACAACAACAATGTCTTCTACCTGGTCGTCTCCAAGATCTACCGCGACGTCCGCTTCGTGGGCGCCCCGCCGGCATCCTCCGGCAAGTTCGGCGGCGACACCGACAACTGGATGTGGCCCCGCCACACCTGCGACTTCTCGATGTTCCGCGTCTATGCCGGCGCCGACAACGAGCCCGCGGACTACTCCCCGGACAACGTCCCGATGCGTCCCCGCCAGTTCCTGAACGTCTCCCTCAAGGGCGTGCAGGAAGGTGATTTCGCCATGATCATGGGCTATCCGGGCAGCACCCAGCGCTTCCAGACCGCCGCCCAGCTCCAGAACATGCTGGACAACAACGATGTCCGGATCGCCGCTCGCGGCGTGCGCCAGGACGTCCTCTGGAAGGCGATGCGCGCCGACGACAAGGTCGGCCTGCAGTATGCCAGCAAGTATTCCGGCTCCTCCAACGGCTGGAAGAAATGGATCGGCGAGAAGGAAGCCTTCGAGGCCCTGGACATCATCCCGCGCGAGGAGCAGAAAGAGCGCGACCTGACGGCCTGGATCAATGCGGATCCCACCCGCAAGGCCGCCTGGGGCGACGCCATCAGCCGCATCGCGGACAACGTCGCCGCCACGCACGAGGCTTCCCTGGCCGGGAACCTGCTCAACGAAACGATCGGGCGCATCGAGATCCTGAGCTTCGCGAGCCTCATCGGCGACCTGCCGCAGACCATCGCCCGGATGCGTGAGCGCAACCCGGAGGCCCAGATCGACGAAAAGGCCCTCCAGGAGGAATACATGCAATACGTCCTCGACGAATACAAGGACTACAACGCCGGCGTGGACCGCGACGTCGCCATCGCGATGATCGACCACTACAAGGCGAACGTCAAGCCCGCCGACGCCGTGAAGATCAACGGCAAGAGCATCCTGGCGCAGGATACGCGCAAACTGGTGGACAACCTCTTCAAGAAGAGCATCTTCACCTCCCGGGAGAAGCTCACCGCCAAGCCGCTCACCGAGAAGCTGCTCGCCGCCGACCCCGCGGTCCAGCTCGCCAAGGCGGTCACCGAGGCCAGTGCCCCGCTCAGCCACGTCGTGCGTGACCACAGCCAGGCCCTCGCCGACGCCTCCCAGGCCTATGGCGCCGCCCTGCTCAAGTGGAACGAAGGGAAGCCCAGCTACCCGGACGCCAACATGACCTGCCGCCTCACCTACGGCACCGTCAAGAGCTATGAGCCCAAGGACGGCGTGCTTTACAAACATTACACGACCCTCAAGGGCGTGATGGAGAAGGAAGATCCCGACAACTATGAATTCCGCGTCCCCGCGAAACTCAAGGAGATCTACCAGAACAAGGACTACGGCCAGTATGCCGACAAGAACGGCGAGGTTGTGACCTGCTTCCTGACCAACCTGGACATCACGGGCGGCAACTCCGGAAGTCCCGTGCTGGATGCCGACGGCAGCCTGATCGGCCTGGCCTTCGACGGCAACTGGGAGGCGATGAGCGGCGACGTGCTGTTCGATCCCGACCTGCAGCGCTGCATCTGCGTGGACATCCGCTATGTCCTGCTGATGATGGACAAATACGCCGGCGCCGGCTACCTTCTGAATGAAATGAATCTTGTGAGAGAATAATGACGAAAGAAGAAATTCTGCAGGCCCTGCGGGAAGTTCACCACCCCGCCCGCCAGGACCGCGACATCGTGGAGTTGGGGATGGTACATGACATTGAGATCCAGGAGAATAAGGTCTCCGTCACCCTCGGCTTCCCCAAACGGCGTGATCCGCTGACCGAATACCTCGTGGGTAGCACCCGCGCGGCCCTGATCCGCCATCTGCCCTCCTCCGTGGAGTCGGAAGTCAAGGCCGTCGTGGTCGAAGAGGAGAAGCCGAAGAAGAAGGGACTCGCACTCGGGCTGGAGCAGCTTGCAGAAGTCCGTCACATCATCGGCGTCGCTTCCGGCAAGGGCGGCGTCGGCAAGTCTACCGTCGCCGTGAACCTCGCCTGCGCGCTGGCCCGCATGGGCTACCGGGTGGGCCTCGCGGATGCAGACGTGTATGGCCCTTCCGTGCCCGTGATGACGGGCACGGAAGGGGCCGTACCCGCCGCCGAACCCGGCGAAGAGGAAGGCAAAGAGCTTATCCTTCCGCTGGAGAAATACGGTGTGAAGTGGATGTCCATCGGGTATTTCGCGGAGCGGGGCCAGGCCCTGATCTGGCGCGGTCCGATGGCGTGCAACGCCCTCAAGCAGATGATCCTGCAGGTCAAGTGGGGCCCGCTCGACTACCTGCTGATCGACATGCCCCCGGGCACGGGCGACATCCACATCAGCCTCGTGCAGGACATCCCGATGGAGGGGGCGGTGATCGTGACGACGCCGCAGGATGTGGCCCTCGCCGACGTGGAGAAGGGTGCGAACATGTTCCGCAACGAGAACGTGAACCGTCCGATCTTCGGCCTGGTCGAGAACATGGCCTGGTTCACCCCCGAGGAGCATCCCGACGAGAAATACTACATCTTCGGCAAGGACGGCGGCGCGCGCATGGCGGAGCAGCTGGGCATCGACCTGCTCGGGCGCATTCCGCTCGTGCAGGGGATCCGCGAGAGCGGAGATGCCGGCGAGCCCGTCGCCCTGGGCAGCCGCCCGGACGGCATCGCCTTCCTCGAACTGGCCGGCCGCCTGGCCGAAAAACTCGGATAGATGGACGTTCGCGCGAAAAAGTCTCTCGGCCAGCATTTTTTGACCGACCTATCGATAGCAAAAGCTATCGTTAATGCCTTGTCGGTGGCAGCTCCTGCCCCGCCGGCAGACGACGACCGGAGTGAAGCGACGCAGGTAAACCCAGAGACCGCTGGCGCGGTCTTGGAGATTGGTCCCGGCATGGGCGTACTGACGCAATATCTGCTGCAGCGGGAGGACATCGACCTGAAGCTGGTAGAACTGGACGGCGAGTCGGTGGACTACCTGCTGACCCACTTCCCGGGCATGCAGGGCCGCCTCTACCAGGCCGACTACCTGCGCCTTGACATCCACAAACTCTTCCCGGGCCCCTACCGCGTCATCGGCAACTTCCCCTACAACATCTCCTCCCAGATCTTTTTCAAGATCCTGGACGACAAGGACCGCATCCCGGAAGTGGTCTGCATGATCCAGAAAGAGGTGGCCGAACGCATCGCAGAACAGCCCGGCAGCAAGACCTACGGCATCCTCTCGGTGCTGCTCCAGGCCTGGTACGACATCGAATACCTCTTCACCGTAGGCTCCGGCGCCTTCGCCCCGCCGCCCAAGGTCCAGTCCGCCGTGATCCGCCTGCGGCGCAACGGCCGCACGGAACTCGGCTGCGACGAGAAACTCTTCAAGACGGTCGTGAAAACGGCCTTCAACCAGCGGCGCAAAACCCTGCGCAACGCCCTCAAACCCCTCCTGCCGGACGATTTCGACGCCTCCGACCCCGTCTTCGACCTCCGCGCCGAACGCCTCGGCGTCGAGGATTTCGTGGCCCTGACCCGATTGATTACCCAATAATAACAATTATTAACCATGAAAAAGTCCTTTCTTCTCCTTCTGATGGCCGCTACGGCCCTCTTCAATGCCTGCAACAGCGGCACCGGCACCACGGACCTCGGCTATGACCCGGATGCACAGCAGCTCCAGATCGGCAAAGACATCGCGGTGGTCCGGACGACCTACGGCACCGTCAAAGGTTTCATCTACCAGAATGTCAACACCTTCCTGGGCATTCCCTACGGTGATGACACCAGCGGCGAGAACCGTTTTATGCCCCCGAAACCCCCGAAGCCCTGGGAGGGCGTCCTGCCCGTGGTCTGGTATCCTACCTCGGCCCCGCAGCGCCCCTACACCGAAGGAGCGACGCCCTATGCCCAGTTCCGCGACCGCTGGAATTATGACGGCTTCGGCGAAGACTGCCTCAAACTCAATGTCTGGACGCCCGGGCTGGATGCCGGGAAACGGCCTGTCCTCGTGTGGTTGCACGGCGGCGGCTTCTCGGCCGGGAACGGCGTAGAACAGGACGGTTACATGGGCGCCAACTTCGCCCGGCGGCACGACGTCGTGTTCGTGTCCCTCAACCACCGGCTCAACAGTTTCGGATTCAGCGATTTCGCCGCTGTCGGCGGGGAGAAGTACAAGCACTCCGGCAATGTCGGCATGCTCGACATCGTCTTCGCCCTCCAGTGGGTGCACGACAATATCGCGGCCTTCGGCGGAGATCCGGGCAACGTGACCATCATGGGCCAGAGCGGCGGCGGATCGAAAGTGACCATCGCAGCGGCCATGCCTGCCGCCAAGGGACTGGTCCACAAGGCCTTCGCCATGAGCGGCGGCTCCACGGGCGCCTCTGACAAGGCGTATGCCGAAGGACTGGGCGCGCAGATCCTCAAGACCGCCGGGCTCAAGCCCTCGCAGATCGACAAGCTGCAGCAGATGCCCTGGCCCGAGTATTTCGCCCTGGCAAACAAGGCGGCGGCCGAGTACAACGCCTCCCTGCCGGCCGGACAGCGCTACCGGGGATTCAGCCCCGTGGCGGACGGTGAGGACATCCCGCTCGGTGACTTCTACACCTCCGGACGCGACGATGTCCCGTGCGTGCCGATGATGCTCTCCACGACCACCAATGAGTTCGTCTCTGACCGCGATACACCCGAGCAGGAGAACCTCACCCGGGAAGACATCGTGAAGATGATGGCGCGCAATTATGGCGAGAATGCCGGGGCCATCTATGACGAATTCGACCGAATCTTCCCCGGCAACAGCCCCTTCGGCATCTATTCCATCGTGAGCTCCTCCCGGCAGAACGTCATCCGCATCGCCAACAACAAACTCGCACAGGGACAGCCGGTCTACCTGGCCTGGTTCAACTGGTATCCGCACATCTTCGACGGCCTGCCCCGGGCGTTCCACTGCCTGGACATCAGTTTCTGGTTCAACAACACGGACCTGATGTATTCCCACTCGGGCGGCGGCAAGGAGCCGCGCGACCTCGCGGACAAGATGGGCGACGCGCTGGAGGCCTTCATGCGCACGGGCGATCCCAATACCGGCAAGAAGGGCGGACTGCCCCACTGGCCCCGCTACACCCAGGAAGAAGGTGCGACGATGATCCTGAATAATGTCTCCCGCGTGGAGAACGATCCGGACCGTGCGGCCCGCGCCCTGATGGAGTAGACTCAGACGTCGTACATCCCGAAAGTGTAAAAATCGGGAGAAGTGAAAGCGAACAGGCCTGTCTCATGGAAGAGGCAGGACAGCCGGACCATACCTATCTCCACGGTCTTGGGGACCTTGACGAAATAAATGCCCTCATCGAACCATTCCTGCTGGTAAACCGTGCAGCCGTACTGCCGGGCCAGCGTTTCCAGCTGGTTGTAGGTCGTGGTGGCATTCAGCTTCACCGCGAAATTGTCCGATGCAGCCATATACTTATCGTTGTAGCCCAGCATGTAGGACACGGACTCGACGCCGTCCATGTCCCGGAAAGCACTGAATGTATTCCGGGAGATCCGTCCGTTTGACTGCAGGACGGCAAAGTTGGCATCGCCGAGACCGTCATAGGTGGTGTCTCCCCCACCCATCCGGCTATGGTAAGTCCAGGGGTGGAGAAACGGCGCGCTCCCCAGGATCTGCTGTTTCCGGGCTTCTGGAAGTCCCTTCTGGAACTGGATGAACATCATGTCCCGCCGTTCCGTGAGGTAGATCTTCTCATTGGAGCAGTAGTAGAACAAGCCGTTGTTTTCCAGCTTGGAACATCCCGCTGCCAGAAGCAGCAGCGGGATGACCAGCCAAATTAATGGAGTACGCAATCGCATATAATTATTATTCCTTGCTTATATAACGCGTGCCGGTTGAAAAACTGCCTGCTTCCGGGAAAACTTTTTTACCGCCGCCGCAGGGCCGGGAGGGCGGCGCCGAGGATGGCGCCGAGCGCGGAGAGCAGCAGGAGGATGGAGGTGGCGCGGGAGATAGCCTCGCCCTGGCGGTAGGACGGCGGATCGAAACGCATCACCAGGTCGTGCTCACCCACCGGGACCCATGCCGCGCGCAGCAGCGAACCCTCGAGCTCGATCGGGAGTACCTCGCCGGTATCCTCCACGGTCAGGGTCCAGCCGACCGGATAGTACACCTCGCTGAAAATCAGCTTGGAGGAGATGTTGCAGGAATAGTGGTAGCGCAGCTCGTTGGGGGCATAGGACGTAAGCTCGACGCTCTGGAAATAGGCCGGCTGCATATCCGCGGGCTCTTCTCCTCCGACCGGGAGCACGGAGCCGGGACCATCGAGGATCTCCTCGAACCAGGCATTCCCCTTCGCGTAGCGATACCGCAACGGGGGCATCTCCCCGTCCAGGATGATGTACCGGCAGTTCATCTGCGCCAGGCCGGGGAGGTACGGCAGGGCGGCTTCGGCTTCCTCAAGGGTCTTCGCGCCGCCCACCGCCTTGGCGATCTGGCTGATTTCACCCGTCAGGGTGCTCTCGATGAACTCCTGGTAACGCTGGAGTTTGGCGGGCGAATAGCCGCCGATGTTCTTGTGCCAATAGGACGGATGGGAGTCGTTGAAGACATTGACCGTCAGGTCCAGGACGCGGAAGGAAGGATCCGTGTCGGAGAGGATCAGCTCGTCCACCGGGCGCTTGTTGAACTGGCTCTGGAAGGAGCGCGGGGAGACGAAGTCTTCGGCAGAGAGATAACGCTTGCCCACGATGCCGAGGTCCAGCAGGACCAGCAGGGAGACGAGCAGGGCGGCGGTCAGACGGCGTCCACGTCCCATCTCAGGCTGCGAGGCAAAGGTCTTCGGGGCGCTCTTCGGGACGGAAGAGCCCCACCAAAGCAAACCGAAGGCGCCGCCAATCAGCACCAGGGAGCGGAGGGCGTCCATCACGAGCAGATGCCTCCGGTCCGCGGCGAGCGCTTCCACGAGCACATCCGGCTGGCCGTTGTCCACGCTTCCGCTGAATGTCCCGGCGATGCCGGGAATCAGGGCACACAGCAGGCAGAAGCCTCCGGTGATGGCGGCGGCGATCCAGCCTTTCTGGCGGAAGAAAGCCGCTGCATCGGCCTGCTTTACGATGCGGTCGAGCACCAGGAAGCCGAGCATCGGCAGGGTGAACTGGAGCACCACCAGGGCCATCGACACCGTGCGGAACTTGTTGTAGAGCGGGGCGACGTTGTAGAAGAACTTCGTAAACGCCATGAAATGGCTGCCCACCGCCAGCAGGACGGCCAGGACGGTCCCCGCCACGATCCACCATTTCTCCTTGCCCCTGAAGGCGAACAGGCCCAGCACGAAGAGGAAAAGGGTGATGGCGCCCATGTACATCGGCCCGGCGGTGAAGGGCTGCGGCCCCCAGTAGAGGGGCAGGTTCTTCGCCACTTCTTTCAAGTTCGGCTGCCCGGCCTGCTTGAGCAGGTCGTAGGTCTCGGAATGCCGGGGATTGACCGCACCGGCGGACGAGCCGCCGTTGAAATTGGGGATCAGCAGGTTGGGCAGTTCTTCCCAACCGTAAGACCAAGCCGTGGCGTAGTCGAGGTCCAGCCCCTTGGCGCCTTCGCCGCCTTCGGAGGCCGCCGTGCTGCCGCCGCGCATGGAGTACGGCGTGTATTCCATCGTGGGCAGGAGCTTGATGGCGTTGGTGGCTATGCCGGCGACACCCAGGACCAGCAGCAAGCCGGATGCGATGAAAAAGCGGCTCCACAGCTTCTCTTTTTTGCGCAGCAGGTCGATGACCAGGACGATGACATAGATCAGGATCAGCAGCGCCAGGTAATAGGTGATCTGCGGGTGGTTGGCCTTGACCTGGAAGCTCAGCGCCAGGCCGAACAGCGCCGCCCCGAGGACCGTCCCCGGGAGCCAGGACTTTTTCTTGATCTGATTGTATGTGTAGATCAGCGCGGCGAGTACCCAGGGGAGGAAGGCGAGGGCCTGCATCTTGGTGTTGTGGCCGACCTGGATGATCTGCAGGTTGTAGGCGCAGAGGGTCACGGCGATGGCGCCGCCGACCGCAATGAGCGGGTGGATCCCCAGGGCCAGCATCAGCAGCCAGGCGCCCAGCAGGGAGATGAACAGGTAGGTCGCCGGGCGGCGGCCGGTCAGCAGGAAATCATAGACTTTCTGCGTCCAGTCCCCTTTGGTAGAGGCATGGATCGTCGCCGTGGGCATCCCGCCGAACATGGATTCCGTCCAGGCCGTCTGGTCGTCGGGGTGGGCGGCGTTCCACTCCATCATCTCATGCGACATGCCCTGCCAGCCGGAGATGTCGCTCTGGTTGACGATCTTGCCGCTCAGCACTTGCGGCACATAGGCATAGGAGATCACGAGCAGGCCGATCACGATGCCGGCGTACAGGAGGAGTTTCTTTTTCATGGAAGGATCTGTGTCAGCTGCGCCGTCAGGGCGCGGCGGGTGTATTTCTCGATGCCTGCCGTCCGGGGATGATCCGCATCCAGGAAGTCCAGCAGGGCTTGTTTCTTGTCCCAGTCGAACATCTCGCCCGCGCCGGCATCGCGCAGGACCTGCGCGGCGGCGCCGTCTTCCTGGCCGATGCCGAGCACCGGGCGCCGGGCGGCGAGGTACTCGAAGATCTTGCCGGGGAGGACCTTGGCGTATTCGGGCTCCTGGCGGAGCGGGAGGAGCAGGATGTCGGCGGCGCGCTGTTCGCGGACGGTCTCGTCATGGGGCAGGTAGCCCAGTTCGACGAGGTTGCCGCCGAGGCCGCGTGCGCGGATGGCGTCGGTGATGGCGCGGTCCACCTTGCCCGCGAGGCGGATCTGCAGGCGCTCCCGGAAGGCGGGGTCGGCGCTGCAGCGTTCGGCCAGGGCATCCCATAAATTCAAAGGGTTACCATCAGCCGCAAACAACCCGGTATGCACGAGCTTCAGGCTCGTGCATACCGGACTCCGTCCGTTCAAAGGCACCTGAAAATCGTCTTCGTCAAAACCGTTGGTGATCAACACGACCGGGGTTTTCGTTTTGGCCTGAAAGTCGGCGGCGACGGGCGGGCTGACGCTGATGACGGTATCCGCTCCGTCCAGCACGCGCTGCTCCAGCCGGTGCTGCCGACGGTCCGACGCCGGCGTGAGTCCGAGATGCTTGTAATAGAACATCTCCGTCCACGGATCCCGGAAATCCGCAATCCAATGCAGCCCGAGGGCCTTCTTGAGTCCCAGGCCGATCAGGTGCACCGAATGCGGCGGACCCGTGGTCACCACCGCATCCACCGGATGCTCCCGCAGATAACGCTTCAGGAAACGCACCGACGGCCGCACCCACCCGATCCGGGGGTCGGGAACGAAGCAATTGCCCCGGATCCACAGGGAGAGGCGCTGCTTCCAGTTCTTCTTCTGGGCATTGACGGGATTGACCTCCTCGCCCTGTTTTCCGCCGGTCAGCTTGCGGTAGACTGCATACGGCTCCAGGATGGGGGTTTTGATGATTTCCGCGCAGGCGGGGATATCCGAGAGCAGGCTCTCGTCCCGCGCGAGCTGCTCGGGATTCTCCGGGGTATAGACCACCGGCTGCCAGCCGTACTGGGGCAGGTATTTACAGAACTTCACCCAACGCTGGACCCCCGAACCGCCGGTCGGGGGCCAATAATAGGTGATGATCAGCAGACGTTTCAACGCTTGTAGCCTTCGAGGTTGGCCTTGACGGTCTCCCAGTCGTAATACGGACCCTCCACGGGCTTAAGGCCGCGCAGCAGGCGTTCCTGCTCCTGGTAGAGGAACTTGACCAGAACGTGGCCCGCCTTGTTGCGGTAGAAGATGAGCTGGAGGTTGCTGGCCATCGGGATATTCCAGAAGCCCAGCCAGTTGTCGCAGATGTCCTTCACTTCATAGCGCTCGCCCACGCCTTCGATGCCCAGGTAGCTCGCCAGGGCCATCAGCGGGTAGTCGTGGCCGAAACGCAGGTCGGCTGCATAGTTGCCGGTGGCGATGGCCTCGTCCGCCTTCTCCACGATGTCCATCACGGAAGGCTTCGCCATCGGGACGCGCTGTGCACCCGCCGCGGCGGAGTTGCAGTGGCCCAGGTATAGGAAGATGTTGTTCTGCGCCCAGCGGCGGTAGATCGCGTCGAAGGGCAGGAAGCGGTAGAGGTCCTCCTCGATGTCGAAGTCCTCCGCCACCACGGCGGTATTGAAGACATTCTCCGTCAGGCGGCGCGGGCTGTCCACGAAGGTGAGCGCCTTGTCCACGTCGGTGAACAGGCGGGAGAGCACGCCGAGCGTATCGTCCGGCATCCCCCGCATCCATTCCACGCTCTCGCGCATCGCGCCGGCGGTGACCTGCTGCCAGCCGCTGGTGGGATCGATGTATTTCATGAACTGCTCGCCGGTGTCCAGGCGGATGTTCAGGTCCCGGTCCTGCCGGATCAGCGAGTTGGTGAAGGAGTTCATGCTGATGATGCAGCGCTGCACCGTGCTGGCGTAGGCGCGGACATTCTTCTGCTTCGCGAAGACCTCGGGATAGCGGTGGTACATCCGCTCCGCGATGGCGGCATGCTCGCGCACGCCGCGCTGCGACAGACGGCCGTCCATCCCGTCGTAGATCTCCAGCACCTTGCGCGCGGCCACGCGCAGGGAGTCGCCGCCCGGAGTCAGGATGCCCAGGCCCTTGCCGACCTCGAGGGTGCGGATCAGGTCCTCATAGGCCTTGCCGCCCCAGTTGGAACGGGAGCCGTGGCGTCCGTAGTGGCTGATATAGAACGGGGTGTAGCCCTTCGGGGCCGGGGTATCCTTCAGTTCGAAGAACTCATAGGAGTTGAGGTTGTTGCCGGCGCGGGTAGGCTCTGCGAGCAGGGCGCGGACGGCAGCCTCCGAACGGTGAGGCTGCGCGGGAACGGCTGCCGGAAGGACCAGCAGGGCCGCCAGGAGGAAAAGGCATTTCTTCATAATCAGTACGGTAATCGGTCAACAGACCTCGTATCCTACAAATATAACCAAATAATTGTTATTTTTGTTGTAGAACAACCAATCTGCCACATGATACGCAAAGCTTTATTATCCCTTATTTCCCTTTCCCTGCTGGGCTTCGCCGCCAGCGCCCAGCTGATCAAGAGCTGGGAAGGTATCCAGCATGGTGACGTGCCCACGCTGGAACAGCACTACAACCTCCCGCCCGCCGAATACGCCAGCCACATCCTGTGGGGCTGGGAGGGTGCGATGGACGCCAAGATCATGAAACAGGACCTGGACCTGATGCAGAGCGTGAACACGCGCGTAATCAACATCGAGCCGGGTTACGACTTCCCCTATGAGTACCTCTCCGACGGCTGGTGGAAGATGATCAAGATGGCCGTGGGCGAAGCAAAGAAGCGCGACATGAAAGTCTGGCTGATCGACGACGCGAAGTATCCGAGCGGCTTTGCCGGAGGCAAGTTCTCCCGCGAGCGGCCTGACCTCAAGATGTGGGCCCTGATCCAGCTGGACGAGGCCTGGGAGGTCCCCGCCGGCGGGGAATTCGCAGACCGCGAAGTGCCTGCGGGTGCCGTGAGCGCCGTGGCCGTGAGCCCGGGCCGGGCCAACCGGCAGCTCGAGATCAAGGACGGCAAACTCACCTTCAACGCCGGGGTGCATCCCTGGACCATCCGTTTCGCGGGCTACGCCCACAAGAGCGGCGACACCCGTGCGGTCAACCACCCCACCCACGGCAAGGACACCTCCAACTTCCTGCACGACCACCTCAACCCGGCCGCGGTGGACCAGTTCATCGAGTGGACCCACGCCGCGGCGGCCAAGGCTCTCGGCAAAGAGATGGGCCAGACGGTGATGGGCTTCCGTGGCGATGAGCCGGAGTACATGTACACCCCTTGGACCCCGCAGATGAACAAGATCTTCATCGAGAAGAAAGGCTATGACCCCACGCCGTACTACGCCTCGTTCTTCGCCCCCACCCGCACCGAGCAGGAGAAGCGGGTCAAGGCTGACTACTTCGACGTGTGGTCGGAACTCTTCGCCAACCACTTCTTCAAGCGCCAGGCCGACTGGCTGGGCGCACGCGGGATGGCACACATCACCCACCTCAACAACGAGCACATGATGCCCGTGAACATCGAGGCCAACGGCAACTTCTTCCGGGTGCTCAACCGGGTGCAGATCCCGGGCGTGGACGTGATCAGCAACCACGTGGCACCGGGCGTGGACAATGATTTCCCGAAACTGGCCTCCTCCGTGAGCCATGTCTACGGCAAGCCCCGCGCCTTCAGCGAGACCATGGGCGCCGTGCGGGCCGACCTCAAGACCAGCAAGCAGGTACTCAACTACCAGTTCGTGCGCGGCATCAACTATTTCGAATACAATTTCTGGAGCAGCAAATCCCAAACGGCGGAATCGCTCTCGAAGCGGCCGCACATGGCGGAGCTGACCGACTACATCAACCGCACGTCCTACCTCTTCTCGATGGGCGTGCCGGGTGCCCGCGTGGCGATGTACTACCCCATCCAAAGCATGTGGATGGGCAACAACCAGGTCTACTGGGACCTCTCCGAGCTCTCGCAGCTGCTGATGATCCACCAGACGGACTTCGACTATGTGGACGATGACGCCTTCCGGGAGGCGCTCACCGTGGGGCCCGGCTACCTGGAAAACAAAAGCGGCCAGAAATACTACACGCTCATCATTCCGCCGGCAGACGTGATCTCCGAGCAGGCCTGGGCCGTGATCGAGGAGTTCGTCTCCCTGGGCGGCAAACTGCTCTTCTGGGGTTCCCGGCCGTCATATCTGGCGGGCCGGACCTTTACGGAGCTCAAGCCCTTCCCCGATTGCCCGCAGGCGACCTACGAGCCGCTGATGCGCTGGACGCAGCAGGTCTGCGCCTCCCTGCCCGAGCCGGAGCTCCGCATCCGCGCCGAGCGCCCGGAAGGCAGCTACCTCACGGGACCGGAGTCACCCTGGCGGGTGGAGCCCCGGCCCGCACCCCAGCGGCCTGCGCAGGCCCAGCGCCCGCAGCAGAACCGGCCGGTGGACTCCCAGGCCTGGGTCACCATCGAGTCGTTCAAGCGTCAGATGGGCCTGACCGAGGTCATCATCCCGACCGACAGCATCCGCTATACGCACCGCACCCTGGATGACGGCGAGCTGTATTTCCTCTTCAACGAAGGGACCCGCGAACTGAGCTTCACGGTCGAATTCGACGCCGTGGGCGCGGTCCGGCAGTGGGACGGCTTCACGGGCAAGGTCCGGGAGGTCCCGGCCCGCTTCGAGAACGGCAAGACCGTGCTGGAAGTCACGCTTGATGGCTACGACAGCGCCATTTTTACCATCTCCAAGAACCACGGAACCTACAATGTGCGCGAGTTCGGGGCCCGGGGCGACGGCCTGGCGCCCGACACGAAGGCGCTGCAGGCGGCCGCGGATGCCGCCTATGCGGCCGGCGGCGGCACGGTGGTGGTCCCGGAGGGGACCTACCTCACCGGCGCACTCTTCTTCAAGGACGGCGTGGACCTGGAGATCCGGGAAGGCGCCACGCTGCGCTCCACCCTCGATTCCGACGATTTCCCGCAGATCTCCACCCGTTTCGAGGGGATCGAGCACAACTTCCGCTGCGCGCTGCTCAACTTCGACCATTCCCGCGGCGTGCATGTGTATGGCGGCGGCAAGATCGACGGCCGCGGCCAGGAATGGCGGGAAGTCAAGAACAAGGACGGCCACTGGGGCCGCCCGCGCATGCTCTGCTTCACCGACTGCCCCGGCGGGCACATCGAGCACCTGACGATGCTCAACCACGCCTCCTGGTGCCTGCACGTCCTCTACACCGACGGCTTCGAGATCAACGACCTGGATATCAGCGTGTCGTCCTACGTGCCGAGCTCCGACGGCGTGGACATCGACTCGTCCTCCAACATCTGGATGCATGATGTCTATACCAACGTCACCGACGACTGCCTGTCCATCAAGAGCGGCAAGAACGAAGACGGCCGCCGGGTGGCCCGCCCGAGCATGAACATCCTCGTGGAGCGCTGCAACTTCGACGGCGGCCACGGGGTGGCGATGGGCAGCGAGATTTCCGGCTGCATCCGCCATGTGGTCATCGACAACTGCATCTGCGGCGAGGAGAACCGCGCCCCGGTGCGCTTCAAGAGCCAGCCCTCGCGCGGCGGCATCGTGGAGGACATCACCTTCAGCAACATGACCCTGAACGGCTGCGGCACCTTCATCGACGCCAATATGATCTGGCGCATGGTGGAGAACTATGAGCCCTACGATCCCCGCACGCAGCTGCGTGACCTCAAGGTCATCAATGTCAGCGGCAAGGTCAAGTCCGTGGGCAACATCTACGGCGACCCGGACGCCCCGCTTCCCGAAGGGACCTTCCACTTCGAGGGCTGCAAGCTGGAAGCAGAGCGCGGCCTGAGCCTCGCCAACGTAGAGCAGAAAGACTTCAGCGGCATCGAAATCACCGTCCCCGAGGGTGTAGAGCCCATCCGCTACATCGAAGTCCAGTACGGCGGCCGCGGCTCCGGCACGCCGGTGCAGCGCTAGCGGGTTTTCCGGGCGGGGAGTTGGATTGTGCGGGTGTTTTTCGTATCTTTGGGATTACACCTTTATCCTGAGCCTTATGAAAAGATTTGTGACCCTCCTCCTCGCCTGCGCGCTGGCACTTCCCCTCTGCCGGGCACAGCACATCAGCTACGGCAATTACCACCAGCTCCGGCAGCCCATCCCGATGATCCTCGACACGGACTTCGGCAGCTGCACGGACGACTTGTTCTCAATCGTGATGCTCTACCATTACATCGAAGACGGGCTGGTGGACCTCAAAGGCGTGATCGTGGACCGGGAAGGCGACCGCAACGCCGTCCTGGTGGACGTGTTCAACCGCTTCTACGGGCATCCCGACATCCCCATCGCCCTGGAGCACAACGGCGTCAAGAATCCCTACGACTTCATCCCCTACAGCCGCCTCGTCGAATTCAAGAATCCCGACGGGAGCTGGCTGTACCCCCGCGGCATCGATCCTTCCAAGCTCCCGGAGGGCTACAAGTTCTACCGCAAGCTCCTCAGCGAGGCCGAGGACCACTCGGTCGTGGTGGTGGCCATCGGCATGATGACCTGCCTGCAGCAGCTCTTCGAGTCGGGTGCAGACGAATACTCCCAGCTCAGCGGCGTGGAGCTGTTCGGCCGGAAGGTCAAGTCGGTCTATGTGCAGGCCGGCCATTTCAACGGCAACGACAACCTCAGCGGCTACAACATGCGCACAGCCTCCGCGGCAGCGGCCGTCTTCTATGACAAGCTGCCCCGCAACGTGGACCTGGTCCTGTCGCCGACCAACGTGGGCGAGATGATGGACTACACCTCCGAGGACATCCTCTCGGACCTGTCCTATACCGACCTCAACCCGATCAAGACGGTCTATACCCAGTTTGACTGCGAGGTGGGCCAGCGGATGTGGGACACCAACTGCGTGGTCAACGCCGTGCTGGGCGACGGGGAATACAACCTCTCCCCGCGCGGCTGGGTCCGCTATGTGGACCGCGGCCAGGCCTCGGAGATGATCTTCACCCCTGACCCGGACGGCAACGCCCGCTACCACCTGCCCGGCGACAGCTATTTCGCGCAGGAGAAGGTGATGGACATCCGCCGTCACACGCGCATGCTGCCGCGGGCCTCGGCCTATTCCATCGAAGCGCCCCAGCCGCAGCTGACCGGCGAGGCGGCGGCACAGTGGGCCCGGGAGCGGCTGGAGCAGCTGACGGACAAGTACATGGGCGCCGCTGCAGGCACCCTCGATCCCAACGAGGTGCGCTTCCTGTTCCGCCCGCTGGGCTACACGGGCACCAACGCCGCGGACTATCGCGAGGCGGAGCAGCTGGTCTATGACCACATCTTCGACAAGATGGCCGCGCGGGCCCTGCGCGAAGGCAAGCGGGACCTGACCATCGTCATGGGCCCTCCGGCTTCCGGCAAGACGACGGCGGTCCGTCAGCTGGACCTCTCCGACTCCGGACTCATCTGCGACGGCGTGCCGGCGGGCGGAGGAGCTCTGGCCGCCCTGATCCGCAAGGCCCGGGAGCTGGGACTGGACAAGATCACCGTCGTGCCGGTGTACAACGACATCCTCAGCTGCTTCCGGAACAGCCTGTCCATCGGCAGCGCGAGCAACCGCTACAGCGGTGTGGATCAGCTCATTGCGGCATACCGCGGCCAGGCGGGCCTGCTGACCGACCTGCGCCGGGAGTTCCCGGACGTCTCCGTCACGCCGGTGGACTGCTCCCGCAACCAGGGGGTCCGCCCGGTCAGCTACGCGCAGGCGCTCAAATGGAAATACAACGTCGGCTCCGCCGACATGAACAACGTGCTCGCCGCGCTGCTCAGCGCCGTGAACGACGGTGAGATCGGACTGGGAGCCCTGCGGGCTGCCGCAGGCAACCTGCTCTCCATCCCGGGACTCGACACCCGGGGACAGGCTCTCGCCGGACAGATCAACGCCCGCATCGACGAGAAGCTGCAGGTGTACGTGCAGCGATGAGCTCCGTCCGGCAGGCAGTTTTTTCAGGCCGGCGCCGTTTATCAGATGTAATTTATCTTTTACCATCATGAAGAAAATGATCCTGATCCTCGGCACCGCGCTCCTGCTGAGCCCGGCCTGCAGCAAAATCGACCGCGAGGACAACCTGCGCAGCAGCGATCTCAAGCCGGTCGTCCCCATCCAGCTGACCAAAAGCGACCTGGGCGTCCGCGATGCTTCCAATGATTTCGGCCTCAACACGTTCCGGCTCCTGTACGGGGATGGCAAGGTCGGCGATGTCGCCTTCTCTCCGCTGAGCCTGTCACTCGCGCTGGCGATGGCCGCGGAAGGTGCGGAGGGGCAGACCTGGCAGCAGTTCGCCGACGTGATCGGCTGGGACGCCGCGACGAAGGAAGAGGTCGGCGCCTACTACCAGAAGATGGTCGAGGGCCTCGTGAAGGCCGACGAGAGCGTACAGTTCACCAGCGCCAACTCCTTCTGGGTAAGAAAGAACCTCCAGCTGCGCTCCGCCTATTCCTCCCTGTTGAAGGATTATTTCCAGGCGGAGTCCTACGAGGTGGACTTCTCCCTGCCGTCCACGCTGGAGCAGATCAACAAGTGGTGCTCCGACAAGACCGACGGCAAGATCCCGCAGATGCTCTCCGAACTCGACTCCGACACGGCCCTGATGCTGATCAACGCCCTGCTCTTCAAGGCGCCCTGGGCCCTGACCTGGGACATCGAGAAGGACCGGAATTTTACGGCGGCCTCCGGGACCAAGGTCAAGAAAGACTATCTCTATGTCAAGGATCAGCAGCTGACCTACGGGGATTTCGGAGATTTCGAACTGGTCCGTGCCCCTTACGGCAACGGTGCTTACCAGATGGACATCATCCTTCCGAAGGAGGGAAAGACCCTCACGGAGATCCTGCCGCAGGTAGAGTCGGATGCCGTCAACTATGATCTGCGGCCCACGGAAGTGACCTTGTATCTGCCGAAATGGTCCACGGACTACTCCACGGGAGATGCCTTGATCCCGGCGCTGAAGGCGCAGGGCCTGACCCTGCCGTTCGACCGGCAGAAGGCCGATTTCTCCGGCATCAGCGAGCAGCCGCTCTACATCAACCTGATCCAGCAGAAGGTGAAGATCGATGTCACGGAGAAGGGCACGGAGTTCGCGGCCGTCACGTTGGTCGGTTTCGTTGATAATGCAGTTGGCCCCGTGACCTACCCCAAAGTCACGGTCGATGTGAACCGCCCCTTCGCCTACACCATCCGGGAAACGACCTCCGGCACCATCCTCCTGCTCGGGACCTTGTCGAACTGACAGAAAGATAGATTCTCGCCCGGATAAGCCGGGTTTTCCGGGCGACCCCTGACGATATGACTGGGGGCCGCCCGTTTTGTACCCCGAAAACGGGCGAGGTGTCGCCGAAAAATCGTATCTTTGTTTTTTCGGCAGACATTCTGACATGGCAAAGAAAGGCGAAGATACTCCGATGCTGAAGCAGTATTTCAGCATCAAGGCCCAACACCCCGAGGCGGTGCTCCTGTACCGCGTCGGGGATTTCTATGAGACCTATTCCGACGACGCCGTGCTCGTGAGCAAGGTGCTCGGACTCGTGCTCACGCGCCGCTCCAACGGCGACAAG
>JAFTCB010000019.1 GCA_017454905.1 Bacteroidales bacterium
CCTGGGGAACCAGCTCGTGGGCATGAACTACCATGACAACGAGTATCCGTTCCGGCAGGACAGCACGTTCCTGTACTACTTCGGCCTGGACCAGGCCGGGCTGGCCGCGGTCATCGACATCGACCGGGGCGAGGAAGTGATCTTCGGCGATGAACTCACCATCGACGACATCGTCTGGACCGGGACCGTGCCGACGCTGGAGCACAACGCGCAGCTGTGCGGCGTGGAGAAAACCATGCCCCTGAGCGCGCTCAAGGGCTATCTGGCGGGCCGGAAGGTCCGGTTCCTGCCGCCGTACCGCGGTGACCACGAAGTGTGGCTGCAGCAGCTGCTGGGGATCGCCCCCGGGGAGCAGCGGGCCGACGAAGCCTTCATCAAGGCCGTCGTGGACATGCGGAACCACAAGACCCCGGAAGAGATCGCCGCCATCGAAGAGGCGGTGGACATCTCCACACGGATGCATCTGATCGCCTACCGGATGGCCCGCCCGGGCGTCCACGAGGCGGAAATCGCCGCTGCGGTGCTGCAGGAGGCGACTTGCCGGCCCGGCTGCGGCCTGGCGTTCCCGACCATCGCCACGACGCATGGGCAGATCCTTCACAACCACGGGTTTATCCATACTTTGAAGGAGGGAGACATGTTCCTCCTGGATGCCGGTGCGGAAAACCATCTGCATTATGCGGGTGACCTTTCTTCGTCCATGCCGGTGGGAGAGCGCTTCTCCGAGCGGCAGGAACTCATCTACAACATGTGCCTCAGGAGCTTCTATGCTGCGGTGGATCAGCTGCGTCCCGGGAATCCGTACCGGAATGCGCATCTCGCTGCCGCGGAAGCAATTGCCGAGGGCATGGTGGACCTGGGCCTGATGAAGGGCAACCCCCGCGACATCGCGGAAAGCGGCGCCTATGCCCTCGTTTTCCCGTGCGGAACGGGCCACATGATGGGCCTGGACGTGCACGACATGGAGAACCTGGGCGAGCAGTTCGTCGGCTATTCTGATGGGATGGTCAAGAGCAAGCAGTTCGGCTTCAAGTCGTTGCGTCTGGCGCGTCCGCTGGAGCCCGGATTCGTGTTCACGGTGGAGCCCGGCATCTACTTCATGCCCGAGCTCATCGACTACTGGAGGGCCGAAGGCCGCTTCAAGGAGTTCATCAACTACGACAAGTTCGAGGCCTGGAAGGATTTCGGCGGCCTGCGCAACGAGCTGGACTACCTGATCACGGAGGACGGCTGCCGCTTGCTGGGTACGCTCAAGAAACCGATGACCCTCGAAGAAGTCTATGCCGCGAAGAACCTGTAAGAACACGTCATCCTGAGTAATCTATTTGTCATTCTGAGCGAAGCAAAAAAATCTTTTTGCGGACTGTAAAAATTACTATCTTTGCAGTCTATTATTTGGAATAATTCAAAATATGGCCTTTACCATCAAGCACCCCGAAAATGACGGGGGAATGAATGCGCGGATCAAGCGCCTCCGCGAGGAGAGCGTGACCACGCCCGCAACCCTGACTATCGAGCGCGCCCTCATCGAGACGGCTTTCTACAAGGAAAACTACGGAAAGTACTCGATTCCCGTGCTCCGCGCGAAAAACTTCTACGAAATCTGCAAGAAGAAGACCATCTACATCGGCCCGGACGAACTCATCGTGGGTGAGCGCGGCCCCAAGCCCAAGGCGGTCCCGACCTTCCCGGAACTCACCTGCCACTCTGTGGAGGACCTCCATGTCCTGGACACCCGCGAGCTGCAGACCTATCACATCAGCCAGGAGGACATCGACACCTACGAGCGTGAGGTGATTCCCTACTGGAAGGGTAAGACGCAGCGCGAGCGCATCTTCGGCCACGTGTCCAAGGAGTGGGAGGAGGCGTACCATGCCGGTGTGTTCACCGAGTTCATGGAGCAGCGCGCCGCCGGCCACACCGCTATGGACGGGCGGATGTACCGGGAGGGACTCCTGGACATGAAGGCGCGGATCGAGAAGAACATCGCCGCCCTGGATTACATCAACGACCCCGAGGCCACCGACAAGGAGCAGGAGCTGGACGCCATGCGCATCTCCTGCGACGCCGCGATCCTGCTGGCCGAGCGCCATGCCGCCCTGGCGGAGGAGATGGCTGCGAAATGCACTGACCCGCAGCGCAAGGCCGAGCTCGAGAAAATCGCCTCCGTCTGCCACTGGGTCCCTGCCCATGCCCCCCGCGACCTCTGGGAGGCGATCCAGATGTACTGGTTCGTGCATCTCGGGACGGTCACGGAGCTGAACGGATGGGATTCCATGAACCCCGGCCACATCGACCAGCACCTCTATCCCTTCTACAAGAAGGGCGTGGAGGAGGGTACCCTCACCTACGAGAAGGCGAAGGAACTCCTGTGCTGCCTGTGGATCAAGTTCAACAACCAGCCGGCTCCGCCCAAGGTGGGCATCACCGCCCGAGAGTCCGGTACCTACAACGACTTCACGAACATCAACATCGGCGGTATCGACAAGTACGGCAACAGCGGCGTGAACGACCTCTCCTACATGATCCTGGAGATCCAGGAGGAACTGCATGAGCTGCAGCCGGGCCTCTCGATCCATATCGCGGAGAACACCCCCGACGAGTTCCTGGAGGCCGGCGTGAAGGTCATCCGCCTGGGCCACGGCTATCCGTCCGTGTTCAATCCGGACACCTACGTGAAGGAGTTGGTGCGCCAGGGCAAGTCCCTGGAGGACGCCCGCGAGGGCGGCTGCTCCGGCTGCATCGAGGTGGGTGCCTTCGGCAAGGAAGCGTACCTGCTGACGGGTTACCTGAACACGCCGAAGATCCTGGAAATCACGCTCAACAACGGCGTGGATCCGGAGACGGGCAAGAAGATCGGCCTGGAGACCGGCGACCCGCGCGGCTTCAAGACCTTCGAGGAGCTGTACGCCGCCTGGCACAAGCAGATGGAGTACTTCGTGAACCTGAAGCTCGCGGTGAACAACTACATCGAGCGGATGTTCTCCCTGTACGCCCCGGCCACGTTCCTGAGCCTGTACATCGAGGACTGCATCGACAAGGGCAAGGACTATTACAGCGGCGGCGCCCGGTACAACACGACGTACATCCAGTGCACCGGCCTCGGCACGATCACGGACTGCTTCACCACCCTGAAGAAGCACGTCTTCGAGGACGGCAAATACACGATGGACCAGATGCTTGCGGCTGTTGCC
>JAFTCB010000020.1 GCA_017454905.1 Bacteroidales bacterium
CACTACCAACAGAGTGGCCAGACAACCCAGGCCGAGCCCGACAGCCAGCGCAATGATCAGCGCCATCCGTCCGCGATGCCGGTTATCATCCACACACTTTTTCACCCCTTCCACGTTGCTGAGGCGGGCGTTGGTTTCAACCAGGAACTGCCCTTCTTCCGGCATTTCCGGCTTGTTGTCACGAAGATATTGTTCGATGTCCATCATAAGCGAATATGTTCTTTGAGGTGGTTGCGTCCTATGGACAGATAATACTTGACCGTTCCGGCGGGAATGTCCATAATGGCGGCTATGTCTTTAATCGGCAAGTCTTCAAAATAATGCAGGACGATGGCTGTCCGCTCCTTTTCCGGAATCCTCGAGAGTGCTCGCTTCAGTTCCTCGTGCCTGAAAGCAGCGTCCGATTGTTCACCACCGGCGACGTGCAAGACTTCCGGAGCCGTCAGATCAACCGCCGGCGGAGGCACCCGACGCAAATTGTCAATGAAACAGTTATATGCAATCCGGAACAGCCAGGCTTTGAAATTGCCCGAGAACCGGTCCGACATCACATAGGCTCGCACAAGCGCTTCCTGAGCGATGTCGTCGGCCAGGGCCGTATCCCCGCATAGCGATGCCAGGAACCGCCGCAGCTGCCCCTGACACGTCCTCGCTTCGGTGATGAACCGCTCCCGGGTCATTCCTCTACTTCCCTTCGACGTTCTGTTTTTCCTCTGCCGCTATTTCCTTTGCAAGCATCTTCTTCCCGCAGAAATAGACAATGAAGAGTGCGATGCCGATGGCAAGAAGGATGCCGCCAAACAGGGTAGTAAAGATGATAACATCATCATTTGAGGACCAGTCGAGGCGATAACCCATATAGACCGCCACTGCAAGAACAGCCACACCAAGTAGCCCCGTTATGCATGCGCCGGTAAGCCGGCCAAGCAAGCGTTCCTTGATTGTCTTGCTTCCACTTGGACTCTTGAAAAAATCCGAGTCAATCTTGGCTCCGTTGTCAAGGGCCTTAAGCATAATCTCGGCCTTGCGGTTCGTCTCATTCTGCTTCACCCGGCCAATCAGCCAAATAACCAGCGTCGGCAAAACGACGCAGATGCAGATAGGAATTAAAGCATCAAAGAAATGATTCCAAAAGTAAGTCATTGTATCAATGTTTTTATTGTTCAACTAAGCCCGTTTCCGGGACGGTTACATTGCTATAACGCAAAAGCTGCCTGAAAGGTTGGAAAATATCGCAATAATTTTCAGATAATAAAAGATGGAACGGAGGAGTGAAAGGTTTACCTGACTGCAACTGCATTCAAGCAACTTGAAATGTGACGATAACCTGCATAATGTCACACTTTTTGTCACACGAGATACGAAAAATCCCCCTCAGACTGATCTGAGAGGGATTTTTGTGGAGCATAGGAGAATCGAACTCCTGACCTTTTGAATGCCATTCAAACGCTCTACCAACTGAGCTAATACCCCATTTCCCGTTTGGGATTACAAAGGTACTGCTTTTTTTGAAACCTGCAAGTGATTTTTCAAAAAAATCGTCGCACTACAATTTCGGGAAGGGCTTGACGGGTTCGACGTGCACGGTCACGTGCGTGTCCTGGCCGAAGCGCTCCTTGAGGGCCTGTTCGATATGATGGGCGCGGGAGTGCGCCTGCACGAGGGAGATGTCGCCGTCCATGCGGATATGCATTTCGATGGCATAGTGGCTGCCGATGCGGCGGGTGCGGAGGTTGTGCGGATCGGATACGTCCGGGAAGGAGTTGACGATCTGCAGGATTTCCTTTTCCACGTTTTCGGGCAGGGACGCCTCCATCAACTCGCCGATGTTCTGCTTGAGCAGTTTCCAGGCCACGCGGAGGATGAAGAAGGCGACCAGGAGCGAGGCCAGCGGATCGAGGACGGTCCAGCGGTCGCCGAGCAGGATGGCGCCGCCGATGCCCGCCAGCGCTCCGACCGAAGAGAGGGCGTCGCTGCGGTGATGCCAGGCATTGGCTTCCAGGGCGGGGGAGCCGAGTTTGCGCGCCTGCCGCCAGGTATATTGGTAAATGGTTTCCTTGAGGAGAATGGAGGCCAGCGCAGCCCACAGGGCCAGCATGCCCGGCGCAGGCAGGTCGGCTCCGCGGCACCAGGCGGCGAGCGAAGCGCCTGCATGATAGATGATGCCGCCGGCTACGACCAGCAGGGCGACGCCCACCAGGGAGGAGGCGAGAGTCTCGAATTTGCCGTGTCCGTATTCGTGGTCCCGGTCTGCAGGCTTGTTGCTGATGTGTACGAAGATGAGCACGACCGCATCGGTCAGCAGGTCCGACAGCGAGTGGACGGCATCCGCGGTCATGGCGGCACTGCGGCCGAGCAGTCCGGCGACGAATTTGAAGACGGTCAGCACCACATTGACGGCACTGCCCGCCAGCGTCACCCGGTCGATGGCTTTTTCCCTCGCATCCATAACAATGCAAAGTTATCGTTTCCGGTCTGAAAAAGCAACGCCCGCTTTCTGGAAAAAGATGTATCTTTGCAATATGAAACGTTTCTTGATCATGCTTTTTGTCGCGGCTGTCTGCCTGAGCAGCGCGGCTGTTGCCAAGAGCCCGAAATCGAAGACCTTCGTGGTCAATACGGAGAAACTGGGCAAAGAGGTGATGGGCTATGCCGGCACCACTCCGCTGGAGATCTATGTCGTGGACGGCAAGATCGACAGGATCGTGGCCCTGGAGAACCATGAAACCCCGGCATATTTCCAGAAGGTGCAGGAGAGCCCGATCTTCACTTCCCTGATTGGCAAGACCGTCAAAGAAGCCTCCGAAGTGCAGCTGGACGCCGTCAGCGGCGCCACCTGGTCTTCGAAGGCTGTCATCGAGAATCTCCGCCTGGGCCTGAAGCAGGCCGCGAAAAAGGCGAAGTAAGCGGACGTTATTTCCTGGTGAACAGGAAAATGGTGAGGGGCAGTGCGATGATGGCCATCGTCGCGCTGACCGGCAGGTAGATTCCGAAATTCACATATTCGACCACCAGGTAGGTGATCAGCAGCAGCCCGATTCCCATCGCGCTGGAGAGCAGGTAGTGCTTGCGGATGTCCGTGCTCTTGCAGATGGTCCGGCTGAGGTTCGGCACGCCCAGCGAGATGAAGCCGATGGTGCCGCAGATGCTTACCGCCGAGGTCACGAGGAACATGATCATCATCAGGCTCACCGCCTTGCGCCAGGCCGGGAGTTCGATCTCCCCGTTGAAATGCCGCGTCAGGTCCCGGTGCGAGGCGATGGCGGCCGCCAGCCCGCCGGCGAACAGCGCCAGCGAAAAGAGGATGTCGCCGGTGGTGACCCCTTCGAGGTGGAAATTGGCGGCCCCCCAGAGGTAATACTGCTTGAGCAGGTCGCCCGTGGGGGCATTGGTCACCACGATGGTGCCGAGCGATCCGATGAAGGTGCCGAAGATGATGCCGAAGGTGATGAGGTTCTGCGTGGAGATCCTGAGCGTCACGAAGAAACAGACCAGCGTGCAGATCAGCGTGCAGATGAACGATCCGACGGTCAGCGAGCACCAGCCGGTCATCGTTGCGGCAGCGGCTCCCAGGCAGGCGGCGGACCCCAGCCCGAGGGAATAGACATCCCCGAGCTGGTTGCGCCATAGGTATTGCATCTGGATGCCCCCGACAGGCAGGGCGATCCCGGACAGGAAGACATAGAGGAGACTGAGCAGCATTTTCCTAGAAGCTGAATTCAAAACCGCCGAGGAAGGAACGCCCCGGCATGGGGTAATCGCGGACCAGTTCGTAGCGGCAGTCCAGCAGGTCCTTGGCCGAGACGAAGAGGGTGATCGCGCTGCTGCCGCACAGGGTGAAACGCTTGCGCAGCGAGAGGTCGAGGGTGTTCCAGGACGGCATTTCGCCGGAGGCGTCGAAGCGGCCGCCGCGCCAGTTCCACAAGGCGTCGAGGCGCCAGCCTGCTGCTCCGCAGTCTGCTGCGAGCGTGGCGGTGTGGCGGGCGACATACGGAATCTGCTGGTCGAAGGTGTAGCTGTCGGGCGTCTTGTCCAGGGCGGACTGCCAGGCGTAGCGGGCGGAGAGGCCGCCGGTCCAGATTTCGCCCTCATAGCGGGCGGAAAGGGAGACGTCGACCCCCTTGGCCTGCACTTTCCCGATGTTGTAGGGCAGCCACACATAGGGGTCGGCTTCCGACGGGGCGGAAATGATCTTGTCCTTCAGCGAATTGTAGAAGAAGTCCGCCTTGGCACCGAGTTTCCAGGCATCTCCCGCCGTGCGGTGCCAGTCGAGGCCGATATCGGTCAGCCAGGCGTCTTCGGGACGGAGGTAAGGATTGCCGTAGCCGGGGTAGTAGAGCTCGTTGAAGGTCGGAGCCCGGAAGGCGCGGCGTCCGAATGCCACGATGTCGAATCCCTCGAAAAGCGTGAAGCGCAGGTCCAGGGAGGGAGAGAGGCTGTGGAGCGGAAGGTCCTGCGAGGGCTTGTCGAAGATGCCGTTGTACTCCAGGGCGAGGTCCGCCTTGAAGCGCGCCAGGCGGATCGCCGTGGCCAGCGCGCCGATGACGGCCGTGCGGGCGGCGTCATAGCCCGTAGCCCTGAGCCGGCCGTGTTCGTAGTCGGCCGCCAGGGAGACTGCCCACCAGTCTGTCAGGCGGAAGGTGTGGGCGGAATTGATCTGGAAATCGCCGAAGTCGTAGTTGCTGTTGCCCCAGGTGCTCAGGTAATAGATGTTGTCGTAGGCTCCCTTGGCGCTGAGGTTGAGGGTGTAGCGTTCGGTGAAGGCTTTGCGCAGGGTGCCTTGCACGACGAGGTTCTTGTCCTGCTGCCGGTCGTCGGACGGCCAGCTCAGGGAGCCCGGCGTGCCGCGGTCGGAAGCGTTGATGTAGGACTTGACGTGCCAGTCTCCGTCCGTCAGGGTGCCGAAGACGTCGTAGCCGGCACGCAGCTGCTTGAGATCATTGCCGGTACGGCGGTCGTTGCCGGTCCCGTAGGGGAAATCCCCCCGCGTGAGGATGCCGGCGGCGTGGGCGCTGACCGCCACGCGTTCGGAGGCTTTCACGTCCACGCGGACGGAAGGCATCCAGGTGCCGAAGGATCCCGCCTGCAGGCCGAAGCGCCCGGCGACGGGGCTGCTGCCGAATACGGGTTTCGCCGTCCGGAAGGACACGCTGTTCTGGGCATAGTCCACCACGGCGCTGCCGAGGGTTTCGACCGGGAGCATGCCCAGGTCGTTCTGCCCGCTCTGGAAATTGCTGATGCGCACGCCGTCCAGATAGATGTCGGTGTGGGCGGTGCCCAGGCCGCGCAGGCTGACGCCCTTCAGGCCGGCCAGGCCGCCGTAATCACTTAACCCGAGACCGGGAAAACGGAGAAGCGCTTCTGCTGCCGTCCCGTCGGCACGCAGTGCTGTGGTGTCCGTCCTGGACACGACGACGCCCTTGTCGGCCACGATGGTGACGGCCTGCAGGGTGTCCGGCGTCTCTGCCACCAGCAGACCCGCCGCAATCAATAAAGAAGATAAAAACATAAATGTGCGTCGCTAGGGCGGCCTGACCCCGGGCCTCCGGTATCAACATTGTCTGTGGCAGGTATTCGGACTCGAGTTTTACCGTTGCGGGCACAGTTCCGGGTTCACACCGGATTCCCCTTTACGGTTGCAAAGCAACACACCACAAACTTCACCGCAAAGATAGTGCTTTCGGATTTTCTTTACAAAAAAATGAAAATTCAACAAAAATATATTGTTTTTCAATAAATATTTATATATTTGCAGAAACAAAACCTGATTTGCATTATGACAGAATGGTGGAACTCCCTTGAACCTGCGATGAAAGTCCTCTGGGCCGTGACCCTTTCGGCCTCCCTGGTCTTTGTCATCCAGACCGTCATGACCTTCCTCGGTGCCGCCGGGGACGGTGATTTCGATATCAACTCGGACTTCGATACCGACGTTCCGGGCGACCTTTCTGATCCGTCGGCCGATGTGCCCGCCGACGGTGCTTCCGCACACGACGCAACCCATGCAGGCGGCGGAATGAACCTGCTGACCTTCCGCAATCTGGTCAATTTCTTGCTCGGTTTCGGTTGGACGGCCATCCTGCTGGAGGACGGGATCCCTTCGGTGTCCCTGCGCCTGTTGATCGCTACGGTCGTAGGCGTGGCTCTGGTGGCTCTGGTAATGCTGCTTTTCAAGTGGCTCACCAGCATGCAGGAATCGGGTACGATCAATGTCTATAAATCCGCTGTCGACTGCCAGGGCACGGTCTATCTGACCATTCCGGGCGAGCGTGCGGGCGAAGGCAAGGTGCAGATTACCATCAACAACGCCGTGCGCGAATACGCTGCCCTGACGGACGGTCCTGCCCTCAAGACCGGTACGCGCATCCGCGTGGTGGATGTCGTCAGTGCCAGTACGCTGCTTGTAGAAGAAATCAATTCCGTCATCATCTAATAACCTTTAGCGAATATGGAACTCTATCTCATCCTCATCATCGTGGGCGTACTCTTCGTGACCTTCACGGCCATCCTCGCCCGCTACAAACGCTGTCCCTCCGACAAGGTGCTTGTCATCTACGGAAAGACCGGCCGGGACACTTCGGCCAAATGTATCCATGGCGGTGCCGCATTCATCTGGCCCGTTTTCCAGAGCTACCAGTTCCTGGACCTCAACCCGATCTCGATCGAGTGCAACCTGACCAATGCCCTCTCGAAGCAGAACATCCGCGTGGACGTGCCCTGCCGCTTCACCGTCGGTATTTCGACTGAGCCTGAGGTGATGACCAATGCCGCCGAGCGCCTGCTTGGACTCAAGGCGGACGAGATCAGGGGTATCGCTACCGATATCCTTTTCGGCCAGTTGCGTCTGGTGATTGCCACGATGGATATCGAGGAGATCAATGCCGACCGCGACAAGTTCCTTGCCGCTGTCAGCCAGAATGTCGAAGCCGAGCTCCGTAAGATCGGCCTGAAACTCATCAACGTCAACGTGACCGATATCCGCGACGAATCCGGCTACATCGAGGCCCTTGGCAAGGAAGCTGCAGCCAAGGCGATCAACGACGCCAAGAAGAGTGTTGCCGAGCAGAACCGCTATGGTGAAATCGGCAAGGCCGAGGCCGACCGGGACAAGGACATCCGCATCGCGGAGACCAGCCGTGATACCCGTATCAACACGGCCCTCGCCAACGCCAAGGCCGTCGAGGGCGAGAACAGCTCCAAGATTGCCATCGCCCAGTCCGATGCCCAGCGCCGCGAGAAGCAGGCGGAGGCAGAGCGCCTGGCTGTGGCGGCCGAGAAGGTGCAGGCCGCCAAGGCCCTTGAAGAGGCGTACAAGAGCGAGCGGGATGCTGAAATCGCCCGTGCAGAACGTGAGAAAGCTACCCAGCAGGCCAACGTGGTCGTAGCCGCCCAGATCGAGAAGGAACGACTCATCATCGAGGCCGAAGCCGAGGCCGAGCGTGCCCGCCGGCTGGCCAAGGGTGAGGCGGATGCCATCTTCGCCAAGATGGATGCCCAGGCCCGCGGTACGCTTGAGATCCTCGCCAAGCAGGCGGAGGGCTTCGGCCAGCTCGTCGCAGCCGCCGGGGGCGACGCCCAGCAGGCTATCACGATGCTCATTACCGACAAACTGCCCGAACTGGTCAAGACGCAGGTCGAGGCCGTCAAGGGCATCAACATCGACAAGGTCACCGTCTGGGACGGCGGCAAGGGAGAGAACGGCAAGACGGCCACGGCCAACTTCGTGTCCGGGCTGATGGGCTCCGTCCCCCCGCTTGAGGAATTATTCAAGATGGCCGGCATGAGCCTGCCGAACTACCTCAAGGGCACTCCGGAGGCGGCCCCTGCACAGGAAACCACGGCGGAGGAGTAGCGGTATGATCGTCATCAATGTAGATGTGATGCTTGCCCGGAGGAAGATGTCCTCCGGGGAACTCGCCCAGCGTGTGGGGATCACAGCTGCAAACCTCTCGATCCTCAAGACCGGCAAGGCCAAGGCCATCCGTTTCTCCACGCTCGATGCCCTCTGCCAGGCGCTGGACTGCCAGCCCGGCGACCTGCTCGAATACCGTCCCGACCCTTAACCGGCCGGAATGTAATGGCTGAGTATCAGCCCGTTATGAATTAACCCTCGGAGAAAACTCCGAGGGTTAATTCATAAATAGTTGATAATCAGCAGCGCTTACCGGACCGGCATGACCGTGAATCCGAAGTGGCGGGGAACGTTCGTCTCGATCAGGTATTTGGAATTGATCGGAGCGCCCCAGGAGTTGTCGCCGCCGACGCCCATCATCAGTTCATCCAGGCAGAGCTCCACGAAGTTGCGCGGGACGATGTCGTTGATGTGGGTCTGCCTGCGGCCGCCCGTCACATCGACATCGTGGTTGTCATAATAGTTGATCTGGCCGGGATGCGTGCTCTGTTCGGAGTCGAAATCCTCCACGGAGTTGCGCAGGGCGTTGAACTCCAGCGTCCCGTCGGCGAGGATGCATAGGCCTTGCCCCCGATCGTCCGTGAGGAGGATGCGGCGCACGTCGGTGCGGTGCCCCGTCTCCTGCGGACGCACGTAAGGGAAGTACATCTCTTCAGCCGTCGTCCGGTACAGACCGATCGGCGAGCCGGTCTTGCGGTCCCAGTAGTTTTCTTCAGGTCCGCGTCCCAGGTACTCGATGTTGTGGTATGCGGCAGGCAGGTGCAGGCGCAGGCCGAAACGGGGGAGATTGAAGTTGGCCGACATCCAGCGGTCATACTCCATCTTTTGGACCGATGCCGTCCAGGCGTGGAATTCCGCAAGTTCCCGTTCCCGTTGCGCGGGGTCTGCATCGGGATTTTGACGCATGCCCGGACCGTCGAGGACGCGCGAGGGCTGGAATTCCGGGATTGGCAGCGCTTCCAGGTCTGCACTGACATGGAGGGTGCCGTCGGCATACAGAGTATAGCAGAGCGTGCAGTCGGGTGCGTATTCGACAGTGATGCTGGCGGAATCGTTTCCGTCCCGGGTCGCTTTTGCGGAACGGACCTTCGGGGAATACGAGAACTCCTTCCATTCTTCTGCGCGGATATTGAGTTTGTTGCCGTAGTCATTGTCGGTGGGACCGCGCCAGAAGTTGGGCCGGAAGCCGAAACCGTCCTGGATATATTCGGCCCCGCCGGCCTTGAAGCTGGAGATGACACCGGTCCGTTTGTCAAAAGTCAGGCTGGCCCGGGCCGTGGACAGGGAGATGGTACGGGTGTTCTCCTTGACCTTGAACTTGGCAGTCCCGTGGTCCGTGGCCTGGGCGGGATTGTCCGCCAGGACGAACTGCTCTGCAGCGACCATATGGCCGGCCGGGATGCCGGGACGGGCTTCACGCGTCGTGGCGGAAAGGTCCAGCGTGTATAGGGTGCCGGGCCGGTCCATTTCCGGCAGGCTGACCCGGAACGAACCCTGCTTCCCGGGAGCGAGCCGCAGGACCGGCAGGCCGCCCTTGTCCAGGACCTCACCGTTGGCACGTATTTCATAAGAGAAATTGAATTCATCGAGATCCGTGAAGAAGAAGCGGTTGGTTACCGCCACGGTGCCGTCGTTGCCGTTCCGTTCGAAAAGGATGTTCTGATAGACCTTCTTTACCTCCTGCAGCCCCGGATGCGGGGTGCGGTCAGGACTTACGAGACCGTTGCTGTTGAAGTTGCCGTCGGAGGGGGTCTTGTCGCCGAAATCTCCGCCGTAGGCCCAGAAACCGCCGTCGCGGTCTACCCATTCACCCTGGTCCACCCAGTCCCAGATGAAGCCGCCCTGGAGCTGTCTTGCGCCATAATAGACCTCCCAGAGGTCGGCCAGGTCGCCGGTACTGTTGCCCATCGCGTGGGCGTATTCGCAGTTGATATAGGGCTTGTCGAGGGTCCGGGCGTCCATGTTGCGCAGGGTCTGCTCGCTCGGATACATCGGCCAGATGATGTCGGTGAAAGGACCGTTGCCGGCGTCACCGAAAACCACCGGACGCATCTTCTCCTTGGCCTTCAGGGCCTTGTAGGCGTTCTCGAAGTTGATGCCGAAGCCGGCTTCATTGCCCAGGGAGAAGATGACCACGCAGGCGTGGTTCTTGGTGCGCTCGTACATGCCGAGTTCGCGCTCGAGCTGGAGCGGGTAGAAACTCGGATCCTTCGCGACACCACGCCAACCGTGACTCTCGACGTTCGCCTCGCTGCATACATAGAAGCCGTATTCATCACACAGCTCGTAGAAACGGCGCTGCTGGGGATAATGGCTGGTGCGGATGGCGTTGATGTTGTGCTGCTTCATCAACTCGAAGTCGCGGCGCATCAGTTCCTCAGACACGACGTGCCCGCTGTACGGGGCGTGTTCGTGGATGTTCACGCCCTTGATCATCACGCGCTGGCCGTTGACGAGAAAGTCGGTTCCTTTCACGCAGGCCGTGCGGAAACCCACCCGCGTGCTCGTGTATCCGGTGTTGCCGTCGGGACCGGTCAGGGCGAGCAGGGCGGTATATAGGTTGGGTTGTTCGGCGCTCCAAGCCTGCACATCCTTCACAACATGATGGAACCGGACCATCTCTCCGTCGGTGAGGTCTTTCGATGCCGGGACGACGGCGGACTGGCTGCCGCTCCAGATCTCCCGGCCGTCCGGACCGAGCAGGCTCAGGGTCAGCTTTGCCTGCCCGGACTGCCCGCCGGGAGCGGCCAGCTTGACACCGAAGTCCAGCACGCCGTCGCGGCAGTCCTCGCTCAGGGGAGAATCTACGATGAGATCGCGGATGAGCACGGACGGACGGGCCGTCAGGTAAACGTCGCGCTCAATGCCGCTGATCCGCCAGAAGTCCTGGCATTCATAATAACTTCCTGAGCTCCAGCGGTGTACCTCCATGGCAAGAAGATTCTCGCCAGGCTGGAGGTAAGGGGTCAGGTTGAACTCCGCAGGGTTCTTGGAGTCCTCGGAATAACCGACCTGCTTCCCGTTGATGTACAGCATGAAACCGGATTTGACACCGCCCAGCTGGATATAGATCTGGCGTCCCTGCCACGCGGCCGGGACCGTGAACTTCATACGGTAGAGACCGCCCGGCACGATGTCCGGGAAAGTCGGCTCCTTGCCCCCGCTGTCCGGCGACCATTCGAAGGGAGAGTTGATGTAGATGGGGATGCCGTAGCCTTGGAATTCCCAGTTGGAGGGGACGGCGATGCTGGCCCAGGAAGCGTCATCGAAACCGGGGACTTCGAAACCATCGGGCAGGTTCCGGCAGTCATCCGCCCAGAGGAATTTCCACTGGCCGTTGAGCGAGAGAAACCACTCCGAAGCGGAGTAGTCGTTTTTCAACGCGGCATCCCGCGTGCTGTACAGCATGTAATCAGCATGGGGGTACTCTTTGTTCAGGGAGGGAATATTCCGGTCGGTCCAGATATCCGGACCGGCACCGGCTTGGACGCTCCAGGTGCAGAATGCGGCCATGAGTATCAGTGTCAATCGTTTCATGTCTTTTTATTTCAGGATCTGTTTGAGTTCACGGGGTGTGTCGGCATATGCGGCTCCCACCTGCTGTGCGGCTTCCCGTTCCCAGGTGCGGCATTCTTCCGAACCGTCCCCGAGAATAATGGGCACGGCGCCTTTCTCCCGGGCGTCCAGACAGTATTTGCGCAGGTACCAGCCGAAGGAGTAAACGCCCTCGTTGATGCCGTCGGTTTCGCGGGTCGTCACCACTTTCTCGTCATCGTTGCCGGGCAGTTCACCTTTGGCGGCTCCGGTGTTGATCGGCTTTTCGTCCCGGTGGAAGCGGATCAGCACCCGGTCGCCGGGCTGCAGGGCATCGTAGATTCTGTTCCAGGAACCGTCGCGCAGGAAGGTGCGGGCACTGACTCCGGCTTGCGCCCGGTTGTCCACGGGGCCTGCGCTGCGCGGGACGGCTTTGGCGAAATCTGCCGCTCCGGCAGGATTGTCCCCGAAGAGGAAATTGACCGGCTTGCCGGCTTTCCGGACCGGGCTGCTGTAATGCTTTTCAGGCAGCAGGAAGCTGCTGAGCCCGATGTCGGGGCGTTTGCGGAGCTCTTCGACGAAGGTCTCCGCGTTGATCACGGCGCCGTAGCTGCTGGCATGGATGCCGTCGCTGAAGAAAAGGTAGCTGACCTTGGCCGGATCGAAGACCTCGTCGAACTTGTGCCGGATGGCGGCATTGAAATCGATGAAGGGGACACCCTTTTGCTCAGCGACACTGCGGATGGCCTCCGTGTTGCGGTCCGGCACCATCCGGCCGTCTTCGCCGCGGCTGCTCCGGGAGGTCAGGGACAGCAGGAGCGGCTGGCCGCCCCGGGCACGGATCTCGTCGATGTAGATGCGCAGGTAGCCGCCGTAGGTGTAGACGCGCTCGCGGGTGCCGTTGCCGGGCAGGATGACTTCCGTATACTCGTCACCGGTGCCGGGGAGGATGCCGCGGAACCGGCCGCTGTTCATCTCCCTGCCGCCGTACTGGTCGTTGTGGCCGAGCTGGATGATGACCCAGTCGCCCGGCCGGACGGCGCGCAGCATCGGGAAGAGGTAGTTCTTGTACCAGCTGCGCGTACTCTCGCCGCCCAGGGCGTGGTTCTCGACCGTGATGCGGTCTGTATCGAAATAATTTTCAATAAAATAGCCCCATCCCCACTGGCCGTTGTCCCCGTTGCCCGCGACCTCGGTGCGCATCGTGGAATCGCCGACGAGGAAGAGGACCGGGTGGCCGTCCTTGCGCCGCGTCCCGGGAACGGGGCGCTCGCTGCGGGCCGTGTTGACGCTGTCGATGGCCGCATCCACCCGCAGGCTGTCGGAATCAACGGGATAATACTTCTGGCGGCGGGGCGCCTGCTGGCCGTTCGGGGCCTGCTGCGGCGGGTTGACCTTCGAATACTGGTTGGCGAGCACGCTCCGTCCGGAGAGCGGCGGGAGCGTACGGGAACGCGCGTCGGGGTCCAGCACGCCCGTCTGGGCGTGGCAAAGTCCGGCGGCGAGGATCCCGGCTGCCAGGAATAACGGCAGATATTGGTTCATGGGCAGATGATTTAGCGCAGGGGAGTGATGGTGAAGCCGAGGCTGACCGGCACGGAAGGCATGACATACGGGCCGACTCCTTCCGTATCCGGTACGATCGCATCAATGCAAAGTTCAGTGAAAGGACGGGCCTCCGTCCGCCCGGCCTCGAGGTCTTCGACGGTCAGGCGCTGGAAAGTGTAGGCTAGTTCGTGATTGGGCTGGAGGACAAAGCCGCGGCCCCGGCCGAATGTGACATAGAGCTGGCCCTCACGCTCCTCGCAGGTGTATTTCTCAGGCACCTCCATGCGGACGCCGACACGCGGGATCAGCGCGATCTCTTCCAGCCAGCGCCGGTATTCGGAAGCTTTGAGACGGGCCTGCATGGCGCGGAACTCTTCGATTCTGGCAGCACGCTCCTCAGGGTCCTCGTCCGGGTTATAGACCATACCCGGCCCGTCCAGGATGATCGGCTCCCGGAAGGGTTGGACGGTCGGGTTCTGTAACAGTAAAACCTCCAGCGTACCGTTTTCGTAGAGCGTGTAAAGCAGGCTGCATTCAGGTTCATAGTTGACGCGCAGCGTCACGGCACCGTCATCCTCCGTCCAGGTCAGGGTGTCGATGGCACGGGGATTCAGGGAATGCTCCCGCCAGGCGGCTGAACGGGTGGGAATGGAAAGCTGCTTGTCCAGGTCGGTCATCGCACGCCAGTAATTGGGCCGGGGACCGGATTCCTTGTACACGAATTCGGATCCGCCGATCCGCAGGCTCTTGACGATCCCGGTTGTCTTGCTGAATACCAGCCGGGACTTGCCGGCGGAGAGGGTGATTGCGGAGTCGTTCTCCTGGATGACAGGGGCGGCCTGGGCGCTGAATGCCATCAGGATCGCAGAAAGCAGGGACATGGCGTAAATGGTTTTCATCTTAAGCATGTATTAAAATGATTGCTCCGGGAATCAGCCCCGGATATCGATTTGGAATCCTTCGTCGATGAGCGGCTGCACCAGTTCGCGCATCCGGGCGGCAGTGAATTTCTCCAGGCCCTGGGCGGGCGTGGGCCGGTCGATGGTATAGACCATGATCTTGCGGGGCCGCAGGTCGCGCACGATGTCCTTCCAGCCTTCCAGCACTTCCGGGCTGGAGGAGTCGAAGTCCGGGCTGCGCAGGAACATGGTCTGGAGCACGAAATCGCCTTCGAAACCGCGCAAGGCCTCGATGACCCTGTCCAGGCGGTATCCGGGGGCCGGATTGTCGATCTTTGCAATCAACTCGTCCGTCGGGGCGTCGATCTTCAGGATCGGATTGTCGACCTTCTTGAGCGCGGCCGCGATTTCCGGTACGTGCACGCGGGTGGCGTTGGACAGGACGGACACCTGGGCGGAAGGGTAGTAGGCATCCCGCAGGCGGAGCGTGTCGTCGATGATGCGGGGGAACTCCGGATTGAGCGTGGGTTCTCCGTCGCCGGAGAAGGTGATCGAGTCAATCGGGGTACCCTCCAGCATGCAGGCGGCAAGTTTGTCTTCCAGGGCGGAGCGGACCTCGGCTGCCGTGGGCATCACCTGGTCCTCCCGGCCGTCCTTGTTCCATCCGCACTCGCAGTAAATGCAGTCGAACGTGCAGATCTTGCCCTTGCGCGGCAGCAGGTTGATACCGAGCGAGGAGCCCAGCCGGCGGCTGTGGATGGGCCCGAATACGGTTTCTTCACGAATCATCTTTCTGTTGTTTCGGTCTTTGTACAAATTTAATAATTTTTTCGTGGAGTGGGAAAAAACAAGTAAATTCGCATCTGCAATTTCAATCATCGTTATGAAAGCCATTCTCAGCACAGATTTCCATTTCCCCGGACAGTCCGCCAAGTACACCGGCAAGGTCCGTGACGTGTACAGCATCGGGTCCGATTACCTCGTAATGGTCGCCACCGACCGTATTTCCGCCTTTGACGTCGTCCTGCCGAAGGGGATTCCGTTCAAGGGACAGGTCCTGAACCAGATCGCCTCGAAGTTCCTCGACGCGACGGCGGACATCCTGCCGAACTGGAAGATCGCGGAGGTCGATCCGATGGCCACGATCGGCTGGCGCTGCGAACCCTTCAAGGTGGAAATGGTGATCCGCGGCTATCTGACCGGGCACGCCTGGCGCGAGTACAAGGCCGGCAAGCGCACCCTCTGCGGAGTCGCACTGCCCGAAGGGATGGTCGAGAACCAGAAGTTCCCCGAGCCCATCATCACGCCGACCACCAAGGCCGCCGAAGGCCACGACGAGGATATCAGCAAGGAAGAAATCATCGCACAGGGCATCGTCTCCCGCGAGGATTATGAGCAGCTGGAGCAGTACACCCGCGCCCTGTTCGCCCGCGGCACCGAGATCGCAGCCGGCAAGGGCCTGATCCTGGTGGATACGAAATACGAATTCGGCAAGCGCGACGGCAGCATCATCCTGATGGATGAAATCCACACCCCGGATTCCTCCCGCTACTTCTACGCCGAAGGCTACGAGGAGCGGCTCGCCCGCGGCGAACGCCAGAAGCAGCTTTCCAAGGAGTTCGTGCGCGAATGGCTGATGGCCGGCGGCTTCCAGGGCCAGGCCGGGCAGCAGGTCCCGGAAATGACCGACGCAGTCGTCGCGGGCATCACCGACCGCTACGTGGAACTCTACGAGCACATCACCGGCGAGAAATTCGTGCCGGCCGCAGAGGAGGATGCCGCCGCCCGTATCGAGAAGAATATCAATGCATTCCTTAATAAATAGAAGAGCCCTATGATCGAGCGTTATTCCCGCAAGGTGATGCGGGACGTCTGGACCGAAGAGAACAAGTTCAACGCCTACCTCCAGGTCGAGATCCTCTCCTGCGAGGCCTGGAGCAAACTGGGTGTCATCCCGGCGGAAGACGTGGAGAAGATCCGCGCCAACGCGAAATTCGAAGTGGGCCGCATCCAGGAGATCGAGGAGCAGACCCGCCACGACGTCGTCGCCTTCACCCGTGCCGTCAGCGAAAGCCTCGGCGAAGAGCGCAAATGGGTCCATTACGGACTGACTTCCACGGACGTGGTCGACACGGCCAACGGCTACCTGCTCAAGCAGGCCGACGCCATCCTGCTCCAGGACCTGGAAGCCTTCCTGGAAGTGCTGAAAAAGCGTGCGGTCGAATTCAAGGACACGCCCTGCATCGGCCGTACCCACGGCATCCATGCCGACATCACCAGTTTCGGTCTCAAGTGGGCCCTCTGGTACGAGGAGATGAAGCGCAACATCGAGCGCTTCAAATACGCCTCCGCCGGGGTCGAGGCCGGCAAGATGAGCGGCGCCGTCGGTAATTTCGCCAACATCCCGCCTTTCATCCAGGACTACGTCTGCGAGCGTCTCGGCATCCACTCTGCCGACATCTCCACGCAGGTCCTGCAGCGCGACCGCCATGCCTTCTACATCGCCACGCTGGCCGTCATCGCTTCCACCCTGGAGCAGATGGCCTTCGAGGTGCGCAACCTCCAGCGTACGGAGGTCCGCGAGGTGGAAGAGGCTTTCCGCAAGGGGCAGAAAGGCTCCAGCGCGATGCCGCACAAACGCAATCCGATCAGCAGCGAGAACATCTGCGGCTGCGCCCGCGTGATGCGCGGTTATATGTCCGCTTCCTGTGAGAACGTCGCCCTCTGGCACGAGCGTGACATTTCCCACTCCTCTACGGAACGGATCATCCTGCCGGACGCCACGGAACTGCTGGACTATATGCTCAACCGCTTCAAGGGGATCCTGGAGAACCTGACGGTCTACCCGGAGAACATGCTGAAGAATATCTGGCGTACCAACGGCGTGATTTTCGCCCAGCGCGTGATGAACGCCCTGATCGGCAAGGGCCTGTCCCGCGAAGAGGCGTACGATACCGTCCAGCCCATCGCGATGAAGGCCTGGAGCGAAGGCCTCGACTACCAGACCCTGCTGCTCGCCGACACCAAGGTCATGGGGCTTCTTGCAATAGAAGAAGTCGAGGGATGCTTCACCCTCGACTACTACTTCAAGAACGTCGATTACATTTTCAAGCGCGTAGGCATTTTGTAGCTTAGTAGTTTTTGCAAAACACTACAGCTGAATTAATTGTTATTTTGCTTCGGGGCATTATCCCGCAAGCAAAATAGCAATTACTTTATATTCAACAATATACAAAAATGCTCCATGCTTCGGGACTGGGCATTTGCCTGCGAGCTGGATGGATCCGCCTATTTGCGTTCTCCCACTCCTATGTAGTCATAGATATTCGCCTTGCATTTCTGCAGCAGTTCGTCTTGCTGGTCAACACCCAGCAAATCGTACGGCTTGCCATAAGTCTTCATGGCGAGATCCTCCCGGACAGACTTGTATGCATAATACACAGCCTGGAGGGCAGAGGAATAGGCGCCATACGTGGAATGGCCATCGACGTAAAAATAGAAGGCGATACCATTGTTCTTCTCAATGTCCTTCTTCGCCCGGGCAAACAAGTCTTCTTGGCTGACAGCCGTATCTTTCCCATCGTAATACAACAGTTTGCCCAGACTGTTGATCCAGATCTGGATATCGCCCTTCTGGGCCGTCTGCATGAATTTCTCGCGGGTATTTCCCGATCCGGCGGGATCCAGACGCCGCTGGACTTTCACGTTCGGGAAACACGTATACTGCACTTTCAGGACACCGACCTTGCGGAGTTCCTCCTTCACAGCTTGAATAACGAGCGTTTTCACGTCCGTTTCAGCGACAATGCTCACAAATGCGGCGGCGTCGTCACCGCGCGCTTCGAGGACCTTTTGCCCGAGTTTTTCCAGGCTGACTTCCTCTCCTTTGACCAGATAATCGGCATGGTTTCCCTCCTGAATGACCGTAAGGACGATTTCAGTGGGAGAAGCATAGTAATTTGTTTGCGGATTATTGCTACCTTTGTAGTCGATAACCGTTTGGGCGTTCGACATGAGGCAGATGCCGGCAAGCGGCAGGACATAGAGGACTCTGAGCCCTCTGACCGCAGAAGATTTGGATTTTGACATCATAGTAATACGATTTTTAAGGATACTGTGATTAAAGCTGTTAGTGATAGAGTAGCCGCTCGCACTGACAGCTTTTCTTATGAGTGAGTATTGGTATTCCCTGATATCTACGCCTTCGCGCAATACGGCGTCGTCC
>JAFTCB010000021.1 GCA_017454905.1 Bacteroidales bacterium
AGCTGCATGTCGGCGATGACAAGCTGCAAGAACGTTCAACCCCGGACGGAGAACCCCGTACAGGAGGTTGTGTCTTCCGAACTCATCCGCACCAGCCAAAGCTGGGACGGCGTGGAACTTCCTGACTATCTCGAGGGCCGTCCGGAATTGGTGGCCGTGAAATACGAGTTCCCCGCCGGCCAGAAACTGGGCTGGCACCACCATCCCGTGATGAACTACGGGATCCTGGTGCAGGGCGAACTGACCATCATCGGACTGGACGGCCAGGAGAAGACGGTACATGAAGGCGAGGCGGTCGTGGAGATGGTGAATACCATCCACCACGGAGAGAACCGCGGCACGAAGCCCGTCATCCTCTACATGTTTTATCTCTCGCAGAAGGACATGCCCCTGGCGGTGCAGCATCCGGAGATTCCCTTAGACCCGACCCGGTAATGCCGGGGAACGTTTAACGTGTAAAACGCCGGAGCGTCCTGATCGATTTCGCGATGTTGATCATGTGGTCGGCGATTCGTTCGGCATTGGAGGAAAGCTCCAGGTACTGCGCGCCCACTGAAGGGGTACAGATCCCTTTCTCCATCCGGGAGATGTGTCCCTCTTCCATCCTCTTGGTGTAGTCGTCGATTTCCTCTTCGATGACATTGGCCGCGTCCAGGGCTGCGTAATTCTCATGCTGATAGGCATCCATGGCCTGGGCATATAGCTGGTGCAACAGTGCCTTCAGCTGACTGATTTCATATTTGGCATCGTCGGAGAACTGCTGGGAAGAACCGGCGAGCGCCGTGGCATATTCAACGATGTTTTCCGCATAATCGCCGATGCGCTCCAGGTCCCGGATGCTGCGGTAGGTGCCGGAGAGATAGGTCCTGTCCTTCTCGCCCAGACCGCTTTTCCCGCTGAGGCGCACGACGAACCCGATGAGCTCCCGGTTGATGAAATCCAGCTCCCGTTCATCCCGTACGAAGAGGTTCTCACTGGTGAAATCCAGTTGAACGGCCATCTCCAGCGCGCGGTCCACGTTTCCAAGGGCGATATCGGCCATCCTCAGGATTTCGCGCTTCACCTGCGAAACGGCCACAGGGGGTGTACGGAGCATATTTTCATCCACATAGCGGAGAGAGAACTCCGTATCCTTCGGCAGCGGTTTGTCGGGAATCATCTTGGTCACCAGTCCGACCAGCACACCGGTCAGGGGAAGCATGATCGCGACCGTAACGGTGTTAAAGAAGGTGTGGAACATAGCCAGCTGCACCTGCGGCGCCGAAGGGAACAGTCTCTCGAACAGACTCCCGTAAGAGACATCGAACCACCCCAGCACCATCGCGGCAAGCATGAACAAGATAACGCCGGTACAGTTGAAAAGCAGGTGTATGAGTGCGGTGCGCTTGGCATTGGTCCCGCTGGTGATACCGGCGATGACAGCCACGACGCAGGAACCGATGTTGGAACCCATGGTCAGGAAGATGCCCTGGTCGATGCCGATAAGCCCGGTCACCACCATGGCAAGCGCGATGGACGTCATGACGGATGAACTCTGGATGATGGCCGTGAAGACCGCGCCCAACAGAACCAGCAGGACGGGATTGCCGATTCCGGCCAGGAATGTCCGGACGCCGTCAAACGCGGCAAACCGTTCCATGGAACCGCTCATGAGTTCAAGGCCGACGAACAGCAGGCCGAATCCTGCAAGAATCCCGCCCAGCGTCTTCGGACCGCTCTTCTTGGCAAAGATGCTCAGGAAAGCGCCTAACCCGGCAAAGGCGGAAAAAATGACGCTGGTCGATACGGAATTGCCCCCGAACATACCCAGGGCTACGATCTGGGCTGTAATCGTGGTACCGATATTGGCTCCGTAGATGATGGTGGCCGCTTGTACCAGGGAGATGATCCCGGCATTCACGAAGCCGATGGTCATGACCGTAGTAGCGCCGGAACTCTGGATGGCGGCCGTCCCCAGGGCTCCGATGCCGACGCCCATCAGTTTGCTGCCGGAAGCTTTGGAAAAGAGTATTTTCAATTTTTCTGAGCTCGCCGCTTCCAGGTTCGAACTCATCATCTGACACGCGATCAAGAATACGCCGATCCCGGCAAGCAGTGTCAGCAAAGAAGTAATGATTGCTGTTAAATCCATATTTGTTGTTTAGAAAGTATGACTTGAATCCTCCGGGCAGAAGGACGGGCCTACAATCGGAACGTGCAGGTCACCAGCCATGGTCTTTCTGGACAGAAACGGACGGGATGATAAAGCAAAACCTGAGTGGAGACAGGCTTGTCGGCCGTCAATGCCGTATCGGATGATGCCGGATTAATCTTGGGCACCCGCTGGGGTGCGCGCAGGATGGCTTCCTCTTCTACTGCATCACACATCTCTTCAAGACACACATCATACTCGTAAGAAGTACTGACACAGGGGACACTTTCCGGCAACAGGGTCAGAAACAATGCAAGAAAAAGTGTCAGTATTCTCATCATTAATAATACTGCAAAAATCATTCCTCCCGGGGAAGTTTCTTCCGGCTCATGACAACGGGCATTCCGGGAGCGATCCCGCCTTTCCTTTCCCATCGCGCCGGGGCCGCGCAGAAAGATTGAGATAATCGATGAAAATGGTTACATTTGTAGAAATCATTGAACAAATCTGATTAAGGATCATGGATAAGAAAGAAGAGAAAAAGACTGTATTCAAGTCACTGGGGGCCAAGCCCTATCTGTTTCCGATGCCGACCTACATGATCGGCACGTACAATGAAGACGATTCCGTGGACGTGATGATGATGGCCTGGGGCGGCATCGTTGATTTTAAGATGGTGGCCCTGAACCTGGAAGAAAGCCACAAGACCGTGAAAAACCTCCGCGACCGGAAGGCTTTCACCTTGTCCATTCCCGGGACGGATACCCTCAGGGAGTCCGACTACCTGGGCACTGCCAGCGGCAACAAGTATCCTGACAAATTTGCAGTGAGCGGGCTGCACGCTGTCAAGAGCGAGAACGTGGATGCTCCCGTGGTGACCGAATACCCTGTCACGCTGGAATGCAAGGTGGTGGAATTCCAGGAGCAGCCCTATGGCCTGCGCGTCCTCGGAGAGATCGTGAACGTCCTCGCCGATGAGAAGGTCCTGGACGGGAACGGCAAGATTGACGCCGGGAGCCTCAATGCGTTCGCATTCGACCAGATGCGGAACGACTATTATGCGATCGGCAAGAAGATCGGGACCGCATGGCATGAAGGATTGCCGCTGATGAAGAAGTGATGCGTATGGATCTGAAAGAAGCCATCATGGCACGGCATTCCGTGCGGAAATATTTGGACAAACCCATTGCGGAGACCGCCGTAGCGACGCTCCGGGAGGCCATCAAGCGCATTAATGCAGACAATGGACTGAATATCCAGCTGGTTCTGGACGAGCCGAAGGCGTTCTCTTCCGGGATGTGGAAATACGGTCAGTTCTCCGGAGTGAAAAATTACTTCGTCATGGCCGGTCCCAAAGGAGCGGAAGCCGAAGAGAAGATCGGCTACTTCGGCGAAGAACTCGTGCTGCTCGCCCAGACGCTGGGGCTGAATACCTGCTGGGTGGGTCTTACCTACAAGAAAATACCCGGCACGTTCACGCTCCGGGAAGGCGATGCCGTCCACTGTGTCATCGCCCTCGGATACGGGACCATCCCCGGTGTACAGCATCCCTTGAAGCCGAGAGAAAACTTCTACGAGGCAGACGGGCAGCTTCCGGAGTGGTTCGAAAACGGCCTGGCGGCAGCGCTCCTTGCCCCGACGGCCGTGAATCAGCAGAAATTCAAATTCATCCTGCGCGAGGACAACAAGGTCGGGACCAAAACGCAATTCTCCATGGCCGGCTATACCCAGATTGACCTCGGCATCGTGAAATATCACTTCGAGGTCGGAGCCGGAAAGGACAATTTCACGTGGATTTAGTCCTGGGACTTCAGCTTTTTCTTGAGGTTCTTGTGGGAAGGGCTGCTCTTCAGCTCTTCTTTCAAGGCCTCCCTGCGACGGGCGTAGTAATCGGCACGTGCGGGATTCTCCGGGAACCAGCCGCGCAGGACGCGCATCTCCTGGGAAAGGATCTCATGGATGCCCCAGAATGCGGAAAAGGCTGCTGCGCCCAATATGGTGGAAACAATACCTGAAAAGAAGAGCGACGCCACGGCGAACAGCACCCCGGCGAGGGCCAGTACCCACCAGCTTTTCTTCCCCCAATGATATTCCATCTTGATGACGATCGGATGGCAGATGCCGATGATGAGGAAAACCGCGGCTCCAACAATAATACCACTAAAATCCATAAAACAAAATAAATGCGTCCCGCTATGCGAAACGATTAGCGGCTGCAAAGATGGGAATAAAACCGATATCAGTCAATCCCCTTTTCTGATTAAATTCCATGCCGGAGCCGCAGTCTCTCAGAGTGCCTCCGTGTCCCGGGTGATCCGGGACTCCCGGGCCTTGCGGACATAGAGACGGATGATGTCTGCGGGCAGTTTGCTGCCGCGCACGAAACGACGTGTCTCTTCCGGATGCTTGGCGAGGGCGGTGGCCAGCAGCCAGGCTGTCCCCATCTGCACATAATAGGGCTCTCCTGCCTGCAGTTCCATGCTTTCCAAGTCCCGGAAGGTCCGCTGCAGGTGCTCCCCGTCCAGGAAATGGCACATCAGGAACAGCAAACCCGTGCGCCGGGTGAATTCCGGCTGTCCGGATGCGATACATTCCAGGATGAACGGCCGGACTTCGTCTCCCCGCACCCACTTGGCGTTGCAGCAGAAGGTGTCGCACTGCGCCCAGTTGTCCAGGCGGGGAAGCAACTGCCGGATCCGGCGGATCCGCGTCTCCGGCGGGCATTTCATGTAGTCCAGCGTCAGCCCCCAGATCAGGCGTTCGTCGTGGGAAAGCTGCAGATCGGCTGCCCAGTCGTCCAGGATGTCCTCCAGGTCGTTGCGGCGGGCGATCGTGCGCGCGACGGACTTCATCTCCGGGGTATGCAGCCCCAGAATCTCGGTGCCCGGCACGGGAGCGATGATATGGATGTGTCCTTCGCGGTAATGCGCGTCAGTGCGGTAGCGTTCGCAGACCAGCGGCCCCAGGACTTCTTCCCGGTAGAACCGGTTGAACAGCGTCCGCAGGGCGGCCTCGTCCCGGATCATGGCGCGGAGTTCGGCGAGTTTGCCGGCGTTGGGCGATTCGGGGATCCAGAGCTTCAGGTAACCGCCCTCGGCGTATTTTTCGTGCAGATGGTCCAGGGTGCGCTGCCAATGCCCGGGCCGGGAAAGCTCCGGGTTGTGCGCCAGGCCGTACTGGACCGTGCGGCGGATGATCTGTTCCGGCTCGATGAGCCGATCTGCCTCGGCGATGATCCGTCCGTACAGGCTGCGGGGAGCATGGTCGGACGAGGCACGGTGGTCCTCGGCCGCCTGGGCGATGGTCTCGATCTGTTCCGGAGAGAACCAGCGATGCAGTTCCTCCATTTCCCGGATCATCCGTCCGCTCTCCAGGTGATGCGTCTTGCGGTCCACCGCGAGGCCGAGGTCATGACAGGCGGCAGCGGCGTAGACCATGTTGCGGTCCACCGGGTAGTGACTGGCAAGCGCCAGCGCCCGGTTCACCACGGCACGGGCGTGGTCTTCCTGATGAGCCTTATCGAAGGCGGCATAGCGCGGGATGACCGATGTCTCCAGGAAAGCGGCAAGCGTCGCGTCCGTGCCGAGCAGTTCCGCCGCCAGGAGGGGCAGCAGGCCTTCGTCGGCAGGCAGCCAGTGCACGGCACGCAGTTCGGGGTATGCCAGCCAACGGGCGGCCTCGTGCTCGTTCAGGTGAAGGGCCTCGCCCTGCAGGGTGCACAGGAAGCAATGCAGCGTGAGGTGGAAGGCCGGGTAGTCCCACTCGATCGTCTCCAGCAGGCGGCAGACATCGATCTGTGCATCCAGTTCTTCCCGGATTTCCCGCTTCAGCGCTTCCCGGGGTGTCTCTCCGGGCTCCATTTTCCCGCCGGGGAATTCCCACCAGTCCTTCCAGTCGCCATACCCGCGCTGCGTTGCGAAGATCTGTTCCCCGCGGCGGATGATGGCTGCTACGACTTCAAGTCTTTTCATGCTCAATGGTTGTTGAAGCGTCTGTTGATCAGGCGCCAGGCAATCGATCCCGGCTTGGGCAGCGGAGGCAGGGCGTCCCGGCGGAACCAGCGGGCATCGGCGATCTCCGACTCCTGGATGCGGATCTCGCCGCTCTTCCAGTCGGCATAGAATGCGATCATCAGCTGGTCCGGGAAGGGCCAGCCCTGGCTGCCGGCGTACCGGATATTCTCCACTTCCAGCCCGGTCTCTTCCAGGACTTCGCGCCGGAGCGCCTGTTCCAAGGTCTCTCCGATCTCGACGAATCCGGCCAGGCAGGCATAGATGCCTGCACGGTCCCGGACGTTGCGCAGCAGCAGGATCTCGTCGCCCCGGCTGATCAGGGTGATGATGCAAGGCTCGATGCGCGGGAAATACAGGCTGCCGCAGGCGGGACATGCCAGCGCGCTCTCGCTGCCGTGGAGCTGCAGCGGTTGTCCGCAGCGGGAGCAGAAGCGGTTGGCATCCAGCCAGCGGGCGAGGCCGATCATCCGCGCCGCGCGGGCGTTCTCTTCGTCATTATGTGCAAAAAAATAAGCCGGCACCGCCGTAAAAGCGTATCCTTCCGGAGCACATGCCGCAGGATCCAGCATGACGCCGATGCTCCCGCAGGCCGGGTCTTCGCAGGTCTGCAGAATCAAAGAATCAAGGGAGGCGACAGCTCCCGCATCTGCGGCGTCGCCTCCCTGGTCAGTCAGGATCTCCCGTCCCCGGAAGATGTATGTCCGCTTCCCTTCCCAGGAAGTGATGTGGCCGAGAAGCGCCATCCGGGTCTGTTAATACCAGGGATTCTCGTTGGCCGGAGTACGGATATCGCTCAGGCACTGGATGTCATTGAGGAACCACTCGCCGGTGCTGCCCTTCTGGCGGAGCTTGATGGAACGGGGGTTGTCGGCACCGCCGGAACGCACCCAAATCGTTGCCCAGCCGGCATTCTGGAAGGTATAAGGATTGCTCTCGGGACGGAACTTGTAAGGATTGCTCGGGGTATAGTTGTTGTTCGGCGTAGCGCCCTGGAAGTAGGAACGCGGCTTGTAGGTCTTTCCGGTCAGGCGCTCTTTGATGAACTGCTTTTCGTAGGTAGAGAGGCTTTCGGGGCCCTTCAGCCAGTTGAGCATCTCGAAGCAGTCTTCCGGGTTGGTCTCATAGCGGCAAAGCGCGGCGATCACCAGGGCGGCGACTCCGTAGGGATCCTTCATGTTGGCTTCCGGAAGCTTCTGAAGCTGCTCGAGGTTCTCCGGGAGGTTGTAGAACGTGTAGGTCTTGATGCCGCCGTTCAGCAGGGAGCCGGTATTGATGCCGGCGTTGTTGGCGACATTCTTGAGTGCGCTGCACCCCGCGAGCAGGGCGACAGTGGCTGCGAGTGCGGCCGCGATACTGAGAATTCGTTTCATATCGGTATAATTTAGAGGTTGCTTGACTCGTTCAACAAATATAAGAATTTTCTTTTATATTTGTGTAACCACATTTAATACCGTTATGACCAGACTCCCCCTTTTGCTTGTTGCACTCCTTTCCGGAGGTTTGGCGGCTCCGTCCCCCGAAGCGCTGACCGTGACGGCGGATCACCGGATACAGTACAATCCTTACCCCGACGGCGACCGCATTCCGGACTATTCCTATTGCGGGTACAGGGCCTCCGACGCCCCGATTCCGGACCTGTTGGCTGATCCGTCCGTCTATGTGCTGCGCGTCTCCCCCTCCGGCGGAGACGATACCCGCCGCATCCAGGATGCGCTCGATCATGTGGGCGGGCTCCCGCTTCGCAGTGACGGATTCCGCGGCGTGGTCCTGCTGGAGGCGGGGCGGTTCCGCCTTGACGGCTCCTTGAAGATGGAATGCAGCGGGGTCGTCCTGCGCGGCTCCGGCGTACAGGAGACGACGCTGTTTGCCGCCGGCCATGGCCGGGAGACCGTCGTGGCCGTCGCGGGCAAGGACGACGCCGGGCAAGAGGCTTCCCTGGCCATCCCGACGGATTACCTGCCGGTCAATTCGCTGGTCATTCCCCTGCCCGCCGGACATAGTCTGCGCCCCGGTGACCGTGTGCGCATCACCCGTCCCGCCACGCAGGAATGGATCAGCCTGCTGGGCGCGGACCGGCTCGGTATGAGCGCGGACTACCAGCATTGGCTCTGGACGCCCGGGGACTTCGATCTGGTCTTTGACCGGACGGTCGTGCGAGCGGATACCGGTTCCGTCACGCTGGACGTTCCCTTGCCGATGGCGCTGGACGCCCGCTATGGCGGCGGCACGATCGCCCGCTATACCTGGCCCGGCCGCATCAGCCACATCGGCGTCGAGAACCTGCGCATCGTTTCCGATTGCGACCCTTTGCGTCCCAAGGATGAAGACCACCGCTGGATGGCGGTCACCTTCGAGAATGTCGAGGATGCCTGGGCGCGCCGCATCGTGGCGGAGCACTTCGTCAGTTCGCTGGCAGCCGTCTGGGAGACGGCGCGCCGCATTACCGTGGAGGATTGCAAGAACCTTTCGCCTGTCGGCGAAATCGGCGGATACCGGCGCCTGGCGTTCCAGACGCTGGGGCAGCAGACGCTCTTCCAGCGCTGCTGGTCCGAGGAGGGCTGGCATGATTTCTCGGTGGGGGCCCTGGCTGCCGGTCCGAATGCCTTCGTGCAATGCTGGGCCGAACGCCCGCACAGCTGGAGCGGTGCCCTGGGCGGCTGGTCCTGCGGCACGCTTTTCGACCGCACCACCGTGGCCTCCGAAGCTATCAAGTTTACCAACCTCTATCTGGAGAATATGGGGGGAAGCTGGACTTCCGCCAACGCGCTCTGCTGGATGTGCCGTACCCCGGAGCTGCACCTGGAAGACCCGCCCCTCGCTCATAACTGGGCCTTCGGTACGTCCGGGCAGAGCTATGGCGGCGGCTCGCACGGCGAGCACAAGATCAATGAACCGGAAAGTTTCTACTATCATCAGCTGGCGCAGCGCGGTGTCGCCTCGGATGAGATGGACAAGGTGATCCATTACCCCAGGATCTTCGGTTATACCGATCCGCTCAAGCGGGTGTTCCCGGAAGAATCCCTCGAGGAGGCCCGCCGGAGTGCGGAACCGGCCACGACGATGGACCGCTGGATCGATGCGATGATAGAAGCATACCCGCTTGCGCAGAGTGACCGGGGCATCAGCCTGGAGTCCCTGGGCACCCGGCGCCTGCAGCTGATGCCCGAACCGATCCGGCCGATCGCGGTCCAGCACGGTAAACTGACCCGCGGGGACAGCTACCTGGCGGGCGGGACGGCCCGGACACAGATGTGGCAGGGCATGCTGCGCCGGAGCTATCTCAAGCGGGCTCCGGACAACATCAACCGTTTCGTGCCTGGCCGTACCGGGCAGGGTTTCACGGACGATCTGGACACGGTGGTGTTCCATATGAAGCAGCGCGGACAGGCGGGGCTTTACCATTTCCCCGCCCTGTGGTATGAGCGGCGCCGCGACGACCACGGCCGCATGATGCGCGCCGATGCGGAAGTCTGGGCGCCGTTCCTGGAGCAGCCTTTCGCCCGCAGCGGCGAGGGCGAGGCCTACGACCGGTTGAGCCGCTATGACCTGGACCGCTGGAATCCCTGGTACTGGGACCGTCTGGCCGCATTCTGTACCAGGGCAGACGCGCAGGGACTGTTCCTGGTCTCGGAGCATTACCTGCAGCACAACATCATCGAAGAAGGGGCGCACTGGGCGGATTATCCCTGGCGCAGCGCCAACAATATCAATGATCCCGGATTTGCCGAGGAAACCTATTATCAGGCGGACAAGCGCGTATTTATGGCGGAGCAGTTCTACGATGTGGAGCACAATGCCCGCCTGGCCGATTACCACCGCAAATACATCCGCAAGCAGCTGGATGCCCTGGCGCCTTTCGTGAACGTGATCCATCACATCGGAACGGAATATACCGGACCGCTGCATTTCATGCGCTTCTGGCTGGACTGCATCGCAGAATGGGAGCAGGAGCACGGCAGGAAGGTCTATGTGATGCTGAGCGCGACCAAGGATGTGCAGGATGCCATCCTGGCCGATCCGGAATACCGCAAAGAGATCAGCATCATCGATATCCGGCAGTGGTCCCGGCAGGCCGATGGATCGCTCTATGCCCCGGAGGGCGGCGTCAGCCTCGCACCGCGCCAGTATGCCCGCCTGGCCGATCCCGTCACCTCCGGCCGGGATGCCGTGTGGCAGCAGGTAGCCGAATACCGGAATGCCTATCCCGGGATTGCGGTCGTTTCCAATGCCGGCCGGGCGGAGGATGCCGCCTGGATCAGTTTCGTTGCCGGCGGTTCGATGTGTGCCATTCCGGAAGTGCAGGATGCCTTTTTCTACAGATATACCCTGGAGATGGCTCCGCTGGACGGACTGGTCATCAAGGGGAAACAGTGGGGCATGGGCAAGCCGGGCTCGGGCTATGTTGTCTATTGCGCATCGGACGGGCTTACGCTCGACCTGCGCCGGGACAAGGAATCATACCGTCTCCGCTGGATCGATCCTGCCACCGGCGCCTGGTGCGGGCCGGAACAGCAGATCCGCGGCGGCACCCGGCTGAAGCTGGCTGCGCCCCAGTCCCCTGCCGTCGCCTGGGTCTTCCATTGACCGGCAGCTTCCGGGCTTGCCTGGAAGCTGCTTTTTCCGTATATTTGTAACAACCAACCTTTTTGCTCATGAAAAAGATCATCCCCCTCTTGCTCGCATCCCTGTTCCTGCTGACCGGGATCGAGGCGCGTGCCCAGCGCGTGGAGAATGCTTCCCGCAGCACCATCGGTTATATCAACAGCAATGGCCGGATCGAGAATGCCTCCCGCAGCACGGTCGGCTATTTCTACGGCGAACGCGTGGAGAATGCCTCCCGCAGCACCATCGGCTATATCACCAGCAGCGGACGCTTCGAGAATGCTTCCCGCAGCACCATCGGATACTATAGCAACGGCCGCGTGGAGAATGCCTCCCGCAGCACAGTCGGCTATGTGAACAACGGCCGCGTGGAGAACGCGTCCCGCAGCACCATCGGCTATTATGATACATCGATCAAGCCGGAATGGGTTGCCTTCTATTTCTTCTTCCTCAAGAGGTAGATCCGCCGGCTGGACCGGCAAATGACAGGAAAGCCTCCCGGGATCCGGGAGGCTTTCTTTGTGTCATGGATGACCAGCGGTTGTCCTACTCTTTGCCGAGATACTTCCAGACCAGGGCGGAGAGGACTGCACCGGCGCAAGGGCCGACGAAGAACACCCACACGCTGGCAAGAGCGTCGCCACCTGCGAAGAGGGCCGGGCCGAGGGAACGGGCCGGGTTGACGGAGGTGCCGGTCAGGTTGATGCAGACGAGGTGCACGAGGATCAGGGTGAGGCCGATTGCGAGGCCGGCAAGGTTGCCGGCGCCCTTCTTGGCATCCGTGGATCCGAGCACGACGAGCACGAAGATGAAGGTGGCAAGACACTCGACGAGGAGTGCGCCGCCCACGCCGCCTGCGTTGGCGACACCGTTGGAGCCGAGACCGCCGGTCAGGTCCGGAGCGGAAACGACGCTGGCGAGCAGCATCAGGACGGCACCGGCGAGGATACCGCCGATGATCTGGCCGCACCAGTAGCCGCAGGCGTCCTTCCAGGTCATACGGCCGGAGAGGGCAACGGCGAGGGTGATCGCCGGGTTGATGTGGCATCCGGAGATGCTGCCGATGGTGTAAGCCATGGCAATGACGGTAAGACCGAACGCGATGGCGGTGCCGACGACACCTGCAGGGGTGTTGCAGCCGAGGAACATCGCGGTTCCGCAACCGAGCAGCGTCAGAACGAAGGTTCCGATGCATTCAGCAATGTACTTTTTCATTTTAAACGTGGTTTAGAGGTTTTTTCACGATGCTAATTTAGAAAATTTCCCTGATTATTGTTAACTTTACCCGATAGAAAATACCAAAGCATTCCAAATATGTACGACGCAACTCACGGACTTTATGTCGCCCACGGCCCCAACGGGCCCATTTCCCTCATCGGCAAGATGGCCAACCGCCACGGACTCATCGCCGGCGCTACCGGTACCGGTAAAACCGTTACCCTCCAGGTACTTGCGGAAACCTTCAGCCAGGTAGGCGTGCCCTGCTTCATGGCGGATATGAAGGGAGACCTGTCCGGCATCAGCCAGAGCGGACGCCTGAGCGGCTTCATCGAGAAGCGTCTGCCGGAGTTCGGTATCGAGAATCCGCAGTTTGCCGGCTGCCCCACGCGTTTCTATGATGTGTTCGGCGAGCAGGGCCACCCGATGCGCACGACGATCTCCAACATGGGACCGCAACTGCTCAGCCGCCTGCTCGGACTCAATGAAGTGCAGTCCGGCGTGATGGACATCGTCTTCCGCGTCGCGGACGACAAGGGGCTGCTGCTCATTGACTTGAAGGACCTGCGTGCCATGCTGGGCTATGTGGCCGAGCATGCCGAGGAATACAGCCGCACCTACGGCAATGTCTCTACCTCCAGCGTCGGCGCCATCCAGCGTGCGCTTCTGTCCCTGGAGAACCAGGGTGCGGAGAAATTCTTCGCGGAGCCTTCTTTCGACATCCAGGACCTTTTCGCCAAGGACGAGAACGGGCGCGGCGTGATGAGCGTACTGGCTGCCGACAAGCTCATGCTCAACCCGAAACTGTATTCGACCTTCCTGCTGTGGCTGCTCTCGGATATCTATGCCACGATGCCGGAAGTCGGTGACCAGGAACTCCCGAAACTCGTTTTCTTCTTCGACGAGGCCCACACCCTGTTTACGGACACGGCGCCGGCCCTGGTAAGCAAGATCGAGCAGGTGGTCCGCCTGATCCGCAGCAAGGGTATCGGCGTCTATTTCATCACCCAGAATCCTTCCGACATTCCCGACAGTGTCCTTGGCCAGCTGGGCAACCGCGTCCAGCATGCCCTGCGCGCCTATACGCCCAAGGACCAGAAAGCCGTCAAGGCCGCGGCGGAGACTTTCCGCGTCAATCCTGCTTTCAAGACCGAAGACGCCATCATGGCGCTCGAGACCGGCGAAGCGCTGGTCAGCTTCCTGGATCCGAAGGGTGCTCCCTGCATCGTGGAGCGCGCCAAGATCCTCTTCCCGCTCAGCCAGATCGGCCCCATCACAGCCGGGCAGCGCCTGGATATCAACAACGCCTCCCCTGTCGGCGGCAAATACGACCATGTGATCGACCGGGAATCCGCCTTCGAGATCCTGCTGGCCGATCAGCAGAAAGCGGCAGAGGAGCAGGCGAAGCAGCAGGAGGAGGTCCAGCGGCAGAAAGAAGAGGCCGAAATCCAGTACAAAGAGCCCAAGGAAGCCGCGAAAGCGACTTCCGCCACCAAGAAAACCGCCAAGGCCAAGAAGACCATCGCCGGCACCGTGGCTGCTGCCGCGGCAGCGGCTGCCATCTCCAGCGTCTCCCGCAGCGCCGGTACGGCGGTTGCCAATGCCGTCACGGGTAAAAAGAGCAAGAGCACGAAGTCCACGGCCGAGAAGGCTATCGGCAGCGCTACCTCCAGTGCCCTCCGTGCCCTCACCCGCAGCATCCTCGGAAGTTTGATCAAGTAGTTTGGAAAACAGGACCGCCGCCATATTCGCCTTGTGCCTGCTTGCCCTGGTCTCCTGTCACAGGAAACCGCAGGAGGCCGTACCGGCGGAGCCGGAACCGGAGGCAGTGCCGCCGATCGGGTTCTTTACCGACCGGTATTCGGCGGATACGCTGCAGGTACGCAGCGGCGAGACCTTCTCCGGGCTGATGAGCCGGCTCGGCATGAGTGCGCAGGATGCCTATACCCTGTCCGGCTTGTGCGATACGGTCTTCGACGTCCGCAAACTCCGCGCAGGCAATACGGTCCACGCCTACTATACGCCCGACAGCCTTCGCGCGCTGCGCTACGCCGTGTATGTCCAGGACCGGGTGCGGTCGGTCGTCTTTCAATGTGCGGATTCCCTTGCGCTCTGGCGGGTGGAAAAACCGGTAGAGCACCAGCGCAGGACGGCTGATGTGACGATCACCAGCTCGCTGTGGAATGACATGATCGCCGCCGGGGCTTCTCCGGCCCTGATCGTCGACCTGGCGGACATCTATCAGTGGAGCGTCAACTTTTTCGGCCTCCAGAAGGACGACCGCTTCCGCCTGCTGTACAGCCAGACGGTCTGCGAGGGCGAGGTCGTTTCGGTGGACACCATCTATTTCAGCCTCTACACCCCGGCCTCCGGCAAGGAAGTCGCTGCCGTCCGTTTCGACACCGGAGACGGCTCCCGCGGCACCTATTGGGGCAAGGGCGGTGAAAGCCTCAAGCGGATGTTCCTCAAGGCTCCGCTCAAATACAACCGCATCAGCAGCGGCTTCTCCTATGCCCGCAAGCATCCGGTGACGGGCCAGGTCCGGGCGCATACGGCCGTGGATTATGCAGCACCGACGGGCACGCCCGTACACGCCATCGGCGACGGGACGGTGATGCGTATCGGCTGGGATGGCGGAGGCGGCGGCAACCGCATCCGTCTCAAGCATGCCCAGGGCTACGAGACCAGCTATATGCATCTGTCCAGATTCGCTCCCGGGCTCAAGACCGGATCCCGCGTCTCTCAGGGCCAGCTCATCGGCTACGTCGGTGCCACGGGCACGGCAACCGGGCCGCACCTGGACTTCAGGGTGTTCCAGAACGGCAAGGCCATCGATCCCCTCTCGCTCAACTCCCCTGCCTCGGAGCCCCTGGACGCCAAATATCTGGACGGATTCAATGCTCTGTATGACCGCCTGCTGGCGGAGCTGGAAGGGCGCGTACCGGCTGATTCCGCGGCAGTACCGGACAGCACATCCGTCATTTCGCATTAAAAGACGATCATTGGAAAAATTCTAACCCACAGTCTCACCCATGGAAATAACACCTATTGCAATTTTTCACTCGCCTGTACAGGAGAAGTTCGGTCTTCCCCGACAGGCCGGTCTTGCGGAGTCGCTCCGGGGTAACATTCTCCTGGAGCCGGATTTCCGTACGCCGGAAGCACTGCGCGGCCTGGAGGAGTTTGATTATCTCTGGCTCATCTGGGAGTTCCATCTCAACCGGGAAAAGGCTTCCGAGGGCCTGACCGTCCGTCCGCCCCGCCTGGGCGGCAACGAGCGCGTGGGCGTTTTCGCCTCCCGTTCCCCGTACCGTCCCAACAGGCTCGGACTCAGTTCCGTGAGAATCGCATCCGTGGATGCCGCCCGGGGAGAAATCCAGGTCCTGGGCGCCGACCTGGCCGACGGCACGCCCATCTATGACATCAAGCCCTATGTGGCCTATGCGGACAGCCATCCGGGCGTACGCAGCGGTTTCGTGGACGGCAAGCCCTGGAAGCCCCTTCAGGTGTCCCTGCCCCGCGAGTTTTTCCCCTGCTTCTCGCCGGACAGCATCGACGGCCTCTTCGAGATCCTTGCGCAGGATCCGCGTCCCCAGTATCAGGACGCCCCGGAACGCATTTACGGCCTCCTGTTCGAAGGCCGTAATGTCAAATTCCGTGTTGCCGACGGCATGCTCACCGTCGTGGGTGTCGAGTAATCCCGGTTACCAGTTCTTCCGGTCGAAGGTCCACTCGGGGTAGAAGGTCTTTTCGTAGTCCTCGTTCATGAAGAGGGCGGCGTCGGAGACCTCTCCCTTCAGTTGCCAGTTCATCCACATGCGGGCCACGACTGCGAAGGCACCGGCATTCTTTTCATAATAGGTGCCGTGGTGTCCGTCCAGGGTCGAGATCTTGACGACGGGAATGTTGTCCGCGATGCGGCCCCAATCCCCGTTGGCGTTGTTGAAAGCCACGTCGGCCGTACCGCCGTTGATGTACAACATCGGGGTATGGAGGTTCTTGAGGGACTTCTTGGAAGCGCCGCTCATTTCCATGTCGCCGATACCGGAGTTGAAGATCATGCAGGTCTTGATGCGCGGGTCGTGCGCTACGGCGAGCACCTGGGCGCCGCCGCAGGACTGTCCCATTGCGGCGACCTTCTCGAGATCGATCAGGTGGTAGTATTCGCTCTGCTCATCCGCGCTCTGGTCGGTGATCCAGTCCAGGGCCTCCAGCAACTGGCGGGCATAGGTGCGGAAAGGAGCCGGGACAGCGGCCGCTTTGGTGCGGTTCCGGTTCTTCTTGGCTGCGGCTGCGGCGGCTTTCAGCGCTGCCTCGCGCTCAGCGGCCTGGGCGGCGAGTTCCGCTTCCGTATAAGGAGTCAGCCGTTCGCCGTTGCCCATGATGGCGTTGACCTTGGTCTCGGGATACCATCCCCGGACCACCCCCTTCCACTGGGCGTAAAAGGCATCGTCAGGCATCAGCTGATAGGGGCCGATGGCCAGGATGAAATAGCCGTGCGAAGCGACTTCACTCAGCAGCCGGCTCATCTCGAGGTTGTTGTTGGCGCAGGCGCCGTTGGCATAGAGGAGCACGGGGATCTTTCCGTTCTTCTCGACATAGGCCTTGAGGTTCTCCGGCCGGTAGATGGTGTGCGTCGGGAGGCTCTTGTCGCCCACGGCGACGGACTTCCAGGGGCCGGTGCCGCCCCCTTCGATGACCTGGGACTGTTCGGTCTGGGCAAAACAGAATACACCTGCAATCAGCAAAGAGACCGCAGTCAAAAGCAGTTTTTTCATATTCATCATGATTAAGAGTGATTCGCAGGTGCAAGTTACTCAATCCGCGGGATAATGCCAATGCGGTGCATTTTCAATTCCGGTCGGAATCTTTCACTTTTCCGTCCCCGGGCGGTTCAACCCAGGTCCTGCTCTCCGAAGAGATCCTTGAATCCGAGATACAAGGCATCGATGAGGTCGCGGCTGTTCCAGGCTTCCGCTGTACAGCGTCCGGTCAGGCAGTCCCCGGCACGGCCATGGATCCAGACGCCCAGAGCCGCAGCCGAACGGGCATCATAGCCCCGCGCCAGCAAGCCGGCAGTCAGTCCGGTCAGCACGTCGCCGCTGCCGCCTTTCGCCAGGCCGGGACCGCCCGTCATGTTGACGAGCATCTCCCCTTCCGGCGTATGGATTTCCGTATGGAATCCCTTGCTGACCAGCACGCATCCGGTCTCCCGGCACAGCCGGGAAATGCCGGACCGCTTTTCTTCCTCCGTCTCGAAGGGGATCAAACGCCGCAATTCCCCGAGATGTGGCGTCAGCACAGAACCGGCAGGGACGCATTCGCGTAATTCCGGATGTTCGGCAAGCATGTTGAGCGCGTCGGCGTCCAGTACCATCGGGATCTCCAGGTCGCGAGCGCGCATCAGCAGCAGGGACAGGGCACCGACCGTCTGCGGCGCCTTGCCCAGCCCGGGACCGACGGCGATGGCCGAAAAGCGGTTCAGCCACTCCGGCACCAGGCTGAAGCAGAAACCCGGGTCCGTGGAGAGCATGGCCGACGGGAAACTGTTTACCGCGGCTTGCAAAGCACGTTCCGTGGAATGGAGCGTGACCAGCCCGCATCCCGATTTCAAGGCCGCTCCCGTCGCCAGCACCGCAGCACCGGGCATCGCCTGGCAGCCGGCAACCACCAGCAGATGTCCGTAGCTGCCTTTGTGGCTGTCGTCAGCACGCTGCTTGAGCAGCGGACGCAGGAATGCGGGGGTGACGGCGGTCATGGTGGTTATTTCTCGCAGGCGGTGATATGGAAACAGTGCTCTTTCTTCTCGTATTTCACGAGGATGCGGCCTGCATTGCGCTCGTCGCGCAGGACTTCCGCCAGGACCTTGGTCAGCTCGTAGGGCTGCATGAATTCGTCGGTCTCCGTCTCGCGGAAATAGCGGCTGTGGCTGATGTCGAAGGTCGTGCCGTAGCAATGCGAAGAGTTGTCGGAGGCATTGGGATTGCCACTGCGGCGCAGCCGGGCGACATCCTCTTCGGTCCGCAGGATGGATGTGCAGACCAGCTGGTAGACCGGGAACTGCTTGCGCGTCAGCGAATCATGGAAGGCCTTGGCGATGTGGTTCAGCTCACGCGCGGCGGCGGGAGTCAGGTATGGCACGGAGTACCGCAGTTCGTCCACTTTCAGGTAGTCGCTATCTTCGACCTTGCTGAGCCGGCCGGGATCGATATCATCCCGCTTCTCCGGGATCTTCTTCAGGCCGACGGCCTTCGCCTTCTCCAGGTGAGTCTCATTGATGTCGTCGAACACCTTGCCATAGGACATCACCTTGGTGTAGTAGATGATCTCCCGGGCCGCGGACACACCGGTTCCGTCCACATCATCCGCCGGATCTTCCGCAACCTCCTCATCCGGCACGGAATCTTCCGGCCCCGGTTGCATCTGCTCCTGGACCTGCTCCACCACCTCGGTCCGGGTCGGTTTCGCCTTCTTTTCCTTTCTGCTGCAGCCCCCGCCTGCCAGGAATCCAAGCAGGAATCCCAGCAGAAAGGGGGTCAGCAGGATAATCAGCGCTTTTTGTTTCTTGTTCATTCCATTTCAGCCGGATAGCACCCCGCCCGGGGGCAGGGTGCTTCCGGCATACTGATCAGAATTTCAAAACAGGTTGCCGGGCGGCGGTCGTCTCGTCGGGACGGCCGATCGGCGTATTGTGCGGTGCTGCGTGCAGCATCTCCGGATCCGCCTTGGCCTCTTCGGCGATCTTGCGCATCACGGCGATGAACGCATCCAGCGTCTCCAGCGACTCCGTCTCCGTCGGCTCGATCATGATGGCCTGGTGGAACAGGAGCGGGAAATAGATCGTCGGAGCATGGAAACCGTAGTCGAGCAGGCGTTTCGCGACATCGAGCGTGCTCACGCCGTTCGGCTCCAGCAGACCGTCGAAGACGAACTCATGCTTGCACACCGTCGGGATGGGCAGTTTGTAGCAATCCTTGAGTGATTCCTTGATATAATTGGCGCCCAGGGTAGCCAGCTTGCCCGCCAGCTTGATGTGCTCGCGGCCGAGCATCAGGATGTAGGCATAGGCCCGCAGGATGATGCCGAAATTGCCGTGGAAACCGCTTACATGCGGAATGTGCAGGAACGGGACCACCTTGTCGGCCACGCCGACGGGACCGCTTCCGGGACCGCCTCCGCCGTGGGGCGTGGAGAAGGTCTTGTGGAGATTGAGGTGCATGATGTCGAAGCCCATGTCGCCCGGACGGACGACGCCGAGGAGCGGGTTCATGTTGGCTCCGTCATAGTACAGCAGGCCGCCGCAGCCGTGCACGAGTTCAGCGATTTCCTTGATGTCGCGCTCGAAGAGGCCCAGCGTGTTGGGGTTCGTCATCATGATGCCGGCGATGTCCGGGCCGAGGAGCGGCTTGAGCGCTTCGACGTCCACGAGGCCGTCCTCCTTGGACTTGACGACGACGATGTCCAGGCCGCAGACCGCCGCCGAAGCGGGGTTGGTGCCGTGGGCGCTGTCGGGGACGATGACCTTGGTGCGGGCGAGGTCGCCGCGGCTCATGTGATATTCGCGCATGAGCATCAGGCCGGTGAGTTCACCATGGGCGCCCGCGCAGGGCAGGAAGGTGAAATGCTTCATCCCCGTAATGGCGACGAGGGCTTTGTCCATGCCGGCATAGACTTCCAGGGCGCCCCGGACCGTATGTTCCGGCTGGAGCGGATGGAGGCCCGTGAAGGCGGGCATGTTCGCGATCTCTTCGTTGATCTTGGGGTTGTATTTCATCGTGCAGGAGCCGAGCGGGTAAAAGCCCGTGTCCACGCCGAAGTTCATCTGGCTCAGGTTGGTGTAGTGGCGAACCACATCCACCTCGCTGACTTCCGGAAGTTCCAGTGGCGCCTCTCTCCAGAGAATGCCGCCGGGCAGCTGCCGGCCGGCAGAGGGAAGAGAGTAACCGGTACGGCCGGGTTTGGAGAGTTCGAAAATGAGTTTGTCGTAGTATTTCATATCGCGGCCCTCCTAGTTGACAGATTTGACGATTTCGACAATCCGGTCCAGTTCCTCGCGGCCATGCTTCTCCGTGACGCAGAAGGTGACATACCCCTCCTCCGTCTGGAGCGCGGCAAAGAAACCGGCATCCAGCAGTGCCTGCTGGAGCTTCTCCACGTTGCAGAGCGGCTTGAGGCAGAACTCCTTGAGGAATTCGCCGTCGAAGACCTGCTCGAATTTGCCCGTGGCGAGCAGGGCGTCATGCAGGTAGTGGGCGCCCTCGTAGCAGAGGGCGTTGAGCTGGCGCATCCCCTCCGGCCCCATCAGGGACAGGTACACCGTGCACCAGAGCGCCATCAGCGACTCGTTGGAGCAGATGTTGGAGGTCGCCTTCTCGCGGCGGATGTGCTGCTCGCGCGCCTGCAGCGTCAGGACGTAGCAGCGCTTGCCGGAAGCATCGACGGTCTGGCCGACGATACGTCCCGGAAGCTTGCGCATCAGCGCGGAGGTGCAGGCCATGAAGCCGACATACGGACCGCCGTAGCAGAGCGGAATGCCGAGCGACTGGCCGTCGCCCACGGCGATGTCTGCGCCCCATTCGGCCGGCGACTTGACGACCGCCAGGGCGGAAGGATCGCAATACTCTACCAGCAGCGCCCCCATCCCGTGGACCAGGTCCGCGAGTCCGAGATGACTCTCGATGACACCGAAACGGTTGATGGAAGGGACGATGACACCGGCCAGGTCAAGCACGCCTTCAGCCACCTCTTCGGCGACCTTGTCGGTGACGACGATGTTGATCCCGGCATACTTGGCATAGGTGCGGATGGTGTCGATCACATGCGGCAGCAGGCGGGCGGACACGATTACGGAATTGCGCTTCTTGGTGCTGGCCACGCACATGCGCACGGCTTCGGCGGCGGCGGTCGGGCCGTCGTACATCGAAGCGTTGGCGCAGTCGAGGCCGGTCAGGCGGCAGATCATCGACTGCCACTCGAAAATATAGCGCAGCGTACCCTGCGAGATCTCGCACTGGTATGGCGTGTAGGCGGTCAGGAATTCGCTGCGGGACGTGATATAAGGGATCACCGCAGGCACATAATGGTCATAGGCTCCCTGCCCGACGAACACCTTGAGCCGGGTGTTCTTGGCGGCAAGCCCCTCGAAAAAGTCACGAACCTGCTGTTCGCTCATCGCGGACGGCAGGTCGTACTCCCCTTTGTAAATGAAATCCGCAGGGACATCGGCGTACAGGTCCTCCAGGGATCCGGCGCCGATCCTTTCGAGCATCACGCGGATATCTTCCCCGGTCTGGGGAAAATAGCTGAATGCTCCCATATCTTTACTTGGCGATGTTTTCGTAAGCGGCGGCGTTCAACAGGGCGTCGAGTTCGGACTTGTCGGACATCTCGACCTTGATGATCCAGGCCTCGTAGGCATCCTCGTTGATCAGTTCGGGCTTGTCTTCGAGTTCATCGTTGCGGGCGATGACCTTGCCGGAGACCGGAGCGACCAGTTCGCTGGAAGTCTTGACACTCTCGAGAGCACCGAAATCGTCACCGGCCGTGACCTCGTCATCGATATCGGGCATATCGACATAGGTGATGTCGCCCATCTCTTCCTGGGCGAAATCGGAAACGCCGACGATGGCTACATTGCCATCGACCTTGACCCATTCGTGCGACTCGCTGTACAGGAGTCCTTCTGCAATTTTACTCATAATCAGTTGGTTATTGTTTAATGTTACTTTTTGTATTTCGTCTGATAGAAACGTTTCTTGACCACGCTGCCCGGGAACGTGCGCTTGCGGATGCGGATCCACAGCGGCGTGCCCAGGGCGGTGTATTCGCTGTCCACGAGGGCGAAGCAAAGACTCTTGTCGAGCGAAATGGAGTGATAGCCGGTGGTCACGACGCCAACCTGCAGTCCGTCCTCAAGCTCGACCGGATAGCCGGCGCGGGGCACGGCATTGTCGGCGAGTTCGATCCCCACCAGCTTGCGGGCGACGCCCTCCGCCTTCTGGGCGGCGAGTGCATCCTTGCCGATGAATTCCGGCTTGTCCAGCTTGCAGAACATGCCCAGCCCGGCCATCACCGGGGAGATGTCCGCCGTCAGTTCATCCCCGTAGAGCGGCAGGCCGGCCTCGAAACGGAGCGTGTCGCGGCACCCCAGTCCGCAGGGCTTTACGCCGGCAGCCAGCAGGATGTTCCAGTAGTTGCGGATATGTGCCGGATCCGCATAGATTTCGAAGCCATCCTCCCCGGTATAGCCGGTACGGCTGACGATGATGCGTTTGCCGTCCCGTTCGCAGTCACAGAAGGTGTAGAAGGCCAGCGGTGCCGCTTCCTGGAAACCCAGCGTAGCGCAGACAGCCTTCTCGGCTTCCGGTCCCTGTACGGCGATCTGTCCCCAGTCCGCGGAGCGGTTGTCCACCTTGACATCGAAGCCATCGGCCTGCTCCAGCATCCATGCGTAGTCCGTATCCGTGTTGGCTGCGTTGACGACCAGCAGATAGTGCTGCGGCTCCTTCTCCTTGTAAACCAGCAGGTCATCGACCGTGCCGCCGTCGGAATAGAGCATCATCCCGTAGAGGATCCCGCCCGGCTCAAGAGTGCGGACATCATTGGTGAAGATATGGTTGACAAAGCGTTCTGCGTCGGGGCCGCTGATAAAGATCTCTCCCATGTGGGAGACATCAAAGACACCGGCGGCGTGGCGCACTGCGTTGTGTTCGTCGATGATACCGCTGTACTGGATGGGCATGTCATAGCCGGCGAACGGGCTCATCTTGGCACCGAGCTCGACGTGGAGATCGTGCAGACAAGTCTGCTTCAAAAGATTTTCCATGATTGGTTATTTGAGAATTTCGAGATCTTTCTTGAGGATCATCTTGGGATCCATCATTGAAACTTTCTGGAAAAGACGCACTTGATTGCCCAGCGACAGATAGACCTTGTCTTCATGCCTGCCCTTCCGCCACCATTTGTAAAAGCCGACCGGATCGTTCTCGAAGGGGATTTTTGCAAGGATGCCCGAGCTGTAGCCGGGATAATCGATGACAAGGCGGAGCCCCATGAATTTCTTGTAATAATCGGGATCTGCACGGCGGAGCTTGCTGACCAGCGGGTTAAGCACCTCGATCGTGTCCACCTGAAGCATCTTGTCGCGGACAATCATACGGTGGATGCGTACCGGGTCAAAATTGAGCCAGGCACCCATCCGAAGCGTCTTGGGACCTTCATCGGTCTCAAGCGTCAACTCATCCATGGAGAAATAGATCTTCTCGGGATCGAGCGGGAATTGTCCTTCCAAGGGCATTTAAACAATAAGTGCGTTATAGATTTTACAAATATAGGTTATTTTTCGAAAAATTCCTACATTTATGGAACAAATGATACGAATAAAAGTTGATTTTACGACGCTGGAAGGCACAAATTGCTACTGTTCGGCCGAAAGTGCCGGGATGATCCGGCACGAAATAGCCCGTCTCCCCCTCGAAGCATTCCACGAGATCGGGACGGGAGACTACCATTATGTGACTCTTTTCTGGCTGGAGCGGATCCGGGAGCCGTTCCGCCTCCTTCTTTTCGACCATCATCCCGATGACCAGCCGGGCGCTTTCGGAGAGGATCTGCTCAGTTGCGGCGGATGGGTCGCGCAGGCCCGCCGGCTGCCGATGCAGCAGGCCGACCTCTGGATCCGCGATGCAGCGGACTTCCCTGCCCTTGCGACCCTTCCCGAACTGCCCGTCTATCTCTCGGTAGACCTCGACGTCCTCTCGGAGGAATATGCCCGGACAGACTGGGACCAGGGCCGGATGACCCTGGATGAGCTGACCGCCGCCCTGACACGGCTCCGCGACACCCGCCGCATCCTGGGCGTTGACCTGTGCGGCGGGAACACGATAGAAAAAGGAGCCTCCCCGGAGGATCTTGCCTTGAATGCAAGCACCGGGGAGGCCCTGTACGATATTTTCCGGAATCTGTGATTAGCGGATGGCGAAAGTCACGGGGATGCTGTAGGTCACAGGCACGTTCTTGCCGCCCTGCTTGGCCGGCGTCCATGCCGGAGCATTCTGGATGACGCGGAGAGCCTCGGCGTCAAGCGCCTCGGAGACACCCTTCACGACCTTGGCATTCTGGATCTTGCCGTTGGCGTCGACCACGAAATTGACGGTCACCTTGCCGGACTCGTTGTTCTCAAGAGCGGACTCGGGATACTTCAGATTGGACTGCACGTATTTGACAAAAGCGTCTGCATCGCCACCGTTGAACGTCGGCTTCACCTCGACAGAGGTATAAGGGACGATATCACCCAGTTTCTCAAGGGCTTCGTCAACACGGTCGGCAGCATCCTCGGCGGCGTTCTCGACAGCCTTGGCACCTTCCTTGGCAGCGTTTTCGACAGCCTCGACAGCCTCACCGGCCGGAGCGGGGACTTCTTCATTTCCCTTGCCGTTGTTCTTGCAAGAGAAAACCATCATCGCACAAGCAGCGATCATGGCGATAGAATAAATCTTTTTCATGGTTGATTGAGTACTTTTGTATTTTCGGCTGCAAATGTAAAAATAATTCCGGCACATTGTTAAATTTTTTTAATAAATTTTCAATGGCCAGGGCCGGCCGGACCCTACAGCAAAGGGGAGAACAGGCGCGCGAGCGATTCCCCGAAACGCTTGATGGCGGGGCGGCTTTCCCATTCAGCCAGCGCAATGCGCTCACAGTCTGCTTCATCCTGCAGGAAGATGTCCCGCATCCGGACGGCCAGATCGCGGTCATAAATGAACGCATTGATTTCGAAATCCTGTTCGAAACTCCGGATATCCAGGTTCGTGGAACCGATGGAGACCACGTCATCATCCGAGACCATCGCCTTGGAATGCAGGAATCCCTTTTTATACAAAAAGACCTTCACCCCTGCGCTCAGCATGTCTTTAATATAGGAACGTGAAGCCTGGGTGACGATGAAATTGGCATCCCCTTTTTCCGGGAGCATCAGGCGGACGTCCACGCCGGACAGGGCGGCATTGCGCAGGGCGGCGATGATGGGTTCGTTGGGAATGAAGTACGGCGTCTGGATATAGATGTAGCGGCGGCTTTCGGTGAGCATCCGCAGGACGGCCTGCATGATGACGCGGAACTCCCCCATCGGCCCGGATGTCGCCACCTGCATCAGCAGGTCGCCCGCAGCGGGGACCGGCGGATAGTAGACGGAGTCATCCAGCAGCTGCTTGGTGGAGAATTTCCAGTCCACGAGAAATGCGGTCTGCATTTCGGCCACCACGGGACCGGTGACCCGGAGGTGGGTGTCCCGCCAGTTGCCGGTGTTGATGCCGATGGCGTAGCGCTTGGCAATGTTCATCCCGCCGGTATAGCCGATGCGCCCGTCTATGACTACGTTCTTGCGGTGGTTGCGGTAGTTGGTGTCGCTGGAAAGGATGAGCCGGACGCGGAAGAACGGCTTTACCTGCACCCCCTGCTTCTCCATCCGATGATAGAATTTCCGCCGGGTCAGATTGGCCAGGTCATCGATCTGCAGCCGGACTTCTACGCCCGCCTGCGCCTTCTGCACCAGGATCTCCGCGACTTTCCGGCCGAACTCGTCGTCTTCGAACTTGAAGAACTGGAAATGGATGTGGTGCTGCGCCTGCTCCAGGTCCTGCAGCAGGTCGGCATACATCGAAGGGAAATCCGTATAGACCCGGACATCATTGCCCGCGACAGGACGGGCCCGTCCGGCGGTATCCAGCAGGGTGATCAGGTTCTTCCGGGGCTCGGGCAAGTCTCGGCAGAGATGCTCTCCGCAGGCGGTTTCCGCCTTCTCCTGCAGGCGGTCCATGTCCTCCGAACTGACCATGCGCCGGTTTTTGCGGTCCCGGCCGAAAAAGAAATACAGTACCAGGCCGATGCCCGGCAGAAAGGTCAGCACCAGAATCCATGCCAGAGTACGGATGGGATGCCCGTTCTCGGCGATTTCCATCACGATGATGCTGAAGAGCAGGATGATAAAAAAGATATTCAACCAGAAAGGCATGGCGGCAGATCATTGTATTGTGTTCGAAAGATAGAGATTTTTCAGCAGAAATTTAATATTTTTGTATTATGGTATCATTCTTTCTCAGCGTTTTGGCCCTGATTGTCGGCTATCTGTTCTACGGCAAGCTCGTGGAGCGGGTTTTCGCCCCGGATCCGGACCGTCCCACGCCTGCCCTCTCCCGGACGGACGGGATTGACTATATTCCCCTTCCCTCCTGGAAGGTCTTCATGATCCAGTTCCTGAACATCGCAGGTACGGGGCCCATCTTCGGTGCCATCATGGGCGCCAAGTTCGGACCCGCCTCCTACCTCTGGATCGTTCTGGGCTGCATTTTCGGCGGAGCCGTCCACGACTATTTCAGCGGCATGCTTTCGCTTCGCAACGAGGGCGCGGGACTGCCGGAGTTGATCGGCAAGTATCTGGGCAAGGGTGCCAAGACGGTGATGCTCTGTTTCTCCGTGCTGCTGCTGGTACTTGTCGGCGCCGTGTTTGTCTATAGCCCCGCCGTCATCCTGAAAGACCTGGCCGGAGACGGCTCCAATGCCGCTTTCATGATCTGGGCCGGCGTCATTTTCGTTTACTATATCATTGCCACGATGCTCCCGATCGACAAGATCATCGGCCGCATCTATCCGGTTTTCGCCGTGGCGCTCCTTTTCATGGCCATCGCCCTGATGGTCGGACTTTTCGTCAAGTCCCCGGATATCCCCGAACTGTGGGACGGCCTGCAGAACCGGACCCAGACCTGGGGTGGCAAGGGGCAGGCCATCTGGCCCTATATGTTCGTGACCATCGCCTGCGGGGCGATCAGCGGCTTCCACGCCACCCAGAGCCCGCTGATGGCACGCTGCCTGAAGAATGAGAAACTCGGCCGGCCGGTCTTCTACGGCTCCATGATCACCGAAGGGCTCGTGGCCCTGATCTGGGCTGCCGTGTCCTCCTATTTCTTCTTCGGCGGCGGTGCGGCGGAAGTCGGGGGCACGTTCGCCGATGCCGCTCCGACCGTGGTGACGAAGGTATCGCGCGCCTGGCTGGGCGTGTTCGGCAGCGTCCTGGCCCTGCTGGGCGTGGTTGCCGCGCCCATCACGAGCGGAGATACGGCCCTGCGCAGCGCCCGGCTCATCATTGCCGAGTTCCTGCATTTTGACCAGAAGCCCGTCGGCAAGCGACTGGCGATCAGCCTGCCGATGTTCGGTATCGCCGCGCTGTTGCTCTGGTTCAACATCGCCAACGAAGATGGGTTCAACGTGATCTGGCGCTATTTCGGCTGGGCCAACCAGACACTGGCCGTCTTCACCCTCTGGGCGATTACCGTCTATCTGGCCCGGGAGCGGAAGGGCGAATGGTACCTGATGACCCTGCTGCCGGCCTGCCTGATGACGGCCGTCAGCGTGACTTATATCTGCGTGGCCCAGATCGGGCTTCATCTCCCGATCGGATGGAACCGCTGGATCGGCGCCGCCGTGATCGTGCTGAGCGCCGTCCTCTTCTACCGTTGGAAACTCAAATCATCTACCAAATAGCAAATTATGGCAGACGAAAAGATCATCTTCTCCATGAACGGGGTCGGCAAGGTCCTCCCCCACAACAACAAGGTCATCCTCAAGGACATCTACCTCTCCTTCTTCTACGGCGCCAAGATCGGCATCATCGGCCTGAACGGTTCCGGAAAATCAACCCTGCTGAAGATCATCGCCGGCGTGGAGAAGTCCTACAAGGGCGAAGTGGTCTGGGCGCCCGGATACAGTGTGGGCTACCTGGAGCAGGAACCGCAGATGGATCCTGAAAAGACCGTCCTGGAGGTCGTCCAGGAAGGCGTCCAGCAGGTCATGGACCTGCTCACTGAATACAACGAGATCGGCCTGAAATTCATGGAGCCGATGGATGACGACCAGATGAATGCGCTGATCGAGCGCCAGGGCGAGCTGACCGAACTCATCGAGCACCACGACGGATGGGAGATCGACGCAAAGCTCGAACGCGCGATGGATGCCCTGCAATGTCCGCCTTCCGATGCGAAGATCGCGACCCTTTCCGGCGGTGAACGGCGCCGGGTCGCCCTCTGCCGCCTGCTCCTGCAGGCTCCGGACGTGCTCCTGCTCGACGAGCCCACCAACCACCTCGACACCGAGAGCATCCAGTGGCTGGAAGCCCACCTGCAGCAATACAAGGGCACGGTCATCGCCGTCACGCACGACCGCTACTTCCTCGACAACGTGGCCGGCTGGATCCTGGAGCTGGACCGCGGCGAGGGCATCCCCTGGAAGGGTAATTATTCCTCCTGGCTGGAGCAGAAAAGCATCCGCCTGGCGCAGGAAGAGAAGCAGGAGAGCAAGCGCCGCAAGACCCTCGAGCGCGAGCTGGAATGGGTCCGGATGGCACCCAAAGCCCGCCAGGCCAAGCAGAAGGCCCGTCTGGGCGCTTACGAGAAACTCGCCTCCGCTGATGCGAAGGAGAAGGAAGCCCGGTTGGAAATCTATATCCCCAACGGCCCGCATCTGGGCAACAAGGTCATCGAGTTCCACGATGTCAGCAAAGCCTACGGAGACAAGCTGCTCTTCGAGCACCTGTCCTTCGTGCTGCCGCCCGCAGGCATCGTGGGCGTAATCGGTCCCAACGGCGCCGGCAAGACCACCCTCTTCCGCCTGATCATGGGCATCGAGCAGCCCGACAGCGGCACCATCGAGATTGGCGAGACCGCCAAAATCGCCTACGTGGACCAGCAGCACAAGAGCATCGACCCCGACAAAACGGTCTATGAGACCATCGCCGGCAACTCCGAATGGGTGCGCCTGGGCGGCCGGGATATCAACGCCCGTTCGTGGGTGTCCCGTTTCAACTTTTCCGGTGCCGACCAGGAGAAGCTCTGCGGCGTGCTGTCCGGCGGCGAGCGCAACCGCCTGCACCTGGCGCTGACGCTCAAGGACGAAGGCAACGTGCTGCTGCTCGACGAACCGACCAACGACGTGGATGTCAACACGATCCGCGCCCTGGAGGAAGGTCTCGACGGCTTCGCGGGCTGCGCCGTGGTGGTCAGCCACGACCGCTGGTTCCTGGACCGCATCGCCACGCACATCCTCGCCTTCGAGGGCGACGGGCAGGTCTATTTCTTCGAGGGCAGCTACTCTGAATACGAAGAGAACCGCAAGGCCCGCCTCGGTGAGACGGAACCCAAGCGCTTCAAGTACAAGAAACTGATGGAATAATATGAAGAAATCATATTCCGACGATATCAAGACCCTTCAGGAGAGCATCAAGCGCCTCCAGGAAATCAAGGAGGTCCTCTATGCCGTGGAAGATGTAGCCCTCGAGGTAGAACGCGGTGTCAGCGAGATCGACGCCCGCATCCCCCTGCGGGAGAACCTGTCGCAGATCCGTGACGGCGAGCAGCGCGCCCAGGCCGAGCATGCCCTGGACCTGCTTGAAGAGACTTTCGGACTCATTGACGAGATCCTTGGTCCGCCCGAGGATGAGATGACCGGCGAACCTGTCGGCACCCCGATGGATCCCGTCGCCCGCGGTTCCCGCTCCAGCGAGCTCCGCCTGGAGGACTTCCTGAAGAACTACAAGCCCGGCTCCAAGAACAAGGTCAGCTAACGCTTCGTGATCTGCCAGCTGACGCCGAACATCAGGATGGCGTAGCGCTCCGGTGCAGTCAGGCAGATGTCCGTGGCAAGGTCAAGCTGCACGCGCGGCGAGACCTGCCAGGCACAGCTCAGCTCCGACCAGCATTGGAGCCCTTCCCCGGCTCCGATATTGAATTCTTCGATCTGGAAGGCAAATCGCTCCCAGGGTTGGAAGCCCAGGCCGGCCCCGAAGAAGACCTCCGGGCGGCCGTCACCCTTCCAGATGAGGTCCGCCTCATAACCCAGGCTGCACCAGGGGGCCAGCTCGTTTTCGCACAGCAGTGCGATCTGCCCTCCCCAGTGCTCCGACAAGAAGGCGGATCCCTTCCGCCCCGGCACGAGGATATTGGCCATCAGGGCCATTTCAGGCAGGATGCCGTTTCCCTCGTAGAGCCGGGCTTTCGTCCCGAAAATGACGCTGTCGAAGCCGAACTGACGTCCCTCTTCCCCTTCCGAAATCAGGTAATTGGCCTGCAGACGCAGTTCTGCCGCGTCTGAAAAGCCCCAGCGGAGCATGGAAGTGTTGACGGTCCAGGTGGTGGCCCAGGGGCCTTCCAGCGCGGATCGTTCCCAGGCGAAACCGGTTTCCAGCTGCACCCGTCCCCGGGGCAGCACGGACGGACCGGTGGTCGCTCCGGGACGGTCTGCGGTGAATTCAGCCGCTTCCTGGGCGGAAGCAAGTGTCGATACCGCGCCAAAGGGCAGCAGCGCAACTAGGAGGGCAGGCAGGATCTTGGCTTTCATTAGTTCGTGTAATATGCTGAAACAGAGGTGATTTTTGGTTTCGCCCGGGCGGCGAGGATGCGCACGCGAAGGCGGAGGGCATTCTGCTCCGGGAAACGGAGGATACGGCGCGCCCCGACATTGGTGCCGCGGGCGACTTCCTGCCAGCCGTCAGACCAGACATCCAGGGCGAAGGATTCGATGCGTTCGCCTTCCGAGAGGTCTTCGCGGAGTTCCAGGCGGTCGAAGCGGATGGCCAGCGGGAGGGTGAATTCGTAGGCGGGCAGGTTCCCGGCCGGGCCGGGGAGGGCGGTTTTTTTCCGGCGGGCGCCGGAGAGCAGGTCATTCCCGTAGATCTCCCGGATGCGGGCGCCGACTTCGGCAAGCACCGCGCTGTCGCGCGGGGCGATACGGCCCCGGCGGTCCGGCGGGACGTTGAGCAGCAGGATGCTGTTGCCGCCCACGGAGCGTTCCCAAATATCCAGGACATCGTCCGCGCTGCGGACGGACTGTTCGTGCTCATTGCGCCAGAACCAGCCGTCGCGGATGGATACGTCCGTCTCGGCGGGCTGATAGTGCAGCCAGAAGGGTTTCGGTTGTGCGAGCAGCCTCTCCTGGCTTCCCAGATCGGGCTCTGTCAGGTCGTCGAACATGTTCATCCCGGCAGGATCCTCCGCATACGGGATGACATTCCACTCCGACTCCCGCGTCTGTCCGGATTCATTGCCGCACCAGCGCAGGTCCTCTTTGCCGAAGACAACGGCATCGGGTGCCAGCGCATGGATCAATTCCTTCCAGGCCAGGTAGTTGTATTGCTGGCCGCCTTTCCGTTTGGGATGCGCACCGTCGAACCAGACCTCCGACACGGGACCGTATTCGGTCAGCAGTTCGAAAAGCTGGTTCAGGAAGTATTCGTTGTAATCATCCACCTCGAACGCAAAGGTCCGCTTGTCGGAAAATGGACGCCCGGGCACTTCCCGCGGGATGGTGCGCAGGGTAGCTGCACTTCCGTTACCATACAGACCGTCGGGCGCTTCCATTTGGTAAAGATCGGCCGGAGAGAGGTAGAAGCCGAATTCCAGGCCATATTTGCGGCAAGAGGCCGCGAGCGCCTTTACGATATCGCCCTTGTACGGGCTGGAAGCCACGCCGTGCGAGGTGTAGCGGCTCGGCCAGAGGACGAATCCGTCATGGTGCTTGGCCGTCAGGATCACGCGTTTCATCCCGGCATCCCGGAAGATCCGGCACCACTGGTCGGTGTCCACCTCCTGAAGGGTGAATACGGCCGGATCCTCGATGCCGCTCCCCCATTCCACGCCCGTGAAGGTGTTGGGCCCGAAATGCACGAAGGCGGCGAAGCCGTTCTCCAGCGCATGGCGCTGCTGTGGCGTCGGAACGACGTGCACGGCCTTCTCGATCACGGCCTCCGGCGAATCGTCCGGCTCCACCCGGAAGGTCCGGGCGGTCTTCATCGTGCAGGAGGCGGCCAGCAGCGCCGCTACAATCAGGGAAATCTTGCGCATGGCACACAAAAATAGTAATTAATTTTCGTACATTTGTGCATATCAGATACACAGAATATGGCTTACGACATTTCCATCAAACTCCCGCAGGGCTGGGTCTCTGACCTGGACACCTACCTCGACGAATCCGGCGTGGAGATCACCCACCTCTCCTGCCACCTTCCCAACGACAAGAAGCAGACCGACGAGGCTCTGATCGACGCTTATGTGGGCCCGATGCCGGAGGACACGACGGCAGCGGACCAGGCACTCGCGAACTACGCCGACACCGTGGGCTTCGACGATGATGACCCTGAGGATTTCGACCCCGTCATCGAGTGGCCTTTCAATGGCAAGAAGGCCTATGGATTCGAGGCCATCGCCGAGGACGATTCGCCCATGCGGATGATGTGCGTCGAATTCAAGAAAGGCATCCTCGTGATCCTCTGCATCCTGGGCAAGGATGACGCTACGCTCGTGCAGGCCGTCGAGCTTGCCGAACGCGGCCTTCGCCTCAAATAGATGGACCAGCCCAAGATCGAGCGCGTCCTGCGCCTGATGACCCTGATGTCGGGAAGCGTCGAATATACCATCGACGAACTTGCCGACAAGTTGGAGACATCCTACCGTTCGATCTACCGCTACATCGACACCTTCAAGCAATGCGGCTTCGCCGTGGAGAAGATCCATGGCAATGTATACCGCCTGGCGAAGCTCTCCCCCAAATATCCCGACCTGGACAAGCTGGTCTATTTCTCCGAAGAGGAGGCGTACATGGTGAACCGGCTGATCGACCGGCTGGACCCGACCAATTCGCTCAAGGCCGGTCTGCAGCGCAAGCTTGCCGCCATCTACAGCAGCACCAGCATCGCCGACTACATCGACAAACGGTCCAATGCCGCCAATGTCGAGGCGCTCTCGCGCGCAATCCGGGAGAAGCGCTCCGTGCGGCTCCTGAACTACGAATCCGGGCACAGCGGCCAGATCCGCGACCGGCGCGTGGAGCCCTTCGGCTTCACGACCAACTTCATCGACGTCTGGGCGTACGATCTGGAGGATGGACGCTGCAAAATCTTCAAGATCAGCCGGATGGAAGAAGTGGAAGTGCTTGACGCGGAAGCGTGGGCGCATGAGCCGGAGCATGAGCGGCAGGGCATGGATATCTTCCGGATGGCCGGGAAGGAAGAATTCCGCGTGCGGCTGCGCCTCTCGATGAAGGCCAAGAACCTGCTGGTTGAAGAGTACCCCCTCGCCGAGCGGGACCTGACACAGGAGCCCGATGGCCGCTGGATCCTTGATACGGGCATCAGCGCCGCCGCGGGTGCAGGCCGCTTCGTGAGCGGCCTGGCGGGTGAAATCGAAATCTTGGAAGGAGAACCCCTGCGCGCCTGGTTGCGCGACAATGCCCGGGCCCTACTCAAACTCTAGCAGGCAACTCTCGTCGGAGCAGAGGTTGCCCAGGGTGGAGCTGAATCCTTTGATACTCCGGCCCAGCAGGACCTGGGCCACTTTCTGGGCTACGACCGTCCCCAGGAGCACCTTCCCTTCCGGATTGATGACATAGTACGAAGGAATCCATTTGACGCCGTATGCCGCGCCTACGGCGGAGTCTTTCTTGCCCGCCGGGTCGAAAAGCAGCGTCCCGCTGAGTCGGTTTTCAGTCACGAAGGCCTTGAGTTCATCCAGCGTGCGGTCGAAAGAGACGGAGACGAATGCCACTTTCTCCGGGTCAGCCGCCTGCTGCATCGCTTTCACCAGCGGCAGGTCGGCCCGGCAGTCCGGGCACCAGGACGCCCAGAACTCCAGCACGACCGTCTTACCGGCAAAGTCGCCCAGCCGCACCGGACGGCCGTCCAGGTCATTCAGGACAAGCTCCGGCGCCGTAGCGCCCATCTCAAGCAGATCCACCGCATACTCGTCATCCGGGTCGGGGGTGGATTCAACCTCCTTGAACGAGGCTTTCCAGAATTCAATGCCCCCGGCCAGGTTATAGACCTGATATCCGGCTTTCGCGAGCATCCTGGCCGCGGCAGTGCTGCGCTTGCCGGTACGGCAATAGATGGCCAGCGGCCGCTCCACCGGGCAGAGCTGTCCTACTTGCTGCAGGAAATCAGCCGCCTGGCAATCGGCGTTGGCGGCGCCGGCAATATGCTCCCGGGCGTATTCGTCCGCAGTACGGACATCCAGCAGAAATACCTTTCCATCTGCGAGGAGGGCTTCGAAAGCCTGGGGATCGAGGTCATTGCCCTGACTGCAGGCACACAACCCGCCGAGGAGGACGGATACAAACGAGATGAATTTCTTCATGGCGACAATACTTTAGCTGCCATAAAGATACGGAAGTGCATCCCGGCGTGCAAGTTTTTTTTCATTATTTTGCTCTTTGACAAGAACTGTCAAAACACAGTCGTACTTTTGTATCGTTGAAACAAAAGAAACCCTTTAAATTCAGGCCTTATGAGCAAGAATGAGAAAATACTGAACCTCCGCGCCGCCCTGGCACAGCAGATTACCGACCGCATCCACAATGAGGAGACCGCCCGGCAGATCGCCGGCAATCTCTCCGCCGATTTCATGGAACTCTTCGGAGAACTCGACCTGATGCTGGCATAGACAGGGGAATCCGGGCCAGTATTGACTTCTTCCTTACGCACGCTGCCGGACCGCAAAGAACTACGGACAGGTCGTATAAGGGTTGCCGCAGAGCCAACGGGTCTCGATCCAGCCGGTCCCGGCTTGGGCCTTGACCTTCGTCCATTCTCCGTCAGGACTCAGGTCCATCGGGCGGACGGCCGCTTCTTCGGTCTTGATGACCGCTGCTACGGAGGAGTCGGCGGAAGGCTCTTGATACAGGTTAAGCGACTGGCCGCCATAGTTGCGGGTACGCATCTCCAGCACGGAATAATGGATCCAGGCCTCCCCCGCGATCTCGACGCCATTGACTGTCTTGGCATGAATCTGCCACCAGCCGTTTTTCGGATTGTAAACAGTAAATGCATTGGATTCGAACTCCGGCCAATCTTCGTATTCCTCTTCTTCCGGGGAGAGCTCCGGTTCACCTCCCAGGCGGACAATGACCTTGCCGCTTGGCTTGTCCCGGACGTTGGTGATGCCTGACGGATCCGGATCGTTGACATAGCAGTAGATCGAGACAGGGGCCGAGTCCTGATAGACGAAAACGCCGTCCTTGAGGACGATATGGTCGGAAGGCACATACTCGTTGTACACCTCGATGGATCCGCCGGTGCGGGGAATGATGAAATTGTCGGACATGCCGTAGTTCATCCCCTCCGGCTCGCGTGCCGGCTTCATCACGCCTTTCGCCGTGTCAACGCGCAGGAAATAGATCCGCGGCAGCGTGTCCTCGTCGAGGTTGATCATCTTGATCACGAACCAGCCTTTGTCGTCCGGAAGAGGCCAGAAACGGGCCTCCGTCTCGGCGAGTTCTTCCGTCTTGAGGCGGAGCTTGACGTAATTGTTTTTCTCATCGAGTTTGAATTCGGCTACGGCGATATCGATGTTCTCCGAATCGCCGGTGAACTGGGCCAGCAGCGCGTGCATCATCGGGTTCGCGTCGTACTCGCGCGCGAATGACTTCACCATCTCGCCGAACAGGTGTCCGCTTCCGGCATTGATGAAGGAATACTCCTTGCTTTCATCCCACTTCTCGGCGATGCCGAACACACTCAGTTTCTGCTGGGCGAGAAGCGGCAGCATGCACATCAGGGTCATAGAGAGGGTCAGGATTCTTTTCATATCAATGGGGTATAAACAATAATTCATTTACCGGCTTCCGCCGCCGTGTCCGCCACCGCTGTGCCCCCCGCCTCCGCGGCGGGAAGAATGTCCGCCTCCGCCGGAATAGCGCGTATGGGCGGTGGAAGAGGAATAGGAATGGCTTCGCGTATCAGCAGCCACCGACATCTGCTTGGACCTGGCGGCATGATAGAAGGAGGTGGAAACGGCATTCAGACTGGTCAGGAAATCCTGGCCGGAGCCAAGGTGAGACTGTGCCATGTAGGCAGCGTACTGTTCCGGGTAGAGCTGCCGGAAGCTTTTGGAAACCTTGTCCGCAATGCCGAACAACTGGGCGAAGACCAGATAATCTTTCCACAGTGTCACTTCCGGGACCTCCCGCTGGTCGGAGATCGTGAAATCCTGCAGGAAATTCCGGAACCGTGGCAACTCGCACCGCGTTTCGCGGGGCAGGTCCTTCCAGACCTTGATCCCGTTCAGGGAGGCATCATGCGGCCATAAGTTCACTTTCATGTAATGACTTTCCGACCATTTCCGGAATTCATTCTCTTCCAGGATGCCGTTCTCTCCGGCTGCATCACAGGCGGCCCGGTAAACCTCCCTCTCCAGCGGATCGTCCGTATCCGGCTGCCGCTGCTTCATCATGCGCAGGTTCCAGCGGTCATCGCCGGCGGGATTCTTCTCCGGAACGGCCAGCCCTTGCTGCACCCAGCGCAGGAAATAGGCGCCGATCAGCCTGGGGAACATGCTGTCCTTGGTCTCCAGCCGGTCTCCGTAGTCAAGCAGGGCAAAGGCCGCATCCAGCCGCCCGCCGAGCGGGATATCCCGGAACCATCCCGTGATGCGCTTACTGCCGAAATACTCTTTCCCGTAGCGGATTCCGGTGACGCGCCGGAAGTACTTGGCCAGCAGGCCCCACAGGGAGGTCACCACGAGCGGAATGATAATCAGGATCAGGAACAGATACCATAGGACCCGGAAGAACTCTTTCACGTCCACGTCCCCGTCCGTTGCATCATAATAGTCGCTGCCGGCGAAAGCAGCCTCCTGCAGCTGTGCGAAGGTCCGCGTGTCCGTCGTGAAAGGATCGAAGAGGTCCTTGTCGAAACGCATCAGCACGGTGAGGTTGTCGTAGTATTGCAGCGGCTCCGTCGATTCGATGATCACATCACCGTTCTCCACGCGGGTGTCCGCTTCGCAACCGAAGACCCAGACGCCCATGTTGCCCCCGTCCCCCGCCTGCCAGACGGCGGTGGAATCCACCTCGTTGTGGATGACCAGGCGCACGGAGTCCGGGCTGTCGGTCCATTCGTCATTGAGGAAACGCCAGTTGAAGGCGTTGTTCTCTCCATCCGCGGACCGCTGCACGAGGTTGCCGATGACATAGAGGATGGTATAGACATGATTGCCGTATTCCCCCTGCCCCCAGCAGAGTTCCACGCCGTCGCTCTTCTCGACGATACCGCTGCGGTGTGTTTTCTGGGAAAGCGTGCGGTCAGAGTTCCAGTTCCGGCCGTCGCTTTCAAACTTGATGTTGTTCTCGTAAACGCTCAGATCCCGGACCGTGCGCTGGCCCAGGTTGTCGATCGGAATATACCATTCCGTGCCCTGGGTGACGTTGACATCCCAGGTCTGCCGGACAACGGCATTTCCGTTCTTGACCAGCCACACCTCCGTTTCGATGCGACGGATGTCCGTGGCACCGGATACGATTTGCAGCAGGAAGAGTCCTGCCAGTACAGGAAGGATATAACGCGTTTTCATTTTAGGCAAAGATAATAGAAATCAAGGATTTAAGCGCAGATGCCTAAAACAATTCCGCCAGTGACGCTGCGAGGGCTTCCAGCCCCGCGGCGTCTTCTGCATCGAAGGTCGCCAGTTCGCGGCTGTCGATATCCAGTACGGCCAGCACGGTCCCGTCCCGCAGGATGGGGACGACGATCTCGCTGCGTGACTCGGAACTGCAAGCGATATGTCCCGGAAATTCTTCGACATCCGGCACGATGACCGTCTCCGCCCGCTGCCAGGCCGTGCCGCAGACGCCCTTGCCGAAGGGAATACGGGTGCAGGCAACCGGGCCCTGGAAGGGGCCCAGCACCAGTTCGCGGCCGCGGACGAGATAGAATCCCGTCCACCAGAAACCGAATGTCCCATGGATCAGCGCAGCGGCGTTTGCGAGGTTGGCCGTCAGGTCAGACTCCCCTTCCAACAGGCCGTGCATCTGCTTCAGGAGCAGGGCATATTGTTCGGATTTGCTCATCGCTCGTCACGCTTACAGCGGCTGAGCAGGATCACGGTCAGCAGCAGACCCACCACGACAGCAGGAACGGAGGCCTCGGCGCCGAAAAGCCCGCCGGTGATCCACTCGGGACCGCTGATGATGGCGGAAAAGATCTTGTCCGGCACCGGATTGCCGGAAACGGCAAAGCCCAGGACATTGCCCTGGACAAAGTTCCAGGCCCAGTGGATGCCGATGGGCAGCCAAAGCGTCCCCGACCACTTGTAGGCGGCGCCGAGCAGCAGACCGGCTTCGACCGCAATGGCGAAAGCCCCCCACAGCGTCGCGCCAGGATTGGCCAGGTGGACGGCACCGAACAGCAGCGCCGAAACGATCAGGGCGGCGGCAGTGTTCCACCGGTCATCGATCAAGCGGAAAATGATCCCGCGGAAGATGATCTCTTCGTACACGGCGACCATAAAGAAATGCAGGAAATAGGTCAGCAACGGCAGGAAGGCGAAATGCGCCTCCGTAATGCGGTAGCTGCCCGCGAGGGCCATCAGGCCTACGACGACGGCAAAATAACAGACTCCCAGAAGCAGGCCCAGGCCGAGATCGGCCCAGGTTCGTTTCATGGCGAGTTCCGTGACGGGACGGCGCTCGGTCAGATTGGTCCAGACGGCATAGACAAACAAGCCGAACAGGCCGGTTCCGACCGCAATGCCCATGACGGCCCAGGGGACGAGCGGCAGTTCCACGCCCATCTCCGAGAAACCGTAGAGCAGGAAGAACAGGATCAGTCCGCCCAGCAGGCAGAGGATCCATTTCCAAAGCGGCATCCGCGCCGCAGAAGTATATTTGCGCATGTCAATTTCAGTTAAGGGCTACAAATATACAATGAAATGCTGTCTTTGCCAACTACTACAGGGAGGCTTTCGCCTGCTCCATCGCGGCGATCACGCGGTCGCACCAGGCGTCGAATTCCGGATCCGGCGTCTGCAATTCCGGATGTGCGAGGATATTCTCGATCGTCCGACGCACGCCCTGGTCAAAGCGCGTCGTGCAGCAGAAACCTGGCACGATGCGCTTGAGTTTGCGGTTGTCGAAGAAAACGGTCCAAGCCTTATCACCGAGCAGCTCTCCTTCGAAATCATACGGTCCCACGGCAGCCAGGAAGTCGGAAGGCACATAACAGGCTTTCAGCTCCACGCCGAGGACATCCGCAATGATCCCGTAGATCTGCCGCCAGGTCAGCGTCTCATCCGAGGTGATCTGGAAGGCGTTGCCGATGGCGTGCGCATTGCCCATCAGGCCGCAGAAGCCCTTGGCGAAATCCGTGTTGTGCGTAAGTGTCCACTGGGAGGTGCCGTCGCCGTGGATGATGACCGGCTTGCCTTCCAGCATGCGTTTCAGTACCTGCCAGGAGCCGTTCGGCCCATGCACGGCCAGGGGGACCTTGCGGTCGTCATAGGTATGGCTCGGACGGATGATCGTGACCGGGAAGCCTTCCGTGCGGAACTTCTCCATCAGGAACTCCTCGCAGGCGATTTTGTCCCGGGAGTACTGCCAGTGGGGATTCGAGAGCGGCGTGCTTTCCGTAATGAAGGGATTGACGGCAGGCTTCTGGTAGGCCGAAGCGGAACTGATATACATATACTGCTTCGTCCTGCCCCGGAACAGGCGCCAGTCGCGCTCGACCTGGGCCGGGACAAAACCGATGAAATCGCAGATGCAGTCCCACTGGATGCCCTCCAGGAGCCGGGCGATCTCTGCCTCGTCATTGATGTCCGCCTGCAGTTGGCGGACATTCCCGGGCACCGCCTCGGGGCGCGTGCCCCGATTGAGCAGATAGAGCTCCCATTCCCCTTCCGCGGCCACCCGGGCCGTGATGGCGGTACTGATGGTGCCGGTGCCGCCGATGAAAAGCGCTTTCTTTTTCATTATTTAGCCATTCTGTAGATTGCTTCCATATCTTCGCGGGCGAGCCGCTTGAAACCGCCGATCCTGATCGCGCCGTCGTGGCTGCATTTGCGGGCCATTTCGCGGATTTCTTCTTCCGTGATCTCCCGGCCCAGCAGTTCGTGGATGTTGATCGGCATGCCGATGGCATGGTAGAAGTGCTCGATCGCCTCGATGCCCCGGAGCGCAGTGCCCTCGGGATCGGAGAAGTCATTGGGCACGTCCATCACGTTCACGGCGAACTGCACGAAGCGGCTGATCTCCTCCTTGTAGACATAGCGCGCCCAGCTGGGCCAGATTGCCGCAAGGCCGGCGCCGTGCGTGACGTCGAACATCGCGCTGAGTTCATGCTCAAGGCTGTGCGTGGACCAGTCTTCCTCGACGCCGCATCCGGTCAGGCCATTGTGCGCGATGCTGCCGCCCCACATGATCTGGGCACGGTTCCGGTAGTCCTCGGGATCCTTGAGCACCGCGAATACGCAATCCTTCATGGTGCGGAGCACGGCTTCGGCAAGCGCATCCGTGAAGGTCATGTCGGTATCGTGGGTGAAATAGCGCTCCATCGTGTGCATCATCATATCCGTCACGCCGGCGGCCGTCTGATACGGCGGCAGGGTGAAGGTGCGGCGCGGATTCATGATGGCGAACTTCGGACGGGAAATGTCGTTGGAATAGCCCACCTTGATGTCGCCGTCTTCATTGGTGATCACGCTGGCTTCGCTCATCTCGCTTCCGGCGGCGGGGATGGTCAGCACGGAAGCGACGGGCAGACAGGTGACGGCTTCGGCTTTGCCGCTGTAGAAGTCCCAGACTTCCCCGGCATACGGGACGCCGTAGGCAATCGCCTTCGCGGAGTCGATCACGCTGCCGCCGCCGACGGCAAGCAGGAAATCCACGCCCTCGCGGCGGCAAAGTTCAATCCCCTCGTGGACCTTGGAAAGCCGGGGATTCGGCACGACACCGCCCAGCAGGACAATCTCCAGGCCGCCTTCGCGGAGCAGGTTGCAGATTTTGTCAAGCAGGCCGGACCTGACGGCGCTCTTGCCGCCATAATGCACCAGGACCTTGTGCCCGCCATAATGCTTGACCAGATCGGCGACTTTTTCTTCGGATTGCTCTCCGAACACGACCTGTGTCGGAGCATAGTAATTAAAATCTTTCATATTCGTGCTAACGGATTATTTAGACAAATGTAGGGATTATTCTTCATATTTCAGTCTGCATAGCTGATCCGTCCGCCCGACAGGCGCACCAGGTCGGGCAGGTCGTAGCAGCGCAGCGCTCCGGGCACGACGTTGGAAAGCATGTCGTACTGAAGCGGATTCTCCAGGTAGCTGCGCCAGGTGCGGAGCGAACGGCTCAGCGTTACCTTGCGTATGCGCGCATCCAGGACGGCCGCATGGGCGGCCACGGGGCCGCAGAAACCTTCTGCCGTGATGCGGACCGGACGACCCTGCAGCATTTCCTGTGCATCGCAGAAATCCAGCAGCGTCAGCACATCCATCACGCGCTGCCCCGGAAGCGGCCGGCCGATGTGCAGGCAGGTCGCCGCGAGGCGGTATTCCTTGTTCCAGTATTTCAGCAGATTGTACTCCACCGGATCCGCACTCTCCCCCAGTCCGCGTAAATCGGCAAAAAGCAGGATGGTCCCGTCGGAAACCGCATCATAGCGGTCCAGTTCTGAAAGCAGGGAGCCTTTTCCTTGGTCGCAGAGCCGGACCTCGATCCCCGAGTCCGGACGGACATTTTCGGGCACGCGCACGACGACCGGCACGGGGAATTCCCCCTCCCGGTTCAGCTGGAAGCGGTATTCCGTGAAGCCGCGCAATTCCCGGCTCCCGGAAGAGACGGCCTGGACGGGAGCCGGATCGCCCCCGAGGCCCAGCAATTGGCGGATGCCCGCCTGCACGGAAGCGGGGTCCTGCGCGCAGAAAGCCTCCCGCGCCGGAGCGAGCGCATCCATTTCAGCCAGCGTGGCCTGCATGGTGCTCTGCGCATCCGGGAATTCGAGATTGACTTGCCCGGAAGCCGTACAGAGCATATCCGTGCCGCGCCAGGGAGCGCTTTCCACCGCGGGCGCGGTATCCTGGAGCAGCCAGCGGCGGAACCACCCGATCAGATGCTCCTGCACGTCCGGCGGTGTGGCGTGTCCGTCTTCGGCATAGTATTGCGAGACCGCTTCCGGTACACCGAGGACCGTGTACGCCTTCTTCAGATCCTCGAAACCCTGCAGCGCACCCCAGTGGTCCACGAAATCGTATTTCCCGTCCAGGATGATGACGGGCCGGGGCGCCATCGCCAGTACCAGGTCGGCGCCCTCAATGTGCGCACTCCCCTCGAAGGGCATCTGCTGGCAGCCGTCGGAAGGGCCGATCAGTTCGAGCGTCCGCAGGCGCGAAGAAAAGAACAGGCCCACGCAGGCGCACTGGATGCGGTCGTCCAGGGCGATCAGGTAGGAGGCCATCGTGCCGCCTCCGGAGAAACCGTAGCAGCCGATCCGCTCCGGATCGATATCCTTGCGCGTGAGCAGGTAGTCGACGGCGCGGCTGTTGTCAAACGCCTGCTGGGCGGCCAGGTTGCTCCCCAGAAGCACATAAGGTGCGTTGAGCAGGGTGTGCTCCGTCGTCGCTCCGCGCGTGAGGTCGTTCCCCTGCGCGTCCAGCAGCTGCATCCGTTCTCCCTGACCGAGGGGATCCACATGGATGACAGCGATCCCGTTGCGGGCCATCAGCGTGGCCTGCGCGGAACCGTTGCCCTTGCCTGCGGCAGAGTGGCCGGGCATTTCCACACAGGCGGGAATGCGCCCGCGGATTTTCTCCGGCCGGTACAGATGCGCTGTCACATAGCGCCCGGGGGCACTCTGGAAAATGACCTTTTCCACCACGAAACCGTCGCCCTGGACGGTCGCGACCGTACGGGCATTCAGCGGACCGCGCGGCGGCAGTTCCCCGAAGAGGACGGCCATCCGCTCCCGGATGCCGGTGACGTATTGCTCCATCGCCGCGCGGGACCGTGTCGCTTCCGCGAAAGCGGCATCCCGCTCCGCCGTCTGGCGGTGCAGGTCGCGCATGATATATTGATGATAGGCCAGCGGCTGGCGGAAACGCAGTGCCTGATAGTTCTCCTGCGCCGCTGCCGGCAGCAGGGCGGCGCACAGCAGCGCCGCAGCCAGAATCTTTTTCATATCTTATTGCTATTTAACGGAGAAAACAACTTTGTCATGATTGGTCAGGCGGCTTTGGATGTGCACCTGGCGCAGGGCCTCGTCGAAATACCAGCCCTCGCTGTCCGAACCGGAAGCGATTTCGGGGAGCGTTCGTCCGTTGGCGCTGACGGCCGCCGGTTTCGAATCCCACCAGAGCTCCACATGATAGCGGTGCGCCTCCGGACGGTAACTGCCCTCCGGCTTGGCGATCACCAACTGCCAGGCTCCGTCGGAAAGGGTGCTCTCGATATGGGTGATGGCGTATTCCCCTTGCTTGTAGTTGTCGGTCGTCCCGTCATCTTCGTACAGGTCGAAAGTACTTGCAGCCGAAGGGAACACGGCCAGCGTGATTACGTCCACCGGCTTCTCCCCCACCCACTGCATCACCGGCTGCTTGGGGATGATGGCGCCTTCCTTGATGAAGATGGGCATGATGTCGATCGGCGTCAGGAAGGACTTGTACTGCCGTCCTTCGATCCGCTCTCCGGTCCACAGGTCCACCCACCGGCCGCCCGGGAAATAGACCGGACGGCTCAGGGCACCCTTGTTCACGACCGGGCAGATCATCATGGACTCCCCGGACATGAACTGGTCGGAGATGTTGTAGGTGCGCTCGTCAGAGAACCAGTCGTACAGGAGCGGGGTCATCAGCGGGCGGCTGGTGTTATACATCCGCCAGGCGTTGCTGTAATGGTACGGAAGCAGTTCGTAACGCATCTCATCGTACTGCGTGAAGATGCGCTGCGCCACGCTCCCGTAGGTCCAGGGCTCATGGTAACGCGGATGGTCCATGCCGAAAAGCAGCGCCACCGGGCTGAACATGCCGAACTGGCACCAGCGCAGCCAGAGATCGGTATCGTAATCCGAATACTGCTCGAATCCGCCCATGCAGTGGCTCCAATAGCCCACACCGGACAGACCGATGTTGAGTCCCGCCCGGATCACCGGCTCGAACCATTGCCACTCGGTGCCCCAGTCGCCGGCCCAGATGAAGGGATACCGCTGGATGCCGGCATAGCCCTCCCGGGTATGGTCGAAGCCGCGTGTGCCGTTGTAGGCGGCGAATCGTTCGAACGGCGCCTTCGCGTAGGCAATCGGGAAGAGGTTATGCAATTCATCCGCGGAGAAATCCCCCTGCGGGGTGAAACCCTCCCGGAAGCGCAAGGCGCTGCCGACATCGGTCTTGAAAAAGCGGACACCCAGTTTGGCCAGACGCATGGCCGCATTGTCCCACCACCAGTCCACGGCCTTCGGATCAAAGAAATTGATGATGCCGCTGCTGCGGGCCCCGGGGATCGTGACGCCGGCTTTCAGGGCATCGTCCAGCAGGCTGTTGTGCTTGCCGTTGTCCATGATCGAACGGATGTGCAGGCCAAACATCTGCACGTTCTGGGCGTAGATGCCGTCCACCATCGCCTGCGGGTCGGTGAACTGCTGCTGGAATTCGAAGGTGCAGCCGCCGTTGCCGAAATTGGTATTGAAGAAGCGCCAGGTGGAGTCCAGCCAGAGCAGGTCGAAGGGGATCTTCTCGTCGCGCATGCGCTTGGCCAGGGCCACGTTGTACTCCTGGCTGGCTTCGGTCTCATGGTGCCAGGTGCCGCCGCTGTAAGAGCCCAGATGCAGGCCGAAAGCCGAGCGGGGCATCAGCGGGGAGACTCCCGTCAGGCGCTGGTAATCCTGCAGCAGGCTTTCCGGGCTGTCCCCGACGATGACATAATAGTCCATCGGGCCGCCTTCGGCGCTGTAGCGATACCGGTCCGGCTGTGTCCAGCCCATGTCCCAGTCGGTCTTGGCCGCCGTGTGGAAGAAGACGGCATAGCCGCGCGAACTGATGAAGAACGGGACCGGGCAGTAATTGGCACGAAGGATATCCTTGCCGCCCACGGCCGGCTTCGGACCGGAGCCGAGTTCGACATTGAGGTGGACCTTGCGGCCGCGCTGGTCCAGGGCGTCCATCCGTTCGCCGAAACCGAAGAAATGCTCATCCGGCGTCAGGATACATTCATTGGAAGGAGCAGCGCCGGCGCTCGACGCGGTTTCCTGATAAAGGATCCTGCCGTCCTTGTCGCTGACACGGACCAGCCAGGTGCCGGGATCGATCGCAAGACGCATCGCGGCCGTCTCGATGCCCTGCGCATCCGCGCGGAAATCGACCGGATCGAACGTATACCGGATGACCATCCAGGGCTCGTCCTTGACGAAATCCATTGTCGTGCTCTTGGTCACGCGGACCATCCGTTCATTGCAGACCTGGATGCGGAGGGATCCCTCCGGTGTAGAATAGAGCACCTGGTTACCGCTGCGGTTCTGTGCCTGGAGCACCGTGCAGGCGGCCAGGGAAAGCAATAGCAGAAGATTTTTGCGCATAGTGCTAACGGGAAATTGGTTATTTTCCCAAATATACGACGAATCTTCTAAAAAACAGCCGTTTCCCGATCACAAACCGCCGACGCCGGTGACGATGACCCCGAGGCCGAAATACAGCAACAGGCAGCAGCACAGCCGCGCCTTGGTCGTCCGGGCGGCGAAGAAATTGAGCCAGAGCGCCAGCAGGCTTGTCGTGATGCCAACGGCTGCACCGGTGATGACGTACCACTCCCCTTCTTCCAGCCAGCGGCTCACCAGCGGGAACGTGCCGATCTGGATGAAATGTCCAAACCAGTTACCGACGAAAGAAAGGACGAATATCCAGACGCCCCAGCCGAAAGCTTTGCGTTTCGCGCAATAAACGAGCAGTGCTGTCGTCATCAGTACCAGCCACAGGGACGAAGAACTCTCCAGATGCGCGAAGCAGACCAGAAAGTCTTCGCAGGGAAGGCTGAAATGCCAGGAGGCCTCTCCGACGGACTGCCAGATCAGTGTACCGCCGGCATAGCCCCACCAGAAAGCCGGCCAGGTCCGACCCTGCTTCGCGTTCCGTTCGGCCAGCCAGGCAAAGACGAAAGACAGGCAGAATCCGGACAGCATGAAAACCAGCCGGAGCGGATTGGGATCCACCTCTTCCCCGTCATCGATGTGCGGGGGCAGGACGGGATCCATCAGCCCGCCGAAATGCAGGCAAAGGGCGAAAACGAGGACAAGGACCAGGGTAATGCACACCAGTCCGGCCAGGGGTAACACACCTTCCCGGAGGCCCGTCTTCCACGGTGCCGCCGGCGTCTTGGAGAATGAGAAGTGTACTTGCATGCTGCCTGATTGGAGTTGTCAGGCAACAAAGATACCGCCGGATTTTTGCAACCCGGTTGCATTATCCGGTCCCCGGCCGGACCGGAATCAGGGAAGAGGGGCCGGTCAATCCAGAAGCTTGAGGCTGTAATCGATGTCGACCAGCAGGTCTTTGTTGTCCCGCGTCGAGGCCCATCCGCATCCGGACAACGCGAGCAGGGCCGCGCAAAGGAATAAGATAACTTTTTTCCTATCAATCGTGTGTGTGGTTTTCACAAAGATAGACAAAAAAGATCCCGATGCTGTTTGGCATCGGGATCTTTTTCAGGATCAGAATCCGCCGGGACCTCCGAAACCACCGCCGGGGCCGCCGAATCCGCCACCCGGGCCACCGGGGAATCCGCCGCCGGGACCTCCGGGGAACCCGCCGGGGCCACCCGGGAAGCCGCCCTGTTGCTGCTGCATGCGCTGCATTTCCTGCTCGCGCCGGCGCTGCTCCTTGCGGTATTCCTTGTACTGGTTTTTGTCCAGGATCTCCTTGATGGCTTTGTCATACTCTTTCTGGTCCTTCTGCATCTGCTGCATCTTCTCCTGCATCTCACCCATCTGCTCCTGCATCTTGCTGAAGAACTCTTCCCGCTCCGCGTCGGTCATCTTTCGGAAATCTTTCCGCTCGCCCATGTCGGCGGGGCGGAACTCGAGTTTGCCGTCGTACTGCTTGTTCAACTCCAGCACAGCGGCCTGCTGCTCGGGCGTGAGATTGTACTTCTCGGTCATCCGGGCCGTTTTCTCCTCCGGATTGAGTACGGGAGGAAGTTCAGGACGGCCGCCGGGGCCGCCTTCAGGGCGTCCCTGGGGGGATTGGGCAAACATGCCCGCAGTTCCGGCCATCAGGCCGATCACTGCCATCAGAAACAAACGCTTCATAAAAGAATCAAGATTGCGCTTCGGATCGCAGCCGACTATTCGCAAATCCCATACCAAAATGACTCCCGGACTAGAGAAGATTTCTCCGGACCACCTCGGCGACGAGTTCCGGAGCGGAATGTACATCCAGCTTGGCATGCAGCCGCTTGCGGTACCACAGCACCGTTTCGTAGCCGAGACAGAGAGCATCTGCAATCTGTTTGGTACTCTTTCCTTCCATCATGAGCCGGATGATGTCCTTCTCCCGCTGCGTCAGCTGGATGTCGCTTTCCGGCGTTTCAGGGGCGGGACGAAGTTCCTCGATGGTCTCGTCCAGCACGGCCGAAGTCTCGGTGAGCTCCTGCCGGGTGAGCCGGAGTCGCCGGACCAGCAGCGTTCCGCCGAGGGAGAGCAGAAGGACGAGGATTGCGGCGATCGCCAGCATCCGTGCATTGCGGTAAAGGTCCCTGTGCGCGGCATTCATGATGGCCAGGTTGTCCGAGTGGGCATAAGCTTCCTCCCGGGCGTGCTCCCCGAAATACTCCTCTGCCTGGGTCAGATACTCCAGGGCCTTGGCGGTTTTCCCGGATTCGTGGTACCAGCGGCCCAGACCGTACATGGCGTGCGCGATGATGAGGGAATCACCGGATTGAAGGGCAAACTCCAAGCCCTTCTCGTATTCCGGCTTGGCGAGTTTCAAGTCACCATTGTCAGTATATACTTCGCCGATGTTCCGGTGAAGCGTGGAACAATCTTCCCACCATTCCCATTTCTCAAAGACTTCACCAGCTTTGGCGTAATAGTATGCGAACTTGTCCAGGGAGTCCTGCGCCGCATAAAAATTGCCGAGGGTCCCCCACAGACGCGCCTGGTTAGCTTCCAGGTCGTGCGGGTCCGGGTCGGTCCAGGCCGCTTCCATCTCCTGCAGCACCAACTCCGCGCGACTGTAGTGGACCCGGGCGCTGTCGTAGCGCTCCGAGGCCCAGAAGCACTGGCCGATCAGGATGGACATGTCGAAAACCGTATTCCGCCCGCCCAGTTCCTGGCCGACCGTCATCGCCTGCCGGGCGTAATAGACGCTTTTGGCACCGTCCAGCTGCAGGTAGCCCCAGGCCAGTTCCCGGCAGGTCTGGGCATACGCTATCTTTTCCTCATCCGATGCATTGAGCAGACGGTCCGGCGTATAGCGCGCCGTGACCCGCTCCAGGGAGTCCAGGTTGCGTCCGCGGTGGTCTCCGTATGCATGGCAGACCACCGGCAGCAAAAGCAGGATCCAGGCAAAGTTCCTCATAATCGCAAAGGTAGACATTTATTGCGTGAAATACAATTGGCTGATTATAAATGTTTTACACAATCAGGGCCCTATAAAAACTGCATGGGCTTAATTGCGTAAATATTTAACAATGAGCCAATTCCGTCTCACGGCTATTTCACCACAAATTCGACCCGACGGTTCTTGGCACGGCCGGCGTCGGTGCTGTTGTCAGCCACGGGCTCGTGGGAGCCCTTGCCCACGGCGCGGAGGTTGAACGGATCCACGCCCTTCGCCTCGAGCGCCTTCACCACGGCCTCGGCACGCTCCTGGGAGAGCGGGTCGTTGACCTTGTCGGAGCCCTGGCTGTCGGTATGGCCCTGGACCTCGAAGCGGGCGGTCGGGTTGGCCTTCATATACTCGGCGACCTTGTCGATCTCCGGCTCGGACTCCGGCTTGATGGTGGCCTTGCCGGTGTCGAAGAGGATGTTGTTGGTCACGAACTTGCCGGTCTGGGCGATGGCCTGCTCCACGGCCTTGGCGGCCTCGGAGAGGTTGGTGGTTTCCTGTGCATACAGTTCTTTCGCACCGGCGCAGAGGAGCACGTTGGTGAAGCCTTTATACTTGTAATCGCCATTGCCCCAGAACTTGAAGCGCTCGGGAGCCTGCACGTTCGGCAGGTTGACCACGCGGTTGTCATTGATGTAGATCTTGAGCGCGCGCTTGTTGAACGACACGGCGAAATGGTTCCACTGCCCCACCTTGATGATTGACTTGAGCTCCTCCCATTTATTGTCTCCGTATACATTGTCTTCACTGTTGGGTTTACGAATCCTTAACTGGGTCCAGCCGTCAGGATTATCGGAACGGTATGTGAAACCGAATTCTCCCACCCGGTCATTATCCCCCATGTCAAAGATCAGTTGTATTTCGGACGAGCCGTAGTCTCCCCCTTTGCTGCAGAAGACATCCCACTCGATGGTGAAGACATCGGGCAGATAGGATTTCATGTTCTCCATCAGCGGCTCCACGAAATTGTATTCTGTCGTGAAGCTCAGGTACTTCTGGCCGTTGATGACCGCCGTCTCGGCATTGCCC
>JAFTCB010000022.1 GCA_017454905.1 Bacteroidales bacterium
AAATACGCCGTCCGCAACAAGGAAATGTGCAGGATGTTCACGGAGAAGGGCTATCAGGGCCTCACCGAAGCTCGTGTCCGCAAGTGCATCAACTACATCCGGATCAACGGCCTCGTGCCGCACCTCATCGCCAACTCCCACGGTTATTTCTGCGCCACGAGCATCGAGCAGGTGGAGACCTACATCGAGAGCCTCGACCAGCGCGCGAAGGCCATCTGGGCCATGCGGTCGGCGCTGAACCGCGAGCTGTCCGGCAAACTGTTCCTGTAAATCCACGACAACACAATGAGAAAGCTGCTCTACATCGACCTATTCTGCGGCGCCGGGGGAACGTCCACCGGCGTTGAGGCGGCGACGCTGGACAACCAGAAGTGCGCCCACGTCATCGCCTGCGTCAACCACGACCCGCACGCCATCGCCTCCCATCTCGCGAACCATCCGGAAGCGAAGCACTACACCGAGGACATCCGTACCCTGGACCTTACGACGCTGGTGGAACACACAGCCCGCAAGAGGGCCGAGAACCCCGGCTCGTTGCTCGTCCTCTGGGCCAGCCTTGAATGTACCAACTTCTCCAAGGCCAAGGGCGGGCAACCCCGCGACGCCGACAGCCGGACCCTCGCCGAACACCTGTTCCGCTACGTCGAGGCGCTCAACCCGGACTATATCCAGATCGAGAATGTCCGGGAGTTCATGATGTGGGGCGACCTCGATGAGAACGGCAAGCCAATCAGCAGGGATGCAGGGCGGCTTTACCTCCGCTGGGTGCGCAATATGTGCTCACGCGGCTATGACTTCTCTCACAGGGTACTGAACTCCGCCGACTTCGGAGCCTACACCTCCCGCGAGCGTTTCTTCGGGATATTCGCCCGAAAGGGCCTGCCTATCGTCTTTCCCGAACCGACGCACAGCAGGACTGCGGGCTCCGATTTGTTCGGCGACATGAAGCCCTGGAAGCCGGTGCGCGAGGTGCTGGACCTCGAAGACTGCGGGCGCAGCATCTTCCGCGAGAAGCCGCTTTCCGAAAAGACACTCCAGCGGATTTATGCCGGCCTGATAAAGTTCGTGGCCGGTGGAAAGGATGCTTTCCTCGTGAAGTTCAACTCCATGTCCAGGACCGGCAAGTACATCCCGCCGTCCATAGATGCTCCCTGCCCGGTAGTCGCGGCGCAGAACCGCCTCGCGCTGGCGAAGGTCAGCTTCCTGTCGAAGCAGTTCTCCGGAGATCCTGAAGGGAAGAACATCGGCATTGACGGCCCGGCCGGTGCTGTTACCTGTAAAGACCATCACGCTTTCATCACCGCCTACTACGGGAACGGCGGCAATACGCCAATCGACAACCCCGCTCCTACTGTCACCACGAAGGACCGGCTCGCCCTGATCCAGACGCAGTTCATGGACCAGCAATATGGTACCGGACGCCCAGCCTCCCTCAACCGCCCTGCGGGCACGGTCACTACCAACCCGAAACTGAACCTGATTTCCGTCAAGCCCTGGATCATGGACACGAGCTTCGACAATGTAGGCAGCTCCATCGACGAGCCGTCCCGCGTCATCACGGCCAACCACAAGTGGCACTATCTGGTGAATCCGCAGTTCGCCTCCGCCGGC
>JAFTCB010000003.1 GCA_017454905.1 Bacteroidales bacterium
GATTTCACGCTTCCTTCCACCGTGGAGGCGATTGAGGCTGAGGCGTTTTACAGGTCTGCCCTTGAAAAGCTGACTGTCCTCGCCGCTACGCCTCCCCATACCCCCGGCGCGGATATCAGCTCCAACTTCCTGCCCCGCCGCAATGACTTTGTCATCCTGGTGCCGGAAGCTTCGGTCGAAGCCTATAAAGCCGCCGAAGGCTGGAGCAACTACGCTGATCTCATCGCGAAGATCGAGCCGGCAAATCCCTAATTACTGAATATCATCACTTTATGATTTTGCCCCGGGGAAAATTCCCCGGGGCAAAATCATAATTGCATCAGTATCAGGCTATTTCTTTTTCCGCGCAGCGCGGGCGGCCTTGCGCTCCGCTTTCGCGGCAGCGGCGGCGTCCTTTTCCGCCTGGACGGCGGATTTGGTCCGGAAGATGATTACCCCGTTCTGCCCCTGCACACCGTAGATGCTGGCCGTACCGTCCTTGAGGACCTCGACAGAATAGATATCCTCCGGCCGGAGGTAGGTCACGTTGTCCGAAATGATGCCGTCCACGACGAAGAGCGGCTGCGTCTGGTCGGAGTTGGTGGACACCCCGCGGATCGTGATCTTCGGCATCACGCCGTCGCCCCCGCCGGGACTCACCGTCACGCCGGGCTCGTTCCGCAAGAGGTCAAACACCGAACTGTATTGCGTCTTGTCCTTCTGGTCCCGGACTTTCTCCTGGGCGCAGAGCGTGCCGCAGAGCATCAGCAAGGCGGCAAGGAATAACAGCGACTTTTTCATCATTCCAAAGATTTGATTCTTCGCAAAGATACGCGTTTTTTCGTATCTTTACCTTTTGATAATCCGCCAAAACCATTCAAAACAAGATATGAAAAGGTTCGCACTCCTGCTCTTGACGCTGCTCGCCGTCCTGTCCGTACAGGGCGCCGCCCAGCCCAAAGCCCGGACCCGGGTCAAACCCAACTACGACCTGGCCTCGCAATTCTCCGCCAAACGCATCTCCCAGATGGTCTTCTCCACCGAACTCTCGCCGGGCTGGTTCCGCGACTCGGACAAGTTCTGGTACGCCTGGAAGACGCCCGCGGGGACGCAGTACTGGATCGTGGATCCCGAGACCGGACGCAAGACCCCGGCCTTCGACATGGAGAAGCTCGCGATGGAGATCACGCAGATCGTCCGCGACCCCTTCGACGCCCAGCACCTGCCGATCGAGAACCTCAAGCTCAAGGATGACAAATATTTCCGGTTCGACATCAAGAGCACGCAGGAGGTCCCCGACACCCTGGCGGAAAAGCGCGCCGCCCGCGACAAGAAACAGGACGACAAGGGCCCCAGGACCCCGAAGATGACCAAAAAGGTCTTCCATTTCCAATATGAAATCGCGACCGGCAAACTCACGGAGTACAAGCCCGAAAAGCGGGAATACCCGCAGTGGGCCAGCATTTCGCCCGACGGGCAGACGGGCGTCTTCGTCAAGAACTCCAACCTCTACTGGATGGACAAGGAGAACCTGGCGAAAGCCGCCGAGGACGACAAGGACTCCACCCTCGTGGAGCACCGCCTGACCTCCGACGGCGTCCGGCAGTGGGGCTTCGGCGTGGACAACTACTCGGGCGACACCGAGACGGACACCACCCGCCGCATCATGGCGCGCATCGTCTGGTCGCCGGACAGCAAGCATTTCGCCGCCATCAAGACCGACATGCGCGCGATCAAGGACCTCTGGGTAATCAACGCCCTGAGCCAGCCACGCCCGACCCTGGAGACCTACAAATACCAGATGCCCGGCGAGCCCGGCCCCACGGAGGAGCTCTATGTCTTCTCCATGCCCGACGGCAGCAGCAAGCGCTACCAGACCGTCGCCTTCAAGGACCAGACGATGGACGTGGCCACGCGTCCGCGCAAATACCGGGAGATCTATGACGACTACCGCTCCCGCGTGTGGCTGGGCGACAACGACGGCTTTTACCTGACCCGCGGCTCCCGCGACCTGCACCGGATGGACGTCTGCCGCGTGGACCTCTCCGCCGACTCCACCCGCACCATCCTCACCGAGCGGATGAACACCTACATCGAAGACCGCCAGCTGCACCTGATCGGCGGCGGGCGCCAGATTCTCCAGTGGTCCGAGCGCAACGGCTGGGCCAACCTCTACCTCTACAATGCTGACGGCACCCTGGTCCGCAACCTTACCGAGGGCGCCTACCACGTCGAAGACGTGCTGGCTGTCAATGAGAAAGAGGGCTACGTCCTCTTCTCCGCCTGCGGCGTCAACAAGGACGAGAATCCCTACCAGATGCACACCTACCGCGTCAGCCTGTCCGGCGGCCCCATCAAGCAGTTGGACATGGATGACATGAACGTCAACGCCAGCGCGAGCGACGACGGGCGCTGGGTGGTAGCCAACTGCTCGCGCGTGGACTACGCCCCCGAATCCTGGCTGATCAGCCGCGAGGGCAAGCGCACCGCGCTCGACCAGGCCGACCTCAGTCTGCTGTTCGCCGCCGGCTACAAGATGCCCGAGCGCTTCAAGGTCAAGGCGGCCGACGGGGTCACGGACCTCTACGGCGCCATGTACAAGCCCTTCGACTTCGACTCGACAAAGGTCTATCCCATCATCGACTACGTCTACCCGGGCCCGCAGGTCGAGGCCAACAACATCGCCTGGAGCCGCGGCATGGTCCGCACGGACCGTCTCGCGCAGATCGGATTCATCGTGATTACGGTCGGCAACCGCGGCGGCCACCCCAACCGCTCCAAGTGGTACCACAACTACGGCTACGGGAACCTGCGCGACTACGGCCTGGAAGACCAGAAATACGCCATCCAGCAGCTCGCCGGACGGTATGATTTCATCGACGGCAACCGCGTAGGCATCCACGGGCATTCCGGCGGCGGCTTCATGTCCACGGCGGCCATCCTCAAATATCCCGACTTCTTCAAGGCGGCCGTCTCCTGCGCGGGCAACCACGACAACAGCATCTACAACCGCTGGTGGAGCGAGACGCACCACGGCGTCACGGAGAAAGTTGCCCAGGGCGACACGACCTTCGTGTACCACATCGAGACCAACCCGCAGCTGGCAGCCAACCTCAAAGGGCACCTGATGCTGGTCCACGGCGACATCGACAACAATGTCAACCCCGCCAACACAATCCGCGTCGTCAATGCCCTGATCCGGGCCAACAAGCGCTTCGACCTGCTGATCCTGCCGGGCCAGCGCCACGGCTTCGGCGACATGAACGAGTACTTCTTCTACCGCCTCGCGGACTACTTCTCCGAGTGGCTGCTCGGGGACAGCGAGCGCAGCGAAGTGGACATCAAGGAGCTGAACAACGACTGACAACGAAGAAGCCCGGCCGCAGCGGCCGGGCTTCTTCGTCCTGGAAACTCTCGGGTTACAGCGAATCGCCGAAGTCCTCGCGGAACTTCTTGACGAGCTCTTCCTGCCAGTAGCCGATCTCCTTCATGCGGCCGAAGAAGAAGCGGAGCACCTTCGGCTCGGACACCCACTCCAGACCGCCGATGATCTCGCGGTTGTCCCACAGCCATTTGACGCGGTCCGCGCAATACTTGACCTGCGAAAGGGTGAAGACGCGGCGCGGCATCGCGAGGCGCTGGAGCTCCAGCTCCGCGAAACGCTCCGTGCCGTCCGGCTCGCGCTGCTCGCTGACGGTGCCGCGCTCCATGCCGCGGATACCGCCGGCAATGTAGAGGGCAGCGCCCACCGCAGCCGCCGGATACTGGTCGTGCGGGATGTTCGGGACGATCTCGGAACAGTTGAGGTGCGCGCCGAGGCCGCCGGCAGGCTTGATCACCGGCACGCCGTAGTCGTCCAGCTCCTTCACCAGGTAGGCGATGAATTCCGGACCCTGGCTGATATACTCCATGTCGAGGGACTCATACAGGCCGACAGCCATCGCTTCCATCGAGCGGACCTCCATGCCGCCGTAGGTGAGGAAGCCTTCGTAGAGCGGCACGAACTCCATCATCTCGTCGGTGAACTTCTTGTCGTGGGCCGTGATGATGCCGCCGCGGGAGAAGCCCAGCTTGCGGGCGGAGAAGTAGATGATGTCGAAGCGGTCTGCCAGCACGTGGTAGATCTCCTTGGTGGTCATGAACTTGCAGCGCGGCTCGCGCATCTTCATGAAATAGACGTTGTCCTGCAGCAGGGAGGCGTCGAGTACGCTCCTGACACCGAACTCATGGCAGATGTCCGTGACCGCCAGCATGTTCTCCAGGGAAACCGGCTGGCCGCCGATCAGGTTGGTGCCGGCTTCCACGCGCACGAAGGCGACCTTCTCCGGGGTCAGGTCCTTGATGGTCTTGCGCAGGAGCTTGAGGTCGAAATTGCCCTTGAAGGGATCATCCGTCTGCGGGATGAGACCTTTCTTGTCCACCAATTCGATCACTTCGCCGCCCAGGCGGGTGATGTGGGCCTTGGTGGTCGTGAAGTGGAAATTCATCAGCGTGTACATTCCCGGCTTGACATAAGCCTCCGCGAGGATGTTCTCCGCGGCGCGGCCCTGGTGGGCAGGGAGGACGTTCTCCGTGCCGAAGACCTCCTTGACAGCGGCCTTGACGCGGTTGAAGGTCTCGCTGCCGGCATAGGAATCGTCCGCGATGCTCATCGCGGCCACCTGGTTGTCCGACATGCCGTTGACACCGGAATCGGTGATCATGTCCAGATAGATATCCTTGTTCTGCAGGAGGAAGGTATTGTTGCCCGCTTCCTGGATGCGCTTGAGGCGCTCTTCGACGGGGAGAAGGGTCAGTTTCTGGACGACACGCACCTTGTGCATCTCGAGGGGCACCTGATTTTCAGGCTGATAGAATTTTACTGCCATGGTTTATGTTTTATAGAAGTTTCCAACTAACGGAGTACCAAGGTAGGAATTTCTTGATATCTTTGCAAATGTTATGTTAGGAACTATCGTCAATACCGCGTGTATTATCGTCGGCTCCGTGGTGGGGAGCCTCCTCAAGAAGGGACTGGGAGAGAAATACCAGAACGTCCTGTACAACGCCATGGGCCTCGCGTCCCTGGCGCTCGGGGCCAACACCTTCGTGCAGAACATGCCCAAGAGCGAATTCCCGGTGCTGTTCATCCTGAGCATCGCCCTGGGCGGCATCGCCGGCACGGCCCTCGACCTCGACGGCCGCACCAAGCGCCTGATCGCCAAACGCGGCGGCGAAGGCCTCGCAAACGGCCTGATCACCGCCACGCTGCTTTTCTGCGTCGGGACCTTCTCCATCGTCGGCCCCATCCTGAGCGCCACCACGGGGGACAACACCTTCCTCTACACCAACGCCACCCTCGACCTCGTCACCTCGATGGTCTTCGCCACCACCTACGGCATCGGCATCATCATCGCCGCGCCCATCCTCTTCTGCTGGCAGGGAATGTTCTGGCTGATCGGCAAATTCGCCGCCTCCTCCCCGATCGTCGAAGGCACCATGATCAACGAAATGGCCATCGTCGGCGGCCTGCTCATCATCTCCTCCGGCCTCTCGCTGCTCAAACTCAAAGACTGCAAGACCCTCAACTACATCCCCGCCCTGCTCATCCCCGCCCTGTGGTTCCTGATCAAGGGGTTGTTTGGCTGATCCGTTGCCGCCGTCACGGTCCGCGGTTTCCCGAAAAAGTTGTTATATTTGTGGAAACCACATCAATTATGGCAACGATTTACGATTTTTCTTTATTGGACAAGAAGGGAGGCGAGGTGCGCCTCGAGGGTTTCCGCGGCAAGGTGCTGCTGGTCGTCAATTCCGCGACGGGGTGCGGATTCACCCCGCAGTATGAGGATCTGGAAGCGATGTATCATCGCCTCCGCGAGCAGGGTTTCGAGATCCTGGATATCCCCTGCGACCAGTTCGGGCATCAGGCGCCAGGCACGGATGAGGAGATCACCGAGTTCTGCCAGATGCGCTTCGGCACCGATTTCCCGCAGTTCAAGAAGTCCGAGGTCAACGGCCCGGGCGAGCTGCCGCTCTACACCTGGCTGAAGAGCCAGAAGGGTTTCGAGGGCTTCGACGCGGACAACAAACTCACCCCGCTCCTTGAGCAGATGTTCGACAAGGCGGATCCGGACTGGCGCTCCAAGAGCGACATCAAGTGGAATTTCACGAAGTTCCTGATCGGCCGCGACGGGCAGGTCCTGGCCCGCTTCGAGCCGACCCGCGACATGGCCGCCGTCGAGGCAGCCGCCAAAGCAGCGCTCTAGAGCGGGAATGTCGCCAATGTCCCCCAAAATGGGACATTGAGCGCAAAAAACTTAAAATGCTGCCAATGTCCCCGGTTTTGGGACATTGGCAGCATTCTTATAATCGGAACCGGAAATTATTTCGCGTACTCCGTAGCGAAATAATTACCCTTTCTGGCGTAGGGGATCCCCTCCTTCATCCACACCGGCTCCGGGGCGCCCTGGAGGTAGTGGTCGAAGAACTGCTGCAGGCGGATTGAGAGATCCTTGCAGTTGCGCCGCTCCAGCAGGTTGTGCGCCTCGTCGTTGTACTCCAGCAGCCAGGCCGGCTTGCCCAGGCGCCGCAGGCTCATGAAGAACTCGATGCCCTGGTACCAGGGCACGGCACCGTCCGCGTCGTTGTGCATGATGAGCACCGGCGTGGTCACGTTGGGTGCATGGAAGACGGGGGAATTCTCGATATACAGATCCAGGCCGCCGTCCTCCCAGAGGGTCTTGCCGATGCGGCTCTGGCCGTGTTCGTACTGGCCGATGCGGCTGCTGCCGGACTCCCAGCGGATGCCGCCGTAGGCGCTCGTCATGTTGCCCACCGGAGCGCCGGCGCCCGCCGCCGCGAACATGTCCGTGCGCGTGACGAGGTAGGCGGTCTGGTAGCCGCCCCAGCTCTGGCCCTGGATGGCCATCTTGTCCTTGTTGATGAAGGGGAACTGGCGGCACATCGCCTCCGCGCCCGCGCAGATGCAGTTCCAGGCGCTCTCGCCCGGATGGCCGTCCTTGTAGACGATGTCCGGGATGAACACCACGTAGCCGCGGCTCACATAGAAGGGAATGTTGACGGTCGAACGGCTCGGCGCCGGAGCGCGGTAGTCGAAGAGCGTCTCTGAATACTTCTCGTAGAAATAGACCATCATCGGGTACTTGCCCGACTTGTCCAGGCCGTCCGGCGTGAAGAGCAGGCCGTCCAGCGGGGTGCCGTCATAGGCCTCCCAGTGCACCAGCTGCACATCGCCCCAGCGGTAATCCGCCTGCTGGGGATTGATGGCGGTCAGTTTCCGCTCGCCGGACCAGTCGCCGCCGGCGACATAGAGATCCATCGGATGGCGGAAATCGCCCTTGAGATACGCCAGAACATCGGCGTTCTCCGCCTTGGTCAGCTGGGTGAACGATTTCTCCGCCAGGAAGCCCTGCGGCTCGCCCGGACGCGTGATGTCCACCGTCGCAAAGCCGTTCTGCTTGGTCGTCTCGTCGAACGCGCTCAGGCGGATGCTGCCCCTGGCGGGCAGGTTGTTGATATTCTGCAGGAGATAGGGATTCTCCTTGCGGTCCAGGTTGACGACGCGGTAGTCCACCTTGTTGCGGCGGCCGGCGCCGGCGGTCAGGCACTCCGCCTTCCGCCCGTCGGGCTGGAACTTCCAGACATCGTAGCGGTCGCTGAGCAACAGGGCCTCGTCCTCACCCACCCAGGACGGGGTGCCGACCGGCGTATATCCACCCAACGGGTGGTCGTCCAGCTCGTCCCAGAAATTCACCCCGGTCGCACCGGTCAGGTTGACCAGCGCGTCGGTGGCGAGGTTCCAGCTGTACCAGTTGCCGTCCTCGGGGTTGAACCAGGCGAGGTACTTGCCGTACGGGGACGGGATGGCATAGCCGGCGGCGCCTTCGCGCAGCGTCCGGCGGCTGCCGTCACGCAGGCTCACCACGGCGATGTCCGCGCGGCTCTCGGCGGCCCACATGTTGTCGATGGCATACTTCTCCGTATCCGTGGAGAGGGCATAATCCGCCTCGCCCCCGTTGAAGAAGTTGATGCGGTCGGAAGGGTTGCGGGACAGGACCACGAGCTTGCCCGGCGCGTCCAGGGCCACCGCGGCGCGCAGGCTGCGGGTGCGGTTCCGGGCCACCTTGTCCATCGGCGGCACGTTCTGCTTGTTCCAGACCCAGATGTCCAGCCCTGCGGCCTCGAAATCATAGACCGTCGTATCTTTGGCGGGATAGTACTCCGACAGGTTGAGAAGCACGCGGGAAGCGCGGTTGGAGAACTCCGGACGGCTGGCGGCGCCGACGACCCAGCCCTCGGGCAGGTCGTCGCAGTCCTGCGAGAGCAACTCGCAGGTCTGCCAGGCCGTCACGGCCGGGGCGCGCCGCGTCGCCTTGACCTGTACCTTCTCCTGCGCGAGGTAGATGCCGTGGCGGGGCGTCCCGTCGGTCTTCTCCTCCTGGTCCGTCGCCGTGAAGAGCAGCTTGTCGCCCGCGTCGCTGAATTCCAGATTATCATAGGTCTTGCGGCCGCTGGACAGGGTATCGATGCTCCCCTTCGCGAAATCGTACAGGATCACCGCGCTGCGCGACAGCGAATCCTTCTCCTCCTTGGCGGTGATGACCGCCAGGCGCGAACCAGACCTGGACGCCTCGAAATCCGACACGTTCTTCAGCGTGTCCACCGCCGCGGTGGCGGTATTGATCACGAGCAGGCTCTTGGACTTGCGGTCCTTGACCTCCTGGGCGGCGAACAGATACAGCGCCCCGTCATAGCCCAGGTCGGTGCTGCCGTCGGCGCCGATGATCTCCCACGCGAGCGTGCGCAGGTCCACCTTGGCGAGGCTGTCCTTGGGCTGCTCGTCCTTTTTCTTCTTGTCGATCCTGGCCTGGCGTGTCTCGGCAAAAGGCGCCTTGACCGTGAAAAGACCCCAGGTCGCATCCTGGGCCCACTTCAGGCCCGTACCGCGTGCGACGGCGAGTTCCGCACCCGTCTTGAGGTTCTTGATATACAGCGTGCCGTCCCCCTCCTGCGGGTTCACCTCGTAACTGACGAGTCCCCCGTCGGGGGTCAGTTTCACGGAGCGGACGGACTGCCATCCGTCATAGACATCATGGTCGAGGGGTTTCTTCTGGGCCCACGCGGAGCCGCCGGCGGCACAAAATACAACTGCAACCGAAATAGCAACAAGCGAGAATCTATTCATTTTCATCCGTTTTTCGGGGACACAAGATACGAAAAAAGTGCAGTTTTTCCTTGCATTTCCGAATGCAATTCATACATTTGCAGAAGAATGAAGACACGCATGAACGCATATTGGTGGTGGCGCCTGTTACAACTCCCAGAAGTCGTAAGAGGTTGACGCTCCGTATGTGTATCTGACAAGTATCCAGAATAACTACAAGGGCCCTGCCGCGATGCGACAGGGCCCTTTCTCAATCCCCGGACAATCAAACAACAAAAAGAATATGGAAAGTTACTTAGTGGACCAGGAAGGTTACTACGGCGAATTCGGCGGCGCTTACGTCCCCGAAATCCTCCACAAATGCGTGGAGGACCTGCAGCAGGCCTATCTCCCCATCATCGGAAGCGCAGACTTCCAGCACGAATACCGCGCCCTGCTGCGCGACTATGTGGGCCGGCCGAGCCCGCTCTACCGGGCACGGCGGCTCTCGGAGCGCTACGGCACGCAGATCTGGCTCAAGCGCGAGGACCTCAACCACACCGGCGCCCACAAGATCAACAACACCGTGGGCCAGATCCTCGTGGCCCGGCGCATGGGCAAGCGGCGCATCATCGCCGAGACCGGCGCCGGGCAGCACGGCGTGGCCACGGCCACGGTCTGTGCCCTGATGGACATGGAATGCATCGTCTACATGGGCGAAACCGATGTGCAGCGCCAGCACATCAATGTTGAGAAAATGAAGATGCTCGGCGCCACGGTCGTACCCGTAACCTCCGGCAACAAGACGCTCAAGGATGCGACCAACGAGGCCATCCGCGACTGGTGCTGCCACCCTGCCGACACTTTCTACATCATCGGATCCACGGTGGGCCCCCATCCGTATCCCGACATGGTGGCGCGGCTGCAGTCCGTCATCAGCGAAGAGATCAAGGTCCAGTTGCTGGAGCAGACGGGACGCGACTGGCCAGATTACCTGATGGCCTGCGTGGGGGGCGGATCCAACGCCGGCGGCACCATCTACCACTACATCGACGACCCGCGCGTGAAAATCGTCCTCGCAGAAGCCGGAGGCCTGGGCGTGGACAGCGGCAAGACTGCCGCCACCATCGCCCTCGGGCAGGTGGGCATCCTGCACGGCGCCAGGAGCTACGTGATCCAGAGCCCCGACGGACAGATCGAAGAGCCGTACTCCATCAGCGCCGGCCTGGACTATCCCGGCATCGGCCCGATGCACGCCAACCTGGCGGCGCGGGGTCGCGCGCGCGTGATCCCCGTGAATGACGACGAGGCCGTGGCCGCCGCCTACGAGCTCACGCGTCTTGAGGGCATCATCCCGGCGCTGGAAAGCGCCCATGCCCTCGGGGCGCTGCCCAAGATGCAGTTCCGCCCCGAGGACATCGTCGTGCTGACCGTCTCCGGCCGGGGCGACAAGGACATCGAAACTTATCTCAATTACTACAAACGATGAGCACACCCTTCCGCTATACCCTCGTCAGCCGGCCGCTGCCCGGCGACCTGCACACCCCCGTGTCGGCCTACCTGCGCCTGCGGGATGCCTCCACCCGCTCCATCCTGATGGAGAGCAGCGACTACCACACCGGACGCGATTCGCGCTCCTTCATCGCGCTGGAGCCGATTGCCGAGGTGGGCATCGCGCACGGCACCGGCTTCTGCCATTTCCCGGACGGGAGCTCCTCCGGACGCGCGATTTCCCGCGACTTCACCGCCGACGCGCTGATCCGCAGCTTCATGGATGCCTTTTCCTTTGACAGGCAGGATGTGTCTCTCTGGGGATTCACGAGCTTCAACGCCGTCCGCTATTTCGAGGACATCCCTGTCAAGGACGAGACACGCGCGGAAAACGACGCGCCGGACCTGCTCTACATCCTGTTCCGTTTCACGCTCGAATTCGACCATTTCCGCAACCGGCTGACCCTGCACGAACTGGTCCCGGAAGGCGCAGGAGTCGAGTCCGCCCGCATCGAGCGCCTGCTGGGGCGTGCCGCCGCCAACCTGTATGACTTCCGCGCCGTGGGCGCGGTCAGCTCGCCGCTCACGGATGAGCAGCATCGGGAGAACATCCGCCGCGGGATCGCCCATTGCCGCCGCGGCGATGTCTTCCAGGTCGTGCTGTCCCGCCGCTTCGTCCAGCGTTACGAGGGGGACGATTTCCAGCTCTACCGCGCGCTGCGGAGCATCAACCCGTCGCCGTACCTGTTCTACATGGACTTCGGCGGCTACCGTATCCTCGGATCCTCCCCCGAGACGCATTGCCGCGTCGAGGGCGGACGCGCCTTCATCGACCCCATCGCGGGCACGACCCGGCGCACCGGCGACGACGCCGCAGACGCACGGGGTGCGGAATTCCTGCGGAACGACCCCAAGGAGAATGCCGAACACGTGATGCTGGTGGACCTGGCACGCAACGACCTCTCGCGCAACTGCCACGGCGTCCAGGTGGATTTCTACAAAGAACTGCAATACTACTCCCACGTGATCCACCTGGTCAGCCGCGTCAGCGGGACGCTCGACGAAGGCACCGACCCGGTCCGCTCCTTCATCGACACCTTCCCCGCCGGGACGCTCTCCGGCGCCCCGAAGGTCCGCGCCATGCAGATCATCTCGGAGCTGGAGCCCCACAACCGCGGTGCGTACGGGGGCTGCGTCGGGAGCCTCTCTTTCGACGGATCGCTCAACCAGGCCATCACCATCCGCTCGTTCGTCAGCCGCGGCGGGGAACTCTGGTTCCAGGCCGGCGGCGGCATCGTCGCCGCGAGCGACCCGGAATATGAACTTCAGGAAGTAAACAACAAACTCGGCGCGCTCCGCAAAGCCATCGAGCTCGCCGCCCGATTCTAGCAGCCCTATGAAAATCATCATGATCGACAACTACGACTCGTTCACCTGGAATCTGGTGCACCTCGTCAAGGAACAGGGCGCAGACATCCGCGTCCTGCGCAACGACCGCTTCGACCTGGAAGAACTCGCAGACTGCGACAAGATCATGCTCTCCCCGGGCCCCGGCGTCCCCGCGGAAGCCGGACTGCTCTGCGATGTGATCCGCCGCTACGCGTCCTCCAAACCCATCCTGGGCATCTGCCTGGGCGAACAGGCCATCGGCGAAGTATTCGGCGGCACGCTCGTCAACCTGGACCAGGTCTTCCACGGCGTGCAGACCCCCTGCCGCGTGGCCGCGGAAGATTACCTCTTCGCCGGCCTGCCGGCGGAATTCCCCGTAGGGCGCTACCACTCCTGGGTGGTGGACGGCGCCTCGCTGCCCGGCTGTCTGGAGACGACCGCCCTCAGCCCGGAAGGACAGGTGATGGCCCTGCGCCACCGCAGCCTGGACGTACGCGGACTGCAGTTCCACCCCGAAAGCGTACTCACCCCGGACGGGGCCCACATCATTTCCAATTGGATCAATCATCAAAACCGTTAGTATATGAAAACCTATCTGAACCAACTCATCGAGGGAGAGAGCCTCTCCCGCTCCCAGACCCACGACATCCTGCTCGGCATCACACGGCAGGAATACAACGAGTGCCAGATTGCAGCCTTGCTGATGACGCTCCAGACCCGCGGCGTGACCGTAGACGAACTGCTTGGCTTCCGCGACGGGCTGATCGAGACCGGACGGCACATCGACCTGTCGGACTACAACACGCTCGACATCGTGGGCACGGGCGGAGACGGCAAGAACACGTTCAACATCTCCACCTGCGCGGCTTTCGTCATTGCCGGAGCCGGCTACAAAGTCAGCAAGCACGGCAACGGCGCCAGCACCTCCGTCAGCGGCGCCAGCACCGTCCTGGAACAGCACGGCGTCAAGTTCAGTGCCGACCCGGACGTGCTCCGGCGCTCCCTGGACGAGGCCGGCATCTGCTATTTCCACGCCCCGCTCTTCGCCTACGGGATGAAATTCGTGGGGCCGGTCCGCCGGGCCCTCGGCGTCCCCACCTGCTTCAACCTGCTGGGACCGCTCGTCAACCCCTGCCAGCCCCGGAATTCCCTGCACGGTACAGCCACGCAGGCCCAGCAGCGCCTCTATGTCCGGGCACACCAGAAGCTCGGAGACAATTTCGGCGTGATCACCAGCTACGACGGCTATGACGAGATCTCGCTGACCTCGGGTTTCAAGCTCGTGACCCCGCACTTCGAGAAGGTTTTCACGCCCAAGGACCTGGGCCTCAACTACGTGGAGCCGAAGGACATCTACGGCGGAGCGACGGCAGCCGAGGCGGCACGCATCTTCGACGCCGTGCTCGAAGGTACCGCTTCGGAAGCCCAGACTTCCGTGATCCTCGCCAACGCAGCCTGCGGCATCTCCATCATCGACCGCAACCTCTCGGTCGAAGAATCCATCGCCCTGTGCCGCGAATCGCTGGAAAGCGGCGCCGCCCGCAAGGCATTCAAGCGCTTTGTCGCAATCAACAGTTAACTCGTGGCAAGCAAGTCGCTATCTATCAATATTTTATATTAATAGCCCCTCTCTTTCCGACAGAGGGCCAATTCAAACAACTGAATGAACAGCTATTCATTACATACCACAGATATCTTGGCGCAGATTATCGGGACCAAGCGGCAGGAACTGGCCGCCCGGCGCCGGCAAGTTCCGGATGCTCCCGGAGCGCCGGGCGGCCGCTCGCTGAAGCAGGTCCTGCTGTCCTCTCCGACGGGCATCATCGCCGAGTTCAAGCGCAAGTCGCCTTCGAAGGGCTGGATCCACCCCGACGCCGTACCGGAGGAGGTGGTCCCGGCCTACGCGGCGGCCGGCGCGGCCGCGCTCAGCATCCTCACCGACGAGACCTATTTCGGCGGCAGCCTCGACTTCATCCGACGGGTGCGTCCGCTCGTGGACATCCCCATCCTGCGCAAGGACTTCATCATCGACCCCGTCCAGCTCGTCGAAGCCAGTCAGGCGGGAGCCGACGCCGTGCTGCTTATCGCCGCCTGCCTGAGCCGGAGCGACTGCGCCGCCCTGACCGCCGAGGCCCACCGTCTCGGGCTCGAAGTCCTGCTGGAGATCCACGACAGGACAGAACTGGACTACATCACTCCGGAGATAGATGTCGTAGGGGTGAACAACCGCCATCTCGGATCTTTCGTCACGGACGTGCAGACCTCCTTCGACCTGGCGCCCGAGCTGCACGGACTCTTCATTTCCGAGAGCGGCATCAGCGATCCGGCCACGGTGCGGGCGCTGCGCGCCGAAGGATTCCGCGGCTTCCTGATGGGGGAGAATTTCATGAAACAACCCGACCCGGGCGCAGCCCTGGCCACTTTCCTGCAAGCCCTATGATCAACAACAAACTCGTCAAAGTCTGCGGGATGACCGAAGGGGAAAACATCCGCGAGGTCGAAGCCCTGGGGGTGGACCTGATCGGCTTCATCTTTTACCCGGGATCCCCGCGCTTCGTGCGGGAAGTCCCCTCCTACCTGCCCCGGAAAGCCGGCCGGGTGGGTGTATTCGTGGATGCAGCCCGCGAGGAAATCCTGCGCCGCCACAAGACCTTCCGCTTCGACTATGTCCAGCTCCACGGCAGCGAATCGCCAGAGTTCTGCGCGCAACTGCGCGAACGGGACGGGCTGCGCGTCATCAAGGCCTTCGGCATCGCAGACGAAGACGTGCGCAACACCGTCGCCGGCTACGAAGGCACCTGCGACCTGTTCCTGTTCGACACCAAGACCCCCGGCCACGGCGGCAGCGGACGGCGCTTCGACTGGTCCGTCATGGATGATTACGAAGAGAAGACCCGCTTCATCCTGAGCGGAGGCATCGGCATGGACACGGTGGCGACCCTCCACGACTTCATTTACCCCTTCCTCGCGGGATTCGACCTCAACAGCCGTTTCGAGACGGCCCCGGGCATCAAGGACCCCGAATTATTGGAAATCTTTATGGAAAACCTGCAACGATAAGAAAATGAACCGCATAGACAGACTTTTCAACAGCAGCCCCAAACGCTTGCTCTCCATCTACTTCTGCGCCGGAGCACCCACCCCGGACGGCACGGCGGAAGTCATCCGGACCCTGGCCCGCGAAGGCGTGGACATGATCGAGATCGGCATCCCGTTCAGCGACCCGATGGCGGACGGTCCCGTGATCCAGGAAGCCGCCACGCAGGCCCTGCGCGGCGGCATGACCCTCGAGAAACTCTTCTCCCAACTGGAAGGGATCCGCGAGGGCGTGGACATCCCCCTCATCCTGATGGGCTACCTCAACCCCGTATTCCGTTTCGGTTTCGAGCGCTTCTGCCGGCGCTGCGTGGAGGTGGGCGTGGACGGGATGATCATCCCGGACCTCCCGTTCAAAGACTATATGGAGAACTACAAAGCCACCGCAGAACGCTACGGGCTGCGCTTCATCATGCTGATCACCCCGGAGACCTCCGAGGAGCGGGTGCGGCTGATCGACGCGAACACCTCCGGCTTCATCTACATGGTCTCCTCTGCCGCCACGACCGGCGCCCAGAAGGACTTTGACGCGCAGAAGCAGGCTTATTTCAAAAGAATCGACGACATGCACCTGCGCATCCCGCGCATGGTCGGTTTCGGGATCAGCAACAGCCAGACCTTCGATGCCGCCTGTGAGTATGCTTCCGGCGGGATCATCGGCAGCCGTTTCGTCAGCCTGCTCAAAGAATCGGGCGGTGATGCCCAAAAGGCCATCCGGCAACTGAAATCGGATATCGGGATGGACTAGCGGTCTGCCATCCTGACATATTCCTTCTCGTCGGTGATGCAGCGGTAGGCGGGACGGATGATGCGGCGGCCTTCGAAGTTGAGCTCTTCGTTGCGGTGCGCGCACCAGCCCACGATCCTCGCCATCGCGAACAGCGGGGTGTAGATCTCCCGCGGGATGCCGATCAGGTCATACACGAAGCCGGAATAGAAGTCCACGTTGGCGCACAGGGTCTTGCCCTTCCCCTTGACGGCATAGATCGTCTCGATGGCCACCTTCTCGATGAGTTCCATGAACTCGAACTCCGAGAGCCGGCCCTTCTCGACGGCCAGTTCCCGGGCCATCTCCTTGAGCAGGACGGCGCGGGGATCGGATTTGGTATAGACCGCATGGCCGATGCCGTAGATGAGGCCGGAATGGTCGAACACCTCGCCCGCAAGCAGCCGGCGCACACAGGAGGCGATCTCCGCCTCGTCATTCCAGTCGCCGATCTCCTCCTTCATGAAGGCGATCATGTCGCAGACCTTGAGGTTGGCGCCGCCGTGCTTGGGCCCCTTGAGCGAGCCGATGCCCGCGGCGATGGACGAGAACGTGTCCGTGCCCGTGGAGGAAGTCACGCGCACCGTGAAGGTGGAGTTGTTACCGCCGCCGTGCTCGGAGTGCAGGATCAGCAGCAGATCGAGCGTGCGGGCGTCCAGTTCCGTGTAATCGGCCCCCTTGAGCATGTAGAGGAAATTCTCCGCCAGGGACAGTCCCGGCTGGGCGTCGCGGATGTGCAGCGAACGGCCATGGTGGTGATGCCGGTACATGTTGAACGCGTAGGCGATCGTGGTCGGGAACTTAGAGATCAGCTCGATGCTCTGGCGCATCAGGTTGTCCCGGGACACGTCGTCCGGATTCTCGTCGAAGGTATAGAACTCCATCACGCTGCGCGCGAGGATGTTCATGATGTCATCCCCTTCCAGTTCGATGATGTGCAGGATGGTCTTCTGCTCCAGGGGCATGTTCTCGAAGATCAGGTCCTTGAAGGACTGGAGCTCCTCGGCGTCCGGCAGGCGGCCGGAGAGCAGCAGGAAGCAGATCTCCTCGTAGCCGAAGCGTTTCTCGGCCATGATGGCGTGGACGAGGTCCTTGACCTCATAGCCGCGGAAGTAGAGCTTCCCCTCGATCGGCACGATGCTGCCGTCCTCCTTGCGGTCGTAGCCCACGACGTTGCCGATGTTGGTCAGGCCCACCAGCACGCCGGTGCCGTCTTCGTTGCGCAGGCCGCGCTTGACGTCCAGTTTCTTGAAGAGGGCGGCATCCATCCGGGTGCTCCCCTTCATCTCGTCGGAGAGCTTGTAGATGAGGTATTCCTTTTTGGTCTTGGAGGTCATAGCAGCGAGAGGATATGGTCGGTGAATGCGCGGGTGCCGAGCGGCTTGCCGCCGGGCATGAGCCGGGCGAGGTCCGCCGTGGCGAACCCTTCCGAGAAGGAGCGCTCCAGCGCGTCGGTCACCAGGGCGCCGGCTTCATTCCAGCCCAGGTGCTCCAGCATCATCACGCCGGAGAGCAGGTTCGAGCAGGGATTCGCAAGGTCTTTCCCGGCGATGTCGGGAGCCGTCCCGTGCGTCGCCTCGAAGAGGGCCGCGCCGGTGTCGTAGTTGATGTTGGCGCCGGGAGCGATTCCGATGCCGCCCACCTGGGCGGCCAGCATGTCGGAAATGTAATCGCCGTTGAGATTGAGCGTGGCGACCACCGAATAATCCTCCGGCCGCAGCAGCGCGTTCTGCAGGAAAGCATCCGCGATGCAGTCCTTGATCACCAGGCGGCCGGAGGCGATCTCCGCCCCGAACTCTTCCTGCGCGAGCTCATAGCCCCAGCGCTTGAAGCCGCCTTCGGTAAACTTCATGATATTGCCCTTGTGCACGAGCGTGACGGAAGGGCGGCCGTGGTCCAGCGCATAGCGGCAGGCGGCACGCACCAGACGCCGCGTGCCCTCGCGCGAGACGGGTTTCACGCCGTAGGAGGAGCTCTCCGGGAAGCGGACCTTGGTCACCCCCATCTCCTCGCGCAGGAAGCGGCCGAACTTTTCGGCCTCCGGCGTGCCGGCGTCCCACTCGATGCCGGCGTAGATGTCCTCCGTGTTCTCGCGGAAGATCACCATGTCCACCCGCTCGGGATGCTTCACGGGGGATTCGACGCCCCGGAACCAGCGCACCGGGCGCAGGCAGACGAAAAGGTCCAGCCCCTGGCGCAGGGCCACGTTGAGCGAGCGGATCCCGCCGCCGACCGGGGTCGTGAGCGGGCCCTTGATGCCGATCTTATGGTCCCGGAAGGCCTGCACGGTCTCATCCGGCAGCCAGGTCCCCAGGCAGTCGAAAGCCTTCTGGCCGGCGGCCAGTTCCATCCATTCGAGCCGGCGGGCGCCGCCGTAGGCCTTGTCCACCGCTGCGTCCAGGATGCGGCGCATCGCCGTGGTGACCTCGGGTCCCACGCCGTCGCCGGGGATATAGGGTATCGTCTGCGTCATCATTTCGAAAGGGTATTGAGGGCGGAACCCGCCCGGAACCAGGCAATCTGCTGCAGGGTATAACTGTGGCGGGCCTGGATGGTCTCCTGCACACCGTTCGTATGGTGCAGGACCACCTCCACCGGCTGTCCGGGCGTGATCCCGGCGCAGCGGACCGTCAGTTTGTCCCCCGCATGGACCCGGGCGTAGTCCGCCGGGTCGGCGAAAGTCAGGGCCAGCACGCCCTGCTTCTTGAGGTTCGTCTCATGGATGCGCGCGAAGCTCTTGGCCAGCACGGCGCGCACGCCCAGGTAGCGCGGCTCCATCGCCGCATGTTCGCGGCTGGAGCCCTCGCCGTAGTTGTCCTCCGCCACGACGATGCTGCCCGTGCCGGCATCGCGCAGGGTGCGTGCGCGCCGTGCGACGGGGCCGGTTTTGCCGGTGAAGGCATCCACGGCGCCCAGCAGGAGGTTGTCGGAGATATTCTCGAGGTGGCCGCGGAATTTCAGCCACGGGCCGGCCATCGAGATGTGGTCGGTGGTGCATTTGCCCTTGACCTTGATCAGCAGCGGGACCGCCTCGAAATCGTGGCCGTCCCAGGGCGCGAAGGGCTGCAGGCGCTGCAAGCGCTGGCTGCCGGGCCGGATCACCGGGGCGGGACTGCCGGGCTGCGGGGCCACATAGCCGCTCAGGTCGGGCACGAATCCCAGGCGGGGCAGGTCATTGCCCCGGGGAGGGCGCAGCCAGTGTCCGTCCAGGGTATCCTCCCGCGGATCAAAATCCAGCTGTCCGGCGAAGGCCAGGGCCACCGCCATCACCGGAGAGGAGATGAACGCGTGCGTCTGCGGATTGCCGTCCGCCCGCTTCGCGAAATTGCGGTTGAAACTCGTCACGATCGTGTTGCGCCGCGCCGGATCGTCCGCCTGGCGGTCCCATTGGCCGATGCAGGGGCCGCAGGCATTCGCCATCACGGTCGCCCCGGCCTCGCGGAGCGTGTCCAGCAGGCCGTCACGCTCGGCGGTGGCCTTGACCTGGGCGCTGCCCGGGATGACGATCAGTTTCGCCTTCGGTTTGAGGCCGGAATCCAGGGCGTCCCGGGCCACGGAGGCGGCCTGGGAGAGGTCCTGATAGGACGAATTGGTGCAGGAGCCGATCAGGCTCACCTCCACCCGGTGCGGGAAACGCTCCTGGGCCTGGCGGTCCTTGATCCCGCTCACGGGACAGGCGGCGTCCGGGGTGAACGGGCCGTTGATATACGGCTCCAACTCCGAGAGATTGATCTGATAGACTTCGTCGAAATACAGTTCCGGACGGGCCAGCACGCCGTCGTCGGCGCGCAGGTCGGCGCTGTGGGCGAAGGCCATTTCCGCCACCTCGGGGCGGCCGGTCGCCTTCAGATACTCCGACATGTGCACCCCGAAGGGGAAAATCGAAGTCGTCGCGCCCACTTCCGCGCCCATGTTGCAGATCGTGGCCTTGCCGGTGCAGGAGAGGTTCTCCGTCCCGGGTCCGAAGTATTCGATGATGGCGTTGGTGCCGCCCTTGACGGTCAGCATCCCCGCCAGTTTGAGGATCACGTCTTTGGGCGTGGCCCAGCCCCGGAGCGAGCCGGACAGCCGGACGCCGATCAGGCGCGGCATCCGCAGCTCCCAGGGCATCCCGGTCATCACGTCCACGGCATCCGCGCCGCCGACGCCGATGGCCAGCATCCCGCATCCGCCGGCATTGGGCGTATGCGAATCCGTACCGACCATCATCCCGCCGGGAAATGCGTAATTCTCCAGCACGATCTGGTGGATGATGCCGGCTCCGGGCTTCCAGAAGCCGATCCCGTAGCACGCCGAGGCGGACGCCAGGAAGTCATAGACTTCCGCGTTCGCCTGCAGGGCCGAGGCCAGGTCCGCCTCTGCACCCTCGCGTGCACAAATCAAGTGATCGCAATGGACCGTCGTCGGCACGCTCACGGCCTCGCGGCCCGTGCTCATGAACTGGAGCAGGGCCATCTGGGCCGTCGCGTCCTGCATCGCCACCCGGTCCGGGCGGAACTCGCCGAAATCCTCCAGGCGCCGCAGGGCGTGGAGGGAAGCGGGTTCATACAGGTGGGAATACAGGATCTTCTCGGAGAGCGTCAGCGGACGCCCCAGCTCCCGCCGGGCCGCCGCCACGCGTTCTCCATAGCTGCCATAAAAGGATTTTACGGTCTCAAAATCGAACATGGCGATCTTCTAACCAATACACTACTAACTAACTATATAAAACTCGCTCTCCCGTCATCCGCCCGGCGGACCGGGAGCGCACACGGACAAAGATAGTGAAAATTTTGATTAATAAAACATTTTATCTTATTTTCTTGATTTTCAATGCAGAAATATTCGCCTTCCGGGATAATTTATACTTTTAATTACGACTTTTTAATTTTATCCACCTTCCTGCTTTCAATTTATAATCAATCCCACGCAAAACCCGCCCGGAACGATACCCTATCGTATCCCCGGATTCCGCCCGGCCAGTGGCAGGGGTCCGGGCGGACGTCGGGAAAGGGTGGGGCTCTTCAAAAGATGAGGGCGGCCGATAAGCGATTATCGGCCGCCCTCGTGATTACAAATCGTTTCCGGCTAGATGCAGGTGTAACCGCCGTCCACGGCGATGTTCTGGCCGTTGACATAGGTCGAGGCCGGCGAGGCCAGGAAGAGGGCGCAGGTATCGAGCTCGCCCTGCTTGCCATAACGGCCCAGCGGGATATTGTTCTTGGCGATGGCCTGGAAGAAATCGGAATCCAGGGTGGCGGTGGTCAGGTCGGTGTAGAAGTATCCCGGACAGATGCTGTTGACCGTGATGCCGTGCTTACCCCACTCGGCCGCGAGGGCGCGGGTCAGGTTGACGACACCGCCCTTGGCGGCATGATACGGCGCGGAGCCCACGATGAGGTTGCCCACCAGACCGTACATTGAAGCGATGTTGATGATGCGGCCGTAGCCGGCCTTGATCATCTCCTTGCCGAACTCGCGGGAGCACACGAAGGTGCCGTAGAGGTCGATGTCCATCTCCTTCTTGAACTGCTCGTCGGTGATCTCCTCAGCCGGAGCCACGGCGCCCGTGCCGGCATTGTTCATCAGGATGTCCACGCGGCCGAAGCGCTCCATCGTAGCCGCGACGGCGGCCTTGACTTTCTCCGTGTCGGTGATGTCGCAGGCGAACGGGAGGACTTCAACGCCGAACTCCTCGTTGATGGCGCGCGCATTCTCCTCCAGGAGATTCATGCGGCGGGCGAGAAGCACCAGGTTGGCGCCCTGGCTGGCGAACGCCTTGGCCATCTGCAGGCCCAGGCCGGTGGACGCGCCGGTCACGACGGCGACTCGTCCGGTAAGGTCAAAATAATTTTTCATGGATCAGGGTATTAGCTTTAGTTTTGCAATTTACGAAAAAATGCTGACAAAACAGCGCTATTCGCCGTCGAACAGCGGGAAAATGTGATTCGGGACATGCTCCCGGACCATGATGGCCTTCAGCTCTTCGACCTTGTCGGGGTGTTCGGCGATGATGTCATGCTCCTCGCCCGGATCCTCGTCGAGGTTGTAGAGCTCGTAGTGGTCGGCGGGGGAATTGATCCCGAGACGGACGAGCTTCCAGGGCCCGATGCGGGAAGCCTGGCTGTTGCGCTCCGCGAACTCGAAATACAGGAAATCATGCTCCACCTGGCCCTTGCGGCCCTCCAGGAGCGGCAGCAGGCTGATGCCGTCCATGTCCGCAACCGCGGCATTGTGGTCCAGCACATTGCGGAAAGTGGGCATCATGTCCCAGAACGTACAGACGAAATCGGACTCGGTACCCGGGGTGATGTGGCCCGGCCAGGAGACGATCATCGGCACGCGGACGCCACCCTCGTAGAGGTCGCGCTTGTAGCCGCGCCAGGGACCGTTGGAGTTGAAGAAGTCCGGATCGGCACCGCCCTCCTGGTGAGGCCCGTTGTCGCTGGCGAAGAGGATGATCGTATTGTCATACACCCCCAGCTCCTTGAGTTTCGCGACCAGCTCGCCGACATACTTGTCCAGGCGCGTGACCATCGCGGCGAAGGTGGCATGCGGCTCCGCGCAAGAGCCGTAACCGCCGATGCGGAAACGCGGGTGTCCCTGGTCCTGACCGGCCCAGGGCGTCTCCTCGGGGAACTTTTCGCGGTACTTCGCGATGATCTCATCCTCCGGCACGATCAGCTCGGCATGGGGGATGGTGGTCGGATACCACATGAAGAAGGATTTGCCGTCGGCGACGGCCTGTTCCATGAACTCCAAGGACTTCCGGTGGATCAGGTCCGCACTGTAGGTGCCCTGCCCGTACGGGATCTCGGGGACATTGTCCTCGAGCAAGATCTTGGTATCGTTCTCCCAAAGGTGGTCGGGATAGTAGCTATGGGCGAGGGTCTGGCAGTTGTAGCCGAAGAACTGGTCCACGCCCATCGCAGCCGGATTGCCCTCTGTGGTGATGTAGCCGAGGCCCCATTTGCCGAAGGCGCCGGTGCGGTAGCCCGCGTCGCGGAAATCATGGAAGATGGTGCGGCTGTCGGCAGGAAGCTCCTGCTGGCCCTCCGGGATGCCGGGACGGCCCTTGGCGGGCAGGTTGCCGCGGATGGCGGTGTGGCCGCTGTGCGTGCCGGTGAGCAGGCAGGAGCGGGACGGAGCGCTGACCGCCGTGCCAGAGTAGCACTGCGTGAAACGGATGCCCGTGCCTGCGAGCGCGTCGATGTTGGGCGTCTCGATGAGCTGCTGCCCATAGCAGCCGAGGTCGCCCCAGCCGAGATCGTCGGCGAGGATGAAGACCACGTTGGGCCGCTGCGCCTCCTGCTTCTGGCCGCAGCCCGCCAGGGCGGATCCTGCAGCCACGAGGGCACCGGCTTTCAAGAGTTTGTTGTTCATGCTGGTTATTGGTTGATGGTTATTTGGATTCAAGGATTGCGGCGTGGGGGTCGCGGGCCACGGCGGCCTTCCAGATATCGTTGTAGCCGCCGTATTCCAGCTTGTCGGGGAAGCCGGGACCATGCTCGGTATGCAGGAAGGAACCGTCTTCGGCCTGGGCCTTGATGTTGCCGTCGATGAACTTGACGAGCAGCAGCTCCTCAAGCTTCGTCCAGGCGGCGAACTGCTTCTGGGCCGTCTCCACGCTGTATTTCGTCATCAGCTTGCGGGCCTTGCGGATGCGGCCGCGCTCCACGAGCTTCGCCAGGCGGGCATCCATCTCCGGGACGGCGCGCTCCAGCTGGTCGCGCTCGAAGCGGTCGGCGGCCTCGCGGGCCACCGGCGCCATCCGGTCGTACATCTTGTAGCAGGCGTTGGCCACGCGGTTGCACATCCAGAACTGCGAGGTCGGGCTGTAGTGGAGGATGTCGCCGTTGCCTTCGCGCAGGCACTCGGGCACCGCCCGGGTATTGGCATAGACCGGGGTCAGGTAGGAAGTGGCGGCATCATCGCAGCCGAACCAGATCAAGGCGCCCACCTCGTCGGGCAGCCAGCCGCGCGCCTGGGCGACGAACCAGAAGCCCGTCTGCTGCGTGGCGATGGCGCGCTCATTGACGAAATGCTTGCCTTCCCAGTCGAAGCCCATCGGACGCCAGCGGTACGGCAGGGCGTTGCCGCCCGCGCCGATGTCGGTGGTCATGTCCATCGGGGTCCCCTCGTAGTGGTCGCGCATCACGTCGGCCACGTCCTTGACGCTCACCTTACCGGCGGGCTTGATCCAGAGGGGCATCTCGCCCTGCAGGTCATAACCCATCGCGTAGTCCAGCCAGTCGGCGGCGGGACGGGAGACGGTCTGCCCGTTCTCCTCGTAGGTGAAAGTCCCCTTGCCCAGGATGTTGAAGGCGCTCCAGGCGCGGGCGTCGCAAGCCCGGGCTCCGCCGAAATCCAGGGGATTGTACACATCGCGGAAGCTGAAATCCGCATCGCTCCCCTCGTACCAGCCCTGCTCGCGGGCGAAACTGATCACGTCCGGCGCGAAGAGACAGTTCTCCGGGTCGTCCTGCGGGAAACGGGTGATGCGGGCCTGGTTGGCGTGGGCGCAGATGTATCCGTCGGGAATGCGGCGCGCCACCCACACAATGCCCTTCTCGCTGCCCTTGCCCACGAGGTCCATGACCCAGGCCTCCTGCGGATCGGCGATGGAGAAAGTCTCGCCTTCGGAAGGGTAGCCGTAGGTGTTGGCCAGGTCCACGATGGTCTGGATGGCCTCCCGCGCCGTCCGGGCGCGCTGCAGGGTGATGTAGATCAGGGAGCCGTAGTCCATCACGCCGTCGGCGTTGACCTGCTCTTCGCGGCCGCCCCAGGTGGTCTCCCCGATGATGAGCTGGTGCTCATTCATGTTGCCGACCGTCTGCCAGGTGCGCTCCACCTGGGCGATGCTGCCCAGCGGCTTGCCCGTATCCCACTCGCGGATCGCGAGCCGGCTGCCCGCGGCGAAACGCCCGGCGGGCCGGAAATACAGTTCGCCGAAGAGCATGTGGGAATCGGCAGCGTAGGAGATGATGCTGGAGCCGTCGGCGCTGGCTCCGGGGGTGACGATCACGTTCGTACAGGCGTCCGTACGGCCGGCGGCAAGCAGCGCCAGGGCAAGGATGGTGCACAGAAATTTTCGCATTTTATCTTTTCTTTATAAATTTGCAGTTCAATGTCATTCCGGGCTTGAGCCGGAATCTCACGCAGTATGAAGTACAAAGCTATAAAATTTTTCGGGATTAGCGCCTTGTTGCTCCTGCCTTTGTGGGCCGGTGCACAGCAGCAGCCCCAGAGCGAAGAAGAAGAACTCAAGCAGCTCCGCGAAGCCATCGACCGCCAGGTCGACAGCTACACCGACCTGCTGGACCTGGAGGACTGGCAGACCTTCTACCTGGACTCCATCCTCACCCACGACTACAGTGCGATGCGCGAGGAGCTCAAGGGTCTGCGCGACGCCAAGATGACCAACTCCGACCTCTACATCCGCACCCAGGACAAGTGGTCCGAGCAGATCTACAACGCCCTGCACAAGGTCTTCAACGAGGCCCAGTGGAACAAGTATCTCAAGACCGGGGCCGCCCGGGAAAAGAAGTCCCGCGACAAGCGCGCGGCCAAACGACAGTAATATGAAAAGAGAAGATATCGACAAGGTGCTTGCGGAGCTGAAGTCGCTCCAGTGCAAGACCCAGAAGGAAGTCGAAGAGGCGCGGGTGCGCTTCCTCGGCAAGAAAGGTGAGATCACCGCGCTGTTCGACGAGTTCCGCTCCGTGGACAAGGAGATGAAGCGCGAGTTCGGCCGCACGCTCAACGAGCTCAAGAACGCCGCCATGGAGACGATCGACCGTCTCCGCGAAACGGTCGGCGAAGAGGGCGGCAAGGAAGGTCCCCGCGAGGACCTCACGATGCCGGGCGACCCGCTGGAGCTGGGCTCCCGCCACCCGGTGTCCATCGTCCGCCAGGAGATCGTGGATATCTTCCGCAAATTCGGCTACGACGTGGCCGAGGGCCCCGAAGTGGAGGACGACTACCATGTCTTCGAGGCGCTCAACTTCCCGCCGAACCATCCGGCCCGCGACATGCAGGATACCTTCTTCGTGTCCACCGGCCATCCCAACCCGCTGCTGCTCCGCACCCACACCTCCAGCGTGCAGGTGCGCACGATGGAGCGGATGAAACCGCCGATCCGCGTGATCTGCCCGGGCCGCGTGTTCCGCAACGAGGCCATCAGTGCCCGTGCCCACTGCATCTTCCACCAGGTCGAAGGCCTCTACATCGACGAGAACGTGACCTTCGCCGACCTCAAGCAGGCCATCCTGCTGTTCGCCCGGGAGATGTTCGGTCCCGAGACCGAGATCCGGATGCGGCCGTCCTTCTTCCCCTTCACCGAGCCGTCCGCCGAGGTGGACGTCAGCTGCAACATCTGCCACGGCAAGGGCTGCAACATCTGCAAGGGGACCGGCTGGCTGGAGATCCTGGGCTGCGGCATGGTGGACCCCAACGTGCTCGAGGCCAGCGGGATCGACTCCAAGAAATACACCGGCTTCGCCTTCGGAATGGGCCTGGAGCGCATCGCGATGCTCAAGTGGCGGGTCAACGACCTGCGCCACTACTTCGAGAATGACATGCGCTTCCTCCAGGAGTTCAACTCCGCCGTCGAAGTCTAGAGATAAAAAGGGATCCGCCTCCGGATTTGACAGGAGGCGGACCCTGTGTTCTTGAAACCACGTAAAAAAACAAGGAAAAATGTCAAAAAAAGTTTTCACCACCCGATTCCTGGTGATGGCAGTCTCGCTGATCGTCTGCCTCATCACTTCCAATTTCTTCGTTCCGCGTCTCTGGCAGGTCGCCGGGCTGCCCCTGCAGCTCTCCGGTGCCGTGCTGCTGTTCCCGGTGTCATATATCCTCAATGACTGCATCACGGAGGTGTACGGCTACCGCAAGGCGCGCTTCGTCATCTGGCTGGCCTTCCTGCTCAGCTTCTTCGTGGCGATGATGGCCCAGCTGATCTGCTGGCTGCCCGCGCCGCTCCAGGACGGGAGCAAGCCCGTGGCCGAGAGCTTCAACAGCCTGTTCTCGATGGTACCCAAGACCACGGCCGCCTCGCTGATCGCCTTCTTCTGCGGCTCCTCCGTCAACGCCTGGATCATGAGCCGGATGAAAGTGGCATCCCACGGCAAGGGATTCGCTGTCCGCGCCATCCTCTCCTCGCTCGGCGGCGAACTGGCCGACTCGGTCATCTTCTTCCCGATCGTGTTCACCGGCGTGATGCCCCTGGGCGCCGTGCTCCAGCTGGCCGTGACGCAGGTCTGTGCCAAGGTCCTCTACGAGATCATCGTACTCCCGGTGACCACCTGGTTCGTACGCCGCGTCAAGGCCGTGGAAGGGATCGACACCTACGACGAGCACATCTCCTACAACCCTTTCAGAATCAAAGACATCTAATCAATGGACAGAACCAAGGACGACCTGCAGGCCCTGGGCCGCAAGACTGCCTACAGCCAGGATTATGATCCCGGCGTACTCGAGACCTTCGAGAACAAGCACCGCGACAACGACTACTGGGTACGCTTCAACTGCCCGGAGTTCACCACGCTGTGCCCCATCACGGGACAGCCGGACTTCGCCGAGATCCGTATCAGCTACATCCCCGACGTGCGGATGGTCGAGAGCAAGAGCCTCAAGCTCTACCTGTTCAGCTTCCGCAGCCACGGCGATTTCCACGAAGACTGCGTGAACACGATCATGAAGGACCTGATCCGGCTGATGGACCCCAAGTACATCGAGGTCACGGGCTTCTTCACCCCGCGCGGCGGCATCTCCATCTACCCCTACGCCAACTACGGCCGTCCGGGTACGAAATACGAAGCGCTGGCAGAGCAGCGCTTCGCTTCGCACGAATAATCCCAGCAGAAACGATCCGCGCGCCACATGATCCAGCTCCTGACCCTCCTCCTCGCCTCCCTGGTCTCCTATGTCAATCCCTTCGTCGGCACGGACGCCCACGGGCACACCTTCCCCGGCGCCACCGCGCCCTTCGGGATGGTCCAGCTGGGGCCGGACACCCGCCCCAAGGCAGGCGACTGGGACGGCTGCAGCGGCTACCACTACAGCGACTCCGTCATCTACGGATTCAGCCACACGCACCTGAGCGGCACCGGCTGCGACGACCTCTGCGACATCCTCCTGCTGCCCGGCCGGGAGCCCTCCCGCTTCTCGCATGCGCGGGAAAAGGCCGCCCCCGGCTACTACGAAGTCTTCCTGGACGGCCCGCAGGTGCTCGTGCGGCTCACCGCCGGCAGGCGCGTCGGCATCCACGAATACACCTTCCCCGCCGGGGCGCAGCCGGAGATCACCCTCGACCTGCGCCACCGCGACCCGCTGGACGCCTGGCGCATCACTCCGCAGGGACGCACGGCCGTCAGCGGCTGGCGGCAGTCCAGCAGCTGGGCGCGCGGGCAGGACGTCTATTTCTGGATGGAATTCTCCGCCCCGCTCCGCTGCAGGCTGCAGGACGACGGCCGCCGGGCGGTGCTGCGTTTCCCGCGCAGCGCGCGGACCATCACCGTACGCGTGGGCATCTCTTCCGTCTCGGAGGAAAACGCCCGGCAGAACCTGCTCTCGGAGCAATCCGCCGGCTTCGAAGCGCAGCGCGCCGCCACGCAGGCCGCCTGGGAGCAGTACCTCGGCAAACTGGACTGCCCCTGGTGCGACGAAGAGCACCTGCGCCGCTTCTACACCGCCCTCTACCACACGGGCATCCACCCCTCGCTCTACTCTGACGCCAACGGCGAATACCGCGGCATGGACCGCCGGGTCCACCGCGCCGACGGCTGGGAGCGCTACACCGTCCTCTCGCTGTGGGACACCTTCCGCGGCGAGCACCCGCTGCTCTGGGAGATCGAGCCCGAGCGGAGCATGGACTTCCTGAAGACCTTCCTGTCCGTCTACGACGAATGCGGCAAGCTCCCCGTCTGGGAACTCTGGGGCTACGAGACCAACTGCATGATCGGCTACAACGCCGCCCCGGTGATCGCCGATGCCCTCGCACGCGGCTTCACCGACTTCGACGTAGAGAAAGCGCTGGAGGCCCTGGTGGCCTCCTCGAAGCGGCCGGAATTCGGTCTGGACAGCTTCCGCGCCAACGGCCTCGTGCTCGCCGACGATGAGCACGAGAGCGTCTCCAAGACCCTCGAATACGCCTACGACGACTGGTGCACCGCGCAGGTCGCGAAATACCTGGGACGCCAGGACCTCTACGAAGAATACATGACCTCCGCGCAATACTGGCGCAACGTCTTCGACCCCGAAACGGGCTTCATGCGCGCCCGGCTGAACGGCCGCTGGCTCACCCCCTTCGACCCGCGCGAAGTCAACAACCACTACACCGAAGCCAACTCCTGGCAGTACAGCCTCTTCGTGCCCCAGGACCTCGGGGGGCTGATCGAAGCCCTCGGCGGGCCGGAAGCCCTGGAGCAGCGCCTGGACGGGATGTTCGGCGGCCCGGAGGGCAACACCGGCCGCACCCAGGCCGACATCACGGGCACCATCGGCCAATACGCCCAGGGCAACGAGCCCAGCCACCACGTGGCCTATCTCTACGACTACGCCGGACGCCCCGACAAGCGGCAGGCGCGCGTGGACCAGATCCTGGAGACGCTCTACGGCTCCGGCCCGGACGGCCTCTGCGGCAACGACGACTGCGGCCAGATGTCCGCCTGGTACGTGCTCAGCGCCCTGGGACGCTACCCCGTCTGCCCGGGCCTCTGCCCTGCTGAACACAGCGAAGGATCTCTCACCCGCATCCCCAAGACCATCGTCACCAACCCGGCCTTCGTGCTCGAAGGCGACATCTTCACCGACTCCCTGTCCGTCTCCCTCACGGGCGAAGGCGAGATCTGGTACCGCACCGGCAGCGGGGCCTTCCAGTCCTACCGGGGCCCCTTCACCGTCCGCGAAGCCTGCGAGATGGAAGCCTATGCACAGATCGGCGAACGCCGCAGCTTCACCACCCGCTGCGCCGTCCACCAGATCGCCCGCGACCGCGACATCTCCATCCGCTCCCGCTACAGCCGCCAGTACACCGCCGGCGGCGACGAAGGGCTCATCGACGGCTACCGCGGCCGCCTCAACTGGCGTACCGGCGGCTGGCAGGGCTACCAGGACACCGACTTCGAAGCCGTCGTGGACCTGCGCTCCGAGCGCCCCGTCCGCCTGATCGGCGCCGGCTTCTGCCAGGACGCCCGTTCCTGGATCTGGATGCCGCGCTACGTGGAATTCTCCGTCTCGCAGGACGGCGAACACTTCACCCCCGTCGCACGCGTGGACAACACCATGGACGAGCGCGACTACGAAGTGCGCATCTGGGACTGCGAAATCCCGGCGGACACCCGGGCCCGCTACGTCAAGGTCTTCGCCCGCAACATCGGCACCATCCCCGACTGGCACCCCGGCGCCGGCAGCCCCGGCTTCATCTTCATCGACGAGATCTGGATCAAATAACCGTTAGTATGTACAAAAAACTCCTCCTGCTCCCCGCGCTGCTCTGCGCCGCGCTCACCCTCTCCGCCCAGGCCCCGAACACTGAAGTCAAGGCCGCGGCCGGCGAGACCCACGCCATCCACCAGGGCTCCTACACCCCGTCCTTTGCCGTGGACGGCAGCCACCGGCGCGTTCGCAACGTCATCCTGCTCATCGGCGACGGCATGGGCGTCGGCGCCGTCAACGCCGCCATGTACGCCAACGGCGGCGAACTCACGATGACCAAGCTGCGCACCGTCGGCTTCGTGCGCACCCAGTCCGCCGACAACTTCACCACGGACTCCGCAGCCTCCGGCACAGCCTACGCCACGGGGCAGAAGACCAACAACGGCTACCTCGGCATGAACCCGGCCAAAGAGGTCATCCCCAACATCCCCGAGATCCTCGCCCCGCTGGGCTACGCCTGCGGCGTGCTCTCCACGGACGACCTCAACGGCGCCACCCCCGCGGCCTTCTTCGCGCATCAGCCCGCCCGCGGGATGAAAGACGAGATCTGGGCCGACCTGCCCGGCAGCAGCCTCCTTTTCGCCTCCGCCGGCACGCAGGCCACCTTCGAGGGCCTGCCCTTCGCCACGCAGGAAGAAATCCGCCGCCGCTACACGGTGGTCTATGACCCCGATGACGACGACGCAAATGACTCCGAGCGCCTGCTGTACCTGCCGAAGACCGTCACCCTCGACCGGGGCGACTACCTCCCCGCCACCACGGAAATGGCCATCGAATACCTCTCCGAGCGCAGCCGGAAGGGATTCTTCCTGATGGTCGAAGGCGCCCGCATCGACAAATGCGAACACGCCAACGACTTCCCTGGCGCCGTCAGCGAAACCCTCGACTTCGACAAAGCCATCGAAGCTGCCGTCCGCTTCGCCGAGCGCGACGGCCACACCCTCGTCATCATCAGCGCCGACCACGAGACCGGCGCCACCATCCTCTCCAAAGCCGAACCCGGAACCGGCTACGCCCGCGGCATCTTCGCCTCCAAAGGCCACACCCCGATGATGGTCCCCCTCTTCGCCTACGGCCCCCGCTCCCGCGAATTTGCCGGCACCCAGGAAAACAGCGACGTCGCCCGCAAAATCCTCCAGATCCTCACTGGGAAAAAATACTTGGAAAACAAATAAATTGTTGTAACTTTGTCATCCCAAAACGGAGAATTCCAAGTTTGGAAACCGACCGGATGGTTGACTGGAGAGGTGGGAGAGTGGCTGAATCCACAGGTTTGCTAAACCTGCATACGGGTAACCGTATCACGAGTTCGAATCTCGTCCTCTCCGCGCTATGCAATCGCAAGCAGGTGCCGCGCTGAAAAGCGCGGCATTTCCGTATAGGAGCGGACCGGACCGAAAGCTCGCTTTCGTCCGCCCGCTCCTATACGGAAACAGGGCCCTTCGGGCCCACCTGCACGGCGATTGCTCCCGGACAGCACGAGAAGTGCGAAGGCGCGCAGCGCCTGAGCAAATCTCGCCCAGCGCCGCAATCCCATCATTGACGAAGAATCCACACCTAAGACTGGAAACACTACCCAAAAGACTACCCAAAAGAAATCTTCCACTACCCCAAAACCCATCGGCGAGACTGCCCAAAAGATTCTCGACTTACTGATAGAGGATCCATATTTGACCCGTCAGGCTCTGGCTCCGATTCTTGATCTGACTCCCGATGGCGTGAAATACCATCTGAACAAACTCCAAAGAGACGGATATCTTGAGCGTAAAGAAGGCCGTAAAACCGGGCGATGGAAAGTCCTGATCAAGAAATAGTGCCATCTCCAGCTTGCTTGTTTTCGTGGCAACTCTCCCCTGTGTTTATACATCAGGGGGTATTGAGTTACCCCGTACCCTTTTTTGACGACAATTTCCGGGCAAGCCCGGAATGATCACAACACTCAAAATGCCAACTGCCGCCACCTCCTTTGAGATGACGGCAGATTCGAAAAATGTTTAAGTTTAATCGCGCTTATGAAAAACCTATTCTTTCTTCAGTTCCTCCGTTGGATTGGTGTTCAAGATGGTAAAGGACATCGTGGAGATGACAGCGGAGGTCATTCCCAGGACGAGCACCCATGTCAACAGGAAAATCCAGATGGGAACGGGGGCCTGTTCTGCGAACTGTCCCCGCCAGCGATCGATGATCCAGACACTGAGTGGAATAGAAGCGACAAAGATCAATGATCCAAGGATGAGGTATTTGCGCAACAAGGTCCACAACAGTTCCGGTGTCGTGGC
>JAFTCB010000023.1 GCA_017454905.1 Bacteroidales bacterium
CACGCGCATGCCCAGCAGGTTCTGACGGAACCGGCCCTGCGTGCCGCGGAGCATGTCGGACAGGGACTGCAAGGGGCGGTTGCCGGGGCCCGTGACGGGGCGGGAGCGGCGGCCGTTGTCGATGAGGGCATCCACCGCCTCCTGCAGCATCCGCTTCTCGTTGCGGACGATGATGTCGGGGGCCCGGAGCTCCAAGAGCCGCTTCAACCGGTTGTTCCGGTTGATGACCCGGCGATACAGGTCGTTGAGATCGCTGGTGGCGAACCGGCCGCCGTCCAGCTGGACCATGGGCCGAAGATCGGGGGGGATCACCGGCAGCTTGGTCAGAATGATCCATTCGGGGCGGTTGCCGCTCTTGATGAAGGCTTCCACCACCTCGAGCCGCTTCACGGCGTTGGTGTGCTTCTGGCCGCCGGAGGTCTCGATCTCCTTGCGGAGCTGATCGCGGAGCTCTTCGAGATTGATCTCGGCCAGGAGCTCCCGGATGGCCTCGGCGCCCATGCCGGCGCGGAAGCTCTTGGGACCGAACTGCTCCTGATACTCCCGATACTCCCGATCGGTGAGGATCTGCTTCTTCTGCAGGGTGGTTTCACCGGGATCGATGACCACGAAGGCGGCGAAATAGAGCACCTGCTCCAGGGCCTTGGGGCTCATGTCCAGGAGCATCTTCATCCGGCAGGGGATGCCCTTGAAATACCAGATATGGCTCACCGGCACAGCCAGATCGATGTGGCCCATCCGCTCCCGGCGCACCTTGGCGCGGGTCACTTCCACGCCGCACTTTTCGCAGACGATGCCCTTGTAGCGGCCCCGCTTGTAGCGGCCGCAGTGGCACTCCCAGTCCTTGGTGGGTCCGAAGATACGCTCGCAGAACAGACCGTCCCGCTCGGGCTTCAACGTGCGGTAGTTGATGGTTTCGGGCTTCTTTACCTCGCCGTGAGACCATTCCAAAATCTTCTCGGGGGAAGCAAGGCCGATCTGCAGCGCGTCAAAATCAGTGAGATTAAACATTCCTTTTCTCCTTTACCCAGCCTACCTTAGTCCAAGTCCAAATCGCCGTTGTCGATATCGTCCGCGAGACCGCCCAGCAGGTCGTCCAGACCGCCGTCGTCCCGAAGGAGCGCGCCTTCGCCGCCCTCGTCGAACTCGCCGAAGTCTTCGTCGCCGCCGAAGTCGTCCTCGTCGCCGAACTCGTCCTCATCCTCGTCCTTGCCGTCCTCATCCGCCGGCAGATCGGGCATATCCTCGATGCCGGAGATGTTGATGTCCATGGGCCTGAGATCGTCCTCGTCGTCCTCGGTGATCTCGATCTCGTTCCGATCCTCGCCCAGGACCTTCACGTCCAGGGCCAGGGACTGGAGCTCCTTGATGAGGACCTTGAAGGATTCGGGGACGCCCGCCGTCTTGGCGTTGTCGCCCTTGACGATGCTCTCGTAGGTCTTCACACGGCCCACCACGTCGTCGGACTTCACGGTCAGGATCTCCTGCAGGGTGTTGGCGGCGCCGTAGGCCTCCAACGCCCACACCTCCATCTCGCCGAAGCGCTGGCCGCCGAACTGGGCCTTGCCGCCCAGAGGCTGCTGGGTGACCAGGGAGTAGGGGCCCGTGCTCCGG
>JAFTCB010000024.1 GCA_017454905.1 Bacteroidales bacterium
AAGAAGGAGGAGTCAGCCGTCCAGCAAACGAAGCGGACAGACCCGCCCTTTCCCGACGTCAGCCCGGATGCCTGTGGCTGACCGGACGACTAATAGAAAAGAGGATGACCTCAAAGTCCTGCGGACTTATTAGTCATCCTCGTGCTTTGGGGTGCGATGTGGGGCTCGAACCCACGACACCCAGAACCACAATCTGGTGCTCTACCAACTGAACTAATCGCACCATATTCAGAAGGAGTGACAAAGGTACAAAATTATTTTTTCAATGCAAGCGGGGACGACAAATAAATTTACTATCTTTGTAAGATTGCAGATTTGACCAATTACCGAATTATGGCAAAAGAGATAAAGTTTTCCCTCGTTTACAGGGACATGTGGCAGTCCTCCGGCAAATACCAGCCGCGGGTTGACCAACTGGTCCGGGTCGCCCCGGCCATCATCGACATGGGATGCTTCGACCGCGTGGAGACCAACGGCGGCGCGTTCGAGCAGGTGAACCTCCTCTACGGAGAGAACCCGAACATCTCGGTCCGCAAGTGGACGGCTCCCTTCCACAAGGCAGGCATCCAGACCCACATGCTGGAGCGCGGCCTCAACGCCCTCCGGATGTATCCGGTCCCCGCGGACGTGCGCGAGCTGATGTTCAAGGTCAAGAAAAAGCAGGGCACGGACATCGCCCGTTCGTTCTGCGGCCTGAACGACCCGCGCAACCTCAAACTTTCCATCGAATACGCCAAGAAAGGCGGCATGATCTCGCAGGCAGCCCTGTCCATCACCCACTCCCCGGTCCACTCCGTCGAGTACTACCTCAAGCTGGTGGAGCAGCTTGTCGAATACGGCACCGACGAGATCTGCCTCAAGGACATGGCCGGCGTAGGCCGTCCGACCGAGCTCGGCCAGATCGTCGCCGGCATCAAGAAAAATCATCCGCACATCAAGGTCCAGTACCACGGCCACAGCGGCCCGGGATTCTCCCCCGCCTCGATGCTGGAGGTCGCCCGCGCCGGCGCCGACTACCTCGATGTCGCCGTCGAACCCCTCTCCTGGGGCAAGGTCCACCCGGACGTGATCACCATCCAGCAGATGATGAAGGCCGACGGCTTCCTGGTCAAGGACATCAACATGGACGCCTACATGGAAGTCCGCCGCCTCACCCAGGAATTCATCGACGACTTCCTCGGCTACTGGATCAACCCGACCAACGCCCAGATGACCTCCCTGCTCGTCGGCTGCGGCCTGCCGGGCGGCATGATGGGCTCGATGATGGCCGACCTGACCGGCTTCAAAGCCGCCATCAACGCCTCCGAGCGCGCCAACGGCAAACCCGAGAGCAGCCTCGACTCCCTGATGGTCCAGCTTTTCAACGAAGTGGAATACGTCTGGCCGCGCCTGGGCTATCCGCCCCTCGTGACCCCGTTCAGCCAGTATGTCAAGAACACGGCCCTGATGAACCTCCTCGCCATGGCGCAGAACAAGCCGCGCTTCAGCACGATCGATAAGGACACCTGGGGCATGATCCTCGGCAAGATGGGCAAACTGCCCGGAGAGCTCGCTCCGGAGATCATCGCCCTGGCCAAGGAAAAAGGCATGGAGTTCTACACCGGCAACCCGCAGGACGAGTATCCCGACGAACTCCCCAAGTTCCGCCAGATGATGAAGGAAGAAGGCTGGGACTTCGGCGAGGACGACGAAGAACTCTTCGAGATGGCGATGCACGAGCGCCAGTACCGCGACTACAAGAGCGGCGTGGCGAAAGAGCGCTTCAACAAGGACCTCGAGGCCTTCAAGGAGAAAGCCGGCGCCCCGATCGTCGTCAAGCGCGCCGTCGTGGAGATGCCGGAGTTCGACATCGATGCCATTGTGGCCAAGTACCCCAAGGCTACGCCCGTCCAGGCTCCCGTCGCCGGCCAGATGCTCTGGCAGGTCGACGTGGACGGTCCTTCCGCCGCTCCCGCCGTCGGGACGAAAGTCTCCGCCGGCAAGCCCTGCGGCTATGTCCAGACCTGGTACGGAATGGAGGAACTCCTCCCCGCCGTGGACGGACAGGTCGTCGCGGTGACCGCCTCCCAGGGCAAGAAGGTCGCCAAGGGTGAGATCGTCGCCTTCATCCAATAAAAGATGAAACGCATCCTCTGCCTTCAAATGCTCCTGCTGCTGACCGCAGCAGGAGCATTTGCGCAAGAAAAGGCCGTCAAGACCGGCTGGAAGGTCAGCCCCTTCCCTGCCGTGTCCTACGATTCCAACAACGGCTTCCAGTACGGCGTGTTCGGCGACATCTACAACTACGGCGACGGCACGACCTATCCGGACCCCCTGCACAAGATTTCTTTCGAGGCCTCCCACTTCACCAAAGGCCGCTCCCGCTTCCGCCTGTCCTACGACAGCAAATACCTGATCCCTTCGATGCGCCTGACGGTATCTGCCGTCTACGTCAGCGACCCGCTCTACCAGTTCTATGGCTACAACGGCGCCGCCAGCGTCTATGATCCGGACCTGAACAAGAAACTGGAGGACGGCAGCTTCCTGCGTTTCAACAGCATGCAGCGGTCTTTCTTCCAGGCATTCGCCAATGTGCAGGGCGTTATCTCCGGGCCGCTCAACTGGGCGGCGGGCGTCACATACTGGTACTACAAGACCGGCACGTTCGACGGGAGCAAATTCAAGGCAGACCCCGGCAACACCCTCTACAGTCAATACATCAGCCGAGGCCTCATCGACCAGAAAGAGAAAGACGGAGGACACGTGCTGGAACTGCGCGCCGGCCTTGCCTACAACAGCCGGGACATCGAGGCGGCCCCCAACCGCGGCATCAACGCCGACATCTTCCTCAACGGAGCACCCGATTTCACCGGCGGCGGACATGCCTACCTGCGCCTGTGCGCCAATTTCTCCCATTTCGTCAGCATCCCGGTGGGATTCATCGCCGCCGGAGATCCGGTCTTCGCCTATCACATCGGCTTCCAGCACACCTGGGGCAATGCGCCCTTCTATATCCAGCAGAACGTGCCGCAGATGGTACCCCGGCGCATGATGTCGGAAGGGCTGGGCGGCAACAGCACCCTCCGCGGCCTATACGAGAACCGCATCCTCGCGGACGGCTTCGCCTGGGCGAACCTGGAGCTGCGCATCAAGCTCTTCAAGTTCCAGCTGTTCCACCAGGACTTCTATCTGGCGACCAACCCGTTCTTCGATTTCGGCATGATCACCAAGCCCTACCGGCAGGAGCAGATGTACCTGGCCACCCTCGACCTCGCCAGCACGCAGGCCAACGAAGAAATGCGCCACAGAGCCCAGACCTTCGTGATGTCCCCCGGCATCGGCCTCAAGCTCGCCTGGAATGAGAACTTCATCCTGTCCGCTGAAGTGGCCCGCAACCTCAATGCCCCGGCATTGGGACTCGGCGGAAAGCTCTGGCTGAATATCATCACCAACTACTCCTTCTAGGCTTGACTGACTGCGCCTCGCGTCCCATCCTCGGGCCCGCGGGGCGCATTTTCAGCCGTTTTTGCTCCCTGCGGGCCAATACTTTGGACGCAGGGAGCAGTCACGGCCTGCCCGGGCGGAAATACGACGACGGTATTTGGAAGATAACGGGAATGTCGTTACCTTTAGAGAACAGTTCCGGCGGGAGTGGACCTGAACTAAAACTTGATTAACTATGACTTGTTTTCTGATCACCACATCTCATCTCGAGACACATGTCTGGTTCCGGGATGAGGAAGACTTCAAGGCAGGGATGAATTACGTTGCATCCGTTTCGTTCTCCCTGGGCATTTGCGTACTTGCCTTTATCCTGATGTCCAATCACGTGCACTTTGTTCTGGCATGCTCTGAAGATGAAGCAGTCCGCTTCATCACGGAATTCAAACGGGTTTACTCCAGATACCTGAATATAAAGTACGGAACGCAGGAACTGCTTCGCCGGAATGATGTTGACATCCGCTTCCTTTCTCCCGAGGCTGAATCCATTGAAAGGGCAATCGCATATGTACAGATGAATAGTGTAGCCGCAAATAACTGTACACATCCTTCAGAATACCCGTGGGGGACGGGGAGGACATTCTTTCAGGTCGAAGCCCCCAAAGGCCGGCCCCTGGGGAGCATGACAGCCAGGAGCCGTATCAAGTGCCTGCACAGCAAAGTGAGACTGCCTTCGGATTGGATTCTCGCCGATGGCTACATTTGCCCGCGTTCTTATGTCGGCGTCAAGTTTGTGGAAGGATTGTTCCGGACGCCGAAGCGGATGAGCTTTTTTCTTCAGAATTCTTCCAAGGCGCGACAGGTTCTGGCACGGACGGACACGAATCTTCCCTCGTTCCAGGACAAGGTCATCCTGGCCGGCATTCCGGATCTGTGCCGTTCCCTGTTCGGGAAATGGACGATAATAGACTTGTGTGAAGAGGAAAGGAAGGTTGTCGTCGATCAGATCAAACGCAGGTTCAGCGCCGATGTCGCCCAGATCGCCCGCGTCACAGGCCTGTCTTACCAAGAAGTCGTGCGATTGCTGGAATCGTTCTGACCAAGGCCGGGACTGCGCACGGCGGCTTGAGGATTTTTCGGGAGATTATAAGGTTTTTGGTTATCTTTGTGCAAAAGACGACCAATTATTCTCCGCCATGAAATCATTTCTCCTTTCCCTGCTGGCCCTGGGCATGTGCCTGGCGGCCACCGCACAACCCCTCGCTTTCCCCGGAGCCGAAGGCTTCGGGAAATACACCACCGGCGGCCGCGGCGGCCGGGTGATGATCGTGACCAACCTGGATGACCATGGCCCCGGAAGCCTCCGGGAAGCCGTGGAGGCCAGCGGGCCGCGTATCGTGGTCTTCGAAGTGGACGGCGACATCCACCTGGAGACGCCACTGCGCATCGAGAACGATGACATCACCATCGCCGGGCAAAGCGCGCCGGGCGACGGCATCTGCCTGTGCGACTGCCAGTTCACCATCGACGCCAGCAACGTCATCGTGCGCTACATCCGCTGCCGGCTGGGCGACAAATACACCCACGACTCCGATGCAGTGGGCGGCGGCCGCTACGGACAGAAGAACGTCATCCTCGACCACGTCAGCGCCTCCTGGTCCATCGACGAATGCCTGTCCATCTACAAGACCGAGAACCTGACGGTGCAGTGGTGCCTGATCGCCTGCAGCCTGCGTGCGTCCAAGCACACCAAGGGACAGCACGGCTTCGGCGGCATCTGGGGCGGACTCAACGCGACTTTCCACCACAACCTGCTAGCCCACCACTCCAGCCGCAATCCCCGTTTCTCCTCCGTCGAAGGGACGGAGAATGTGGACTACCGCGGCAATGTGGTCTACAACTGGGGCTTCATGCCGGCCTACGGCGGCGGCCGCGGCGGCAAGATCAATTTCTGCTACAACTACTACAAGGCCGGTCCCGGCACGGACCATCCCGACCATATCCTGAATGTCTCCGACGACGGGACGAGCCGCTATTTCGTGCAGGGCAATTTTGTCGAGGGACAGCCGGCCGTGACGGCAGACAACCGCCTGGCAGTCAAAGGCAAGAATCCGGAAGTGGCCGTCGTGGATACGGAATTCCCGCGGATGGATTTCCCGCTGGAAGCGGAGCCTGCCGCCCTGCTGAAGTCCGTCCTGAAGGGGGTGGGCTGCAGTCACCGCCGGGATGTTTTCGACCGGGAAATCGTCAAGCAGGTGCGCAAGGGAACGGCTCCCTGGGGCGACCGGGGCTTCGTCAACAGTCCGGAGGATTGCGGCGGCTGGCCGGTCCTGCGGCACCGCTCTCCCCGTCCGGACCGCAACCGGAACGGGATCCCCGATGCGCTTGAGAACCGTTATCCGGACATCGAAGACTATCTGAATTCGCTGGTCCGGTAATACAACCTGCTCCCTGCGTCCACGATCTTGGCCCGCAGGGAGCAAAAATGGGCTGAAAATGCGCCCCGCGGGCCCGAGGATGGGACGCGGGGCGCAGTCGAATGGGGGAAGACCTCCGGGACCGGTGCTGGAGATTATTCTGCCGGTGCCAGGTTGTAACCGTAGATGGTATCGGGATACGTCCAGGGGTAGAGCGTCAGCAGGCGTTCCGCCCCTTCTTCATGCTTGCAGAGCCAGAAATGGCAGACGCTGTTGTGGGCGTCCAGGGCCATGTACTCCACATAGGTCCACCCGTTTCGGGTCTCTTTCGGGCTTGTTTCCGATAATAGGATAAATGTCTTGTCGGCCTTGCCCTGCTGGGTGAGGACGACTTCTTTCTTGTCGAAATCGATCGTCAGCGAACCGGCCGCTTTCCGCCACCGGGGGATGTTCATCTCCCCCAGATGCGTGAGCAGGTTCCACCCGTTCTGGTAAGACTTCTCTATCCGGCCCCAGCCGGTCTCCACGAGTTGCCAGGTCTGCGTCTGCGCCCGGCAGGCAAGCCCCGACATCAGCGCCAGGGCCAGGATCAACATCCATTTTCTCATAAGGCGGCGATTTGATTCCAATACAAAGATAACATATTTCCGGCAAGTCCAAGCCCCTGAAGGCAGGACCGCCCCGGCGGCCCGGAAACGCAAAAAGTGGAAAAATTTGTAATTAAATGGAAGAAAATGGAAAATTTTCTGTATCTTTGTCCATTGCGTATAAGAATTGATAATGATGGTCACTTTCATCGGCGAATATACCTCCAAAGTGGACGACAAAGGGAGACTGGTTTTCCCCGCGCCGCTCAAGGGGGCCATGCCGCCTGGAAGCGATATGAGGTTCGTCATCAAGAAAGATTTATTCGAACCCTGCCTGGAAATGTACTCCTACGAAGAGTGGGAGCGGCAGTCCGGCAAGGTCAAAGACAGCCTCGACCTCAATTTCAACCGAAAGCACAAAGATTTCTGGAGAGAATACCTGCGTGACCGGGATATCGTGGAGCCCGACGCCAAGTTCGGGCGCATCTCGATCAGCCGCAAACTCCTTGATTCCATCGGTGTGAACAAAGAAGTGGTTTTCTCCGGCAATGATTTCAAGATTGAAATCTGGGCCAAAGAGCGGTTCGAGGCATCCAGACTGTCCAACGAAGAATTCATTGCCATCGCGGAAAGCCTCTCCAAGCAATAGAGGGGGCTCCGCAAGATGTCAGAATACCACAATCCCGTACTCCTGAAACCCAGCGTAGACGCCCTGGTCCTCAACCCGGACGGCTTCTATGCCGATGCCACTTTCGGCGGCGGCGGGCACAGCCGCGAGATCCTCTCCCGGCTCTCCCCGAAGGGACGGCTGATGGCCTTCGACCGTGACGGCGACGCCCTCGCCCAGGCCCCGGAAGACCCGCGGTTCATTCTTATACACAACAATTTCCGCTTCATCCACAACTACACCCTCCTGCATGCCGCAGAAGGGCTCGACGGGATCCTCGCCGACCTGGGCGTGAGTTCCCACCAGTTCGATACCGCGGAGAGAGGATTCTCTTTCCGCTTCCCCCAGGCCCCGCTTGATATGCGAATGAACGTGCAGGGCGGTAAGACCGCTGCTGACATCGTCAATTCTTATACGCAAGAAGAATTGGAAAAGATTTTCCGGCTCTACGGAGAGCTCGACAACGCGCACCGGGTGGCCCGGCTCATCGCCGCCGCCCGCAGCGCCGCGCCGATCCTCACCACAGACGACCTCGACCGTGCCATCGCGGCAGCCCTGCCCTCATTCGCCGAACATAAGTACCTCGCCAAGGTCTACCAGGCCCTGCGCATCGAGGTCAACGAAGAGATGCGTGCGCTGGAGAAATTCCTCTCCGGCGCCGCCGCATCGCTCAAACCCGGCGGCCGGCTGGCCGTCATCACCTACCACTCCCTCGAAGACCGGATGGTCAAGAATTTCATCCGTTCCGGCAACACCGGGGGTACGGAGGAGAAAGATGTTTACGGACGGAGCAGCGCGCCCCTGAAGGCCGTGGAACGCAAGCCGGTACTGCCCGGCGAAGCGGAGATCGCAGCCAACACCCGCGCGCGCAGCGCCAAACTCAGAATCGCGCAGAAGATATGAAGACCTGGAAGATAGCCGACATCGGACTGTTCTTCAAGAACAGCTTCCGCGCGATGCTCAAGGGGGAGTTCCTGCTCCGCCTCAACGTCGGGCGCTACTTCATCCATATCGCCTACACCTTCCTGCTGTTCGGGCTTATCATCTGGATCAGCCTGATGATCGAGACCACGATGTCCAAGGTGGAGAAGAACAAGGCGGTGCTGAAAGAACTCGAGATCGTCCATTCCCAAAAGGTCTTCGAAGTAGTCAACGTGAGCCGCCGGTCCAGCGTGGACGAGCTGCTCTCAGGCATGGGATCCAAAGTCACTGAACCGGAAAAACCCGCATCGGTCGTAAAGAGATGAGCCAGGAAGCCACAACACCCAAACCCAAGAAACGGGACAGGATCGGCGTGATCCTGTACCTGCTCTACGTGGTGCTGCTGGCCGCCGCGCTGATCCTCATTTTCCGGCTCGCCGGCATCCAGCTTTTCTGGCATCCCGAGCCCAAGATCGCCGAGGCGCTCACCCCGTCGAACTCCGTCAACATCATCGAGCCCGCCCGCGGCAACATCCTCGACTCCGAAGGCCGCCTGCTCGCCATCTCCTGCCCGATCTACCAGTTCTACATGGACTGCACCGTCCGCAAGGACACCAACACCTCAGAGCAGGAGCAGGTCTGGCTGGACAAGGCCCGGGAACTCGCCGCCGGACTCGCCGTCGAATTCCCGGAGAAGAGCGCCGACCAGTACTACAAACTGATCAAGGACAGCCGCGCCGCCGGCAAGAAGTACGTCCGCATCGGCCGGCCGGTGGACCGCAACGCCTACAACCGCATCATCCAGCTTCCGCTCTTCCGCGAAGGCCGCTACCGCAGCGGCATGATCGTGGAGCAGGAACAGGTCCGGCAGTATCCCTACGGCAAGCTCGCCCGCCGCACCATCGGCTTCGTGCGCAACAATAAATCGCAGGTCACCAACACCCACATCGGCCTGGAAGGCAAGTTCGACTACGTCCTCCACGGCCAGGAAGGCCGTGAATGGATGCGCGTGACGGACTACGGCCGCGTGCGCAACAGCGACAGCGCCTATGTCAAGGCCGTCGACGGACAGGACCTGCGCATCACGCTCAACATCGACTACCAGGACATCGCCGACCAGGCGCTCCGCGAGCAGATCGTGGAGGAGCCCGACCTCGAAGGAGCCTGCCTCGTGCTGATGGAAGTCCGCACCGGCGCCATCCGCGCGATGGTCAACCTCGTCCGCGAAGACGGCACGGGCCCCTTCGAGGAGATCCAGAACCTGGCCATCGGCCGCAAGGGCGAGCCGGGCTCCGTCTTCAAGACCGTGACCCTGATGTCGGTGCTCAACGACGGTTTCATCCACAGCCTGGACGAGACCCTGCCCGCGACCAACGGCCATGTGGCCGGGACCACGATCAACGACGCCCACATCCCGGACTTCGCCCGCCAGCACAAGACCAACCGCATCTCGGTCCTGGACGGCTTCAAGATCTCGTCCAACTACGTCTTCGCCACCCTGGCTGTCAAGAACTACGGCATCGAGAAGGGCAAGGGCCGCGGGAACGGCCTGGAGAAGACCGAACGCTTCCTGCAGAACATCTACAACTACAAGCTCGGCGAGGCCTTCGCCTTCGACCTGGACGGCCTGCAGACCCCCACGATCCCCAGCCCCGCGACCCGCTACTGGACGGACACTGACCTGGGATCCATCGGGTTCGGCTACAGCACGGAGGAGACCCCGCTGCATATCCTGACCTTCTACAATGCCATCGCCAACAAGGGCCGGATGATGAAGCCCTACCTGGTCGAGAGCATCGAGGAGAACGGGGTCGTCACCGAACGGCGCGGACCGGGCGTCCTCAACGCGGCCGTCTGTTCCAAGGCCGTCGCGGACACCATCACCCGCGCGCTCAAGGCCGTCACCGAGGAAGGCACGGCCAAGCGGCTCAAGGATGCCAAGTGCACGGTGGCCGGCAAGACCGGCACCTCCTTCGGCACCTACGCGAACGGACAATACCAGGACGCCCAGGGGCGCCGGAAATACCAAGGCACTTTCGTCGGGTTCTTCCCGGCGGAAGCCCCGCAATACAGCATCATCTGCACGGTGTACTCCAAGCCTACCAGCAAGAGTTTCCAGGGCGGCGGCATTCCCGCCCGCGCAATCCGCACCGTCATCGACAAGTTGTACAACATCGACCCGGTCTTCCGGGAAACCATCAAAAGGAATCCGACGAAATGAGACTCAGTGACATCATAAAAGACTGCGGTGTTCTCTCCGTCCAGGGCAATCCGGACGTGGAGATCACTTCGCTGACCAACGACTCCCGCCGCGTGCAGCCGGGCAGCCTGTTCATCGCCGTGAACGGATGCGGAAACGACGGGCGGGCGTATATCGCCAATGCCATCGAGGCCGGTGCCGCCGCGGTGATGTATGAAGCCCCGGCGACACCTCTGTCCGAGGACGTCACGGCAGTGACGGTCTCAGACAGCCGCCTGGCCGTCGCCATGGCGGCGGACGCCTACTACGGCCACCCGAGCGGCAAGCTCCGCCTCGTGGGCATCACCGGCACCAACGGCAAGACCACGACCGTCACGCTGCTCTACCACCTCTTCCGCGGCCTGGGCTACGAATGCGGCCTGCTCTCCACCATCGCCAACTACATCGGCACCCGCCGGAGCGAGACCGCCAATACCACCTCCGACCCCGTCACGATCAATTCCCTGCTCGCAGGGATGGTCGAAGCCGGTTGCGAATACTGCTTCATGGAAGTCAGTTCGATCGGTGTCGAGCAGCAGCGGATCGCCGGGCTGGAATTCTGCGCGGGCATCTTCTCCAACCTCACCCACGATCACCTCGACTACCACGGCACCTTCGCGGAGTATCTCCGCTGCAAGAAGCTGTTCTTCGACCGGCTGCCCGCTTCCGCTTCCGCCATCATCAACCTGGACGACAAGCACGGCGAAGTGATGGTCCAGAACACCCGCGCCAAGGTGGTCGGATACTCCTGCCGGGGCGCCGCAGACCATACCGCGCGCATCCTCGAGGAGAGTTTCGAGGGAATGCTCCTGCGGATCGACGGTCGCGAGGTCTGGACGCGCCTCATCGGGGCGCACAACGCCTACAACCTGCTGGCCATCTACACCACGGCCCGCGTCCTCGGCGTACCGGCGGACGAAGCCCTGGTCGCCCTCTCCCGGCTTGAATCCGCAAAAGGCCGCCTGGAGACCCTCCGCGGACCGAAGGACCTGAGCGTCGTCATCGACTACGCCCACACGCCGGACGCCCTGGAGAACGTCCTGAAGACCCTGCGCGACGTCGCACCCGAGCGCCAGCTCATCTGCCTTTTCGGCTGCGGCGGGGACCGCGACAAGACAAAGCGTCCGGAAATGGGCGCCGTCGCCGCCAGGCTCGCGGACCGCATCTTCCTGACCTCCGACAACAGCCGGAGCGAACGGACGGAAGACATCCTGGAAGACATCAAGGCAGGCATGGACGCCGCCGCCATGGCCAAGACCGTCTGCATCGCAGACCGCCGCGAGGCCATCCGCACCGCCCTCCTGCTCGCTCCCAAGGGAGCCACCCTCCTGCTGGCCGGCAAAGGCCACGAAACCTATCAGATCCTCGGCAAGGTCAAAAGCCACTTTGACGAGCGCGAGATCGTACTGGAAACCTTCAAAACCCTCGAATCATGCTGAATCATCTCATAGACTGGCTGGAGGCCCTGGGAGTCCACATCCCGGGCGCCGGCCTGATGAATTACCTCTCCTTCCGTGCCATGGCGGCCGCCGTCATCAGCATGCTGATCGCCTTCTTCGCCGGGAAGCGCATCATCCGGCGCCTGCAGCGCCACCAGATCGGCGAAGAGATCCGCGACCTCGGCCTGGAAGGCCAGATGCAGAAGAAAGGCACGCCCACGATGGGCGGCGTGATCATCATCATCGCCGTCCTGGGGTCCGCCCTGCTGGTCTGCCGGCTGGACAGCATCTATACCTTCCTGCTGATCCTGACCACCCTCTGGAGCGGTGCGATCGGATTCGCGGACGACTATATCAAAGTATTCAAGCACAAAAAGGAAGGCATGAGCGAACGCGGCAAACTGGTCCTCCAGTTCGGCCTCGGCCTGGTCATCGCCCTGACCGTCTGCATCAGCCCCGCCATCCCCACCGACCGCCTCGTGACCACCATCCCCTTCGTCAAGGCGCATGAGTTCGACTACTCCTGGCTTTCTCCCTTCAAGGGCCAGCTGGGCGTCTACTGCTCCTGGGGCATCTACATGCTGATGATCATCGTCGTGATGCTCGCCTGCTCCAACGGAGCCAACCTGACAGACGGCATGGACGGCCTGGCCGTGGGCACATCCGCCATCGTCGGCGTTGCCCTGGGTATCATGGCCTGGCTGAGCGGTGACGCCCTGAACGCCAAGTACCTCAACATCATGCTCATCCCCGGAGCCGGTGAAGTGGCCATCTACATGGCCGCCTTCGTGGGAGCCCTGATCGGCTTCCTGTGGTACAACACCTTCCCGGCACAGGTCTTCATGGGCGATACGGGAAGCCTGACCATCGGCGGCGTGATCGGCGTGACGGCCGTGCTCATCCGCAAGGAGCTGCTGCTGCCCATCCTCTGCGGCATCTTCCTGATGGAGAGCCTCTCCGTGATCATCCAGCGCAGATACTTCAAGTACACCAAGCACAAATACGGCGAGGGGCGGCGCGTCTTCCTGATGGCCCCGCTGCACCACCATTACCAGAAGCAGGGCATCCCGGAGCCGCGGATCGTCACCCGCTTCTGGATCGTCGGCATCATCCTCGCGGTCAGCACGCTGGCCCTGTTGAAAATCAGATAGAAAAGAAAAACAAGATATGGCAAGAATCGTAGTATTGGGAGGAGCGGAAAGCGGCGTGGGCGCCGCGGTGCTCGCGAAAGTCAAAGGATTCGACGTCTTCCTGTCCGACAACGGGAAGATCAAGGACGAGTACCTCGCCACCCTCCGTCAGTGGGACATTCCGTTCGAGCAGGGCGGGCACACGCCGGAACTCGTCCTCAACGCGGACGAGGTGGTCAAAAGCCCGGGCATCCCGGGGACGGCCCCGATGGTCATGGCCCTGCGCGAACAGGGCACGCACATCATCTCCGAGATCGAGTTCGCCGCCCGTTACGACAAGGCGAAGAAAATCTGCATCACCGGATCCAACGGCAAGACCACGACCACTTCCCTGATCTATTACCTGCTCAAGGAAGCCGGGCTCAACGCCGGGCTGGGCGGCAACATCGGCAAGAGCTACGCCCTGCAGGTAGCCACCGAGCAGCACGACTACTACGTACTGGAAATCAGCAGCTTCCAGCTGGACGACGCGTATGATTTCCGGCCGGACATCGCCATCATCACCAACATCACCCCGGACCACCTCGACCGCTACGACCACAAGATCGAGAACTACGCCCGGGCGAAATTCCGCATCACGCGCAACCTCCGTCCGGAGGACTGCTTCATCTTCGACTCCGACGACGCCATCACGATCGCCCAGCTCGGCGAGATCGTCGTCAAGGCCAAGATGCTCCCCTTCACCCAGCAGAAGGAGGTCTCCCAGGGCGCCTTCCTCCGTGACGACCGCATCGTCGTCCGCTACGAGCAGGAGGAGAGCGAGTTCTTCCTGCAGGAACTGGCCCTCGGCGGACGACACAACATCTACAACTCGATGGCCGCCGCGCTGGCTGCCAAGGCGACCGGCATCAGCAACGAGGTCATCCGCCACAGCCTGAAGACCTTCTCCCCGATCGAGCACCGGCTGGAGCCGGTCCTCAGCATCCGGGACGTCCTCTATATCAACGACTCCAAGGCCACCAACATCGACGCCGCCTGGTATGCCCTCGAGTGCCAGACCCGGCCGGTCGTCTGGATCGTCGGCGGCAAGGACAAGGGAAATGACTACAGCATCCTGAACGAAGTGGTCCGCAAGCGCGTCAAGGCCATCGTCTGCCTCGGGGTGGACAATGCCAAGATCCACGCCGCCTTCGAGGACATCGTCGGCAAGGAAAACATGACGGACACCCTGTCCGCCGCGGACGCGGTCCGGGCCTCCGCCCGTTTCGCCAGCCCCGGCGACGTGGTGCTGCTGAGCCCCTGCTGCGCCAGTTTCGACCTTTTCAAGAGCTACGAAGACCGCGGCGAACAGTTCAAGGAAGCCGTCAGGCACTTATAAACCCGACCGGACATGGCAACGACAGGCACGAAGAAAAAGAACGGTTCTTTCTGGACCTTTGCAGACCACTTTGAAGGAGACAAGGTGGTGTGGATCATCGTGCTCCTGCTGATCCTCTTCTCCATCGTCTGCATGTTCTCCTCCTCCTCCCGCCTGCTGCGCGACGGGATGACCCGCCTGGACCTGGTCAAGAACCAGTTCCTCATCGTGATGGTCGGCCTGGGCATCATCATCGTACTCTACAACATCAAGAACATCCGCTTCTTCCGCTGGTGCAGCCAGTGGGGGTTCCCGCTTTCGCTGCTGCTGCTCGTCCTGCTGGACACCCACATCAACCTGCCCTTCCTCAAGGCGCTCAACATCAACAACGCCTACCGCATCCTGTCCATCGGCGGGTTCCAGGTGCATGTCTTCGAAGTGGTCAAGATCGCGATGGTCCTCTATCTCTCCTGGGCGATGGACGCCCTCAAGAAAGGGGAACTGCGACTCGCCAAGCAGGAGATCTGGCAGAAGATCTGGTTCCTGTACCTCCCCTTCCTGCTCATCTTCGGGCTCATCATCCCGGGATCCAACTCCAGCGCCATCATCATCGGCCTGCTGATGTTCGTGATGATCCTGCTCGGCGGCGGCAACCTCCGCGACATGACCATCCTGGCCCTGGCGGCCGTCCTGCTGCTGGGCATCATCTTCGGCCTGTACAGCGCCACCAAGAACAGCGCGCATCCGCTGTTCGGCCGCATCGGCACCGGCATCGCCCGTATCTTCGAAGAGGACCACTGGGAGCAGCAGGCGGTCGACTCCCCCAAGGGAACCATCTCCTACCAGGAAGCCATCGACGCCATCCGCCAGCCCTACAGCGCCAAGATCGCCATCAAGCAGGGCGGACTGATCGGCAAGGGCCCCGGACAGAGCACCCAGCGCTACGTGGTGCCGGACATGTCCGAGGACTACATGTACAGCTTCATCATCGAAGAATACGGCCTCGTCGGCGGCATCTTCGTCATCTTCCTCTATGTCTCCCTGCTGGCGCGCGGTTCGATCATCGTGCGCAACTGCGGCAGCGACCACTACGCCAAACTGACCGTGGCGGGGCTCTGCCTGCTGATCACGGGCCAGGCTTTCCTGCACATGTTCGTCAACGCGGACATCGGCCCGATGACCGGCCAGACCCTCCCCCTGATCAGCCACGGCAACAGCGCATTCCTCTGCTTCAGCATCGCCTTCGGCGTCATCCTGTCCTTCAGCCGCATCGCCACGCGCCGGATCGACAGGGAGACCCGGGACGCCGCTCCGCTCGTGGAGATGCACGAGAGCGCGGTCCAGGAGCGCCTCAACGACCTGGACGCCTACGAATCCGGACAAATAGACAGCAACGACTATGGAATATAAGAAACTACGCGTCATCATCAGTGGCGGCGGCACGGGCGGCCACATCTTCCCGGCCATCTCGATCGCCGGCAAGCTCAAGGAAGTCAATCCGGAGACGGAAATCCTCTTCGTCGGAGCCGAAGGCAAGATGGAGATGGAGAAAGTCCCCGCGGCAGGCTACAAGATCGAAGGGCTCCCCATCGCCGGACTGCAGCGCCAGCTCAACTGGACGAACATCAAGGGCAATCTGAGCATCCCCTTCAAGGTGGCGGAAAGCCTGCGCAGGGCCGGCCGCATCCTCGACGACTTCCGTCCCGACATCGCCATCGGCGTGGGAGGCTATGCCAGCGCGCCCCTGCTCTGGCAAGCCACGCGCAAGCACATCCCCACCCTGATCCAGGAGCAGAACGGCTTCGCCGGACTGACCAACAAGATCCTCGGGAAGCGCGTCGGCTGCATCTGCGTCGCCTACGACGGGATGGAGAAATTCTTCCCGGCCGACAAGATCGTCTTCAGCGGCAACCCCATCCGCCCGGTGATCCACCCCTACACGGCGGAGGACCGCGCCGAAGGCCTGGCATACTATGGCCTCACGGAAGGCAAGAAGCACCTGTTCGTGGTTGGCGGCAGCCTCGGCGCCGGGACGCTCAACCGCGCCATGCGTGCCTGGATCGAAGCGGGCTGCCCCGGCGGAGAGGACACGGAGGTCATCTGGCAGTGCGGCCGCTATTACAAGGAGGGCATCGATGCATTCATGAAGGGACGCGATCTTCCGCAGATCCACTACACAGACTTCATCGCCCGGATGGACCTGGCATACGCCTGCTGCGACGTCCTCATCAGCCGCGCCGGCGCATCCTCGGTCTCCGAGATCTGCGCGGCACGGAAGGCCGCCATCTTCGTCCCGTCCCCCAACGTGGCGGAGGACCACCAGACGCACAACGCCATGGCGCTGGTCCGCAAGGACGCCGCGCTCATCGTGCCCGACGCCGAGGCCGCGCAGCGGCTGCTGCCCACCGCGCTGGAACTCCTCGGCGACAGCGCCCGCATCCGCGCACTCGAGCGCAATGTCGCGCCGCTCGCCCGGCTCGACGCTGCGCAGACCATCGTCAACGAAGTATACAAACTGGTATGAGATACAACGACATCTATTTCATCGGAATCGGCGGGATCGGCATGAGCGCGATCGCCCGCTACTACAAATTCAAGGGCGTAAACGTCTCCGGATACGACCGCACCCCCTCGGAGCTGACCCATGCGCTCGAGGCGGAAGGCATCGCCGTCCACTACGACGACGACCCGGAGCGGATTCCGAAGGACGCCGCCCATACCCTGGTGGTGTACACCCCGGCCGTCCCGGCGGACCTGGCCGAACTCAACTATGTCCGCGAACACGGCTACCGCGTGATCAAGCGCTCGCAGATGCTCGGCGAGATCACGGCCGGACAGACCTGCCTCGCCGTCGCAGGCACCCACGGCAAGACCACCACTTCCACCCTCGTCGCCCACATCCTGACCGAGGGAGGCCCGGGATGCTCTGCTTTCCTGGGCGGCATCTCCAAAAACTACGGGACCAACATGCTGGTGAGCCACACCCCGACCGTGGTCGCCGAAGCCGACGAATTCGACCGGTCCTTCCACCAGCTGCATCCCGCCATCGCCGCCATCACGGCGATGGATGCAGACCATCTCGACATCTACGGCGACCTCGCCCATGTGCAGGAAGCCTTCCGGATCTTCGCCTCACAGGTCAGCGAGACCCTGATCCTCAAATACGGCCTGCCGATCTGCACGGAAGACACGCCCGCCAAGATCTTCACCTACCATTTCGACGAGCCCCGCGCCGACTTCCACAGCAGCAACCTGCGCCTGGACGCCACCGGGCACTACACCTACGACCTCGTCTATCCCGGCGGCGTGCTGTCCGACATCCGCGTCGGAGCCATCGGCTGGGTCAACGTGGAGAACAGCATCGCGGCGGCGGCCATCTGCCTCTGCTACGGACTGGATGCCCAGAAAGTCCGCCACGCCATCGGCACCTTCGAAGGGGCCCGGCGCCGGCTGGACCTGCACCTCGGTACGCCCAGGATTACCTACATCGACGACTATGCCCACCACCCGGCCGAACTGGAGAGCGCCATCTCCTCCATCCGCCAGGTGTACCCGGGCCGCAAGATCACCGGCATCTTCCAGCCGCATCTCTACACCCGGACCCGGGATTTCGCCGACGGATTCGCCCGCGCCCTCAGCGGGCTGGACAAACTCATCCTGCTGGACATCTACCCGGCCCGCGAGGAGCCGATCCCCGGGGTGACCTCGGAGATCATCTTCCGGGACGTCACCTCCCCCGAGAAAGTGCTGCTCAATAAGGATGAGCTCATGGCCTACCTCGAAAAAGAGCCCGTCGACGTGCTGGTCACCCTGGGTGCCGGCAACATCGACCGCTTCATCGAACCGATCACCGGACTTCTCCAAAAACGGCTGTAAATGAAGAAGGGTGTCAGATATTCCATCGCCGCCGCGCTCGCGCTCCTGTTCTGCCTCGGAATGGGATCGCTCTGGCGCCATGTCCGGCAGGAGCACGAACGTACCGTCTGCGGCACGCTGCAGGTCACTTTTACCGACAGCCTGCAGTTTGTCAGCGAGCAGGACATCCGGGAATATCTGGACAACAACTTCGGGCCCTATATCGGCGTTCGCCTGGACAGCGTACAGCTTTTCAAGATCGAAGACCTGCTCGAAAGCCGCAGCGCCGTGATGCGTTGCGAAGCCTGGACGACCGACGACGGGACGCTGCACCTGGACATCACGCAGCGGACGCCCGTCCTGCGCTTCCAGAACGGAGAGCGGGGATTCTACGTGGACGCTGAAGGATACATTTTCCCGCTCCACAAGACCTTCTCGGCGCCCGTGCCCATCGTCGAGGGCGCCATCCCGGTGGACATCCCCGAGGGATACAAGGGAGAAGCGCCGGACGAGTTCTCCCGCAAGTGGATCGGCGGCGTGCTGGCGATGAACCGCTATATCTCCGGCTCCCGCTCCTGGCAGCGCAACATCCGGCACATCCGCGTCCGGCCCAACGGAGACCTCCTCCTGACCCTGGACGGGCGTGACGAAGAGTTCATCATCGGCCAGCCCGAAGACATCCCGGACAAGCTGATGCGCATCGACCGCTACCTGGGCTCCATCGCCCCCACCAAAGCCGAGGGGTACTACAAGACCGTCAATGTAAAATACAAACAACAACTTATATGCAGGCAGAAAGATACATAGCAGCAGCCGACCTTGGCTCCTCCAAGATTGCCCTGAGCGTTGCCAAGATCGAGGGAGATGACATCCAGATCATCTACTACAAGGAGATTCCCTCCGACGGAATCCGCTACAGCTGCGTCTTCAACCCGAAGCGCGCGGCCGTTCCTCTCCGCACCGCCATCCATGAGGCGGAGGAAGAGCTCAACATCAAGATCCTGCAGGTCGTCGTCGGCCTGCCCCGCTACAACGTCCGCCAGGAAATCGCCAGCGCCCGGATGGAGCGGAGCGATCCCTCTTCCTGCATCTCCAAGGAAGAGATCAACACCCTCAAGAGCATCGCCATCGACTCCTACCCGCTCGACGACGACGCGAAAGAAGAGATCTACGGTGCCGTGGCCCAGTCCTTCTCCGCGGACGAGGAACTCGTCTGCGCGAGCGAGAACGATGTCGTAGGCGTCACCGCCGACGCCCTCGAAGGCAACTTCAAGGTCTTCGTCGGCGCACAGAAAGCGGTGAGCAACATCGACATCATGCTCAACGACACCGGCGTGGCCCCGGCCCGCAAGCTGTTCCTTCCGAACGTGGTCGCCAACGCCGTCCTGACGGACGGAGAAAAGGAGAACGGCGTGGCGCTCGTGGAAATCGGCGCCGGCGTGACCTCCCTGACGATCTACCGGGGGCGGATCCTGCGCCACTACTCCTCCATCCCCTTCGCCGGCCGCGTCATCACGACGGACATCAAGTACGAATGCGGATTCAACGAGGCTCTGGCGGAAAACATCAAGCTCGCCTTCGGCGCCTGCATGCCCGAAAAGCTCCAGTCGCTCAGCGAGAAAGTCATCCAGATCAACGACGACGAGAACGGCTCCTACGAGCAGTTGCCCGTCAAATACCTCTCCGAGATCATCACCTGCCGCGTCCGCGAAATCATCGAGGCCATCCTCTTCCAGATCCAGGACAGCGGCTACGCCGACAAACTCCGCAATGGCATCGTCCTCACGGGCGGCGGCGCCAACATGGTCAACATCGCCAACCTCCTCAAGGAGATGTCCGGCTACACCGTCCGCATCGGCTATCCCCGTAGCCAAGCCTTCAGCGCCGAGGGTTGCTCGGGCGTGGCCGAGACCAGCGCGGCGGCCACCATCGGCATGATCCTGGAAGCCAAGAAGGACTTCCGGCTCAACTGCATCGAGGACGCCGTCCGGCCCGCTGCCCCGGCTGCGCCGGCCGATGGCGCGGCACAGCAGAGCGCTGCAGAAGAAGCCCCGGCACCCGAGAACCTCTTCGCCGAAGACCCCAGCTTCCAGAGCGAGGTGATCACGCCGAAGGCGAAACGCACCGACAGCCAGCCGCCCAAGGAGCACAAGCTGGTCAAGTGGATCCGTAAACAGACCAAGAAGATGGGAGAAGCCGCCGAAGGTGCCTTCGACAGCACGGTCGGCAGCCTGTTCGATGACATGAAATAAAAAAGCTAACGATATGATAGACGACAACATGATCGACGCGATCGCCCCGATGGACTGGGCGACCTCCGATGAAATCATCAAGGTCCTCGGCGTGGGCGGAGGCGGCTGCAATGCCGTCAACTACATGTACACCCAGGGGATCACCGGCTGCAGTTTCGTGGTCTGCAACACCGACTCCCAGTCGCTCAAGGGAAGCCCCGTCCCGGTCAAGATCCAGATGGGCAGGGGCCTGGGCGCCGGCACCAATCCGATCAACGGCCGCAATGCGGCCCTGGAAAGCCAAGACCAGATCGAGAAGGTCGTCCTGGACACGCACACCAAGATGCTGTTCATCACCGCCGGCATGGGCGGCGGCACGGGAACGGGCGCTGCTCCGGTCATCGCCAAGATGGCCAAGGACCGCGGCATCCTGACCGTCGCGGTGGTCACCCTTCCCTTCCTCAATGAGGGCAACGAAGCGCTTTCCCGCGCCATCGACGGCATCCACGAACTCGAGAAGAACGTGGACAGCCTGGTGATGATCAACAACGAGAAACTCCACGAGTACTATGGCAACCAGCTCATCCAGGATGCGTTCCCGCAGGCGGACGAGGTGCTCGCCACCGCCGTGCGCGGCATCGTGGAGATCATCAAGAAGCCGGGCTACATCAACGTGGACTTCAAGGATGTGGAGACGATGATGAAGAACAGCGGCATGGCCCTGATGGGCTGCGGCGTGGGATCCGGCAAGAACCGTATCGAAGATGCCGTCAAGGCCGCCTTCGAGTCCCCGCTCCTCAACGATTTCGACCTCAAGTCCGCCAAGAAGGTCCTCATCAACATCACCTGCGGCCACAACGAGCAGGGCCTGACGATGGACGACCTCAACGAGATCAACAAGAAGATCGACGAATACACCGGCCGGGCCAACAACTTCAAGCGCGGCCTGATCTGGGATGACGACCCGGAGATCGGCGACGCCATCCGCATCACCTCCATCGTGACGGGACTCCGCTTCTCCGATGTCATCGGCCCCGCCAAGGACATGGGCAACTACATCATGATCAGCCGCAACTTCGTCTACAACAAGGCGGCCGCCGCCCGCGGCGAAGGCATCACCCTCTACGAGGACAGCGGCTCCCAGCAGATCGGATTCAATACCAAGAGCAATGTAAGGACCTTCAAGTTCGACCCCGATGAGAAGCCGGCCCTAATCGTGGCCAAAGGCGAGCGGCTGGCCGACCTGGAGAACATCCCCGCCATCCGGAGGACACAAGTATGAGCAAAACCCGAGTAAGATTCGCCCCGTCCCCGACCGGGCCCCTGCACATGGGCGGCGTCCGCACCGCCCTGTACAACTACCTTTACGCCAAACAGCACAACGGAGACTTCATCCTGCGCATCGAAGACACGGACTCCAACCGCTTCGTCCCCGGTGCAGAACAATACATCATCGAGGCGCTGCGCTGGTGCGGCATCTACCCGGACGAAGGCGTGGATGCCCAGGGCCATGTCGTGGAAGAGCCGTCCCCGGCCCACCCCCACGCCCCCTACCGCCAGAGCCAGCGGCGCATCATCTACCGCAAATATGCCGAGCAGCTGGTCGCCTCCGGCAATGCCTACTATGCGTTCGACACCGCCGAAGAACTGGAGAAAGCCCGCGCCGAGGCGGAAGCCCGGGGCGAGACCTTCATCTACAACCACCTCACCCGCGGGGCGTTGCGCAACTCGCTGACCCTCCCCAAAGAGGAAGTGGACCGCCTGCTCGCAGAGCGCACCGACTGGACCATCCGTTTCCGGATGCCCGAAGGGCGCATCGTCGGGATGGACGACCTGATCCGCGGACACATCGAAGTCGACACCGCAACCCTGGACGACAAAGTCCTCTGGAAACGCGCCGACGAGCTCCCGACCTATCACCTGGCCAATATCGTGGACGACCACCTGATGGAGATCACCGAGGTCATCCGCGGCGAAGAGTGGCTGCCTTCCCTGCCGCTCCACTACCTGCTCTACGAGGCTTTCGGCTGGCAGGACAGCCAGCCGCGCTTCGCCCACTTGCCCCTGCTGCTCAAGCCGGTCGGCAACGGCAAGCTGAGCAAGCGGGACGGAGACAAGATGGGCTTCCCGGTCTTCCCCCTGCGCTGGACCTCCCCCACCACCGGCGAGACCTCCCGCGGCTACCGCGAGGACGGGTATTTCCCGGAGGCGTTCGTCAACCTGCTGGCCATGCTGGGCTGGAACCCGGGCACGGAGCAGGAGATCTTCTCCCTGTCGCAGCTCGTGGAGGCGTTCTCCCTGGACAAGGTCGGCAAATCCGGCTCGAAGTTCAATCCGGAGAAGGCCAAATGGTTCAACAAGGAATACCTGCGCATGCGTCCCGACGCGGAACTGGCCGCCCTCTTCCTGCCCATCCTGCAGGAGAAAGGGATCGACGCCGCCCCGTCCTTCGTGGAAGGCGTCGTGAAGCTCATCAAGGAGCGCGCGACCTTCGTGCAGGATTTCTGGACCATCGCGTCCTACCTCTTCATCGCCCCGTCGCAATTCGCGGAATACGGCGTCAAGGCCGGTGCGGCCGCCGAAAAGCCGGCCGACCCGGGCCGCCCGGCGGATCCCCGCGCCAAGGTCTATGACGACGCGGCCACCGCACCCTTCCTGGCCAAGGACGTGGACAAATTCTACAAACCGGAAATCTATGCCGCTGCCCTGGAAGCGATGCAGCAGGCGGAACCGGACGGGCTCGAGGATTATATCCGGGAGCACGGCATGCCCATGGGCAAGGTGATGAACTGCATCCGCCTGGCGCTGAGCGGCGCCTCCAGCGGACTGGGCATCAGCGACATCCTCCACTTCATCGGAAAGGAGGAAGGCCTGCGCCGCATGCGCTATATGCAGGAAAGGCTGGGCTAGAGCCGGCCGGCTGCCGGGCCCAGTGCAGAGAGAACCTCCTCCAGAGAGACGGCGTCTTCGATCCCGAAGCCGCCGTTTTTCGTGCGGCGCAGCGAGCTCAGGAAGGCGCCGCTGCCCAGGGCTTCGCCCAGGTCGCGCGCCAGGGCCCGGATATATGTGCCTTTGCTGCAGGCCACGCGGACCAGCGCCGTCGGCAGTTGCAATCCTTCGACCGACGCCACGCGGATGCGGCCCAGACCGTCATCCGTGAAATCCTGCACGATGCGCTCGTGCCAGGACAGCAGTTCGAGGTCGTAGATGGTGATGCGGCTGGACTGGAGTACGTCTCCCGGATCGAAGGTCCGGCCTTCGCGCTGCGCCTCGCGCAGCAGCCGGCGCGCGGTCTCGTAGGCCCGTACGCCGTCCACGGATTTGGCGCTGAACAGCGGTGCGACCTGGTCCTGCTCCCCGAGGAAGCCGGGCAGGACGGAGCGCAGGGCGGATGCGCTCACCCCATCCAGCGGACAGTGGCTGTCGATCTCCTTTTCCAGGTCATAGGAAGGCGTCGTGGCGCCGAAGGTCACTCCGGCAATGTATTCTTTCGGGGAACGCTGCAACTCCTCGGCCCGTTTGGTGGCGGGTCCGATGCAGACCAGCAGGATGCCGGTCGCGAGGGGATCCAGCGTCCCCGCGTGACCGACCTTGAGATTCTTCTTGCCGAAATGGCGGATGGCCGCGTACTTGATCTTGCGGATCACGTCCGCCGAGGTCCAGCGGTACGGTTTATCCACAGGCAGGACGATCCCTTCGGGATAATCCTCGATGTTATGGCTGAACGATCTTGTCAATTCTCCGCTGATGTCTTCCGCCCGCAAACTCCGTGACCAGCCAGGTACGCACCATCATCACCGCCATGCGATAGGAAACGAAACGCGCCGGCATCACGAGGACATTGGCGTTGTTGTGTTCTTTGACCAGGCGGGCGACTTCCTGGTTCCATGCCAGGCCCGCCCGGATCCCTTTGTGGTGGTTGAGCGCGAGGGCCATTCCGTTGCCGGTGCCGCAGAGCGCGATGCCCGCGTCCACGTCCCCTGCCTCAATGGCGGACGCCATCGGATGGGCATAGTCCGGATAGTCGCAGCTTTGCGTGCTGTCGGTTCCGAAATTGACGACTTCATGGCCCTTGTTCAAAAGATAGGCGATCAGCTTGGATTTATACTCCACGCCGGTATGGTCACTGCAGATTCCGATTCTCATACGACAAATATAAGCATTCTTTTCAGGCCGCCCTTCAAATTTTGTATCTTTGTCTTTCAATATTTTTTTATTCACCGAAAAACCCTATCTTTGAGGTTAAACCCAATCTAACCAATAATGAAGCATAACCAAATTCTGATCCCGGTCCTGGCAGTGGTCTGCGCAGCCTTCATGGCTGCCTGTTCGCCGCAGGCAGGCGACGAATTCGCCGCTCTGTACAAGGATCTTCCCTTCGAGATGCCCCGGGTCTCCCGGCCCGTCATTCCCGCTTACACCGTGGACCTTACGGATTTCGGCGCCGTCGGCGACGGCGTCACCCTCAACACCGAAGCCTTCGCCCAGGCGATGCAGCACCTGGCCGACAAGGGCGGCGGACATCTCAACGTCCCCGCCGGCCTCTGGCTCACGGGGCCCATCGAGATCCTGAGCAACTGCGACCTCCACCTGACGAAGAACGCCGTGGTCATCTTCTCCCCGGACCGCGCGCTCTATCCGATCATCAGTACGGTCTTCGAAGGGCTGGACACCCGGCGCTGCGAATCTCCGCTGCATGCTGACGGCGCCAAGAACATCTCCGTCACCGGCTCCGGCGTCTTCGACGGCAACGGCGACGCCTGGCGCATGGTCAAGAAAAGCAAGATGGCCGAGGGCGAATGGGCCCGGCTGCTCGCCTCCGGCGGTGTGCTGAGCGAGGACGGCAAGAACTGGTATCCCGACGAGGGCTTTCTCAAGGCCACCCGGATGAGCAACATGAATGTCCCCCGGAGCGACCTTTCCGATGCCGAATGGGAGGAGATCAAGAGTTTCCTGCGTCCGAACCTTGTCCAGATCCGCAACTGTGAGAACGTCCTGCTGGAAGGCGTGACCTTCCAGAACTCCCCCTGCTGGAACGTCCATCCCCTGCTTTGCAAGAACCTCATCGTCAACAAGATCAACGTCCGCAATCCCTGGTATTCCCAGAACGGCGACGCCATCGACGTGGACAGCTGTGAGAACGTCCTGATCGTAAACTCCACTTTCGACGCCGGCGACGACGGCATCTGCATCAAGTCCGGCAAGGACGCCGACGGCCGCAAGCGTGCCCGTCCCTGCAAGAACCTCATCGTGGACAACTGCACGGTCTTCCACGGCCACGGCGGTTTCACCGTCGGCAGCGAGATGAGCGGCGGCGTGGAGAATATCAAGGTATCCAATTGCCGTTTCCTCGGCACGGACGTGGGACTGCGCTTCAAGAGCACCCGCGGACGCGGCGGCGTAGTCCGCAACATCCACATCGACAACATCTACATGAAGGACATCCTCGCCGAAGGCGTCCTCTTCGACCTCTTCTACGGAGGCAAGTCCGCCGTGGAGGCCGCCGAGGACGGCAGCCCGGTCGTCGAAGAGCCGGCCAAGCCCGTGGATGAGACCACTCCGGAGTTCCGCGACATCTACATCAACGATGTATATTGCAACGGAGCCGCCCGCGCCATGTTCTTCAACGGGCTGCCCGAGATGCCCGTCACCAACATCAACATCACCAACTGCACGGTCACGGCCGACACGGGCATCGACCTGCGCAATTCCCAGGACATCACGTTCAAGAACGTGAAATGCTTCCCCAAGGAAGGCGCACCTGTCAACACCTGGAAAGTCAAGAATTTCACCAACGAATAATCTCATGAAGAAGATATATACCACCATCCTCGCCCTCGCCGCGCTCATATCCTGCAGCAAGCCGGCAGAACCGCTCTCCGAGCAGATGGTCCATTCGCAGATGTCCCGCTGCGGGGACGCCACCTACCTGGATTATACGGACGGACGTCTCAAATGGAACTACACCCCCGGCCTGGAGCTCCGCTCCTACCTGGACGTGTACGAAGCCTACGGCGACCAGGCCATCTACGATTTCGTGTACAAGTGGTACGACGGGATCGTGAACGAAGACGGCACCATCCAGGGCTACTCCGTGGACAAGTACAGCACGGACCTGATCTGCCCGGGCAAGTCGCTCTTCTATTTCTACGACAAGACCGGCAACGAAAAATACCGCAAGGCCATCGAGCTCGTCAAGAGCCAGATCGACGGCCAGCCCCGCACGAATGCCGGCGCCTTCTGGCACAAGCAGGTCTATCCCAATCAGGTCTGGCTGGACGGCGTTTACATGGCCGAGCCGTTCTATGTCGAGTACGCTTCCCGCTACCTCACCGGGCAGGCCCGCATCGAGGCCTATGACGACATCGTCAACGAGTTCGTCGTCGCCGCCACGAAGACCTACGATCCGGAGACCAAGCTCTACCGCCACGCCTGGGACGAGTCCGAAAGCATGTTCTGGTGCGACCCCGCCACCCACGGACAGTCCTTCCACTGCTGGGGCCGCGCCCTCGGCTGGTACTGCATGGCCCTCGTGGACGTGCTGGACTGGCTCCCGGAAGACTACGCCCCGCGCCAGCAGCTGATCGACATCCTGCGCACCATCTGCGCAGAACTCCCCAAGTGGGCGGATGAAAAGAGCGGTGTGTGGTACCAGGTCCTGGACCAGCCGGGCCGCGAAGGCAACTACCTCGAGTCCACCTGCTCCGCGATGTTCAGCTTCACCTTCCTGAAGGGCATCCGCATGGGTTATCTCGACGCGGACCTGCTCCCCTACGCCAAGAAGCTCTACGAGGACGTCGTCCGGGAATTCATCTCCACCGACGGCCAGGGCCGCATCAGCATCGAGAAGTGCTGCTCCGTCGGCGGCCTGGGCGGTTCTTCCAACCGCATGGGCGACTACGCCTACTACCTCAGCGAGCCCATCCGTCCCAACGACTCCAAGGGTGTCGGCCCCTTCATCTGGGCCTCCCTCGAAATGGAAAAACTAAAATAACAATTATCCAATACTTTTTCTTTTATGGCACAAAATCCTTTTTCCCTCGAAGGTAAGAACGCCTGGATCACCGGCGCATCTTACGGTATCGGTTTCAACATCGCCAAGGCGTTTGTCGGCGCCGGCATCAAGACCATCATCTTCAATGATATCAACGAGGCTGCGCTTGAGCGTGGTCTGAACAATTACAAAGAAGCCGGCATCTCCAATGTCAAGGGATATGTCTGCGACGTGACCAAGGAAGACGATGTCAAGGCCCTCGTGGAGAAGATCCACGCCGAGGTCGGCCCGATCGACATCCTCGTCAACAACGCCGGCATCATCAAGCGCATCCCGATGCATGAGATGAAGCGTGCCGAGTTCCAGCAGGTCATCGACATCGACCTCGTCGGTCCGTTCATCGTGTCCAGCGCCGTCCTCCCCGAGATGATGGAGCGCCGCGAGGGCAAGATCATCAACATCTGCTCCATGATGTCCGAGCTCGGCCGTGAGACCGTATCCGCCTATGCGGCAGCCAAGGGCGGCCTCAAGATGCTCACCCGCAACATCTGCTCCGAGTACGGCGAGTACAACATCCAGTGCAACGGCATCGGCCCCGGCTACATCGCCACGCCGCAGACCGCTCCGCTCCGCGAGAAGCAGCCGGACGGCAGCCGCCATCCTTTCGACAGCTTCATCTGCGCCAAGACCCCGGCCGGCCGCTGGCTGCAGCCCGAGGAGCTCGGCGGCCCCGCCGTGTTCCTGGCATCCCACGCTTCCGACGCCGTCAACGGCCATATCCTCTATGTGGATGGCGGTATCCTCGCCTACATCGGCAAGCAGCCCCAGTAAACCGCGCGCCCTATGAAACTCAACTGTCAAGTCCGCCAGGCATCGAGCAACCTCGATGCAAAACACTACGACACCGAGCGCATCCGCAAGGAATACCTTGTGGAGAACGTGATGGTGCCGGACGAGATCAACATGGTCTATTCGATGTTCGACCGCATCATCGCGGGCGGCGCCGTGCCTGTCAAGGAAGACCTGCTGCTCAGCGCTCCGGAGATCCTCCGCGCCGACTATTTCACGCAGCGCCGTGAGCTCGGCATCATCAATGTCGGCGGTGCCGGCACCGTGGTCGTGGGCGACGAGGAGTACCACCTCGAGTACAAGGAGGCCCTCTACATCGGCCGCGGCAACCGCCACGTCACCTTCAAGAGCGATTCCGCCGAGAAGCCCGCGCACTTCTACTTCTGCTCCGCCACCGCCCACCGCGAGACCGGGGTCAAGAAGGTCAGTAAGAAGGACGCCGTGGTGATGCACCTCGGATCCCTCGAGGAGTCCAACGAGCGTACGATCAACCGCCTTCTCGTGAAGGAGGTCGTCCCTTGCTGCCAGCTCCAGATGGGTATGACCGAACTCGCTCCGGGCAGCACCTGGAACACCATGCCCGCCCACACCCACGACCGCCGCATGGAGGTCTACTTCTACTTCGAGGTCCCGGAGGACGCTGCCGTCTGCCACTTCATGGGTGAGCCGCAGGAGACGCGCCACATCTGGATGCACAACGAGCAGGCCGTCATCTCTCCGCAGTGGAGCATCCACTCCGCCTGCGCCACCCGCAACTACACCTTCATCTGGGGCATGTGCGGCGAGAATGACGACTACAACGATATGGACTGGTGCGCAACTACCGCGCTGCGGTAGTTGCACTTACTTAACCCCCGATGCTCCGCATCTGCCCCGAGGGGCATTCGACCTGCACTTCGTTCCGGTCGGTGCCTCCGGCACGTCGCAGACGCGACTTCGCGGAGCTCAAAGGCAAGCCAAGCAACAAATGAGAAAGTACCTTTTTCTAGCATTCGCCCTTCTGCTGCTGGCAGGTTGCAAGCAGCAGCCTGCGGAGCCGAAAGTGATGGCCCGCTTCGTACCGGAGCGTGCCGATGACTTCGTATTCGAGAACAACCTCATCGCCGGACGCTTCTACGGCCAGGCGCTGGAAGGCAACCCCACCTCCCCGGGCATCGACATCTGGGTGAAGATGCCGGGCAAACTCGTCGCCGACAGCTGGTATGCCGAGGCGGTCAAGGATCCCGAGTACTACCACCACAACCACGGCGACGGCAAGGACTGCTACAAAGTGGCGGTCAGCCTCGGCGGCGGCGCTTCCGCCCCGATGATCGGCTGCCACCTCGCGTTCCCCGCCACCAACTACCGGTCCTGGGAGATCCTGGAGCAGAAGCCCGACAAGGTGGTCTTCGTCCTCCATTATCCTGAATGGGAAGCCGCCGAAGGTGTGCGCGTGGCCCTCGACAAGAAGGTCACCGTCACCGCCGACAGCTATTTCTGCCGCGTAGACGACACCTGGAAGTTCTCCGGTGCGGAGACCCTCAACATCGCGGCCGGCCTGCTCCGCCACGGCGCCCAGCAGACCATCGAGATGGAGCAGAAGGGGGATGACCGCTATGCCATCTGGGAGCACGCTTCCGACCAGAGCATCGAGCCCGAGGACGGCATGCTCGGCGTGGCCGTCGTGATGCCCAAGGCGCAGCAGGTCTTTGCCGACAAGGAGCTCGACCATGCGCTGTGCGTCCGGACCGTCAAGTCCGGCGAGACCCTCACCTACTACTATGGTTCCTGCTGGTCCAAGGGAGACATCAAGACTTCCCAGGACTGGTTTGCGCTCGTCAACAAACAGTAAATCAAATAACAGTGCGTAGAATTCTCTTTACGTCACTGGTAGGGATGGCTCTGTGCGGTGTTCTCGCCGCACAGAGTTTTCCTTATCAGGACGCCTCCCTGCCCGCTGAGCAGCGCGCGGAGGACCTGCTGGGACGGCTCACCCTCGAACAGAAGGCGTCCCTGATGATGAACGCCAGCCCGGCGATCCCGGAGTTCGGCATCCGAGAGTACAACTGGTGGAACGAAGCCCTGCACGGCGCCGCCCGCGCCGGCCTCGCCACCGTCTTCCCGCAAGCCATCGGCATGGCTTCCAGCTGGGACGAGGAACTGCTCGAACAAGTGTTCGACATCGCCTCTACCGAGCAGCGCATCAAGTTCATCCAGTACCGGAAGAACCCGCAGGGCAGTCCGCAGTACCACGGACTCACGGTCTGGACGCCCAACATCAACATCTTCCGCGACCCGCGCTGGGGACGCGGACAGGAGACCTACGGCGAAGACCCCTATCTCACTTCGCGGATGGGCTACGCCGTGGTCAAGGGACTGCAGGGGCCGGATGACCAGCCCTATGACAAGTTGCACGCCTGCCTGAAACACTATGCCGTGCACAGCGGACCGGAGGGCATCCGCCACCAGTTCGACGCCAAGGACATCTCCTGGCGCGACCTGGCGGAGACCTATCTCTACGCCTTCGGCGAGATCATTTCAAGGATCGACGTGCAGGAAGTGATGTGCGCCTACAACCGCTTCGAGGGCGATCCCTGCTGCGGTTCCGACCAGTTGCTCATCCAGTTCCTCCGCGGGAAATTCGGCTACAAAGGCCTGGTGGTCAGCGACTGCGGCGCCATCGACGACTTCTGGCGCGAAGGGCGCCACGGCACCTATCTGGGCGAACCGACGACAGCCGTTGCCCGGGCCGTGCGCACCGGCACCGACCTCGAATGCGGAAGCTCCTACCGGCATCTGCTGGACGCCGTGAAGGAGGGCAAGCTGAGCGAAGCGGACATCGACGTGTCCGTGCGTCGCCTGCTGCTCGCCCGTTTCCGCCTCGGCGAGATGGACCCGGACGAGTCCGTCAGCTGGAACCGGATCGACGAAGCGCTCCTCGCCTGCGATTCGCACCGCACGAAAGCGCTCCAGATGGCCCGTGAGAGCCTCGTCCTGCTGCAGAACAAAGGCGGCATCCTCCCGCTGCGCAAGGACATCAAGGTGGCCGTCCTCGGGCCCAACGCTGCGGACTCCGTGGCGATGTGGGGCAACTACAACGGTTTCCCGGTCCGCACCGTGACCGCCCTGGAAGGCATCACCGCCAAGGTGGGCGCCGGCAATGTCACAAGTCCGGACGCCGCGGACGTGATCATCTACGTGGGCGGCATCACGCCGCGCATGGAAGGCGAACAGATGCGCAACAGCCCGGAAGGTTTCGACCGCGGCGACCGCACCACCATCGAACTGCCCCGCGCCCAGCGCGCAGAAGTGGATTCACTCCGGAAAGCGGGCAAGCGCATCGTCTTCGTCAACTTCTCCGGATCCGCCATGGGGCTCCTTCCCGAGACAGAGAACTGCGAGGCCATCCTGCAGGCCTGGTATCCGGGCGAAGCGGGCGGCACGGCGATCGCGGACGTCCTTTTCGGCGACTGCAATCCTTCCGGACGCCTGCCCGTCACGTTCTACCGCAGCGATGACGACCTGCCGGCCTTCGAAGATTACGACATGGCCGGACATACCTACCGCTATTTCAAGGGCACCCCGCTCTTCTATTTCGGCCACGGGCTGAGTTATTCTACCTTTAAATACGGACGCGCGCGCGTGCGTGGCGGCGAGCTGGTCGTCCGGGTCCGCAACCGCGGGAAGATGGCCGGCGACGAAGTTGTGCAGGTCTATATGAGCAAGCGGGAGGACACGGACGGTCCGCAGATGGCCCTGCGCGCCTTCCGCCGCGTACACATCCCGGCAGGAAAGTCCGTGCTGGTACGCATCCCGCTGGATGACAACTTCTTCGCTACCTACGACGAAGCCTCCGGCGAACTCCGGGCCACCCCCGGTCACTTCACGCTCCACTACGGCCACAGCGCCGATCCCGCCACCCTCAGACAACGCAATATCCGCAGAAGATCATGAGCATTCCCGCACTTTTCGCCGCCCTGCTGATGATGGCGGCACCGGCCAAGCCGGCCGTTTACACCAACCCCGTGCTGTTCTCCGATTACTCCGATCCGGACCTGATCCGCGTCGGCGAGGATTATTGGATGACGGCGTCCTCGTTCACCTGCTTCCCCGGCCTGCAGATCCTGCATTCGAAGGACCTCGTGAACTGGGAGATCGTGAATGCCGCCCTGCCCTGGATGGATCCGAAGGAGGATTTCGACATCCCGGCCCACGGCAACGGCGTCTGGGCCCCCTGCATCCGCTACCACGACGGCACCTGGTGGATCTTCTGGGGCGATCCCGACCATGGCATCTACCAGATCCATACCGACGACCCGCGCGGCGCCTGGTCCCGTCCGCACCTCGTGCTGGAGGGGAAGGGCCTGATCGATACTTCTCCCCTGTGGGATGATGACGGCCGCGTCTGGCTCGTGCACGGCTGGGCGGGCTCCCGCGCTGGCTTCAAGAGCATCCTGAGCGTTTGTGAGCTGGACAAGGACTGCACCCGCGTGATCGGCGACCAGGTCCTGGTGTTCGACGGCAAGAAGAACGGCAACGATACGGTCGAAGGTCCGAAGTTCTACAAGAAGGACGGCTGGTACTACATTTTCGCCCCTTCGGGCGGCGTCAAGACCGGCTGGCAGCTGGTGCTGCGCTCGCGCAATGTCCTCGGTCCCTATGAGTGGCGCAACGTGCTGCACCAGGGCCCGACCGACATCCACGGCCCGCACCAGGGCGGCTGGGTGACGGACGTCGCGGGCGACAGCTGGTTCCTGCATTTCGAGGACCGCTATGCCTGGGGGCGCGTGTGCCACCTGCAGCCGATGACCTGGCTGGAGGATGGCTGGTGCATCATCGGGCAGGACCTGGACGGGGACGGGATCGGCGAGCCGGTCACGACGTTCCGCCGTCCGGCCGGTTCTTCCGAGCCGCTGCCGGGCGTGTCCGCCCTGGCCGTGACGACCGGCTTCACCGGTGCCTCCATTCCGCTCAACTGGCAGTGGGAGGCCAATCCGCAGTTCAACTGGTACATGACGAATCCCTCGCTGGGCTGCCTGCGGCTGCATTGCATCAAGAAAGCCGACGGCTGGCGGAATCTGCGGGATACGCCCAACATCCTCGCCCAGAAGGTCGTGGGGCCGGAGATGAGTTTCACCACGAAACTTGTTTACCGTCCTTCGTATGCCGGGGAGCGCGTGGGCGTGGTGGTGACCGGGCGCAGCTACAGCACGATCGAGCTGGATTTTGACGGGGAAGGACTCGCGCTCGTGCGGAAGGATTGCCTGGATGCCAATCAGGGCAAGCCGGAAACGGTGCTGGCTTCGGTGCCGCTGCAGAAGGAGGCTTTCAACACGGTCTGGGTGCGGGTGGATGTGAAGGATGCGGTGGTTTGCACTTTCTCGTACAGTCTGGACGGGAAGCGGTTCAAGGTACTCGGACCGGCGTATACGGGGCGTGAGGGGGATTGGATCGGCGCGAAAATCGGGTATTTTGCCATCTCGGATATCCAGCGAAATGATGGTGGTTCCGTTGAGGTTTACTGAATCGATACCGCCCAGCAAAGAAAGACTCCCGGCAGCTTCCCGTCTGCCGGGAGTCTTTCTTTGCTTCGGGCGATATCATTATTGCGCCATCCGCCCGAAGCACGCAACTCCCGCACCCCTGTCTCCTTTGCCGGCTCTCGGATCAATGGCGGGCTTTGGTTTTTTGTGTAAAGGTAAAAATGCAAGGATTCCGCAAACAAAACAACTGCGTCATTTTCCTTAATAAGTGGGATATCCAACGAATTGATATTAAATTAATTGGATATTATTAGCTAAAGTGAAAGATTAATTATTATCTTTGACCGATTATTGATACTTTACACTAACCATATTATTGTTTAACCAAATTTTCCCCATGATGAAAAATCATCTCAGAATGGTGATGGCAGGGCTCCTGCTCCTCGTGAGCGGCGCTTTCGCCTTCGCCCAGAACAAGGTCACGGGAACCGTCAAGGACGCAGCCGGCGAGCCCATCGTGGCGGCCAGCGTCGTCGTTCGCGGCACCACCATCGGTGCCGTCACCGACCTCGACGGCAATTACACCCTCAACGTTCCCGCGAACTCCGTCCTTGAGGCTTCCTGCATCGGTTACACCTCGCAGGTCGTCAACTATT
>JAFTCB010000025.1 GCA_017454905.1 Bacteroidales bacterium
AATTCTATTTCGCACGTCCGTACCACTCCTGGGAGCGGGGTGCAAACGAGAACACAAACGGGTTGATACGCCAGTACATCCCGAAAGGCACGGACTTCAGCAAGCTGACTGATGAGATGCTTGCTGAGATTGAATGGAAACTGATCCACAGGCCCCGTAAGTCACTTGGTTACAGGACGCCTTTGGAATATTGTAAACAATTATTTAATTTTGACTTTTGAAGTGTGTTGCACTTCTAATTAGAATTCACCAATACGCAATTCCCCCTGAATAAGCAAACTCCCCTGCTTTATTCCAGGACAATGCGCTCTCACGAGGCCGACAACAGCCGTGACATGCAAGCCGCTGGTGGTCAACAAAAACTGAAATCTCGGGCACCTCAAAATGGCACCCGAGATTTCAGTTAATACTAATAATCAAGTACTTCCGCGCCACGGCAGCAATCGCCCATAAAAGCATCCGAGCAGCGGCTTCAGCGTAAGTTCGGAGCCGAAGGCGACCGGAGGGGTTTGGGGAGTCCTCTCACCCATGCGTTAGAGCAGCGGCTTCAGCGTGAAGCTGAAGGCGCGCGGCTCCGCCTTGATGCGGTACTGCTCGCGCGGGACGGTCCCCCAGGAGGTCACACACCCGAGGCCCATCTGCAGCAGATCCACATTGACATGGGTCAGGCCGTCTTCCTTGAGCTCCGGAGAATGACGCTGGTCGCCGTGGTCGCCCCGGCCGCCGCCGCTGAGCGACAGGTCGATCTCCCTGCGGCCGAAAGGCAGCGCGGAAGCGGAGAATTTCTCCGGGGCGCTGACTTCGAAGCCGCATCCGGCAGCATCCGTCAGACGCAGCCAGCGCATCCCCACGTGGGTGCCGGACTCCTGCGGACGGACATAGCCCAGGTGGTACTGCTCCGCGACAGCCTGCTTCCAGACGCCCACTTCGGCGGCACGCTGGCGGTCGACATAGTTCTCAAAGGGACCCTTGCCGTAGAATTCAATCGTGTCAAAGCGGCCCGGCATGGCGAACTCCACGCCGAAGCGGAAGAGTTCAGGGGCATCCTCGCGCACCTCGAGCATCTGCTCCGTCACGGTGATGGTGCCGTCTTCACCGAGCACATACTGCATGGCTACCTTGGCCAGGCCTTCACCGACCTCATACTGCACCTCCACGCAGTTGGCGCTGCGCTCCATCGACAGGACGCGGAAGGACGGATAGAGCCACGCGGCCATCCGGCGCTCCAAGCGGGCGCCCAGATCGTTCTCCGTCACGGCCCGGCCGAAACAAGGCATCAGCGGAGCGGCGATCAGCTGCTTTCCTTCCAGTTTATACGAGCAGAGCGCACCGGTCTGCGGATCGAAATCCGCTTCCCAGACCCGTCCGCGCAGGTCGGCCCGGCTGACCTGGTACGGGGATTCGCGCAGCAGGATCTGGTCGTGGGCAACCTGCGTCCCGGCCGGGAGCAGGCCGTCCGCACGGCGCAGGACATATTCCACATTCAGATAAAGTTCGCCGGGAACGGCCTCCAGGTCAGCGCGCCGGAATCCCAGGTCGGCCACCACCGTCTGCTGCGGCCGGGCTGCGGGGACATCCATCTGGCCGGCCAGGACAGCCCGGCCGTCGGCGAGGACCTGCCAGCGGAGCATGTAGCGGGACAGGTCGATGAAGAAGTTCTCATTGTAGACTTGCACGCGGCCGTCCAGGGCCTGCTCCGGCGAAGCGGAAGTCAGGATGGAACGGTAGCCGTGCTGTACCTCATACGCATGCGGATGCCAGCTGCGGTCGGCTGCGATGATGCCGTTGCAGTTGAAGGAATTGTCCGAAGGATCATAGTCGTTGAAATCGCCGCCGAAGGCGTAGATGTAGCCCCAGCGGGACTTCTCCGAAGGCCAGCGGACCGCCTGGTCCACGAAGTCCCAGATGCAGCCGCCCTGCAGGGCGGGATACTTCCGGTAGAGGTCCCAGTAGTCCTCGAAACCGCCCATCGAGTTGCCCATCGCATGGGCATACTCGCACTGGATGAGCGGCCGGTCAGGATGGCTCTCCGCGTATTTCACGATATGCTCATAGTCGGCATACATCGGGCAGTAGATATCCGTATTGCGCTCCAGGTCGGCACGCTCGTACTGTACGGGGCGGGTCGGATCCCAGGCCTTGAGCCAGTCGTAGGTCGCCTCGAAATTGGGGCCGTTGCCGGCTTCGTTGCCCATGCTCCAGACGATGATGCTGGGATGGTTGACATCGCGCATGGCCATCCGCTGCACCCGCTCCATGTGCATTTGCGCGAAGAGCGGATTCTTTGCGAGGGTCTGCGGGCCGTAGCCCATGCCGTGCGACTCGATGTTGGCCTCGTCGATCACATACAGACCGTAGCGGTCGCAGAGCGAGAGCCAGCGCGGGTCATTGGGATAGTGGCTGGTGCGGACGGTGTTGATGTTGAGTTCCTTCATGATCCGGATGTCCTCGATCATCTCCTCCACCGTGACCACATAGCCGCCGGTGGCGGACATTTCGTGGCGGTCGGCACCCTTGATCAGGACAGGCTTGCCGTTGACGAGCAGCTGGCCGCCGGAGATGCGGGTCTCCCGGAATCCGAAATCCAGTTCTACCGTCTCGGTGCGGCCCTTTTTGTCAGAACAGACGGCGCGCAGGTGATAAAGGGACGGCGTCTCCGCACTCCAGAGCGACGGGCGCTCCACGCGTCCGGCGGCAGGGACTTCCTTCTCGGGGAATCCAGGGCCGGAAAGATAGAATTTCACGCCCTTGGCGGCCTTGGTCAGCACGGCGTCGAACTGATAGCTGCCGTCCATCCCGGCGGTCACGTGCAGGTCCTCGATGCGGGCTTTCGGACGCGCCTCCAGATAGCATTCGCGGGCGATGCCGGCATAGCGCCAGAAATCCTGGTCTTCCAGGTAGGAGCCGTCGCACCAGCGGAAAATCTCCAGCGCGATCAGCGCCTCCTTGCCGGGCTTGACGTATTTCGTGATGTCGAAACGGGCCTCCAGTTTGCTGTCCTCACTGTAGCCGACCTCCTTGCCGTCGATCCAGACACGCAGGTTGGAGGTGGCGGAGCCGATGGAAAGGAAAATGTCCCGGCCGGTCCAATCCGCAGGGATCGCGAAGGAGCGGCGGTACTGGCCTACATAATTGTGCTCGGTCGGGGGCACGGGCGGCTGGGTCATGTAGTGGCCGCGCCAGGCATAGCCGATATTCACATAGAGCGGATCACCGTAGCCGTTGAGTTCCCACATCCCCGGGACGGGCATCCGGCCCCAGCCGGAGTCGTCCAGACCCGGTTTGTAGAAATCGAGCGAGCGCGCTCCGGGAGTCTCATACCATTGGAATTTCCAGATGCCTTCCAGCGAAAGCCGGGGGCTGTCTTTCTGCAAGGTGGCGGTCATCGGCACGCGGTTTTTCTGGTTCACGGCCGGGTTCTGCCAGTCCTCGACTGCAAAGGCGCCCGGGGCCAGGAGCGCCAGGGCGAACAGGGCAAAAAAGAATCTTTTCATCGATTATCGTTTTAGCTCCCCGAAGATACGAAAAAAAGGGACCGGGTGCAAATCTTGCGATCAGCACCCGGTCCGATAAATGGTTTTCCGTCCGGTTTAGCGGGCTTTGCCGTTGGAGCCGAGGACGTTCACGATCTTGTGGATGTACATCTTCTTCATCTCCTCGCGGGCCGGCTTGAGGTACTGGCGGGGATCGAAGTGGCTCGGGTTCTCGGCGAGGTGCTTGCGCACGGCGGCGGTCATCGCGAGACGGGAGTCGGAATCGATGTTGATCTTGCAGACGGCGCTCTTCGCGGCCTTGCGGAGCTGCTCCTCGGGAATACCGACGGCGTTCGGGAGCTGGCCGCCATACTGGTTGCACATGTCAACATACTCCTGCGGGACGGAAGAAGAGCCATGGAGAACGATCGGGAAGCCCGGAAGCTTCTTCTCGATGGCTTTCAGCACGTCGAATGCGAGGGGCGGCGGGACGAGGCGGCCGGTCTGCGGGTCACGGGTGCACTGCTCAGGAGTGAACTTGTAGGCACCGTGGGAAGTACCGATGGAGATGGCCAGGGAGTCGCACTTGGTCTTCTTGACGAAGTCGATTACCTCCTCAGGCTTGGTGTAGTGGGAAACGGCGGAGGAAACCTCGTCCTCGACACCGGCGAGCACGCCGAGTTCGGCCTCGACGGTCACGTCATATTTGTGTGCGTAGTTGACCACCTTGCGGGTCAGCTTGACATTCTCCTCGTACGGCAGGGAGGAGGCGTCGATCATCACGGAAGAGAAACCGAAATCCACGCAGCTCTTGCAGAGCTCGTAGCTGTCGCCATGGTCGAGGTGAAGGACGATCTGGGGCTTCTTCCAACCCAGTTCTTTTGCATATTCGACAGCGCCCTGGGCCATGTAGCGGAGGAGCGTCTGGTTCGCATAATTGCGAGCGCCCTTGGAAACCTGGAGGATGACCGGGGACTTGGTCTCCGCGGCGGCCTGGATGATGGCCTGCAGCTGCTCCATGTTGTTGAAATTGAAAGCGGGGATGGCGTAACCGCCCTTGACGGCCTTGGCAAACATCTCACGGGTGTTCACAAGACCCAGTTCTTTAAAGGAAACCTTCATAAAAATAATATGATTTGTGACTAACTTTCAGTAAATCGTGCAAAAATAATTATTTTTGTGGAAAAGTCCACATAATGCAAGGCAAAGTCATCATCTTTTCTGCTCCGTCCGGCGCCGGAAAAAGCACCGTCGTGAATCATCTCCTGGGCATCCATCCCGAGTTCGAGTTCTCCATCTCAGCCACTTCCCGGGCCCCGCGCGGCACCGAACAGGACGGCGTGGAATACTATTTCATCGATGCGGAGCGCTTCCGCGAACTGATCGCCGCAGATGCCTTCATCGAATACGAAGAAGTCTATCAGGACCGCTTCTACGGCACCCTCAAGAGCGAAGTGGACCGCATCTGGGCCAAGGGCAACGTCATCATCTTCGACGTGGACGTCAAAGGCGGCGTCAACCTCAAGAAGTATTTCGGCGACGCGGCCCTGTCGGTGCTGATCATCCCACCCAGCATGGAAGTGCTGGAAGCCCGCCTGCGCGGCCGCGGGACCGACAGTGAAGAGGCCATCCGCGAGCGGCTGGCGAAAGCTGCCTGGGAGCTGGAATTCGCCGCCGGCAAATTCGACATCGACCTGGTCAATGACAAACTGGAGGACACTTTCGCCCAGTCGGAAGCCCTCGTAGATGCATTCCTATGCGCATAGCTGTCTACTCCGGTTCGTTCAACCCGCTCCACATCGGCCACCAGGCCATCATGGAGCGGCTTACCATGACCCGGGAGTTCGACTGGGTCTATCTGGTCATCTCGCCGCAGAACCCGCTCAAGGACCCTTCCAACGTTTTTTCCGCGGAGCGGCGCTACCGAGCGGCCATCGAAGCCGTCCGGCGCCATCCCGAACTGCATGTCTGGGTGGACAACATCGAGCTGGAAATGCCCGCCCCCACCTACACCATCAAGACCCTGGACGCGCTCAAGGAGCGGGAGCCGGAGAATGATTTCACCCTGGTGATCGGTGCGGACAACCTGCAGAACATCCACCGCTGGCGGGATGCACCGCGCATCCTGGGCGAATACGGCGTGGCGGTCTATCCCCGCAAGGGCTACGACATGGACCAGCTCCGCAAGATGCTGCTCGAGGAGTGCCGCCACTTCCCCGTCCCCTATGTGCTGGATGCTTCCCAGGGCGCCGCTCCGGGCAATGTCAGCCTGGAAGAGCTGGACCGCCTGTACAACATCCGCCTGATCGACGCCCCCATCGTGGACATCTCTTCCACGCAGATCCGGGAAATGCAGGCCCGGGGCGAGGATGTCTCCATGTATCTGATGTAAAACCAATATCAACCGTTTCCCATGAAAACCAAATTCTGCCTCATTCTCCTGCCCCTGCTGGCTGCATGCGCCCAGGACCCTGTCAGCTATTTCCCCGCCAGGAAGGCGGAGGGGGTCAATCCCGACACCCACCTGGTACTCACCTTCCCGGAGCCGCCCGTGCGCGGCGAGGCGGGCTTCATCCGCATCTTCGACGCCCGCAGCGGCGAATGCGTGGACAGCCTCGACCTGAGCCTGCCGGACGGCCTGACGCAGAGCCGCCAGTACGGCCCGGAATGCGACTATACGCCGGTCCCCTACGACTACAGCCGGGAGGTCGTCGCCACCAACAAGAACACCCTCCCGGGCACGCCGTCCGGGGTCGCGGAGCCGACGCCGCGCGACATGCAGCTGACCATCATCGGCGGCTTCACGGACGGATTCCGCTTCCATCCGGTGATCATCCACGACAACACCGCCACCATCTACCTCCACAACAACCTGCTGGAGTACGGCCATGACTACTACGTGACCATCGACCCGGGCGCCATCGTGTGCGGTGAGTTCCAGGGCGTGAAGAAAGGCGCCTGGAAGTTCTCCACCAAGGCCGCCGGCCCCGCCGATCCCCGGCACCTGAGCGTCGCCGCCGACGGGAGCGCCGACTTCAGCACCGTCCAGGGCGCGCTGGATGCCGTCCCGGACTTCTGCAGCGACACCACCTGGATCACGGTCGCCCCCGGCGACTACGAGGAACTCGTCTATGCCCGCAACAAGAGCTGCGTCGTGATCCGCGGCGCCGGGATGGACGCCACCAAGGTCCACTACCCCAACAACGAGGTATTCAACCCGCACCCGCTCCGGGTCAAGACCAACGAATGGCCGGGCACCTTCCCCTCCCGCCGTGCGGCCTTCGCGCTGGACAACTGCCATGACATCATCCTCGAGGACATCTGCATCGCCACCGACCTGTTCGGCCAGGCCGAGGGCCTGCTGCTGAACGGCGAGCGCATCGCGATGTACCGCGTGCGCATCATCGGCTCCGGAGACGCCCTCCAGGCCAACGGCACCGTCTACATGCAGGACAGCGAACTGATCGGCGACGGAGACACGATCCTCGGCCGCGGCAGCCTGTTCGCCCTGCACAGCAAGTTCTACAACCACGGCGGTCCCTTCTCCTGGGTGCGCAATGTCAAGCCGGCCCACGGAGATGTCTTCGTGGAATGCCACTTCGAAGGTCTCCCCGACCGTCCCGCCGACTACGGCCGGACCAACACCAACCACGGCACCGCCTATCCGGATGCCGAGTTCGTGGTCATCGACTGCACCACGCGGCATTTCAACCCGCAGGGCTGGAGCGCCATCGGCGAGAAGAGTTCCACCATGCTGGAATTCAATACGCGCGACGCCGACACGGGCCAGCCCGTGGATGTATCGAAGCGGCACAAGTACTCCCGCCAGCTGGATGCCCGGAAAGATGCGGCGCTGATCGCGAAATACCGGGATCCGGCATTCGTCCTCAACAGGTGGAATCCGAAACGATAAACCGATGAAACGTTTGGCCCTGTTGATCGTGCCCGCCCTGCTCGCGGGCACGATGGCTTCCGCCGATGCCGACGGGGGCTACCTGCAGTGGATGCAGGAGCATCTGCCGGAGTGCCCGGAATTCGATGCCTGGCAGCAGCAGAGCGGCGCCCTTCCCCCGGATTTCGACGCCCTTCCCCGGACCAACCTGCTGCCCGAATCCCGGGTGTTCCTGGACGGAACGCCCGTGGTCACGGACGCCGACTGGGAACGGCGCCGGGCCGAGATCCTGGACCTGTTCATCCGCTACGAATGGGGCACGATGCCTCCCAAACCCGCCATCTCGCGGGTGGAGACCCTGGAAGAAAGCGAATCGGACGGCATCCGGTCCCGGACCGTCCGCCTGTGGTTCGGTCCGGAAGACCGGGGCAGCGTCCGCGCGAGCGTCAGCATCCCGGCCGGGCAGCCCGGGCAGCGCTTCCCCGTCCTGCTGTCTCCCCAGCTCGGCGGAGCGGGCAACCTCCTGCTGCAGCGGGGATGGATCAGCGCCGGCTATGCCGGCAATGATTTCATGGATGACGGCGCCGCGCTCCGGGAGCTGTACCCGGAATATACTTTCTCGGCGCTCACGCGCCGGGCCTGGCTGGTCAGCCTCGTGCTGGACTGGCTCTGCACCCTGCCGGAGGTCCATCCGGAACAGATCGCCATGTACGGCTATTCCCGTGACGGCAAGATGGCGGCCATCGCCGCCGCGACGGACAGCCGCATCTCCGCCCTCGTGGCCGGGAGCACCGGCGTGGGCGGATTCGTCCCCTGGCGCTATGCCTCGGAACGCGGCGGCGGAGAGAGTATCGAGAGCACCACGCGGATGTTCCCGGACTGGTTCCTGCCGGGCTTGCGCTTCTTCTGCGGCCGGGAAGACCGGCTGCCGGTGGATGCCAACCTGCTGCTGGACCTGATCGCTCCCCGCGCCGTGCTGATGAAATGGGGGCTCAACGACGAAGTCGCCAACGGTTGGGCACAGGAGCGCGTTTATGAAGCTTCGCTTCCCACCTATGCCCGCTACGGGGCGCAGGACCAGCTCAGCCTGCTGCGCGTCCCGGGCTTCCACGGCGGCAATGACATGGCCGCGTGCCTGGATTTCCTGGATATCCGCTTCGGGCGCAGCGCGCGCAAATGGGACTACCAGCCTCTGTTCAACTGGGATTGGGAAGCCTGGCGGCGGAAATCCGGCGAGCGGCTGTCGCCGGCGGACTGGCCGGTCCGCAAGCCGGAAGAACCCATTTCCCGCGACAAGCGGTCGTGGGAGCAGCGCCGTCCCGCCCTGCTCGCCGCCATCCGGCAGATCCTGGGCACGGCTCCCGCCGCCCTGCCTGCCGCGGCACCGCGTTTCCCCGGCCGGCCGCAACCCGGACCGCTGGAGTCCCTGCAAGGGAAATACGATCCCGGCCAGCTGGCGCCGGACGTCCCCGCCTGGGTAATCGGCCGCGGCATCCCGGAATTCGGCTGGCTGGCCTCGGACAACGAAGGGATGGCGTCCAAGCGCCTCCGTTTCGGGCCGGACGGCATCCGCGCCGACCTGTATTATCCGGCGGACACCCCGGAAGGCACCCGGCTGCCGGTCGTCATCTGGCTGCACGGATACCATTTCCCCCTGGGATACATGTGGGTCTACCATACCGACACGCACCCCATCCCGGCGCTGGTCAAGGAAGGCTTCGCCGTGCTGGCTTTCGACCAGAGCGGCTTCGGCTCCCGCTGCGGCGAGTATGCCCCCTTCTATGAGCGCTACCCGGAGTGGTCCCGCCTGGGGCGGATGGTCACCGACGTGCAGGATGCAGTCACCGCACTGCTGCAGGAGCCGCTCGCGGATCCGAACCGGATCAGTCTGCTGGGCTTCGCGCTGGGCGGCACCGTCGGCCTGTACAGCGCCGCACTGGACACCCGCATCCGCAATGTCGTGTCCGTCTGCGGCTTCACGCCGATGCGCAGCGATACCTGCCGGGACGGCCTGTCCGGCCTGACGCGCTACAGCCATCTGCACAACCTGGCACCCCGCCTGGGTCTGTTCGCCGGAGAAGAAGCGCGCCTGCCCTATGATTTCGAGGAACTGATCGCGCTGACGGCCCCGCGGGGCGTGCTGGTCATCCAGCCCGCCCGCGACCGCGACGCCGACCCCGCGGCGGTCCGCAGGGCCGTGCAGCATGCTGCAGCCGCCTATGCCTGGGCAGGAGCGTCCTGCCGGATCGGCGACAGCCTCACCGGCCCGGCCGGCGCCCCGACCCGGCTGGAACTCCGGGAGCCCGACGATTACGGCCGCTTGACGCTGGAAATGCAGATCCCGATGATCGACTGGCTGAAAAAGCATTGACCCGCATCGTTTTTTTAATGAAAATCCGTATCTTGGCAAAAGATTAACCGTTAGCACCCCACCCGATGAAAAAATCGTTTTTCCGTCCCGCCGCGGCATTGTTGCTTCTCACCGCCGGACTCTTCACCGCATGCACCCGTGGAAACGTCTCGCTCTCCGAGGACGAGCAGACCTATACCCTGGACAACGGCATCGTCTGCGCGGTCGTGGCCAAAGCCTCTGGAGACCTCGTCTCCCTGCAATACAAAGGCCGCGAAATGCTCGCGGTGCGCATGGATGCCGAGGGCCGTCCGGACCTGGTCCTGGACCCGCCGGGAGCCAACCCGAACGGGCTCAACCCCGGGATGACGGACCACCAGTACGGATTCTGGTCCCATGATGCGATGGGGCCGCGCGGCACGGGCGACGCCATCGCCACGGTGACCATCAACCCGACCCGCAACCGCAGGATGCGCGCCGAGGTCTCCGTCAAGGGCTATTCCAAGGGGCGCAAGATGGGGACCGGTCCCGGCTCTACGCAGGACGGCCAGTTCGCCTCCGACATCGAGATCCGCTACGCGGTCGAAGACGGGGCCGCCAAGGTCTACACCTACTGCATCTTCACGCATCCGGACAACTATCCCGCCTCCGCCATCGGCGAGGCGCGGTTCTGCGCCAAACTCGCTCCCATTTTCGACTGGATGAGCGTGGACAAGGCGGTGGACTTCCACTATCCCAAGGACCATTTCGCCGGCGACAAATATGTCTATACCGCCGTGCAGTCCGTGAACCCGGCTTTCGGCTGGTCCAGCACGACCGAGGAGATCGGCTGCTTCCTGCTCAACCCCTCCATGGAGTACATGAGCGGCGGTCCCACCAAGGTGGAATTCATGGGCCACAGGGACACCAATGAAGCGGCGGCGCCCTGCATCCTCAACTACTGGCGCAGCAGCCACTACGGCGGAGCGACGGTCCAGGTGGAACAGGGAGAATTCTGGGAGAAGGTCATCGGCCCCTTCGTCCTCTATCTCAATGAAGGCGGCAACCACGCGGACCTCTATGCGGACGCCCGCGCCGAAGCCGCCCGTGAAGCCGGGAAATGGCCTTACAGCTGGGTGGACAGCCCCGCATACGCCAAGAAGGACGCGCGAAGCACCGTCACCGGACGGCTCCAGCTCGACGATCCCGCCGGCCCGGACGGGCTGAAGAACCTGAAAGTCGGCCTGGCCGCACCGGATGAATGCTGGCAGAAAGACGCCAAGCACTACCAGTTCTGGGCCGACGGCGCCGAGAACGGCAGTTTCTCCATCCCCCATGTCCGGCCCGGTCGCTATACGCTCTATGCCTTTGCCGACGGCATCCTGGGAGAGTTCGTCTGTAAGGACATCGAAGTCCCGGCCGGAGGCAGCCTGGACCTGGGGCGGCTTGCGTGGAAGCCCCGTCGCGAAGGGCGTCCGGTCTTCGAGATCGGCCTCCCCAACCGCAACGGCTCCGAATTCGCGCTGGGCGGAGAATTCCGCAATCCGGAAGTGGTCCTGCTCTATGCGCAGAGTTTCCCGGGTGACGTCACGTACACCGTCGGCGAGAGCGACTACCGATCCGCCTGGCCGTATCTGCATGTCCCGCACAGGACCACGGCCGACGTGAAAGTCCTGCCGTTCTTCGGTCTGAAAGGGGAAGGACGCGCGACGCCTTACAAGATCCGTTTCCAGATGGACAAGGCTCCCGGTGCCGGATCCCGGGCGACGCTCCGGTTTGCGATCTGCGGGACGGCCGCCCAGGACCTGTATGTAGCCGTCAACGGTCTCCGGGCCGGTTCGGTGCCCCTACAGCAAACCCGCGACGGGGTCATCACCCGCCACGGGTCACATGGAATCTGGTATGAGACGGAATTCGCTTTCGATGCCCGCAAATTGCACAAGGGATGGAACGAGCTCACGCTCACGCTCCCGGCAGGTCCGCTGAATTCCGGTATCCTCTATGACTATCTCCGGCTGGAACTGGCCGAATGATTCCTCCTCCCCTCAGGGACGGACGTAAGGGAGCTTGACGATCAGTTTGTGGATCGGGGCCCGGTTGCCGTCCGGAGCCAGCATCGGCTGGTGCGCGTCGGACGGGAAGAGGATGATGTATTTGCCCGGGGTCAGGACGACCGGGGTGAACTCGGAAGCGGACTGATAATACTCCACATCCTTGGCCTCGTTGTAGGCACTGACCAGGCCGGTCATCTTTTCGGGACGGGCCACGTTGACCAGTTCGCTGCCCTCCACGATATAAAAGAGGTCAATGCCCTGGTGATGGTCTTCGAAATTCATCTGCAGCCGGGTGCTGTCGATCTGCACCTTGGCGTAGGTCTTTTCGGTGATTTCGTAACGGCCCGCAGGAAGCTCGCGGGAAGCGGGATCCGCCAGCCAGGCGAAAGCGGCATCCCATTCGGCCTGGTTGAGCCGGTACTGTTCAGCATAGACATCGCGGTCGACGGTGGCGTCGGCCTCATTCCACAGGTAGGTCTTGGGAGCGCAGGCACACAAGGCCAGCAGGAGCAGGATCGATAACTTTTTCATTGTATTGCAGTTTTCTGCAAAATTACAATTTTTCGTTATCCATCAAATAAAAAGTGAGCTCTCCCTTGCTCGCGAGATGGCCGTCCACCTTGGCCTCGGCGCCGATGACATACAGGGCTCCGCGGATGGCGATCGGCTTGGCGCTCACCTCGATGGTGTCGCCGGGACGGACCATGTGCTTGAAACGGACCTTGTCCAGGCCGGCGTAGAACGGGGTGTGGCCCTTGAGTTTCTCGCCCAGGATCAGGGTGCAGGACTGCGCCATGATCTCACAGAGGATAACGCCCGGGACCACCGGGAAATCCGGGAAATGGCCGCGGAGGAACCACTCCTCCCCGGTGACATGATACGTCGCTTTGATGCTTTCACCATCTTTCTCCGTCCAGTCGACCAGCAACATGGGTTCGCGGTGCGGCAGGAACTCTTTGATTTCTTCTCTTGTCATGGAATTGGTATTTTATGATGCTATGAAAGGTTATCGTAAGAATTTGCGGAGGGCCACGCAGGCGTCATGTCCGCCGAAGCCCAGGGAGTTCGACAGCGCCACCGTGACCGGACGCTCCACGGCCGTCAGCGGGGTGTAGTCCAGGTCGCACTCGGGATCGGGGTCCGTCAGGCCGATGGTCGGCGGGATGATGCCGTCGCGCAGGGCCAGGGCGCTGGCCAGGATCTCCGCCGCGCCGGTGCCGCCGATCATGTGGCCGGTCATCGACTTGGTGGAACTGATGGAAGCGCGGCGGGCTTCCTCTTCACCGAGCGCCAGCTTGAACGCGACGGTCTCCGTCTTGTCGTTGAGCAGGGTGCCCGTGCCGTGGGCGTTGATGTACAGATCCTCGCCCGGCTTGAAATCCGACTGGACCAGGGCGTCACGCAGGGCGCGCGAAGCCGGGATGCCGTCGGGACGCGGTGCCGTAGCGTGGTGTGCGTCACAGTAGTTGCCATAGCCGGTGATCTCGGCCAGGATTTCCGCGCCGCGGGCCACGGCATGTCCGTATTCTTCCAGGATCAGCACGGCCGCGCCTTCCGCGATCACGAACCCGCCGCGCTTCGCGCTGAACGGCAGCGAAGCCTGCAGGGGGTCTTCCGCATGCGTCAGGGCGTGCGCGCTGACGAAGCCGCCGATGGCCAGCGGGTTGAGGACCGCTTCCGTGCCGCCCGCGATGATCGCGTCGGCAAATCCGAACTTGATGGCCCGGAAGGCCTCTCCCACGGACTGGGTGCTGGATGCGCAGGCGGCCGTCGTCGTCAGGTTCGCCCCTTGGGCGTTGTAGCGGATGGCGATGTTGCCCGCGGCGATGTTGCCGATCATTTTGGGGATGAAAAGCGGGGAGATCCGGTCCGCGCCGTCTTCGAACATGACCTTGGTCTGTTCGATAAAAGTCTGCATGCCGCCGATGCCGGTCCCGAGATAGACGCCGAGACGCTCCGGCTCGATGTTGGTGCCCGCTTCCAGGCCGCTCTCCCGCATCGCCTGCCAGGCAGCCGCCTGGGCGAGCAGGCAGAAACGGTCATTCCGCTTCGTTTCCTTGGGGGTCAGGCCGAATGCGACCGGATCGAAGTCCCGGACCACGCCCGCGACCTTGACGGGCAGATGATATTCTGTTTCGTATTCAGGACAGGCACTGATGCCACAGCGGCCCGCCTTGAGTGCAGACCAGAACGTGGCTGTATCGTTTCCCACCGGCGAGATGACGCCGGTGCCGGTAATAACTACTCTTCTTTCTTGCATAATCATGTTCTCCATAATCCGGGGTGCAAATTTACTCCAGCGCGCGCATACGCGCAAATAAAAGAACCCGGCAGGGAAAATTTGTGACGAAACTCTTGTTATGCGGGAAATTCGGGCTATATTTGGGACGAAATTTCAAATAAGTATCGATTCATCCCCATTGCAAAGGGACTGAAATAACACAAGAACCGCCCATGACAACGCAACTTCGCATCGGCAAGACATACAAATCCCAGCTCCTCTACGTCTTCCTGATTCCGGCTTTCTTCGTCGGTTTCTGCTTCCTCTACGGCCCCTTCGGCATGAAGGAATTCTACCAGATCGGGGGGATGGGCTTCGGCTTTCATTTCATCATCCTGGCCGTGATCCTGATGGCCGTGCTCGCCATCACGCGCCTGATCTTCAGCGCCATTTACCGGCATACGCCCTTCCTGTGGTGGCACTACACCGTATGGTGCTTCGGAGAAGTATTCGTGTACAGCCTGTTCATGGCCCTCTATACGACGCTGTTCTATGCCGGGGAGCACAATTATTTTGTGGTTCTCTCCAACTGTTTCAAGTTCGCCTACCTGATCCTGGTCTATCCCTACCTGTTCTTGATCATGATCCAGATCATCCGCAACAAGAACGCGGAACTCAACGCGGAGCCGGTGGAGACCCTGGTCAAGTTCTACGATGAGCACAAACGCCTCAAGCTGACCATCGATCCATCCGCGATCATCTGCATCCAGGCGGATGCCAACTATGTCATCATCCGCTACATGGATGCGGACCGGATCAAGGAATTCATGCTCAGGGCTTCGATGAAGAGCGTGGAGAACACGGTCAGCCGCCACGGACTGGTCCGCTGCCACCGTTCCTTCTTCGTCAACCCCAAGTACGTCAAGATGCTGAGCAAGAACCGGGAAGGCATGATCACCGCCGAACTGCTCCATCCCGAGGTGGCTTCCATCCCGGTCAGCAAGCAGTTCTACAAGCAGCTTTCGGAATTACTCTGATCCCGGACGGCGGAACGAGCGCAGGAAAGCACGCAGGCGATCCAGCTCTTCCCGGCTGTAATACAATCCTTTGACCTCATCGATGCTCATCCGTCCGGAAGGACGGAAGGCCGGGGAATTCATGTAGTCCAGCAGGCTGCGGCGGAGCTGCTGCACTTCGGGCCGGGCGGCGGCTTCGCTGCCCAGCAGGTCCATCGTACAGACCAGCAGGCGGCCGCTTTCACACTGCGTTTCAAACAGATAGGAGAGTCTCCGGTTCTGCGTGAAATTGTCCACTGCCTCCAGGATGGAGCCGGCCTGCGGCAGCGCGGAGAGATCCACGGCCTTGGAATGCTTCGTCAGATACCACCACTGCCAGTCGCTGTGCATCTGCGTCGGGAAACCGGCGAGCGCCGGGTGGGCAGGATCGCACAGCAGGCCCATCGTACCTGCTTCGTGCGGGAAGAACACCGGGCTCCAGAACACGGGGACGAATTTGCCCGGCTCCCCCTTCAGGGCCTCCGGGTCCGGGCATAAGAGCACGGTACCGCCCTGCCGCAGAACGGGAAGCGCCTGCTCGACGGTGCGGACCACCGCCACCTCGCCGGGGTCCTCCTCCTGTCCGGCCGGGTAGACCCAGACCGGCCAGCTGTTGTGCCAGGGCGTGCCCTCCACGGACACCTCCAGCGTCAGCTGGGCCGCCTCCGGCAGACCGCCCAGGTCCGCCTGGATGCGTTCCGTCAGGACCGCATTGCCGCCCGTAGGCAGTTCCTGGTCCTCGAACACGCCGGAGGAGACCGTCTCCCCCGCCCGGCTCAGGGTCCAGGTGACATCGGCCACCAGGTCTTCCGGACCGTAATTCGCCACCTCGACGCCGGCGGAAAATACCTCGTCTGTGGTCCACCACGGCTTGGAGAAGCGCACCAGCGGCGTCACGGGAGCGCAGGCCTGCCGGAACCATTCGGGGCTGACCAGCCCTTTGTTGTCCCAGAAAGCGTCCACAAGCCCGACGAGGGCGGTACTCTGTCCGCTGAAGTCCTGCAGGCCCAGCAGCTGGAAGCCGCTCAGACGCGGGGTCTTGAGGGCCCGCTCCACTTCCTCTTTATAGAGGATGGCGGACAGGCGTCCGGAAGCCATCGTCCAGTCCTCGGCCTTGTCCAGCAGGCCTTTCGCCTCCAGCTCGTTGCGCACCCCCTTGAAATTCAGGGGCTCCAGCACGCCGGTGTATTTGTCAATCTCGGACAGGTGCGGGAAGACGGAGTACTGTCCGATCTCGTGCGAGACCAGCGGCAGATCAAAGTCCGCGGTGTATGGAGAATAATCGTGCGTGAAATCCGGGCTCTCCGTCCCCAGGTAGTCCTGGCCGCGGATCTGGCCCAGGTAGGTGCGGGACGCCACCATGAACTGGTCTTCCGGCTCCGGATAGCCCTTGTGCCCGGCTCCCATCGAGTATGTACTGTTGGAATAGAGGTGCCGGGGATCCTGCGCCTTCATGTAGCGCAGCATCTCATTGAGCCAGTCGTAACCGCGGTCCAGCTCGTTGCCGCAGGTCAGCATGCAGAAAGAAGGGTGATTGCCATAGGCCGCGATGATGCGGTCATATTCCGCTTTCAGGAAATTGTCCACGTCCTCCTGGCCGATGGTCCGCGCCCAGTCGGGCAGCTCCACCTGCAGGTAGAATCCCATGCGGTCCGCCACGCGGAAAGCGGCATCCGGCGGGCACCAGGAGTGGAAACGGATGTGGTTCAGGCCCCATTCGCGGCAGACCTCGAACTCCTTCTCCCAGCCGGCCTCGTCCATCGGCGGAGTGCCGGTCAGGGGGTAGATGCAGCAGTTGAGCGTACCGCGCAGGAAGATCCGGCGCCCGTTGACCTCGAAATGGTCGCCTTCCCGCCGGAAATCCCGCAGGCCGTACCGGACCGTCTTCCCGGCGCCGCCGCAGCGGACCGTCAGGGTCTGCAGGTTGGGGACGAATTCGTCCCAGAGGCCGGAATCTTCTCCCAGTTCCAGGGTATATTCGACTTCGGTCGTGTCCCGCAGGAGGGTTGCTTCCTGCCGGAAGGAACGGCTCTTGACCTTGTATTCCAATTGGGCGCTGCCGGTCCCGCCCTGATGCCGGACCAGGCGGGTCCGCACCCGCGCCGTCTTCTGCCGGGCATCCGGATAGACATCCACCCGGGCGATTTCCACCGGCTCCAGGACGGTCAGGGACATCTCTCCCAGGACGCCGTTCCAGATAATCTGCGTATCATTGGTATAGGCATGGGCCAGGTCGGACCAGGACAGGTCGTAGCGCTTCCGGTTGTCAATCCGGAGCATCAGCGTGTGCCTGCCTGCCGGGAGTCCGTTCAGGATCAGATGCCGGTGCGGCGTGGTCAGGCTTTCTTCCGCACCCGCCACGCGGACGCCGTCTACCCAGACGGCACTCTCCCACAGGACACGCTCCAGCGTCAGGGCGAGGGGCTTGCCGGCCATGGATTTCGGGATGTCGATCTCCCGCTTGTAGAACGCGGCTCCCAGGAAGGAATGCTTGCGCGTCAGGCGCTGGATCTGCGGGCGCGTGATCGCAGGCTCGAGGGTATTGGGCGTGCCGAGTCCGGCGAGGTCCGTCGTACCCGGCAGGGCGATGGGATGGAAGGTGGACAGGCTGTCCAGGCTGACCTGCCATTCTCCGGACAGGTCCAGGCTGCGCTGCGGCGTGCAGGAGGCCACCAGCAATGCCACAAAAGCGGAAAAGAAAACGATGCGTCTCATATTCTTCAAAGATAATGCTTTTCGCAGAGAATTCCGCGGTGCCGCCGGCGGGGCGTCAAAAAAAGTTCAAAAATATTTGGAGAATTCCAAAGAAAGAGATACCTTTGCAATCCCAAAACGGAGGACTCGTTAGCTCAGTTGGTAGAGCACAACACTTTTAATGTTGGGGTCTCGGGTTCGAGCCCCGAACGGGTCACAAAAGTGAACGAGCTTTCGTTTGACAATATTGCTTCCTTAGCTCAGTTGGTAGAGCACCTGACTCTTAATCAGGGTGTCTAGGGTTCGAGCCCCTAAGGGAGCACGCAAGCGCCTCAGCATACGCTGGGGCGCTTTTGCGTGCTCCCGGTTCCCTATGACGGGGCGTTTTGGGGTATAATTGACATTTCTGGTTGGTAATATCTTTATAATTCGCTGATTTATTTGTCCTTGCGTAAATTAGAAGAAAACGGTTTCTTCTAATGAGTGATAAGGCAAAAATAAGGAGACGTCTCAGATGCCCGCAATGCGGATCATTGGACAACATCAAATGGGGAGCTCGAAGTGGACTCCAGATCAGGATCGAGCCGCAGGCGCTGATCTCCTTTGTCGGGGCAGGGATCTATCCTTTGTAAACCGGTCGGCAGATTCCTGCCGGGCACCCTTGACCCGGAGCCAATAATCATTACCTTTGCACTATGGATACTGATTTCTCGCAGAACGATAAGCCCGCGCCGGGTCCCAAGGATCTGGAATATGCGGCCGATTTAAGGCAAAGGATCCACCAGGAAGTCCTGGAAAAGGTCAGGCAGACGGATCCCCGGATTGATGCGGTCGTCGATCCCTATCCGGTGGAATCGTATTTCCAGTACTCCTGGGAATATCCGGGCACATGGTATCTGGTCGTGGCGATTCCGGAGGGCTTCAGGAGCCGCAAGGCCTTTGTTGATTTCCTGGTCAAGGAAACCTTGGGACACAGATAGGCGGGAATCCCTATTGCTTCATACGGTCACGGGTGTCATTTCCGGCGCCCGTGCCTTTGTATTTACTCGGGGCGGTGTTGAAGCTGTAGCGGACGGAGAGTTTGATCCGCTGGTTGTCCATCAGGTTGGTCTGGCTGATAGTGTGGCTGCCGAAGTCGCTGTCCACGTTCATCCGGGCGAGGCCGAGCAGGTCAGCGCCGTCGAGGCGGAGGACCAGGGAGCCGTCCTTCAGCAGGGTCTTCTGCACGGCTGCGGTGAGGTCGCAATACACGTTGTTCATCCGCAAGTTGCCGGAATAGCCTTTTGACTGGACCAGTCCGCCCAATTCAAACTGCCAGCCGCCGTCGAAGCGGAGCGTGTTCAGCAATTGCGCGAAGAAGATGGGCTTGCCGTTGAATTTCGTTACCCGGATGCCGGACGCCTCGCGCGGATCGGGCGCGTTGATGGTCAGCCACTGCGGCTGGATGCCCAGCGTGTAGTTCATCGTCCAGGGACCGATGGTAGGCGTCAGGTTCACGAAGGCCGACATGGTCCGGAACGGGGTCTCGATGTTGCGGGGCTGCACCAGGACGACACCTTCTTCTCCGTAGGGTGACGACCAGGTCATGATGGCGTTGTCCGTGCGGGTATAATTGACCATGAAGGTGATGAAGTTCCAAACGGCCGTGAGGCTGACATTGTTGGAGATCTCCGGCTGGAGGCGGGCGTTTCCGCTCTGCCAGATGTAGCGGCTGTTGTAGCGGATCGCATTGGACAGGTTGTCGTAATTGGGCCGCTGCGTCTTGGCGCTGTAGTTGAACATCAGCTGTACCGGGCCGAGGGCGCCGGCGTACGAGACGGTCGGGAACCAGTTCCCATAGTCGCGCTGCAGGTTGTTCTTCGGCGCCAGGGCGTCCTCATAGGAGTAGCGGACATATTCATAACGCACGCCCGCGCTGAACTGGCCGACTTTGGGCGCCACGAAGGCATAGGAGGCGAACCCTGCGTAGTTGTCTTCCTTGATGAGGGCGGTCGATGCAGGGATCTCGATGCCGGAGATGCTGTACACATCGTTACGGCGAGAGAAGGTCTCCTCCGTGCCCAGCTGGAATTGTCCGTTTCCGACGGGGTAGGAGAGCACGGCTTTGGCGGCATAGAGCCGGGAGTCATTGAAACTGTTGCTGCTGATGCTGGCGTCGTGGGTCATCGAACTGCTTTCCTTCGAATCCGTGATGGAAGAAGCGTCCGAGCCGTAGTAGTCCAGGTTCACGTCAATGCCCAGTTTCCCGCCGACGAGACCGTTGTAGTAGAGGTTCGCGCCCAGTCTCCCGGGCGTGCGGTCGCCAATGCGGTCGTCCGAAGTGGTGGTCAGATTGTCCACCTGGGCGCCGTTTTCAAAAACGTTGTCCGCCACCACGGTGTGCCCGGACATATCGAGTGTCCGTCCCCATTCGACCTTGCCGCCGACGAAGTGGAAGTCGGAAATCTGCCAGTTGACGCCGGCATTTCCGGAGGCGATTTGCTGCCTGGACGTGGCGCTCAGCGTGCCTTTATCCTCGAAAACGAGATTCTTGCCAAATGACGATTTGTGCAGGTCGCTCTCCTGCCGGAACATGAAATGCGTATAGTTGACACCTGCGAAGAGGTCCACGCCGCCGGTGCGGTAGTTGACGTTCAGGTTCGCGGTGGGATCATTGTGCTCCTTCCAGCGCGGAGACTGGGAGTCGGAGGCATAGAGGTTGAAGCCGAAGCCGTCGCCCTGGCGCTTGACGGTGCGGATGCGCACCACGCTGCGTACGGTTGCGTCGTACTGGGCGCCCGGGTTGGTGATCACCTCGACGCTCTGGATCTCGTTGCTCTGCAGGCGGTCCAGTTCGGAAGCGTCCGTGAGCCTCCGGCCGTTGATGTAGACGAGCGGTGTCCCTTTGCCGATGACTTCAAGTCCGTTCTGGCCCTTGATGAGGCCCGGGGTCTTGGCCAGCACGTCGTTGGCGCTGCCCACGTTCTCCAGCACGGAGCCGCGGACATTGGTCTGCAGGCCCTCGCCGGTCAGCTGGGTCTTGGGCATCACGGCCGAGACGACGGCTTCGCCGAGCAGTTCGGCGTCTTCCTCGAGCCGGATGGGCGGGAGTTCGAGCAGGGAGCCCTTCAGGCTGACGATCTGCGACGCGTCGCGGTAGCCAACCAGGGATACCGTGAGGGTGTAGGTGCCGGCGGAGGCCTTCAGTTCGAAGCGGCCGTCCTCCCCGGCGGTGACGCCGCATACGACGGCGCCGTCCGCACGGGAAAGGAAAGCGGTCGCAAAGCCGGCCGGTACACCGGACTCGTCTATGATGGTGCCGCGGAGGGTGGTCTCCCCCTGGCGGGCGGCGGAGGCTGCCGGGATCAGAACGAGGCTGGAGAGCAGCAGAAACGCGATTTTCAGAACAGTTTTCATGACGCTTACTTGTGTAATAGTATAATAGTACACCGCAAAGGTAATACGTTTTATTGAATCTGCAAATCTTTTTTCAAAAATTGCATACAAACGAATGCCGGAATCTTCGGGAGGGATAAAATAACTGCGATTCTATGGTTTTTGGAATGGAAATTGCGGCAGTTATTTCAATTAAATAACCAAAACGCGTATGAAAACAAAGCTTTTGATGGCAGCGATTGCTTGCATTGCCCTTTTCTCCGCCTGCGATAAGCAGGGAGTTCCCCATACCGGCGACGATACCGGCAACCTGTATGGAATCTGGCAGTTGGACAAGAAAACCGAGGTCATCCCCCAGTCCAGCGGGAACCAGACCAAGGAGATCGATTTCTCCAGCGTCCACTTCTATCTGGCCATGAGCAATGTCGGTGTCCCTCATGCTCTTGCCAAGAAGGGCAGTTTCACGCAGCTGGACCTCAAGGACGTAGATGTGGACGGCACCCTCTTCACCTACAATGCCGAACTGAAGCAGATCTCATTCCAGGAGAAACTTTGGCTCACGGAAATTGTGAATCTCGTCGTTTACGACATGGAGTTGAAAGGCACTTTCGATGTCCTGGAGCTGACCTCCGGCAGTTTCGTCATCCAGCAGAAAAACCTTCTCGGTGCGACGATAACCTACGCCTTCAAGAAGGCCCAGACCCCATAACGGCTGTTCCGGACACAACTTAGACTTAAAAGCACAACGTCGCTATTCAACTTTGGAAAAGAACAATCCGGCTTTCACCGGACAAGTCATAGGGAATAATTCTTCCGCGCGACGTCCAGAAGCGATTCTGCCCGGGAGACCAGATCCCGGCCCTCAGCCACATCGTCTTCCTGTCCTGCGTAATCATCCAGACCGTCAAAGGGCAGCGCAACGTGGAGCATATTGATGTCCGTCTCAATGGCATCGAACATATCTGGCAATACCGAACAGTCGAAATCCGGCACCGTTCGGACGTCCGTCTCAATCACCTCCTTCAGGACTTCAACCGCCTCGCGCACCTTCGGGAGCTGTTCCTTCATCAGTTCTATTTGCTCAGCTGACATATCGTTTCTCTTGCACTGCAGGCATTTCTATTGAATCATCTTGCACTCCCTGTACAAGAGGAAAGAAAAAACCAATTCTACGAAGACCATTATGATAGCCAGGACAAATGGCGGAAACATGAGTCCGATGACCAAAGAAAGAATCGGGATAACAATGGATAATACGAGATAACTCTTCGATTGGTAGAGCCACGAGAACGGCATCAGATGTGCTCCAAAAATCATTGCATACACCATCAACATCTTGTCAGGGACAGCAGCAAACACCCACATGGCAATCAGTATGTACAGCATCTGGTTGACGCTGAATAGAATTCCAGCTTTCGTAAGCGGATTTCCTTTACCTGCGAAATCTATCCCAAGAGCTTTTGCGAGCCCCCAGGCCAAAGGGAACAAGACTGCAGAGCAGCAGAATGTGATGAGATTTTTCGTCTCAATACCCAGATGTGTCAGATGCGCGGCCAGGATCAGCCCCCATATGACCACGGAAGCCAGAATGAAGTGAAGTCCTTTCTTCTGACGTCGTGCGCAATCTTTATGCAGTTCATTCAGATCCATCAGGTCCGTTATATTGGTCTAAAGATACGAATTACGCGGAATAAAAACAAACGCTGATAACACAAGGTCCTCAACGGCAGCGCAGGGACATTGGCGACGGTAGGGAGATGCGCGTGAGCGCCGTCGGCTGGTTTTTCGACACACTGGAGGAGACGGAGCGCGTGGCGAAGATCTCCGCCGAGATCACGCACAACCACCCGGAGGGGATCAAAGGCGCGCAGGCGACGGCTGCGGCCATTTTCCTCGCACGTACAGGTAAGGCCAAAGAGGAGATATGCGCGTACATCGAGCAACGTTTCGGATATGATCTGCATAAGACCTGGGCATACTGGCACCCGATTTACGGCTGGGAAGACAGCTGCCAGGGAACGGTCCCGCAGGCGATCATCTGCTTCCTGGACAGCAGCGATTTCGAGGACGCCATCCGCAAGGCAGTCTCGCTGGGCGGCGATTCCGATACGCTCGCATGCATTACCGGCGGCATCGCGGAAGCATTCTATGGCGGCGTACCCGAGAAGATAGCTTCGCGGGTGCTGGAGAAGGTGCCGATGACATTCAAGAAAATTCTAGACGCTGCAAGGAAGTTTACGGCGTATGGGAAGTGCAAATAGTTTTGCTTCTTTTTGTTGATCCGCAGAGAGCCTGACTGCCGTTTGAAAAGGGCGCAGAATTCAATCCGATAGACGAGTTTGAAAAGCGTGGAGAATCTAGGTTCAAGTTATTCTACCGTTCACTGATTGTTTTATAACCCCGCAACACTGTCACGACCTTAATAATTAACCTCGTGACAGTGTTTTCTGCTCATTTTAAGACCCTGTAACACTGTTTTTGGGTTAATTTAAGACCCCGAAACACAGTTTTCACCTTAAAAAAAGAACTTGAAACATTGTTTTCGGGTTCTTTTTTGTACTCGTTTACATGTTTTCATGTACAACGGACTTGTGCACGTTTTGTGCACGCGCGCCGCAATATTGCTGATTATTAACCATTTGAAAGTTCCCTAAGGGAGCACGCAAGCGCCTCAGCATACGCTGGGGCGCTTTTGCGTGCTCCCGGTCCCCTATGACGGGGCGTTTTGTGTCTTAATTTGTTTTGTGTCTTAATTTGTTTTGTGTCTTAATTTGTTTTGTGTTAAATAATACCTATTTTTGAATGTTGTAGCTCCTGAAAGAAATGAATAAATGTCCTATTACGAGTCTGCCCCTTTGGCTGATTGCACTGATGATGATCTGTATTTCCTGTGAGAAAGAACTCACATCGCCCACGATCAGTCAAGGTGTTTATGGTGTCATCATGGAACGCTATGGGGATTTTATGCCGGGAGCTAATTCGGAGCACGGGGAACGTTATGTCAGACGAGAGATTTATGTATACGAATATACGTTACCCTCGCAAATGACATTCACGACACCCTATTGGAATGCCTGGGAAGTCACCCCGGATACGATGCCTACCCGGCTGATTGCCAAGACCAAGTCCTCCAGGAACGGTTTTTACCAAATTCAATTACCTGCAGGGAAGTATTCGTTTTTTGTCCTCGATAGAGGAATGCTTAACTACACCTGGGGATATATGGGCGTGGAAAATGATGGCGGAATGAATCCCATCACAATAAATCCGGGAGAGGTCCTGGAGTGCAACTACATGCTTCAAAACGCGGCTTTTTGAAAAGCATTCTTTTCCAAATCTCCTTGCGGGAGTAATACAGAGTCAACTTGTTTTTGCACGAATAAATAGGGTAGGCCCTTCCATACTCTCCGGACTCGAGCGCGTTGTCATGAATCCTCCCGACAGGATCTGCCGGGAGGTTTTTATGCGTCGGCGAAGATCTTGCCGTCTTCCAGGGTGATCTGGAGTTGGGTGTATTCGCTGTGGAAATCGTTCTTGAGCCGGTCCAGGTAGCGGGCGCACTCCCACTTGCACATGGGCAGGTCGTGCAGCAGATAGTTGCCGCAGGTCTCCGGCCGCGTCGCAGGGACTTCCTCCTGCGTAAGGATCCACTCCAGGCACTCCATGGTCAGCCTGCGCATATCCTCCACACCGTAATCCCCCAACATGATGACATACATGCCGGTCAGGCAGCCCATCGGTCCGACATAGACCACATCCTCCCGGGCCCGCGAATTGCGGAACCAGGTGGCCATCAGGTGCTCGATGCTGTGCATCGCGGCAGGGGCCACGGCCGGCTCCTGATTCGGCTCCGTGAAACGGAGATCGAACGTCGTAAAGCCCTTATCCTCGCGGGAGATATAGATCCCCGGCTTCAGGTGGGTATGATCGATCGTAAAGCTTTGTATTATCTCCATAAGAAAGAATTAACGGTTCTTCTGCAAAAGTACGAAAAACTCTCCGGAATCCGTGCCCATGTATACGGCAAAAGCCTTATCTTTGTCACACTATGCAATATCGGACTGACAAACACGGTGATTCCCTGTCCGTTCTGGGATACGGGTGCATGCGGTTCAGCAGGAAAGGCACCGGCATCGACATCGAAAAGACGGAGCAGGAACTGATGGCAGCCTACCGGGCAGGCGTCAACTACTTCGACACGGCCTACATCTACCCCGGCAGCGAAGCCGCACTCGGAGAGATCGTGGAGCGCAACGGCATCCGCGACAGGATCCGCATCGCAACCAAACTCCCGCAGTACCTGATCAAGAACCGCGCATCGATCGACAAGTACTTCGAAGAAGAACTCGCCCGCCTGCGCACGGACCATGTCGACTACTACCTGATGCACCATCTGACCGACATCCAGCAATGGGTACGGCTCAAGGGAGCCGGCATCCTGGACTGGATCGCCGCGAAGAAGCAGTCCGGCGCCATCCGCAACATCGGATTCTCCTACCACGGCAACACCGACAATTTCCTCAAGATCCTCGCCGACTACGACTGGGATTTCTGCCAGATCCAGTACAACTATGTGGACGAGACCTCCCAGGCCGGCGTCGCCGGACTCAAGGCCGCCGCGGCACGGGGGATTCCGGTCGTCATCATGGAGCCGCTGCGGGGTGGCAAACTGGTAGGCCGCCTGCCGGAGCAGGCCAAAAAGGTCATCGCCGGGGATCCGCGGGGATGGAGTCCGGCGGAATGGGGGCTGCGCTGGCTCTGGAACCAGCCCGAGGTCACCGTCGTCCTGTCCGGCATGAACTCCCTGGAGATGGTGGAAGAGAACGTACGCACGGCCTCTTCCGCCTGTGCCGGCGAATTTACCGCCGAAGACAACGCCCTGCTGGACCGGGTCCGGCAGATCATCCGCGAGAAGGAGAAGGTGGGATGCACCGGCTGCCGCTACTGCATGCCCTGCCCCAAAGGCGTGGACATCCCGGGCATCTTCGCCTGTTACAACACGATGTACACCGAGTCCAAAACCTCGGGACGTACCCAGTACATGCAGACGGTCGCCCTCACGGCCCAGCCCGCCAGCGCCTCCCAATGCATCCAATGCGGGAAATGCGAACGCCACTGTCCGCAGGCCATCCCGATCCGGGAGAAGCTCAAGGAGGCCGACAAGGCGCTCCTCCCCCTGCCCTACAGGATCGGCGCCGCCATCTTCCGCAAATTCATGCTCCGCAAAAACGAAGACAAACAATAAATCATGAAACTCGGCCCCATCGCTGCACTGCTGGCGCTTTCGCTCATCGTCTGCCCGCTCCTCTACATCTTCGTCGGCCCCGCCCTGGAGCCGGACCAGATCGCCATCCTGAAAACCCTGCTGCTCATCATGGGCTGCAGCGGCCTCTTCTGCTTCGTCGTCGGCGAACTGACCGGCAACAACAGCCAGATGGACAAGCTCTGGAGCATCCTGCCCATCGTCTATGTCTGGATCATCGCCGTCCGCGGCGGCATGACCCCGCGGCTGGTCGTCATGGCCCTCCTCGCTACGGTCTGGGGCGTCCGTCTCACCTTCAATTTCGCACGCAAGGGCGCGTACAGGCTCAAATTCTGGGAAGGCAACGAGGACTACCGCTGGGCGGTCCTGCGCGGCAAGAAAGAATTCCAGCCCCGCTGGAAATGGACGCTTTTCGACCTGTTCTTCATTTCCCTCTACCAGAACGCCCTCGTGCTCATGATCACCTTCCCGGCGCTGGTCTCCATGCACTCGGATGTCCCGTTCGGCTGGGTGGACGGTCTGGCCGCCGCCCTGATGGCCGCGTTCATCTTCTATGAGACGCTGGCGGACGAGCAGCAGTGGCAGTTCCAGAGCCGCAAATGGGCGATGCTCTCGGAAGGCCGCAAGCTCGCGGACCTGCCGGCGCCTTATGACAAGGGCTTCAACACCACGGGCCTGTGGCGTGTCAGCAGGCATCCCAATTATTTCGCGGAGCAGGGTACCTGGGTCTCTTTCTACCTCTTCTCCGTGGGCGCCGGCATCGGTATCTTCAACTGGAGCGCCGTCGGCGCCCTGCTCCTGATCGTGCTCTTCCTCGGCAGCTCCGCCTTCGCGGAGGAAATCAGCAGCGGCAAATATCCCGAATATGCCCGTTACTGCCGGCAAGTAAGCAAATTCTTCCCCGGGAAAAAGTATCAAGGATAAGTAAAACCCAATTATACGATATGAAAAAACATTTCCTTTCCGTCGCGGCATCCGCCGCAACCCTGCTGCTCCTCGCGGCATGTACCCACGAACTGAAGACGGCCCGTGTCTCCGACGAGCGCTTCGTGCCGCTGAAAGAAGGCTCCGAGATCGGTTTCACTGCCGATTATGACATGGAATACATCACCGGCGGCGTGCCGAAGGATATCATGGACAAGATCAACTGCACCCTCATCACCGAAGAACTCTATGAGCCGGAGGGCACGGACATGCCCGCCGCCTGCAAGAGCTGGATGACAGCGTCCTGTGCCGGCTACCAGGAGGAAGCAGAGTCCATGGTGGAAGACATGGAAATCGACCTGGATGAAGACGGCTGGATGCTCAACTGGAGTTCCTCCGTGAGCGGAGCGTTCACCGAAGGCTGCAAGGCGCGGGGCTGGCAGACCTACTGTTCCTCTTCCTCCGACTACCAGGGCGGCGCGCACGGGATGTACGGGGAGACCTACCGCGTGTTCGATCTCGCCACAGGAGAGTTGGTCCAGGAGTCGGACTTCCTGCGGGAAGGTGCCGACGAAGACGAAGACCTCATAGAATTGCTCTATGAGAGCCTGATAGCGGGCATGGACGAAGAAGATGTGGAAGACGGACTCTTCGGCATGCCTTACCCCAACGCCAACTTCTCCGTCAGCAACGAGGGCGTGACCTGGCACTACAATCCCTACGACATCGCCCCTTATGCCTTCGGGGTGCTTGAAGCCTCCCTCTCCTGGGAAGAGCTGAAACCCTTCCTGAAATAAGAAAAGCGGCAGGATCCTTCCTGCCGCTCATTCTTTATCAGAACTCCATTCCGTAAGAGACCGCCACGCCGAATCCGGTGGTGTTGCACCAGTTGATGCTGGCCTTGAGCGGACCGGCTATGGTCTTGCGCCCGTATTCCAAGCCGAATGCATAGGCGCTCAGATACTTGAAGAAAGTACGGAAGTCCTCGCGGTTCTGCATCAGCCCGCCGCGGAGGGTGACATAGTTGGCGTGGCCGAACTGATAGCGCAGATCCACCTGCCCCACGGCCGTCAGCTTCTCGGCCAGATGGAAACTGGTACTGTATCCGAAGAAAGGAATCTGGTTCTCGATATAACGACCGGCCTGCATGCCGCCGACCGACACACTGTGCACGAAATTCATCAGGCCGGAATACGTCGACGCCCAACCGAGCCAGGCAGAGGGCTGCAGGACCAGGACCGGACTCAGCGGAATGGCTCCCGTCACATTGGCGACAGCCGTCAGATACGGTTTCACGGGACCCTCATAGGGCTCATATTCCCACTCATCTTCCAGATAGGTGGAATAACCGGCAAACACATATCGTGCATTCGTACTGAACCGGAAGCCCTTGGAGGGGAAATAACCGTCGTCAAAGGTGTCGAACTTGAATTTTGCGAAAGCGGACAGCCAGTTGCTTCTGAAGTCAAATCCCTTCCAGGCCAGGATCTCGTCCAGATAATTCTCATACGGTTCATGCTCCCACGAAAGGCCGAAACGGAAAGACCCGTTGATCATGTGCGAGTCCTCCAGATAGACATTGAGCTGGGAATTCACCGCCTTGATCTTGGCATCCATACCGGCATCCGTATACATGAAATTCAGATACCCGACCCGGCCGCTGATGCCCAACGCCGGGAAGCGGTACAAGGGCTTGTAGGAGAGGTCCACGTCAAGTAGGGCGGCATTGCCGATCTTGGCTTCCGTGACGAAACGGAAACCGGACAGGCGACGGGTACCGAGTCCCAAGTGCAGGGAGGCGTACACCACCTCATCGTTGTCCACATGGATGCCGGCACTCAGTTCGTTGACCTGCCCGCGCCGGCACTCGAATACCAGGGCATAAGGCTCCTCCGTACCCTCCAGCCGGTAGGTGACGGACTCGAACGCACGCGTACCGTAGATGGTGGCCATCACGCGTTCGATGTCCTCCCGGGTGTAGGTGCCGTCCCGCTCCAGGAAAAGCGGGTTCAGCAGATACTTCTGCTCCTTATCGGAGACACCGTCCACGCGGACCTGGCTCACACGCACCTCGTGCTTGGAAATGTCGGTCGCATGCGGATGCTCCAGCTGCGTCTTGACCGGGGATCCCACCCGCCTGGCGATCGCTTCGAAAGCCTCCCGGTTTTCCGAGGCTTTCGCGTAGCCCTGGCGGATGATGTCCGCCACGCTCTCGGAATCGAAGGACAGCATATTATAGCCTTCCAGCGTATGCTGGAGCAGGATATCCGTCAGTTTGCGGTTGGACTCGGCCGATTCGTTCGACATCATCGTGATGTTCTGCATGGCCAGGCTGGCCAGGGAATTCAGGTCGGTCAGGTCACGCGGCACCGGCATCTCGGAACCGATGATGATGTCCGCGCCCATCGCCTTGGCGATGTCCGCCGGGAAATTGTTGCGCGTGCCGCCGTCGGAAAGCACCTCGTTCCCGGTACGCACCGGTCTGAAATACAGCGGGATGGCCATGGTCGATCGCAAGGCATCCACCACATTGCCGGAAGTCCAGTTCTTCTCCTTCATCGAGACCATTTCCGCCGCGACGCAATAGAACGGGATGGGCAGGTCCGCAAAGGAAAGGGAATCCTGATATCCCACGGAGACCGAAGACAAAGTATTGCGCACGTTGAATCCGAACAGGAATCCGTCCGGCAGGCCGAGACCGATTTTATTGAAGACTTCCTGACCCATTTCGGAAGAACGGGTGTTTATCTTGTCGTAGGAACTGGAGACCAGGTCGTACTGCTTGCGCATCCGCGCCTCCACCTCCGCATCATCGTAATGGAAAGGGATATTGATGGCGAAGCGCTCCTTGTTCTTGCGGACCCGGTAGGTCTGGAAATCATCCGGCACGCGGTCGGACATCATCACGCTCCAGTCGATCGACCGGACCAGGGAGTCCAGGTAGTGCTCGCCGTAGCCGAAGGAATACAGGCCGGCGATCAGGCCGCCCATGCTCGTTCCGCCGATCAGGTCGACCGGAATCCCCATTTCTTCCATATAATGGAGTACACCCAGATGTGCCATGCCGCGGGCGCCGCCGCCACCCAGCACGACCGCCACGGTCGGACGGTACTGGCGGATGGAATCCATCCGGGCGCGCACCTTGGCAAAGGCGATCGAATCCCCGACAGGATCGACGCTGGCCATAAAAGGCTTATACTGCCCGAATGCCAGGGTAGAGCAGCAAACGAGCAGCAGGGTCAGTATTTTCTTCATCGGCTATGCTTCGCTGAAATCTTCCTTGCCAACACCGCAAAGGGGGCACACCCAGTCCGCCGGGAGGTCTTCGAAAGACGTACCGGGAGCGATGCCGTTATCAGGATCACCCACTGCGGGATCATACTCGTACCCGCACACATTGCAAACATACTTGCTCATACTTGTAGAGATATTGGTTTTGACAAATATAATAAAAATCATTCATATTGTTTTCCACAGGGACTGCGCGCTTGCCGCTTCCGGCAGATTTTTCTTACCTTTACGCAAACTGAAACCGATCATGAAAGCAAGATTCCTTTCCGGACTGGCAGCCCTGCTGCTGCTTCCCTTCTGTCTTGCGGCTGCGCCGCGCCATTTCGACCTTTCCTCGCCCGACGGGCGCCTGCACCTCGGCGTGGACGCCGCTCCGCAGATCAGCTATACCCTCGACTGCGGCGGCACGGCCGTGCTCTCCCCTTCCATCCTCTCGGTCAGCCTGGGGGACGGCAGCGCCTGGAACGGTGCGGTCCGTTTCGAGAAGGCCGTGCGCCGCTCCGTGAACGGCAGTTTTTCCGCCGCGGTCTACAAGCGTTCGACCGTACAGGAGCGCTACGAGGAGCTGACGCTCCGCTACAAGACCTTCGACCTCGTGTTCCGCGCCTACGACAGCGGCATCGCCTGGCGTTTCGTCTCCCGCTCCAAAGCGGATTTCATCGTCCGCGACGAGCAGGCGGAATTCCGCTTCGCCCAGGACGTGGAGGCCGCCGTCCCCTATGTCAAACCCGACTCCCCGCGCGACCCGTTCCTCAACGGCTTCGAGGCCTATTATGACATCCACCCGCTGAGCGCGTGGAAACAGGACCAGAAGGCCTTCCTGCCCGTCTCCTTCGCCATGGACAACGGCTGGCGGGTCAACATCACCGAGTCCGACCTGCTCGACTATCCGGGCATGTATCTGCGCCACCTGGGCGGGACGGCGCTCGGCGGACTCTTCGCCCCCTACCCCAAGCTCATCGAGCAGGACGGCTACAACAAACTGCAGGGCATCGTGCGCACCACGGAGGACTACATCGCCCGGCAGAGCGCCGGCGCTGCCCTTCCCTGGCGCATCGTGGCCGTGGCCGAAGAGGACCGCCAGCTGCTGGACAACGACCTGGTCTATCTCCTGAGCCGGCCGGCCGAAGGCGACTGGAGCTGGGTCAAGCCCGGCAAGGTGGCCTGGGACTGGTGGAACAACTGGAACCTCTACGGAGTGGACTTCCGCGCCGGGATCAACACGCAGACCTACAAGTACTATATCGACTTCGCCGCCGCCCAGGGCATCGAATACGTGATCCTGGACGAAGGCTGGGCCGTGAACCTGCAGGCCGACCTCTTCCAGGTGATCCCGGAGATCGACCTGCCGGAAATCGTGAACTACGCCAATTCCAAGGGCGTCGGCATCATCCTCTGGGCCGGCTACTGGGCCATGAACCGCGACGTGGAAGGCATCTGCAAGCATTTCTCCGAGATGGGTGTCAAGGGCTTCAAGATCGACTTCATGAACCGCGACGACCAGCTGATGGTGGACTTCTACCGCAACACGGCGGAGATCGCCGCCCGCTACCACCTGCTCGTGGACTACCACGGTGCCTTCAAGCCCAGCGGCCTGCAGCGTCCCTATCCGAATGTGATCAACCATGAGGGCGTGGCGGGCCTGGAGCAGATGAAATGGGCCCAGCCCACCGTGGACCAGGTCACCTACGACGTGCAGATCCCCTTCATCCGCATGTTCGCCGGACCGCTGGACTATACGCAGGGCGCGATGCGCAACGCCACCCGGCGCAACTACCGCCCGGTCAACACCGAACCGATGAGCCAGGGCACCCGCTGCCGCCAGCTGGCCGAGTACGTCATCTTCGAGGCACCGCTGACCATGCTGTGCGACTCCCCCAGCAACTACCTGGCCGAGCCGGAGTGCCTCCGGTGGATGGCCGCCGTGCCGACGGTCTGGGATGAGACCGTGGCGCTGGATGGCAAGCTGGGCGACTACGCGGCCATCGCCCGCCGCAAGGGCGGCGACTGGTATGTGGGTGCGATGACCGACTGGGATGCGCGCGACCTGAGCCTCGACCTGTCCGCCTTCCTGCCGGAGGGCCGCTACAGCGTCGAGATTTTCCGGGACGGCCCCAATGCCGACCGTGCCGCCAGGGACTTCCTCCACGACATGCAGACCGTCACCGTGAGCGCCTCACAGCACACCCTGCCCATCCACATGGCCCCGGGCGGCGGCTGGACCGCGAAGTTTACGCGGCTATAATAGCCGCGTAAACTATTTCCACCAGGGGGCGTTCCCCCCGGACCCCCTGCGGCGCTTCGCTTCGAGCTTCGAGGCAACGTGGCGGATTATTTCGAGAGCCTGCTGAGGACCCAGTCGGCTTTGATTTTGTCGATGATGGCCGTAACCACGCGGAAGGCGGCGGAGTCGGCCGTATAGACGGCGGGGACGGCGAAGGCGACGCGTCCCTGGCGCTTGAGTTTCGCCGCGGTGGCCTTCTTGCGCTCATTCTGCGGATCGAAGACCGCAATCGAATGGCCGCCGAACATGCCGACGATCTTCATGCAGGGGACGTCGGTATCTCCGTCGCCGAAATAGATCATGTGGGTGAACGGGATGCGCTTCTTGTCCTCGGCCATCGAGTCGTTGACCTGCTTGTTGTCGCGGGCGCTGAAGATGCCCTTGCTGATCTTGAAGAGGAACTGCGTTTTGGTCGTGTAGTCTACCGAGATGCCCGGCCACTCCGCTTCCCCGTCCGCATCATAGATGAACGTACCCGCGAAGACGTGCTTGAATTCATGGGCGATCGGGCTGCCCTCGATGATCTCCTTGAGGCCGGAGGAGTTGATGTAATGCTCCACCTTCACGCCGTGCTCCTCCCCGTAGCGGTTGACCAGGGAGAACCACTCCCGGACACCGTCGAACAGTTCGATGTTCTGCCCGAAGCGCATGAAATCCTCCCGGCGGAGCTTGATGCCGTTCTTCCTGGCCTCGTCGAACATGAGTTTCATATAGGCAAGCACATTGGAAGCGTCCTGCCCGATGGCGATGCTGTCGGACATCCGCCAGAATTCGTCGGCCGTCTTGCCCACGGCCTGGATGAAGCCGAACTCCTGCATGTTGCCCGGAGAGAGGGTGCCGTCATAATCATAGATCAGTGCAACGATCGGTTTCTTCTGGTTCATGGTTCACCACTTATTAAATCATTTCGCCCCAAATATCGGAATAATTCGCCACATACACACGCGGGCAGTTGGAAAAAACCGCCCGGGGCCTTAATTTTGATTTACAAATTGCAACATCAACCCTTAATCATGGAGAAATATCCGCACTACCTGGAGAGGTTGCAGAATGCAACCCGCAAGTATTGGGACAAGGCCGCCCTCAACACGCTCGGCGGCGTGTCCTACACCTATGGCCAGATGGCCACGCAGATCGAGAAATTCCACCTCGTCTTCGAGAAGATGGGGATCAAGAAAGGCGAGAAGATCGCCCTGTACGCCCGCAACGGCGCCTGCTGGGGCATGGCCTACCTGGCCGTCAACACCTATGAGACCGTAATCGTGCCGTTGCTCGCCGACTTCACGCCGGAGAACGCCTCCTTCCTGGTGAACCACTCCGAGAGCATCGGCCTGTTCACCAACGAAGACAAATTCAAGCAGATGGACCTCGCCAAGATGCCGGACCTGAAGTTCGCCGTCGACGTGGACACCTGGAATCTGCTTTACGCCGCGACGGACGAGCTCGCCGCCGTGTACGCCCAGATGGACGACCTCTTCGCCGCCAAGTGGACGGACGGCTTCGGCCCGGAAGACGTGGTCTTCCCGACGGACAACTGGGACAATCTCTCGACCATCAACTACACCTCCGGTTCCACCGGCGACCCGAAGGGCGTCATGCTTATCTACCGCAACTTCAGTTCCATCGTGGACTACAGCCAGCGCCACGTCCCGGCGGGCGACAAGATGGTCTCGATGCTCCCGATGGCCCACATGTACGGCCTGGTGATCGAGTTCATCTACCCGCTCTGCAACGGCACCGCGATCTACTGGCTCGGCAAGGCCCCGACCCCGGCGACCCTCCTCAAGGCTTTCGCCGAAGTCAAGCCGTACCTGCTGATCACCGTCCCGCTCGTGATGGAGAAGATCTACAAGTCCAAGATCAAGCCTACGCTGGACAAGCCGGCCGTCAAGTTCCTGCTCAAGGTCCCCGGCCTCAACCAGATCATCTACAAGAAGGTAAAGGACGGCCTCGTCCAGGCCTTCGGCGGCAATGTGCAGGAGTTCATCATGGGCGGCGCCGCGCTCAACCCGGAGGTAGAGAAGATCTTCAAGAAGATCAAATTCCCCTACCTCGTGGGCTACGGCATGACCGAGGCCTGCCCGCTGCTCGCCTATGAGCACTGGACCAAATATGTCCCGGGCTCCTGCGGCAAGGCCGTGGACTGCGCCACCGTCCGCATCGACTCCGAAGATCCCCAGCACATCGCCGGAGAAATCCAGGCCAAGGGCGAGAACATCACTATCGGCTACTTCAAGAACCCGGAGGCTTCCGCCAATGCCTTCACCGCGGACGGCTACTTGCGTACCGGCGACCTCGGCATCATGGACAAGGACGGCAACATCTTCATCAAGGGCCGCTCCAAGAGCATGATCCTCACCGCCAACGGACAGAATGTCTATCCGGAGGAGCTCGAGGCCATCGTCAACAACCAGCCCTACGTGAGCGAGTCCGTGGTCGTGGACCGCGCCGGCAAGATTGTCGCGCTCGTGTACCTCGACAAGGATGCCATCAAGGCCGCAGGCCTGGATGAAGAGACCGTCGCCGACCTCCCGGAGAAGATCCGCAGCGGCGCCAACCGCCACCTGCCCGGCTACAGTCAGATTGCCAAGGTCGAGCCCGTGCTCGTCCCCTTCGAGAAGACGCCGAAGATGAGCATCAAGCGTTTCCTCTACAAATAATTGACAAATTGTCACTGGAACAGCATTTGAAATCAAAAGGGTCGGCCGCATGGGCCGACCCTTTTGATTTCAAACACATAAGATATGGCAACAAAGACACTTAAAGGCAAAATCGGCGTGACCACCGAAAACATCTTCCCGGTGATCAAGCAATTCCTCTACTCCGACCACGAAATCTTCCTGCGCGAACTCGTCGCCAACGCGGTGGACGCCACGCAGAAGATGAAAGCCCTCGCCTCCAGCGGCGACTTCAAAGGCGAACTCGGAGAACTGAAAGTCTGCGTAGAACTCGACGAGAAAAAGAAAACCCTCAAGATCATCGACCGCGGCATCGGCATGACCGAAGACGAAGTGGACCGCTACATCAACCAGATCGCCTTCTCCTCCGCCGGAGAATTCCTGGAGAAATACAAAGACCAGCTGAACTCCATCATCGGCCACTTCGGCCTCGGATTCTACTCCGCCTTCATGGTGAGCAAGAAAGTCACCATCGACACCCTCAGCTGGCAGGAAGGCGCCAAGGCCGTGCATTGGTCCTGCGACGGCTCCCCGGAATACGAGATGGGCGCCGGCAAGAAAGAAGACCGCGGTACCGAGATCACGCTCTTCCTGGACGATGACTCTGAAGAATTCGCCGCCAGGGGACGCATCAGCCAGCTGCTCGGCAAGTACTGCAAGTTCATGCCCGTCCCCGTGGTCTTCGGCAAGAAGACCGAATGGAAAGACGGCAAGAGCGTCGAGACCGACGAAGACAATGTCATCAACAACATCGAGCCCATCTGGACCAAAGCCCCGTCCGAACTCAAGGACGAAGACTACCTCAAGTTCTACAAGGAGCTCTACCCGATGGAGGAAGAACCGATGTTCTGGATCCACCTCAACGTGGACTACCCCTTCACGCTGACCGGCGTGCTCTACTTCCCCAAGATCAAGGAGCGCATGGCCATCGACAAGAACAAGATCCAGCTCTACTGCAACCAGATGTTCGTCACGGAGCACGTGGACAACATCGTCCCGGACTTCCTGACCCTGCTCCACGGCGTGATCGACTCTCCGGACATCCCGCTCAACGTCAGCCGTAGCTACCTGCAGAGCGACGCCAATGTCAAGAAGATCAGCACCTACATCACCAAGAAGGTAGCCGACCGCCTGGAGGAGATCTTCAAGGAACAGCGCGAGCAGTTCGAGCAGAAGTGGGACAACATCAAGCTCTTCATCGAATACGGCATGCTCTCCGACGAGAAGTTCTGCGAGCGTGCCCTCAAGTTCGCCCTGCTCAAGAATACCGACGGCAAGTACTTCAGCCTGGAAGACTACCGCACGGCCATCGAGCCCGCCCAGACCGACAAGGACCAGACGGTGGTCTACCTCTACGCCACCAAGCCCGCGGAGCAGTACAGCTGGATCGAAGCGGCCAAGAACCAGGGCTACGATGTCCTGCTGATGGACTGCGAACTGGACAGCCACTTCGTCGGCCTGCTGGAGAACAAGATCGAGAAGACCCGCTTCGCCCGCGTGGACAGCGACTCCGTGGACAACCTGATCCCCAAGGAGGAGAAGGTCAAGCCGGAGATGAGCGAGGATGACAAGAAGACCCTCGAAGAGCTCTTCAAGACCGTCCTTCCCGAAGGCAACGACTACATGGTCGAGCCGCAGAACCTCGGCGAAAGCGCCGCGCCGGTGCTCATCACCCAAAGCGAGTTCATGCGTCGCTACCGCGAAATGAGCGCCCTGGGCGGCGGGATGAACTTCTACGGCTCCCTGCCCGAGGCCTACAACATCCTCGTCAATATGGAAAACCCGGTGATCGCAAAGATCTGGAACGGCAAGAAGGACGCTGCCGACACCGCTGCCGCCGACTTCGCCAAGGATAACGAACTCCTGCACCAGGTTGTCGACCTCGCCCTGCTCGGCGTCGGCCTCCTCAAAGGCAAAGCCCTATCCGACTTCATCGCCCGCAGCGAGAAACTTCTGCAATAGGCCCTGCCCGGGTGGATGCCAATAAACAGTTCCGTCCCCGGATCTACCTGATCCCGGGGACGGAACGCTTTAACTGCTGAAGCCTAGGGGCTTATTCCTTCTGTTTCACCCGGCGGGGGCCAAAGCTCACGGAAGACGTGCCTTTGGCCCCTTCGTCAAAAACGTAGTCGTTTCCCGGAAGGACGGCGTTGAGCACGATGCCCACGATGGCTGCGACGGCAAGGCCGCTCAGCGAGGTGAATCCGATGCTGATCGCGTCATTGGCGCCGTACTTGATGCCGATCGCCAGCACCAGGATGAGAGCGGCGATGAACAGGTTGCGGGAGTGCGTGAAGTCCACCTGGTTCTCGACGATGTTGCGCACACCCACGGCGGAGATCATACCGTAGAGCACGAGCGAGACGCCGCCGATGGTCGCGGCCGGCATGGCGCCGATCAGCGCGGAGAACTTCGGGCAGAAGGACAGCACGATGGCGAAACAGGCGGCGATGCGGATCACGCGCGGGTCAAAGACCTTGGTGATGTTGAGCACGCCCGTGTTCTCGCCGTAGGTCGTGTTGGCCGGAGCGCCGAACAGGGAGGCGACGGCCGTGGCGAGACCGTCACCCATCAGGGTGCGGTGCAGGCCCGGATCCGCCAGGTAATTGATGTCCGTGGTGGAGGAAATGGCACACATGTCCCCGATGTGTTCGACCATCGTGGCGAGCGAGATCGGCAGGATGGCGATGATTGCGGCGACGATCAGGCCCCAGTCGGGGTTCTTGAACACGGCGAAGGCCGTGTCACCCCACTTGAACGGCAGGCCGATCCAGGCCGCCTCCTTGACCGGGGTGAAATCCACTTGCCCGAAGCAGGCCGCCAGGATATAGGAACCGAGCACGCCGAGCAGGATCGGCACGATCTTGATCATCCCCTTGCCCCAGATGTTACAGACGAGGGTGATCAGCACGGCGACGATGGCGATCCACCAGTTCTGGTTGCAGTTCTGGATGGCGGAGCCGGACAGCGTCAGACCGATGGCGATGATGATCGGACCCGTCACGATGGGCGGGAAATAACGCATCACGCGCTTGGGACCGAAAGCGGCGAACAGGCCCGCCAGCACGAAATACATCAGTCCGGCGCAGAAAACGCCGATACAGGCATACGGCAGCGAAGTTGCGAGGTCAAGTCCCTTCTCGGCCCCCATCTGCGTGACGGCGGCATAACCGCCGAGGAAAGCGAAGGAGGAGCCCAGGAAGGCCGGGACCTTACATTTCGTCAGGACATGGAAAAGCAGCGTACCGATACCTGCAAAGAGCAGGGTCGCGGAAACGGAGAGTCCGGTGATCACCGGGACAAGGATGGTCGCCCCGAACATCGCGAAGAGATGCTGGAGGCCCAGGACGGTCATTTTGCCCGCACCAAGCGGCCGGGCATCATAAATTGCCTTTTGTACGTCAGCCATTTGTATATAGGTTTTAGTTTACTCCCATTCGATCGTTCCGGTCGGCTTCGGGGTGAGGTCATACAGCACGCGGTTGACTCCGGGGACTTCCGTCACGATACGCTGCGTGATGTGGTGCAGCAGCGGGTAAGGAATCTCCTCGATGGTGGCGGTCATGGCATCGCGGGTATTCACGGCACGGATGATGACCGGCCAGTCCCAACTGCGCTTGTTGTCCTTGACACCCGTGGACTTGTAATCGGGGACGATGGTGAAATACTGCCACACCTTGCCTTCCAGGCCGTTCTTGGCAAACTCCTCGCGCAGGATGGCATCGCTCTCGCGAAGGGCCTCCAGCCGGTCGCGGGTGATGGCGCCGGTGCAGCGGACACCCAGGCCGGGGCCAGGGAACGGCTGGCGGTAGACCATGTTGTCAGGCAGGCCCAGCGCCTTGCCGACCACGCGGACCTCGTCCTTGAAGAGCAGTTTGATGGGCTCGACGAGTTCGAACTTGAGGTCTTCCGGAAGTCCGCCTACATTGTGGTGGGACTTGACGGGGCCGGATTCGACGATGTCCGGGTAGATCGTTCCCTGGGCCAGGAAGCTGATCCCTTCCAGCTTGCGGGCTTCTTCTTCGAACACGCGGATGAACTCCGCGCCGATGATCTTGCGCTTCTGCTCAGGATCCGCCACGCCGGCCAGTTTGTCGAGGAAACGGTCCGTGGCATCCACATAGACCAGGTTGGCACCCAGTTCGTCGCGGAACACCCGGATCACCTGCTCGGCTTCGCCTTTGCGGAGGAGTCCGTGGTTGACGTGGACGGAGACCAGCTGCTTGCCGACAGCCTTGATCAGCAAGGCCGCGACCACGGAAGAGTCGACGCCGCCCGACAGGGCCAGCAGGACCTTCTTGTCGCCGATCTGGGCGCGCAATTGCTTAATTTGTTCATCGATGAATTTCTGCGCCAGGGCGGCAGTCGTGATGCGCTCCATGTCTGCGGGGCGAACATTTCCTGTAGTCATATTCTATTCTGTTAATAATTATTCCCATTCGATGGTTGCCGGCGGTTTGGACGAGATATCATAGACGACGCGGTTGACGCCGCGGACTTTGTTGATGATCTCGTTGCTGACGTCCGCCAGGAAGTCATACGGGAAGCGGAACCAGTCCGCCGTCATCCCGTCGGTAGACACCACGGCGCGCAGGGCCACCGGGTTCTCATAGGTCCGTTCGTCGCCCATCACGCCGACGCTCCTGACCGGCAGCAGGATGACACCTGCCTGCCAGACCGCGTCATACAGGTTGGTCGCCATCACGCGCGGGTCGGAAGCGCTCGGGAAGCCCATCCCGGTGCAGTCGTATGCCCGCAAGGCGCGGATGTAGATGTCGTCCGCATCCCGCAGTACGCGGAGTTTATCTTCCGTCACCTCGCCGATGATGCGGATGGACAGGGACGGTCCCGGGAAAGGATGCCGTCCGATCAATTCTTCTTTGATGCCGAGGGCACGGCCCACCCGGCGCACTTCGTCCTTGAAGAGCATGCGCAGCGGCTCCACGATCTTGAGGTGCATCTTCTCCGGCAGGCCGCCCACGTTGTGGTGGCTCTTGATCTTGGACGCGATGCCCGGGATGCCTGCGGACTCGATCACGTCGGGGTAAATGGTCCCCTGCGCCAGCCAGCGCGCGTTTTCGATCTGCCGGGCGTATTTGTCGAAGGTCTCGACGAACAGGCGGCCGACGATCTTGCGCTTCGCCTCGGGATCCTCCACCCCGGCGAGGGCGTCGAGGAATTCGCGGGAGGCATCCACGCCGATGACATTCAGGCCCATGTCCCGGTAGGACTCGAGGACTGATTCATATTCATGCTTGCGGAGCAGTCCGTTGCCCACGAAGATGCAGGTCAGGTTGTGCCCGATGGCCTTGTTGAGCAGGACGCCCGTCACGGTGGAATCCACGCCGCCGCTCAGGCCCAGGATGACCTTGTCGTCCCCGATCCGGGTGCGCAGGTCCTCCACGGTCGTCTCGATGAAGGAAGCCGGTGTCCAGTCGCCTTTCAGGCCGCAGATTTCCAGGGCGAAATTGGCCAGGATCTTCGAACCCTCCGCGGTATGGAACACTTCCGGGTGGAACTGCACCGCGTAGGTCTGCTCTCCGGCGATCTGGAAAGCGGCGTTGGCCACGTCCTGCGTCGAGGCGATCACCTCGGCGCTTTCCGGCAGCTGCGAAATCGTATCGCCGTGCGACATCCAGACCTGGCTGTGCGGGCTCACGCCATGCATCAGCGGGGAGTCGGGGCGCACGACATAAAGTATCGCGCGGCCGTACTCGCGGGCGACCGATCCCTCGACCTTGCCGCCGCAGCGCCACGCGAGATACTGGGCGCCGTAGCAGATGCCCAGCAAGGGGTATTTCCCCTTGAAAAGGGAAAGGTCCACCTGCGGGGCGTTCGCATCGCGTACCGAGCAGGGGCTGCCGGACAAGATCACGCCCTTGACGGAATCGTCCAGGGCCGGGACCTTGTCGAAAGGATATATCTCACAATACACATTCAGCTCCCGCAGACGCCGGCCGATCAGCTGCGTCACCTGGGAGCCAAAATCCAGGATGATGATTCTATTCACCGCGGGAATAGTTGGGGGTCTCTTTGGTGATGGTGATGTCGTGCGGGTGGCTCTCCGCCATGCCGCTGGCCGTCACGCGGGTGAATTTCGCGGACTTGAGGGCCTGCAGGTCCTTCGCGCCGCAGTAGCCCATGCCGGAGCGCAGGCCGCCCACGAGCTGGTAGACCGTCTCCGAGAGCGTTCCCTTGTACGGGACGCGTCCGACGATGCCTTCCGGGACGAGTTTCTTGAGTTCAACCTTGTCATCCTGGAAATAACGGTCCTTGGAGCCTGCCGCCATCGCATCGATGGAGCCCATTCCGCGGTAAGCCTTGAATTTGCGGCCGCTATAGATAATGGTCTCGCCCGGGGATTCCTCCGTGCCGGCAAACATCGAGCCGCACATCACGCAGTCGCCGCCGGCCGCGAGGGCCTTGACGATATCGCCGGAGTAGCGGAGACCACCGTCGGCGATCAGGGTCACATCCGTGCCCTTAAGGGCCTGGGAAGCGTTGTAGATGGCGCTCAGCTGGGGTACGCCCACGCCCGCGACGATGCGCGTGGTGCAGATCGAACCGGGGCCGATGCCCACCTTGACACCATCCGCGCCGGCTTTCACGAGGTCGCGGGCCGCTTCTTCCGTGGCGACATTGCCCACCACGGCGTCCAGGGACGGGAAGGCGGCCTTGACCCGTTTGAGCAGGTCGATGACGCCCTTGCTGTGGCCGTGGGCGGAGTCGAGCACGACAGCGTCCACACCTTCGGCGTAGAGCGCGGCCACGCGGTCGAGTGCATCCGGCGTGATGCCGATGCCGGCCGCGACGCGCAGGCGCCCTTCCGCATCCTTGCAGGCCTCGGGATGCAGGCGCTCGTTGATGAGGTCCTTGTAGGTGATCAGGCCGACGATGTGGCCGGTGCCGTCCACGACGGGGAGTTTCTCGACCTTGTGCTTCTGGAGGACAGACTTGACATAGTCGCGGTCCGTGTGGGTAACGGGGATGGTGACCAGTCCTTCTGCGGTCATCACATCCCGCACCGGGACGGACATGTCGGTCTGGAAGCGGACGTCGCGGTTGGTGACGATGCCGACCAGATGGTTCTCGCCGTCCGTCACGGGGATGCCGCCGATGTGGTTCTCATGCATCAGCCAGAGGGCGTCGCCGACCGTCTGGTCCTGGTTGATCGTGACGGGATCGCTGATCATCCCGTTCTCCGAGCGCTTCACCTTGCGGACTTCCGCCGCCTGGGCGGAAATGCTCATATTTTTATGAATCACGCCGATGCCTCCTTCCCTTGCCAGGGCGATGGCCATCGGCGCTTCAGTGACAGTGTCCATCGCAGCGGACACAATCGGGATGTTCAGGGTGATGTTTCGGGAGAAACGGGTCTGCAGGGAGACTTCCCGCGGCAAGACTTCGGAGTACGCCGGGATGAGGAGCACATCGTCAAAAGTCAAGCCTTCCAGGGCGATTCTTTCATCGATAAAGGACATAATGGAAGGGGCTTTTATTTGACTGACAAAGTTAACGAAAAATGCCTCCCGCTCCAAAAAAAGTTTTCCACAATTCTTCTGTTTAACCTTCGGCATTTTCTCCGAAGGAAGATTTGTAATTCGTTGATTTTCAATTCCGCTTCATCAGCGATTCCTCGCGCGTGAGCCATAAATCCATGTCCAGCAGCCAATTATCATTTCAGGTACACCTCAGAATGCGGAGTGCCTAAAACAATAATGAGCAGATTATCAATTCATTACGACTCACTGCATTTGGACCGCAGCGGCGGAGCTCAGGCCCGGGAGGACGCTTTCGCTTCGTCGCGCTTGCGCTTCCGGTACATCTGCCAGGTGTTGAAGGCTCGGAGCGCCAGCGACACAGGGGGTCTGGGGGAAACGGCCCCCAGTCATCAATTGGCACAACTGCGTTGAAGGCGCAGCACTACGGATGCCTGGCTTCATCCTGTTTGCGCTTCCGGTACATCTGGTACGTGTTGAAGGCACGGAGCGCCAGCGACACAGGGGGTCTGGGGGAAACGGCCCCCAGTCATCAATTGGCACAACTGCGTTGAAGGCGCAGCACTACGGATGCCTGGCTTCATCCTGTTTGCGCTTCCGGTACATCTGGTACGTGTTGTAGCAGTTGTGCCAAATGGAGTAGAAGCCTCCGGCGACGGAGACGACGGGCGTCATGAAGGTGTAGCCCATCCAGATGCCGAAGACGGTGTTCTTCTGGCCCAGGGCCTGTCCGGCCGAGATGGGACACTTGTAGCGCCGGCCGATGCGTCGGCCCAGCCAGAACTGCAGCGCGCAGGTCAGCAGCGAAGCCACGCCGATCTCCCAGAGCACGACGGCTCCGGAATCATTCTGCACGATGGCCCGGGTGCTCATCAGGATGGCCAGCGTCAGCGAGACGGACCAGATATAGAACGAGAGATTGGTGTACTGCAGCAGCCAGGCATGGAATTTCGGCAGCAGATAGCGCACCAGCCAGGCTGACAGGCAGGGCAGGATCAGCAGCGGGAACACCTTCGCCAGGATCTTCACGAAAGCTTCGGAAAAGGTCAGCCCTTCCATCGGATGGATGAGCGGGACCATGAGCGGCACGAGCACCGCCACCGCCAGGTTGATCAGCACGGTATAGGTCACCACGCCCGCCATGTTGCCGCCCAGTTTGCCCGTCACCACGGCACAGGCCGTCGCCGTCGGGCAGATCAGGCACAGCATGGCCGACTCGATCCCGTAGCGCAGCGGGATGTCCGGGAAGAAGACCAGCAGCAGCGCCAGGCCCACGAACAGCCCGCACTGCACCAGCAGCAGCCAGAGCATCCATTTGTGCGGCCGCATCTGGTGCGGCTCGATCTTGCAGAAACTCAGGAACAGCATCGCGAAGAGCAGGATCGGCTGCACCTTCTTCACGATCAGTTCCAGCACCGGGCCCGCGGGATGCAGGGCCGGGATGGCATGGTAAACCAAATAAAGGGAGGCGCCCACGATCATGCCGATGATGAGCGCCCAGTCCTTCAGGAATTTGACAAAAGTATAACGATACTCCCCCATTATGCCTTCTCCACCCGGGCGAGGAAGCACTCGACCGTATTCTCCATGAGCATCGCGATGGTCATCGGACCCACTCCGCCCGGCACCGGCGTAATCCAGGAGGCACGCTGGCGGGCGCCGACGAAGTCCACGTCGCCGCAGAGTTTCCCCTCGGCATTGCGGTTCATACCGACGTCGATCACCACGGCACCCGGCTTGACCATGTCGCCCGTGACCACATTCTCGCGGCCCACGGCCACGACGAGCACATCCGCCTGGAGCGTGACGGACTTGAGGTCCTTGGTGCGCGAATGCGCGACGATCACGGTGGCGTTCCGGTCGAGCAGGAGTTTCGCCACGGGCTTGCCGACGATGTTGCTGCGGCCCACGACCACGGCCGTCTTGCCGCAGAGGTCGATCCCGCTCTCGTCGATCAGCCGGAGGATTCCCTTGGGCGTGCAGGGCACGCTGCAAGGCCGTCCGAGCCAGAGGTCGCCCACGTTGAGCACGTGGAACCCGTCCACGTCCTTGCTCTTGTCGATGGCGTCGATCACCCGCTCCTCGTCGATCTGTTTCGGCAGCGGGAGCTGCACGAGGATGCCGTCCACCTCGGGGTCGCGGTTCAGCGTATCGATCATTTCCAGCAGCGCCTGCTCCGTGACATCCTCCGCCATCGTGATCAGGCGGGAATTCATCCCGACATAGATCGCGGACTTGACCTTGTTGCGCACATAGACCTGGCTCGCCGGGTTGTTACCCACAATGATGACGGCCAGAGAAGGCTTGCGTCCGTACTTGACCTCCAGACGGCCGACCTGCTCCTTCAGTTCCTCCTTGATGCGGTCCGAGAGGGCCTTGCCGTCCAGGATTTTCCCGTCCAGGGCCACGTGGGCGATGTCGCGGCGGCAGAAGAGCGCGTCGCAGGAGATCTTGGCCAGCTCGGCATAGACCTTCTGCTGCGCGGCGCGGATATCCTTCCCTTCGGAAACCACCATCATCACGCGGCCGCCGGCCGTCAACAGGCGGTCCCCGTCACGCCGGGTGCCCATGTGGTACACCTTCGCGTCCACATTCTCCACGCCGCAGATCTCCGCCCCCTTGGGATAGGATCCCGGGTAGCCTTTGGAAGCCAGCACCACGCCGAGCGTCACGGCCTTCCGCCAGGCGGGCTGCGCCGTTTCGCGACCGGAGGCCACGGCTTCGAAAACATCATAGATATCGCTGTCGAGCAGCGGCAGCACGACCTCGGTCTCAGGATCGCCGAAGCGCGCGTTGAACTCGATCACCTTGATCCCGGAAGGCGTCTTCATCAAGCCGCCGTAGAGCACGCCGGAAAGCGGGCAGCCTTCGGCGCACATCGCCCGGGCAGTCTTCTCCAGGATCTCATGCAGGGCGAAGCCACGGTCCTCTTCCGTGATGAACGGCAGTCCCGTATAAGCGCCCATGCCGCCTGTGTTGGGTCCCTTGTCGCCGTCGAAGGCGCGCTTGTGGTCCTGGGCGAGAGGCATCGGATAGACCCGTTCCCCGTCCACGAAGGCCATGAAGGAAAACTCCGGTCCGGTGAGGAAATCCTCCACCACCACGCGGCCCTTGCCGAAAGCCTCGTCCAGCAGCATGCTGCGCAGGGCCGCTTCGGCCTCCTCCGGCTTCGCGGCGATCACCACACCCTTGCCGGCGGCCAGGCCGTCATATTTGAGCACGGCCGGGAACGGCCGGGCATTCACATAGTCCAGCGCTTCCTGGAAATCGTCGAAACTGCGGTACGCGGCCGTCGGGACACCGTACTTGTCCATCAGCTGCTTGGCGAATTCCTTGCTGCTCTCGATGCGGGTAGCCGCCTTCGTATGGCCGAAGATCTTGAGTCCGGCCGCGCGGAAAGCATCCACGATGCCGGCAGCCAGCGCAGCCTCGGGCCCCACGACCGTCAGGTCGATCCCCTGCTCCTTCGCGAACTTCAGCAGGCCGTCCACGTCCGTATCCTTGAGCGGCACGCATTCCGCCTGGGCGGCAATGCCGGCATTCCCGGGCGCACACCAGATCTTCGCCACCTGCGGAGAGCGGCTGAGCGCATCCACGATGGCATGACAGCGTCCGCCACCGCCCACTACGAGCACTTTCTTCTTTTCCATATCGACTAATGCTTGAAATGTCTGATTCCGGTGAAGAGCATCGTGATGCCCAGTTCGTCCGCCTTGGCGATGGATTCCTCATCGCGGATGCTGCCACCCGGCTGGACGATGGCGGTCACGCCGTACTTGGCGGCGAGCTCGACGGTGTCGCCGAAAGGCAGGAAGCCGTCGGAGGCAAGGATCAGGCCTTCGGCGAATCCGGCCGCCTGCGCCTGCTTGAGCGCGATCTCGGCGGAGCCGACGCGGTTGGTCTGCCCGGCACCCACGCCGATGGTGTGGTTGTCGCGCACCACGGCGATGGCGTTGGACTTGACATGCTTGACGATGCGCCAGCCGAAGTCGAGGTCGGCGAGCTGCGCGTCGGTCGGACGGACCTTCGTAACGCACATCTCCGGCTTCACGGTCTCCATCGCGGTATCCAGCTGCTGGGCCAGCATGCCGCCGTTGACACCGACGTACTGCATCGGCGCCTGATCCTCCCGCTGCATCGGGACCTCCAGCACGCGGAGATTCTTCTTGGCGGACAGGATTTCGAGGGCCTCGGGCGTGTAGGAAGGCGCGATCACGATCTCCAGGAAAATGGGCTTCATCCCGCGCGCCACCTCGGCGGTCAGTTCGCGGTTCACGCCGACGATGCCGCCGTAGATGCTGACCTTGTCGGCCTCATAGGCGGCCTGCCAGGCCTGCTCGATGGTCTGTCCCACGGCCGCGCCGCAGGGATTCATGTGCTTGAGCGCCACGCAGAACGGAGCGTCGAAGTCGCGCAGCACGTTCAGGGCCGCATTGGCATCCTGGATGTTGTTGTAGGACAGTTCCTTGCCCTGGATCTGGCGGGCGAACGCCAGGGAATAGGGCGCAGGCTGCATCGCAGCATAGAATGTGGCGGACTGGTGGGGATTCTCTCCGTAACGGAGCGGCTGCTTGAGGTCGTACTCCAGGAAGAGTTTCTCATTGAGCCCCGCCTTCCCGCGCATCCAGCCGGCGATGCACATATCATACTCGGCCGTATGCGTATAGGCCTTGGCGGAGAGCTGCAGGCGCGTCTCGTCGGAGGTTTTCCCGTTCACGCGGATCTCCTCCAGCACGCGGCCGTAGTCGGCCGGATCGCAGACGATGGTCACGTCACGCCAGTTCTTGGCAGCGCTGCGCACCATGGAAGGACCGCCGATGTCGATGTTCTCGATGGCCTCTTCCATGCTCACACCCTCCTTCGCAATGGTCTGGCGGAAAGGATAGAGGTTCACGCAGACCAGGTCAATGGTCCCGATCCCCTGCTCCTCGAGGGTCTGCATGTGGGCAGGCAGGTCCCGGCGGGCCAGGATGCCTCCGTGCACCTTGGGATGCAGGGTCTTGACACGCCCGTCCAGGATCTCGGGGAATCCCGTGACTTCGCTGATGCCCACGGTCTTCACCCCCTGCTCTTCCAGCAGGCGCTGCGTACCGCCCGTGGCGATGATGGTCCAACCCAATGCCTGCAGGCCCTGCACGAAAGGCACGAGCCCGGTCTTGTCGCTGACGCTGACTAACGCTCTCATAACTGCTTCAATAACTTTTGGATGGTTTCTACATACAGTGCGTGCTCGATCTTCTGGCCGATCCGGTGCACTTCCTCCGGGTCGGAACCGCCGTACTCGAAGGCCCGCTGGGCGATGATCTTGCCGCCGTCCAGCACGGCATCCACGTAATGGATCGTGATGCCGTAGACCTTGACCCCATACTCCACGGCCTGCTCCACGGCATGCGCGCCGCGGAAAGCGGGCAGGAGCGAGGGATGGATATTGATGATGCGTCCGCCGTAAGCCTCCAGCAGCACATCGGAGACGATGCGCATATAACCGGCCAGGCACACCAGGTCGATCCCCAGGGCATCCATCCGGCGGATGATCTCCCGTTCGAAATCCGCCTTGGAGCCATACTCCTTAGGCGAAGCCACAAAGCTTTCAATACCGAAACGCTCCGCGCGCGCCACCACGGCGGCACCGGGCTTGTCACACACCATCAGGGCCACTTCGGCGTCCAGACGGCCGTCGGCACAGGCCTGGGCGATCGCCTCGAAATTGGTACCGGAGCCGCTGGCGAAAACGGCTAATCTCTTCTTGCTCATTGCAGGATGATATTGACGCCCGGCGTGCCGGTCACCTTGCCGATGACGGAGGCCTTCTCGCCGTGCCCGACCAGGATGGCGATGACCTTGTCCGCCTGCTCCGCAGGAACGGCGAGCACCATGCCGATGCCCATGTTGAAAATGTTGAACATCTCGCGGTGCGGCACGCCGCCCCATTTCTCCAGGACGCGGAAGACGGGGAGGATCTCCCAGCTGCCTTCGCGGATCTCGATGCCCTGGCCCTTCTGCAGGATGCGGGGAATGTTCTCGTCGAAACCGCCGCCCGTGATGTGCGCCACGCCGTGCACGTCGCACTGGCGGATCACGTCCAGCACCTGCTTGACGTAGATGCGCGTCGGGGTCAGCAGGACCTCACCCAGGGTGCGGCCGCCGAACTCGGGTACGGGATCGGAATAATGGTGCGAGCCGTCGCTGACGATCTTGCGCACGAGGCTGAAACCGTTGGAATGCACGCCGGTCGAAGCGATGCCCACCAGGACATCCCCTTCCTGCACCTTGGTCCCGTCGATCAGCCGGGATTTCTCCACCACGCCGGTGGTGAAACCCGCGATATCGTACTCGCCGTCGCCATACATGCCGGGCATCTCGGCAGTTTCGCCGCCCACCAGGGCGCAGCCGGCCTGGCGGCAACCCTCGGCAACGCCCGCCACGATGGCTTCCACCTTCTCCGGGATGTTGCGGCCCAGGGCCACGTAATCCAGGAAGAACAGCGGTTCGGCGCCCTGCGCAAGCACATCGTTGACGCACATCGCGACGGCATCGATGCCGATCGTATCGTGTTTGTCCATCGCGAAGGCGATCTTGAGCTTGGTGCCCACACCGTCCGTGCCGCTGACCAGGATGGGCTCCTTGTAGCCGAGCGAGGCGAGATCGAACATCCCGCCGAAGGATCCGATGCCGCCCATCGAGCCCGGACGGGCCGTGGAAGCGACGTGCTGCTTGATGCGGCGGACTACTTCGTAGCCGGCCTCCAGGTTCACGCCTGCGTTTTCGTAAGATTGTGCCATATTCCGTTTATTCGTTTTCTACATTTTCATCGTAAAGCAAGGTCGGGTATTCGCCCGTGAAGCAAGCCTGGCAGGGATCTGCGCAGCCGAAGCAGGACTCGCGGGTGGACTCCGGGCTCAGGTAGCCCAGGGAGTCGGCGCCGATGGCCTGCCGCGCCTCCTCCAGGGTCCGGTGCGAGCAGAGCAGTTCCTCCGGCGTGGAAGTATCCACGCCATAGTGGCAGGTGAAACGCATCATCGGGCTGGCGATGCGCACGTGCACTTCCGTAGCGCCTGCCTCGCGGAGCAGTTTCACGATCTTGAGCGAGGTGGTACCCCGCACGATGGAATCGTCCACCAGCACGATCCGCTTGCCCTTCACGATGCTGCGGACCGGAGAAAGTTTCATCTTGACGCCCAGTTCCCGCAGGGACTGCACGGGCTGGATGAAGGTGCGGCCCACGTATTTGTGCTTGACGAGGCCCATCTCATAGGGGATGCCGCTTTCCTCGGCATAGCCCATCGCAGCGCTGAGGCTGGATTCGGGCACGCCCACCACCATGTCCGCCTCGACCGGGCACTCCCGGTACAGCCGCCGTCCGGCCTCCTTGCGGTAGGCGTGGACATTGCAGCCGTCGATATCGCTGTCCGGACGGGCGAAATAGATATACTCCATCGCGCACATCCGGTGGCGGTTGAACTGCGAGTAGAGGGTGCTGCGGATGCCGTGATGGTCCAGGCTCACGATCTCGCCGGGCGTGACGTCCCGGATGAACTCGGCGCCCATGATTTCGAACGCGCAGGATTCGCTGCTCACCACGTAGCCGTCGCCCAGCTTGCCGATGCAGAGGGGCTTGATGCCGTATTTGTCCCGGCAGGCATAGATGCGGTTCTTGGTCATGATCACGAACGTGAAACCGCCTTCCAGCATGTTCAGCGCCTTCACGATCGTGTGGATACGGTCCTCCTTGGTGTTGGTCTTCTTGATCAGGTGGGCCAGCAGCTCGCTGTCGGTATTGGTCTGGAAAATCGAGCCGCGCCGTTCCAGGTACTCCGACACCGGGCGGGCATTCACCAGATTGCCTTCGCCGGCAATGGCGAAATCGCCGGACTGGTGCCGGAAATAGAGCGGCTCCACATTGTTCAGGCCGCCCTTGGAAGCATTGGCGTACTTGACGCTGCCGATGCCCAGGGTACCCGGGAGATGGTTCAGTTCACCGTTGGTAAAGATCTCGCTCAGAAGGCCCTGTCCCCGGTATTGATGGGACTCGCCTTTCTCGTCGAAGGTGATGATGCCGCCACCTTCCTGTCCCCGGTGCTGGAGGTTATGCAGACCGTAATAGATATAGGTCGAGGCGCGTTGGACACCGTATACTGCCAGAACTCCCATATTATTGTTCGATTACTTGTTTCAGACGGGTCAGGACATTGGTATAGCTCTCCACCACGCGGCTCAGGTCCAGGCGGAAGCGGTCCTTGTCCAGGCGCTCCCCCGTGGCTTCGTCCCAGAGACGGCAGGTATCCGGGCTGATCTCGTCGGAGATGATGATGGTACCGGTATCGGAAGCACGGCCGAACTCGATCTTCATATCCACCAGTTCGATGCCGGCCTTGTGGAAGAGCGGCTTCAGCAGGTCGTTCACACGGCGGGCGATGTTGTACATCCCGTCGAGCTCCTGGTAGGTGGCCAGGCCGAGCGCGACCGCGTGGTCGCGGTTGATGAACGGGTCTTCCAGTTCGTCATTGTTGTAGCGGAGATCCACGATGGTGTTGGCATGACGGTATCCCTCCGGCACACCCAGCCGGGCGGCCAGCGAACCGGCAATCCGGTTGTGCACCACCACCTGCAGCGGGATGATCTCAATCTTGCGGCAGAGCTGCTCCTTGTCACCGAGGGTCTCGATGTAGTGGGTTTCCACGCCGTTCTGGTTCAGGTAATCCAGCAGAATGGCGGAAATCTGGTTGTCCAGGGCCCCCTTCCCCTTGAAACGGGCACGCTTGACATTGTTGTAGGCAACGGTCACATCCTTGTAGCGGAAAATCACCTGGTCGGGGTGATCGGTGGCGAACACCTGCTTCTCGTTTCCTTCGAAAATTAACGGTCCTTTGGTCATTTATGCTTGGCTTTTCTTGAAATACTTCACGGCATTGTCGAAGAGCGGCTGGTACAGCTCTTCTTCGATATTCTTGAACACGTTCGGCTCCCAGCGCTCCGTATGGCCCATCTTGCCGAGGATCTGCCCGTCCGGGCTGATGATGCCCTCGATGGCGTAGAAAGAGCCGTTGGGATTGTACGGGGCTTCCATCGTGACTTCCTCGGAGAAGGGATTCACATATTGGAAGGCCACCTGACCGTTCGCAAAGAGCTGCCTGGCAAGCTCTTCGCCGACCACGAACTTGCCTTCGCCGTGGCTGACGGCGATGGTGTGGAGGTCCCCGGCGGACAGACCGGCGAGCCAGGGCGAGCGGGTCGTCGACACGCGCGTGGTCACCATCTGGGAGATGTGCCGGTTGATATCGTTGCGGAACAGCGTCGGGGAGTCCTTGGTGACCCGGCCCAGGCGGCCGTACGGCAGCAGGCCGCTCTTGACGAGCGCCTGGAAGCCGTTGCAGATGCCCAGGATCAGGCCGCCACGGTCCAGCAAAGCGTGGATCGCATCGGCTACCCGCTTATTGTTCAGCACATTGGCGATGAATTTGCCGCTGCCGTCCGGTTCGTCGCCCGCGGAGAATCCGCCGGCGAGCATCAGCACCTGGCAGCGGTCGATGGCCGCTCCCATCTCCTCGATGGAGCGGAGCACATCCTCTCCGGTCAGGTTGCGGAACACCCCGAACTCCACCTCGGCGCCCGCTTTGCGGAAAGCCTTGGCGCTGTCGTAGTCGCAGTTGGTACCCGGGAAGACCGGGATGTAGACCAGCGGTTTGTCCACGGGAGCTCCCTTCCAGACCGGAGCCTCGTATTTTCCTTCCGGCTTGCCGGCTCTCAGCATCTGCCGGTGCGCGGCCTCCACCTTCGCGGGATAGACCTTGGCATACTTGCCGGCGTTGGCCTCCATCAGGCGGTCGATGGAGATGCGCTCCCCGTTGATCCGGAGCAGCCCGTCCTCGCCGTCGGTCACCTCACCGAGCAGCACGGCCTGCGGGAAGTCGAGCGCCGTCTCGCTCTCCACGAGGATGGAGCCGTAGCCCAGGTCAAAGAGCGTACGCTCGTCCGCCTTCACGTTCACGCCGAAGAGGTTGCCGAAGGCCATCTTGGCCAGGGCTTCCGCCACGCCGCCGCGGCCCAGGGCCCAGGCGGAAACGATGTGCCCCGCGGCGATCTCCTGATGCACGAAATCCCAGTTGGCGCGCAACTGTGCCGTATCCGGCATCCGGTTGGGCAGCGGCGTGTGCCGGATCAGGTAGAGTTTGTTGCCCTCCCACTTGAGTTCCGGGGAGATCACCCGGCCGGCATCCACCGTCGTGATGCCGAAGGCGATCAGGGTGGGCGGTACGGAAATATGCTCGAAGGTGCCGCTCATCGAGTCCTTGCCGCCGATGGACGGCAGGCCGAATGCGAGCTGCATCTTGAGCGCGCCGAGCAGGGCGGACAGCGGCTTGCCCCAACTGTGGGGGTCGGCGGTCATCCGCTCGAAATATTCCTGATAGGAGAAGCGCATGCCGGAGAAATCCCCACCCGCGGCCGTCACCTTGGCGCAGGCGTCCACTACGGCGTAAGCGGCTCCGTGGTAGGGGCTCCAGGTGGTCAGATAAGGATCATAGCCGAAGGCCATCATGCTGGCCGTATCGGTATAGCCGTCGGCAGGCAGTTTCTGGACAGAAACCTGCGTCTCCGTGGCCTGCAGGGCGCCGCCGTAGGGCATCAGCACCGTCGAGCGGCCGATCGTGGCATCGAACATCTCCACGAGGCCCTTCTGCGAAGCGACGTTGGGGTCGGACAGGGTCGCGGTCATCTTTTCCTTGAGCGTGGCTCCTTCCGGCTCCCGGCGGAACGGGTCGATGTCCTCCACCGTCGCGACGGCGGCTTTGGCATAGTGCTTCGCGCCGGCGCTGTCGATGAACTCGCGGGAAAGGTCGGCGACCGCCGTCCCGTGGTAGAACATCCGCATCCGCCCGCGGTCCGTCACGTCCGCGACGTGGGTCACCTCGACGTTCTCGCTGCCGCAGAAAGCCTCGAAAGCCTCCCGGTCTTGGGCTTCCACCACCACGGCCATCCGCTCCTGGGACTCGCTGATGGCGAGTTCGGTCGCGTTCAGGCCGCTGTATTTGGCAGGCACGCGGTCCAGGTAAATATCCAGGCCCGCGGCCAGTTCGCCGATGGCGACGCTGACGCCGCCGGCACCGAAGTCATTGGATTTCTTGATCAGGCGCGTCACCTCCGGGCGGCGGAAGAGCCGCTGGAGCTTGCGCTCCTCGGGGGCATTTCCTTTCTGCACCTCGCTGCCGCAGGTCTCGATGGAGGCCTCGGTGTGCTCCTTGGAGGAGCCGGTCGCGCCGCCGATGCCGTCCCGGCCCGTGCGGCCGCCCAGCATCAGGATCACGTCGCCCGGCGCCGGGCTCTCGCGGCGGACGCTGTCCGCCCGCACGGCACCCACGACGGCGCCTACCTCGAGGCGCTTGGCCGTGTAGCCGGGATGATAGATTTCACGCACGTGCGTGGTGGCGAGGCCGATCTGGTTGCCGTAGCTGGAATAGCCGGCGGCGGCTTTGCGGCTGATCATCCGCTGGGGGAGCTTGCCCGCCAGGGTATCCTTGACCGCGGCATTGATATCACCCGCACCCGTCACGCGCATCGCCTGATAGACATAGGCGCGGCCGGAAAGCGGGTCGCGGATGGCACCGCCCAGGCAGGTGGCGGCGCCGCCGAACGGCTCGATCTCCGTCGGGTGGTTGTGGGTCTCGTTCTTGAACTGGAGCAGCCAGCGCTCGGTCCGGCCGTCCACGTCAACATCCACGAAGATGCTGCAGGCGTTGTTCTCTTCGCTCTGCTCCTGGTCCTCCAGCAGGCCGCGCTTGCGGAGTACGCGCGCGCCGATCGTGGCGAGTTCCATCAGGCAGAGGCTCTTGTGCTCACGGCCCAGCTCCTTGCGGACCTCCAGGAACTCCCGGTATTCCGCTTCGATCTCTTCCTTGACGAAGGAATCCTCCACCTTGACCTCCGTCAGTTCGGTAGTAAAGGTCGTGTGGCGGCAATGGTCGCTCCAATAGGTATCCAGGATGCGCAGCTCCGTCTCGGAAGGATCACGGCCTTCCGCCGTGAAATAGCGCACCACCTCCGCCAGGTCGTCGGCATTCATCGCCAGTCCCCACTGCTTGCAGAAAGCGGCATAGTCCGCCGGGACCATCTTCGTAAAACCCCTGAGGTCCGCCAGCGGCTTCACCTCCGCCTTGCCCTCGGGCTGCAGGCGGGCGAGGTCCTTGGGACGGGACTCCACGGCGTTGATATAATAATGGCGGATGGCGGCGAGCTGCTCCTCCGGCAGATCGTCGTCGAAAATCAGCAGGCGCGAAGAGCGGATCTGCACGTCTGCGGACGGGTCGATCAGGTGGACGCAGTCCAGTGCGGAAGAGGCCCGCTGGTCGAACTGGCCGGGGATGTATTCGACGGCCAGGTATTTCTTGCCTTCGAGCGGGCATTCATCCGACACGCAGTCGGTCACCACTTCGCCGAAGACCGTATAGCGGCACTTCTCCAGCAGTTCATCGGAGAAGCCGAACAAATCATAGACATTGAGGTACCGCAGGGTACGCAGCGAGAGAGAAAGGTTTTCGTTGAATTCACTGCGGAGGCTCTGCGCCTCGACCTGGAACTGCGAATACTTTTCTACAAAGATGCGATGTGCATTCATATTACAACTCGGTTTGAAGGACCTTTTCTGCTTGTTTCTTGCGGAAGTCTTCCAGAGCCGCGGCCAGGGCGGGATCCTGGAGGGCCAGGATGGAGACAGCGTAGAGGGCAGCATTCTTCGCCCCGTCGATCGCCATCGTCGCCACGGGGACGCCGGAGGGCATCTGGACGATGGACAGCAGGGAATCCAGCCCGTTCAGCGCCTTGCTGCGGATCGGGACACCGATCACCGGCAGCGAGGTCATGGCGGCGCACATCCCGGGCAGATGGGCGGCTCCGCCGGCACCGGCGATGACTACGGATACGCCGCGGTCACGGGCTGCGGCCATGTATTCGCAGAAGAATTGAGGAGTACGGTGAGCGCTGATGACTTTCTTTTCGTAGGGAACCCCGAACTGGTCGAGGGTCTCGCAAGCGACTGACATCACCTCCCAGTCGCTCTTGGATCCCATGATAATGCTGACTTTCATACTTGAACTAACCAAAGCGCAAATTTACAACATTCCCGCTCGCCGTGCAAGCCAAGTTTTCGACAATTTTCGATTTTTCGTTGTTGAAAACTCTATTTCAAGATAATTGTTATTTTTGCAATATGAACAGAACCGCCAAGATCATCTTTGCCCTGCTGTTGCCGGTTTTGACCGCCGCATGCGGCGGTCCCCGCAAAGTCCAGGGCCCCTTCGAAGTCTGGGAACGCACCGTCATCACGATGAACCGGGACGTGATGTACGTGTACGTGACCGGAGACTACCGCGACAGCCTTGATTTGCGCATGCCCTGCAAGGATCTCTCCGACGAGGAGCTCCGCAGCGATCTCTTCACAATGCTCACGCAGAAAATGCTCAACACGGTCAATGCGCCCCAGCATGGCGGCGTGGGCATCGCGGCACCCCAGGTGGGCATCCACCGCCGCGTCGCCGCCGTCCAGCGGCTCGACAAGGAAGGCGAACCCTTCGAGATCTACCCCAACCTCCGCATCGTGGAACTCCTGGGCGACACGGTCCGGGGCGAAGAGGGCTGCCTGTCCATCCCCGGCAAGCGGGGCATCGTCCCGCGCCGGGAGGGCGTCATCATCGCGTGGACCGACCCGGAAACCCTCGAGCCGCGTCAGGAAGAGATCCACGGCTTCCCCGCCATCATCTTCCAGCATGAGGCCGACCACCTCGACGGCATCCTCTACACCGACCGTGCCGACAGCGTCTGGACCGACCAGGCCTGGATCGAGGAGCGCCTCCCCTACGAGCAGGCCGGAGACTATGACAAACCCGAATGGGTCAACGGCCCGGGGTATTAGTTCTTTCCTCCCGACAATAGCAATTCCATGTCATTCCTCCTCAAAAAAGCCACCCTCATCGACGCTGCCGGCCGCCGGCAGGCCGACCTCCTCATCCGGGACGGCCGCATCGCCGCCATCGGGCCCGACATCTACGAAGCTTCGGACGCGCAAGTGCTCGACTGCAGCGGCAAACTGGTCAGCGAAGGCTTCACGGACATCCACGTGCATTTCCGGGAACCCGGGCAGAGCTACAAGGAGACCATCCGGACCGGTTCGCTCGCGGCAGCGCACGGCGGCTACACCACCGTCTGCGCCATGCCCAACCTCAACCCCGTACCGGACTCCCCCGAGACCCTCGCCCTGGAGCAGGAGCTCATCGACCGGGCCGCCTGCATCCGGGTTCTCCCTTACGCCGCCATCACCCGCGGCCAGCGCGGAGAGGAACTGGTGGATTTCGCGGCCCTCAAGGGCCGCTGTGCAGCCTTTTCCGACGACGGTTCCGGCGTGCAGCGAGAAGCGATGATGCGGCAGGCGATGCAGGCCGCGGCCCGCGAGGACGTGATCATCGCCGCGCATTGCGAGGACAATACCCTCCTGCACGGCGGCTACATCCACGACGGACGCTACGCCGCCGCCCACGGCCACAAAGGCATCTGCTCCGAGAGCGAATGGGGCCAGATCGCCCGGGACCTGAAGCTGGCGGAAGAAACCGGCTGCCGCTACCATGTGTGCCATATTTCCTGCGCCGAGAGCGTGGAACTCATCCGGGTCGCCAAGGCACGCGGCGTGCGCGTCACCTGCGAGACGGGCCCCCATTATCTCACGCTGTGCGAGGATGACCTGCAGGAGGACGGACGCTTCAAGATGAATCCCCCGCTGCGCCGCGCGGAAGACCGCGAGGCCCTTATCGAGGGGCTGCGCGACGGCACCATCGACGCCATCGCCACCGACCATGCTCCCCACAGCGCCGAGGAGAAATCCCGCGGCCTCCAGGGCAGCGCCATGGGCATCGTGGGCCTGGAGACGGCCTTCCCGGTGCTCTACACCGACCTTGTGCTCACCGGGCGGGTCAGCCTGGAGCGCATCATCGAGGCGCTGACCAGCGGTCCCCGCAAGGCGTTCCGCCTCTCCGGCGGTCTGGTTCCCGGCGAAGCCGCCGACCTCACGGTGATCGATCCCGACGCCGCCTGGACCGTCGATCCGGCGGACTTCCTCTCCCTGGGCAAGGCCACGCCCTTCGCGGGCAAAGCCGTGCGCAGCCGCATCGTCCTCACCCTCAAGGACGGGAAGATTGTCTACAACCAATCAACAGAATATTAACCCATTCATTCGACGTGAAAACACGTTTTCGACTCATGCTCATCGCCGGACTCACGCTCCTCTGCACCGGCGTCAACTTGTCCCTCGGCGCCACGCAGAATGGCATCGGCCTTGCGCTGCGTTTCTGATTCCGGAAAAATTCATTATCTTTGCAAAGATATCGCGCAATGGACAGGTTCAAGCACACCATCGATTTCCGCTGCGGCGGCTTCCAGGAGGCCTCCTGCCCTTGCGTTTCCCGTTTATGACATTTTCAGGACAGCCGTTTGGCTGTCCTTTTTTTATGCTTATGCAGAAACGTATTTTCCGGATCGAATCCAATGAGGGCGTCGCCCGGGACACCTTCCGCCTCGTGCTGCGCACGGACGGGGCGGTCGCGGTGCGCAGCGGGCAGTTCGTAGACATCGCCCTGCCGGGCTTTTTCCTGCGGCGGCCCATCTCCGTCAGCGACTGCCTGTCCGACGGCCTGGTGCTCTACTACAAGGTCGTGGGCGAAGGAACGCGCGCGATGTCGGAGATGACCCCCGGGACAGTGTTGGAACTGCTCGAACCCCTGGGCAGCGGTTTCCACCCGGAGAAGTGCCGGGAAGCAGCGTTGCTGATCGGTGGCGGCCTGGGCGCCGCGCCGCTGTACCTGCTGGCCAAAGAGCTGCTTGCGCAAGGCAAAAAGGCGACCGCCGTGCTCGGATTCAACAAAGCCGACGAGATCTGCCTGGCGGAGGAGCTGCGCGCGCTCGGCATCCCGGTCCACATCGCCACGATGGACGGCTCCGTGGGCACGAAGGGCTTCGTGACCGACGCCATCGCCGCCGTCCGGCCTGCCTTCGACCGCTTCTACACCTGCGGTCCGCTGCCGATGATGAAGGCGGTCTGCGCAGCGCTGGATGCTCCCGGGGAAGTCAGCCTCGAGGAGCGCATGGGCTGCGGTGCCGGTTTCTGCTACGGCTGCAGCATCCTGACCAAGAACGGCCCCCGGCGTGTCTGTGCCGACGGCCCCGTCTTCGATAAGGAGGAAGTACTATGGTAGCTGAGAAGAACCTGGCCGTCAGCCTCTGCGGGCTGACGATGAAGAACCCGGTCGTCCCCGCCAGCGGGACCTTCGGCTTCGGAATCGAACTCGCCGACGCGATGGACCTCAACACCCTGGGCGGCATTTCCCTGAAGGGGACCACCCGCGAGCCGCGCTACGGCAATCCCACCCCGCGTATCGCCGAGTGCACCGCCGGGATGATCAATTCCGTGGGCCTGCAGAACCCGGGCATCGAAGCGCTCGTCGCCGACAAGGCCCCCGCCCTGCGGAGCATCTACGGCGGGGTGATCATCGCCAACATCAGCGGCTATTCCGTGGAAGAATATGCCTTCAACTGCGCCCGGGCGGACGGCTGCCCGGCCATCGACCTGCTGGAGGTCAATGTCTCCTGCCCCAACGTCCACGGCGGCGGGATGGCTTTCGGCACGGATCCCAAGTCGGCGGCGGCCGTCACGGCGGCGGTCAAGGCCGTCACCCGCAAGCCCGTCTTCATCAAGCTCAGCCCCAACGTGACGGACATCGTCACCATCGCCCGCGCCTGCGAAGACGCCGGGGCGGACGGCATCACGCTGGTCAACACCTTCCTCGGGATGCGCATCGACATCCGGAAGCGCAAGCCGGTAATCGCCAATACGATGGGTGGTTTCTCCGGCCCCGCCATCTTCCCGGTGGCGCTGCGGATGGTGTACCAGGTCGCGCAGGCCTGCAGCATCCCCGTGATGGGCTGCGGTGGCGTGCGGCGCGCCGAGGACGTGGTCGAGATGATGATGGCCGGCGCCACGGCCGTGCAGGTGGGCGCGGAAAACCTGCGCAACCCGATGGCCTGCCCGGAAATCATCGCGGCCCTGCCCGCCCTGATGGACAGCCTCGGCATCGACAGTTTACAGGAAATAATCGGAATCATATAATGGCAAAAGACGTGATCATCGCCTGCGATTTTGCGAGCAGGCAGCAGACGCTCGGCTTTCTCGATGCTTTCGAGAGCTACCGCAAACCTTTCGTCAAGATCGGAATGGAGCTCTTCTACGCCGAAGGGCCCGACATCGTGCGCGAACTCAAGCGCCGCGGACACCCCGTCTTCCTGGATCTCAAGCTCCACGACATCCCCAACACCGTCCGCAAGGCGATGCGCGTGCTTTCCGCGCTGGACGTGGATATCGTCAATGTCCACGCCGCCGGCACCATCGAAATGATGCGCGCCGCGCTGGAAGGGCTGACGCGGGAAGATGGTTCGCGGCCGCTGCTGATCGCCGTCACCCAGCTCACCTCCACCAGCGAGGAGCGGATGCAGCAGGAGCTGCTGATCGGCGCGGGGATCAACGACACCATCGTGAAATACGCGCAGAACGCCCGGGAAGCCGGCCTGGACGGCGTCGTCTGCTCTCCGCTGGAGGCAGCGATGGTCAAACAGGCCTGCGGTCCGCAGTTCCTGACCGTCACCCCGGGTATCCGTTTCGCGGATGCGTCCAAGGATGACCAGGTCCGCATCACCACCCCCGCCCGCGCCCGGGAGATCGGCTCCGACTATATCGTGGTCGGCCGCCCGGTGACGGCTGCCCCCGACCCCGTCGCCGCCTACGAGCGCTGCCTGAAAGAATTTTTGAATCAGTAAGATATGCAGAACCTCATCGCCAAAGAACTCCTCTCGATCGGAGCCGTTTTCCTCCGCCCGGAGGAGCCGTTCACCGGGGCCAGCGGCATCCAGAGCCCGATCTATTGTGACAACCGCCTCACCCTGTCCGCCCCCGCCGTGCGCAACCTGGTGGAAGCCGGACTCGCCTCCCTCATCCAGGAGCATTTCCCGCAGTGCGAGGCCCTGATGGGCACCTCCACCGCCGGCATCGCCCATGCCGCCATCACCGCCACCCTGCTCGGCCTGCCGATGGGCTACGTGCGGGGCGAAGCCAAGAGTCACGGCCGGACCAACCGCATCGAAGGCCGGCTCGATCCCGGCACCAAGGTCGTCGTGGTCGAGGACCTCATCTCCACGGGCGGCAGCGTGATCGACGTGGTGAACGCCCTGCGCGAAGCGGGCGCCGAAGTGCTCGGTATCGTCAGCATCTTCACCTACGGCATCCAGAAAGGCCTGGACCGCCTCGCCGCCGCCGAAGTCGTCAATTACTCCCTGAGCAACCTCGACGCGCTCGTGGACGTAGCCGTCGAGCAGAAATACATCACACCCGCCCAGAAACAGCAGATCCTCGAATTCCGCAATACATTATGAAACACCTCATCGACCCCACCGACCTCACCAAAGAAGAAATCGACCAGATCGTAGCCCTGGCCGAGGACATCATCGCCCACCGCGAGCGCTATCAGGGCAGCATGGCCCACAAGAAGCTCGCCACCCTGTTCTACGAGCCCAGCACCCGTACACGCTTGAGTTTCACCGCCGCCATGATGGAACTGGGCGGCAATGTCCTCGGATTCTCCAACCCCCAGAGTTCCTCCGTGAGCAAGGGGGAGACCGTCCAGGACACCGTGCGCGTCGTGGGCTGTTTCGCCGACATCATCGCGATGCGCCACCCCATCGAAGGCGCCCCGCTGGTGGCCTCCGAAGTGTCCCGCGTGCCGATCATCAACGCCGGCGACGGCTCCCACAGCCACCCGACGCAAACCCTTACCGACCTGCTGACCATCAAGCGCGAACTCGGCCACATCGACGGGATCACCATCGGTTTCTGCGGAGACCTGCGCTTCGGCCGGACCGTCCACTCCCTGATCAAGGCCCTGTCCCGCTACCAGGACATCAAGGTCGTGCTGATCGCCCCGGACGAGCTGCGCCTGCCGGACTACATCAAGCAGGATGTCTGCGACAAGATGGGAGTGAAGTACCGCGAGACGGACAGTCTGGACGAAGCCATCCCCGAGCTGGACGTGCTCTACATGACGCGCGTGCAGAAGGAGCGCTTCCTGGATGAGGACGAATTCGACCGCGTCAAGGACAGTTTCGTGCTGGACGCCCGCCGCATGGCGCTGGCCAAGGAAAAGATGGCGGTGCTGCACCCGCTGCCGCGTGTCAACGAGATCCTCACCGAGGTGGACGACGACCCGCGCGCGGCTTATTTCCGCCAGGTTGAGAACGGCAAGCTTGTCCGTATGGCATTGATCATCAGCCTCATGGAATGGAAGGACGACCCGGCGCATACGATGCCGGAACACGAGGCGCCTATCCTCAGCAACTCCCTGCACTGCACCAACAGCAAGTGCATCTGCAACAACGAACATCACCAGCCCCGCTTCCGCCAGGCAGAAAACGGCATCATGCGCTGCTGGTATTGTGACAGCAAAGTGCGATAAAAACGCACTTTGCTGTCATAACATACGGCGTCGGGAGAGGTGCAGCGGGAGCGCGATGGCAAGAAGCAGGAGCGGCAGGACAGCCGGAAGCCAGCGCAAAAGCGTATCGGTCTTTCCCGGGAAGAGACTTGCCGGGAAGGACAGCAGCCCCCGGAGACTCTCCCACAAAGCGACCAGCCAGTCCGGTTGCAGCAGCGCAACGGCAGCCGCGCCAAGGCCCGGTAGAGATCTTCGTGCCGGAAATACCCGTCCGAAGCGTCCGGAGCCGGCAGCGGCGCATCCATGAAGGCGTCTAACGGCTCCGTCCGCACCTTCCGGGCACGGATCCGGTCGATGAAGCAATGATAAGCGATGCGGAAAACCCAGGTCTGGAAACGGGCGGCACCCCGGAAACTCCCGGATGCGACATAGGCGTTGACGAGCGCCTCCTGCGCCAGGTCATCCGCTGAAGCAGCATCCCCCTCACACAGCACAAGCAGGAACCGCCGCAGCGGCTCCTGCACATCCGGGACCAGACCTATGAATTCTTCCCGCGTCAAAACCCTGCCCTATTCCGACGCTGACAATTCTTTCGCATACACCTTTCTCCCCACGAAATACACGATGAAGAAAGCGATGCCGACTGCCAGCAATATGCCGCTGATGCTGAGCAAGAACAATGTCAAGCCAGGTTCCTTTTCGAATTGACCCGCCTGCCACAGCACCGAAATGGACACGGCTCCGGTAATCAGTCCGGTCAGGGCCGTAACACAGGCGGCCGTCAACCAGCCCATCAGTTTGTCTTTGGCCGTCTTCTTCGAGGCCGGCCGGAACAGGTCCGGATTGATCTCCGCCCCGTTGTCCAGCGCTTTCAGCATGATCTCGGCCTTCCGGTCCACCTCATGCTGCCGCGAGCGCAGCACCAGCCATACGATCAGCACCGGCAACACCACGACGATGCAGATCGGTATCAGCGCATCGATAAAGTGATTAGCCCATGCACTTGAAATCAATAAAAACATCATACTAAATACCTATTAAATTCAACTTCAGTATCTCTCTGTCCGGAACCAGATTTCACCTATTAGACGGAAATCCCGTCCCAAAGGCTACAACAAAAACAATTTTTTCCAGCCTGCACTGAGAATCAACAAATTACAAATCAACCTTCGGCTAAAACGCCGAAAGTTAATTCATAATTCCCTGATAATCAACAGCGGATTGCAAAACCGCAGCGGAGAGAGCGGCGGAGGGTGCGGGTGCCTGCGCACGTTGGCCTGTGCTGTCGGGGCCGTGGGCCGGAGGCTAGAACTGGAAGTAGATGAACGCCTGGAGGTCGGCCGTGATGAACTGATAGACGACGAAGACGACGGCGACAACGATCAGCGCCATCACGGGCAGCGGCAGCATCGCGAAATTGATCCGGTACCAGCGTTTCCAGCGCACCGGCAGCCAGTGGATCACCATGCCGGCGATCACCAGCGCAAACACCTTCCAATACGAGGCGCAGATCTCCGGGATGACCGCCCAATTCCAGGCGGAGCCGATCTGGTTCACCATCCCCTGCGCCGTCTGCCACGCCACCTCATTGGCCGTTGCAGGATCCAGATTGCTGCCGCTGCGGAAGAACAGGCGCGTAAAGGTGATGAACGTGAAGGTCTGTACCACGCCCCAGATGTACCCCAGCTGCTTGCATCCCCTGCCGCCGGCCAGATGATAGATGAAACGGACCAGCGTGCCGAACCAGACGACCAGCGCCCACACGAACAGCAGATTCCACACCGGCGCGCCCACCGTCCAGTGCAGCACGCCGAGAAGCGCCGTCAACGCAGAGACCAGGCCGAAACGCCAGCCCCACTTCATGTCCTTCCAGAACTGGAACACCACCAGGCCGATGCCGTTCAGGCCACCCCAGATGATGAAATTCCAGGAGGCGCCATGCCACAGGCCGCCCAGCAGCATCGTGATAAAGCGGTTGATGTTGGCCAGGATCTTCTTGCGCCGGTCCGGGTTGAAATACGCCACGGTACCCAGCACGGCCGCCATAGCCACGAAGACCAGCGAAACCACCCAGCTACCCGACAGAATCGCCGCGATCACCGCGAAAAGGATGATCCAGAAATAGGTCCCGAAGGTCGCGTTGCGGTTGCCTCCCAGGGGGATGTACAGATAGTTCCGCAGCCAGGTGCTCAGGGACATGTGCCAGCGACGCCAGAAATCCTGCGGATTGGATGCCTTGTAGGGAGAATTGAAGTTCTGCGGCAGGTAGAATCCCATCAGCATGGCCACGCCGATGGCGATATCCGTGTAGCCCGAGAAATCCGCATACACCTGCAGCGAATAGCCGAACAGGGCTGCCAGGTTCTCGAACCCGGTGAACAGCAGCGGGTTCTCGAACACCCGGTCGATGAAATTGACGGCGATATAATCACTCAGGATCAGTTTCTTCGCCAGGCCGTTCAGGATCCAGAACACGGCGATGCCGAACTGCTTCCGTCCCAGGAAGAAAGGCTTGTAGAGCTGCGGGATGAACTCGCTCGCCCGCACGATCGGACCTGCGACCAGCTGCGGGAAGAAACTCACGTAAAACCCGAAATCCAGGATATTGTCAACGGGCTTCACCTGCCCCCGGTATACATCCACGGTGTAGCTGATCACCTGGAAAGTGAAGAACGAAATACCTACCGGCAGCACGATCCTGTCCACCCGGAACAACTCCCCGCCGCCCAGGGCGTTGCCCAGCACACCGAAGACATTGACCACCTTGAGTTCCAGTCCTGTCAGCGAATGCACGAAATCCGCAAAGAAATAGGCGTACTTGAAATAGCAGAGCAGCAGCAGGTCGATACAGACGCTCAGCACCAGCCAGGCCCGCTTGGGCCCCGGCCGCTTCGCAGAGGCGATCCGCCGGGCGATCATGAAGTCCGAACAGGTCACGAAAAGCAGGATCAGCACGGACAGGCCGCTGGTCTTGTAGTAGAAGAAAAGGCTGACGAAGAACAGGAAAGCATTGCGCAGCAGGCGCTTGTCCCCGATCAGCGCAAAAACGGCATACACCAGGGCGAAAAACGCCCAGAAATAAAACTGCGTAAACAGCAGGGGCGAGTTCGGGTCGAACCCGAACAGGCGCTGTGCAAAACCTGCTATGCCGCTCCAGTCCATCGCTTATCTGTTTTCTTTATCCGCTATCAACGCCTGGACGAACAGGTCGCCCACCAGCTGGTAGCCTGCTTCCGTAAAATGCAGCCGGTCCGCCTTGATCAGGCCGGCATCCCGCCATTTCTCGACCGTATGGGCGCCGCCCATCACGCCGTAGAGGTCCCAGACCCCGGCGCCGAACTCCTCCGCCAGCTCCATCATCGCCGTGCGGATGGCTTCCGCATTGGTATTGTAGGTCATGCCGCGCCGCACATAGCGGTAGCTGTCGTTGTTCGTGATGAAGATGAAGGCGCATTCCGGATTGGACCGGCGCACCTTGGCGATCAGCCGGCGGTAGTTCTCCTTGAATTTCTCCGGCTTGAAATCCTTTGCGCTCATGGCGGAGTCATTGATGCCCACGCCCAGGACGGCCATGTCCGGCCGGACGAGGTTCAGGTCGCGCTCAAGGTCATCGCAGCGGTCCACCCAGTGCGTCAGGGCCGCCCCGTTCACGCCGGAGGCGAAATAATTGACCCCCGGCCGCCAGCTGACCGGTTCCAGTCCGTTCAGCACGAATTCCTCCCCCTCCGGGATGCAGAACTGCACCAGCACGGAATCGGTCGGGGCCGGCAGGTCGAAAAGGTAGGTGCCGGTCTGTTCTTCGTATTCGAAACGGAGTGTATCCGCCAGGCAGATGATGTAAGGATACGCCCGGGGCGTACTGCCATAACCCAGCACCCGCAGGCTCTCGCAGGTCCAGCGGTCCGAGCCGTCCAGGTTCAGTTTGAAACTCACCGACGCGTCCCGGCTGGAGGTCCGGGCCCCGAAGCCGGTGATGCCATAGCGGGGACGGCGGAGACTGGTGGGGCGCGTCAGGATGGGCGCTTCCCATTCCCCCGTCGTCTGGATCCGGTAGGACTGGTCGGTATTGGTCTCAGTCAGGCGGACCGGAAAGAGGAAGCCCCGGTCGCCCCGGACCGTCAGCGAGTCGATGTCGTCGCGGATCCGGTTGGGCAGGGTGGCCGCCTGGACATGGGACCCGCCCACGTGCCAGATGTTCACATTGCCGCGTCCCGACTCCATGAGTTCATCCAGTTTGGCATAGAAAACGTCCTGCGCCATCCGCGATCCCGGGAAGACCAGCCCGAGTTTCGACGAATCAGCGCACGCAGGAAGTTCCTGCGCGTGCAGGCCGGCTGCTCCGAGAAGCAGCGCCAGACATGCAAGAACGATTCTCTTACCGGCCATGCTCCTTTCTCCAACGGTAATACTCGTAGTACAGCATCAGGGATTCGCTGAACAGTTCGCCGACACGCTGGGCTCCCGCCAGCGTGAAATGCACATAGTCAGATCCGGCGAGAGCCGGACGGGCCTGCACCCACTTGACCATCGAATTCTCGCCGCCCATCACGCCGTAGATATCCCAATATGCAGCGCCGCAGTCGTTTGCCGCCGTCCTCAGGGAATCCACGACGGCCGGCAGTTTCGGATAGGTCTGGCGCTTGCCGTCCACCACCGTCGCCATGTCGGACGGCCCCATGAAGATGATCCTGGCGTCCGGCGCCTGCTTCTGCAGGAAGCGGATCTGCTTGCGGATCGATTCCGCATAGGTGGAAATCCCCTTGTCCGTCTTGAGGTAAGGCATGCTGTTGCCGCCGTACTGCAGCAGGATCAGCCGGACATTCTCCTCGCGATAGTAGGTGCGGAGCTGCTCTTCGTCCATGGTGGTGAAGATGGTGCCCGAGCAGCCCCGCATCGGGACATTATCCATCCGCACACCCGTCTTGCTATCCAGCAGGATGCCGTACAGGTCGCCGAATCCGGACACGGTCAGGGAGGCGCGCGCCGAACTGTCGGGAAGCTCGAAGCGCACGAAGGAGATGCTCTTCCCCGGCTCGACGACCTGTTTCACGCCCTGGCTCGTCACGGACAGCGGACCACGCAGGTTGCCGGCGACCAGGGTCATCCGGTCAAATGTGCTCTGCTCCTTGCTCTTGCCTTTGACCGGATAGAAGGAGAAGGTGGCCAGGCTGATGGTATCCAGCCGGGTGAAATCAGCGAAAGGGCCGTATTTGCGGATGCCTGCCCGGTGGCTGGCGTCGCCGTAATTATAGAAACGGGACAAAGTGGCGGAACTGCTTCCGCCCACACGCTGCGTGCCCCGCCTGCGCGCCGGCATCATGCCCGGACCGCTGCCTCCGAAACGCTTCTGGAGGCTCTCGCGGATGGTCCCGGTGATGCGGTCCTCTTCAATCTGGGAATCCCCGTAATGGACGATGCGCACCGGGGTCGTGCCCGCCCGGTCCAGCGCCGCAAACAGCGGATCGAAGAATCGGATGTCTCCCTCCGGGAGGTAGAAGCGGGACGGATCTTCCCGGAAGAAAGCCTGGTACTGGTCCTTTTCCGCGGCCAGGATTGCCTGCATGCGCTGCTCGAGCAGTTCCTCCGGGGACGGGCCGGTATCCGGCTCGGCAGCAGACAGCACGGAGGAGAGTTTCGGGAATCGAAGTCCCAGCCAGCCGTCAGCAGGGAAAACGGCACAGATCACCGCCAGGACGGCGATCACGGAAAACAGGAAAAGGACGATCTGGTATCTTTTCATTATTCTTTCCACACTTTGAGATATTCCTGCAGGGCCCACATTTCGTCGCGGTAGCGGGCGGCCTGCATGAAATCGAGGTCGGCTGCCGCCTTTTTCATCCGGCGGCGGTCCTCCTCGACCATTTTTTCGATTTGTTCCCGGGACATCGAGCGGATCACCGGATCCTGCAGGACGGCGGCCAGGTCGGCGGTCACATAGCCATCCCGGTACGCGTCGCCCGCCTCGCGCTTGGAGTCGTGGCCGAAACCGACGCTCACCGAACCGCGGCCCAGATCCGAAGGATTGGGAATGTAGGTCGGATCATCGTAAGAGTTGGCGGCGCTGACCCGGCCGGTCGTGCCGTTCGCCAGCCCGGGACGGACGGGCTTGCCGCCTCCGCGGGCCGTCAGTTCCCCGGCCAGGATATTCTGTTTCACCTCGATCTGTTTCGGGGTGATATGATGCAGCTTGTTGTATTCGATCTGTTTTTTGCGGCGGCGGTCGGTCTCCCGGATGGTCTGCTCCATGGAAGGGGTGACCGAATCGGCATACATGATCACCAGGCCGTTGACGTTGCGGGCCGCGCGGCCGGCCGTCTGCGTCAGGGCGCGGGCGGTGCGCAAGAAGCCCTCCTTGTCGGCATCCAGGATGGCGACCAGCGAGACGGTCGGGATATCCAGACCCTCGCGCAGCAGGTTCACGCCCACCAGCACGTCGAACAGCCCGTTCTTGAAATCCTCGATGATCTCCACGCGGTCGGCCGTGTCCACGTCGGAATGGATATAGCGGACGCGGATGCCGATACGGCGCAGGTATTCGTCCAGTTCCTCCGCCATCCGCTTGGTCAGCGTCGTAACGAGCGTCCGCTCGTCGCGCTCCGCCCGGACACGGATCTCCTCCACCAGGTCATCCACCTGGTTCTTGGTCGGACGGACCTGGATGGGCGGGTCCAGCAGGCCGGTCGGGCGGACCACCTGTTCGACCACCAGGCCTTCGGACTTCTCGAGTTCGTAGTCCGCCGGGGTGGCGCTGACATAGACTTTCTGGCCCGTGAGGGCCTCGAATTCCTCGAACTTGAGCGGGCGGTTGTCCGCGGCGGCAGGGAGCCGGAACCCGTACTCGATCAGCACGGACTTGCGCGAATGGTCCCCGCCATACATGGCATGGACCTGCGGAAGGGTCACGTGGCTCTCGTCCACGAAGGTGATGAAGTCCTTGGGGAAATAGTCGATCAGGCAGAAAGGCCGCTGCCCTTCCTTGCGGCCGTCGAAATAGCGGGAATAATTCTCGATGCCCGGGCAGTAACCCATTTCCTTGATCATCTCCAGATCATACTCCACCCGCTGCTTCAGGCGCTTGGCCTCGATTCCCTTGCCGATGCCTTCGAAATAATCCATCTGGTGCACCAGGTCGTCCTGGATATGGGACACAGCGGCAATGCTCCGCTCCTTGGTGGTCACGAAGTTCCCGGCCGGATAGATGTTGATCTCGTCGAGGTCCTCTCGCCTGGCGCCCGTCACGGGATCGATGAGGCTGAGGCTGTCCACCTCGTCGCCGAAGAACTCGATGCGCACCGCATCGTCCGATCCGCCGAGATAGACGTCCACCGTATCGCCGCGAACCCGGAAGGTCCCCCGCTTGAACTCCACCTCGGTCCGGTTGTACAAGGCATCCACCAGCCGGTAGAGCAGGCCGGTGAGGCTGCGGGTCTCCCCACGCCGGACCGGCACGGTCTGGGCGTGGAAATCTTCCGGATTGCCGATGCCGTAGAGGCAGGAGACGGAGGAAACGACGATCACGTCGCGGCGGCCGCTCAACAGGGCGCTGGCGGCACTCAGGCGCAGTTTCTCGATCTGGTCGTTGATGCTCAGGTCCTTCTCGATATAAGTATCGGTGGTCGGGATATAGGCCTCCGGCTGGTAATAGTCGTAATAGGAGACGAAATACTCTACCGCATTGTGCGGGAAAAAGGACTTGAATTCGCCGTAGAGTTGAGCGGCGAGCGTCTTGTTGTGGCTCAGGATCAGGGCCGGACGCTGCAGCCGCTCGATGACTCCGGCCATCGTAAAGGTCTTGCCCGAACCCGTCACGCCGAGCAGCGTCACGTCCCCCACCCCGGCATCCAGGGCGGAGCACAGTTGCGCAATGGCTTCCGGCTGGTCGCCGGCAGGTTGATATTCGGATTCGAGCTGAAATTTCATAAATCAGGCAAAGATAACGATTCCTCGCTATCTTTGCAACGCCGCGAGCGGGCCTGGACCACGGAAGGGAAATGTTTGCGTAAAAAAGTGCGCAGGCTTTTCGCGTTCAGGCCATATCTGGCGGCCAGCTCTGTCACGGGCACATCCGCGGCCAGGTACTCTTCCGCGGCGTCCTTGAACTGCTCCCAGCTTTCCCGTTTGCACGAAGTGCCGTTGGGCAGCAGGACCCTGTTGGAGGCTTTCACCCGGGCGGCCAGTTCCGGATCATGTTCCCGCACGTACCAGCGGAGCCGGTCCGTGGAAGTGATGCCGGCGGCGAAAGCGGCATCGTGCATCGAAGATCCGGAACGCAGCAGCGCCATCGCGGGCGCATAGCGTTCTGCGGCGGAGACCGAATAGCGTTTCGGCTCCGACGCGGACGGTATCGGAGCCGGACCGTCCACGCGACGGCGGAGCATGTCGTCTTTGTGCCAGTTGTACAGGTAGCTGCGGAAAGCCCCGGTCCGCACCCCGCAGCGGTAGCAGATCTCCGTAATCGGCAGCGATGTGGTGCGGAGCAGTTCCAGGGCCTGTGCGTAGCGTTCGACCGTCTCTTTGCGGGGCATGTGCGGCTGATTGCTGCCGTTTTTCTCGCCATAGCGGAGTTCCCTGCCGGACGCGGCAACGCGGGTCAGGTGCCGGGCTTCCGCAATCCGCTTGTGGTAGTAGAGGATATGCTCGCGCAACCCGGAATAGGAGACGCCGCAGCGTTCCGCTACTTCCTGGACGGACAGGTCGGTCGTCTCCAGCAGATGCACCGCCCGGGAGTATTGCTGCACACTCGCGCGGGTCGCGCCCCGGAAGATGCCGTCGGCGATGCCGAGCCTGCGGCGGAGCGCTTCGCGGTCCGGGATGATTTCCGGGAAATGCCTGCGCAGCTGATTGTTCAGGGCCGCCGGGCTCAGTCCGAATTCCCGGGCGATCCCGGAAATATTCATCCCGATATGGCCGATATCCGAGCAGGCGAGGATGGCATCCCGGTATTTGGCCGACGTCTCCGGACGCTGTCCGAAACGGGGATAGGGTCTCTCCTCCGGGGAAGGGGTCCCGGATTCCGCCTTACTCGCGGACACAGCGGACGGGACATCCATACGCATCATAATATCCGTTGTTAGAGTATGCATGCAGTTTATCGAAAGTCAAGGTATAACTGACGGTTGCAGAATGAGCGGACGAGGCCCAGTACACCCCGTCCTCCCCGGGACGGCGGCGCGCGCCGCTGCCATCGCTTCTCGTTCCCGAGGCATACAGGAAGATCCTTCCGGTTTGCTCCGCACGGACAAAACCCTCGGGATAATAATAGCGGCCGCTCTTCTCCTGGTCCCAGACCGTCGTATATGTACCTTCCGGTTCATTCTCCGTCGTCAGGGGGCTGAATCCGCTCCAGACTCCGTTCACAGGCACCTTCCAGCCGGCCGGACAGGGATCATAGACAGACTTTTTGTGCTCCAGCGAAGCCTGGTTCCCGGCATGCTGCCAGAAAAGCCGGTCGTGCCACGGACTGTCCGCCCGGCCGACGGCAGCCATGTCGTCATCCGCGGCGGTCCAATTCTGCGAACTCTGGCAGATGAAGGTCATCGGATGGGTCACGGCATAGAGCGTATTCCTGGCACCTGCCGCCCCGGTCTGGTTCTTGCCGATGACCCGGATGCCGTTTCCGCTCAGAGAGCCCGTCACCACGGCAGACGCCGTCCCGCCCAGGTAGAAATAGTTGCTCCTGCCCTCCCGGTCCCTGTCCAGAAACGGATCCTTCCGTCCGAACTGGTAGAAAAGGCCCTGGCTTCCGGGCAGGGCCGGATCCGCACCGGCGGCTCCGAGGGAGCGGTCCATGATGAATCCTTTCGCATATCCGACCGTGCCGTCCGTTGCCGGCGTATTCCAGAGGGCGTTGTTGTACCGGTGGACTTCGCCCCCGCCGACACCGTAGATGTACTGCCCGGGCACGGGTACGACATACCTGTCCGGATCATAATCCGTGATCCAGAGGTGCCAGCTCCACAGGATGATGCCGTCGACTTTCATCGCCACGACGACATTCCCCTGCATGCCCGCGGACACCCTGACCTTGATGAAAGGCTGGGAATGAGCCGGATTCGCCGGATCGAAGCCTGTCCCGGCATCGAAGCCGGACACAAGGAAAGCATCGTCCCCCGTATAGCCGGAGAGGTCGAAATCGCTCCAGAGCACTTCCGCCGTCCAGCGGGTCCCTCCGTCCAGCACATAGGAGGAATAGCCTTCCCGGGTGCTGGCGCCGTAGACTCCGCCGTTGACGCCGCTTTCATTCCAGAAGACGGCGGCCCGCCGGACCGGGAAAGCGTAGGTCCGGGACTGCCCTTCCGTCTGGGGAGGGTGCAGCATGTAGCAGTTGGCATCGGTCCCGAACGTAACCTCGCCCATATCCTCGATCCGGTAGTCATACCGGGCATCGCCTTTCGCATTGATGGAAATGTCGTAAGTGTACTTGTGGTTGGGCAGGAGATTGAAATCGGAAGTCAGGTCCCCGCCCAGGTAGTAAGTATAGGCAATCGGCGTGCGGTCGGGTCCGTAGGTCCCGTAAAGGCGGAAACGGGTCGCCCCGCCGGGGGCGCCGCTGCCCTTGTTGTACTGCAGGGTGTTGCCGGTCGTCCCGCGGAGGTTGGCGGGCACGTAATAGGTGTAGGTCTGGACCGCGCCGGCATTGCCTTCTTCGGCAAAATCCTGGCGGACATAATCGAAACGGAAGGGAAACGCATCCGAAAAAGGATCGCGGAAGACGACGGAAGCATCCCCGGCGGTGAGCGCTGGATCGATATGCGCGAGATAATAGTATTTGGCATTGATTCCGCACAGATGCACCTGAGAGAGGGTCACGACATCATCCCCGGACAGGCCGGAGGTATTGTTGGTGACCCGCACCACGATCTTGGCGACATTGCGCCTGAGCGTCAGCACCAGGGAGGTACCCGCCGTGATGCTCCCGGTCCGGAGCGAAGCGCTCATGCGGAGGTAATCCTGGCCGCCGGAGGAGATAAAGACCCCGGACAGTTCCGGGATGGTGGTATAATCCTGTTCCAGGAAAGCGCCCAGCGTCGTTCCTGAATTGACGGAAATGCGTCCGAAGGTATTGGCCAGCACCACCACCGTGTTCGGGCCTTCGGATGCGACCAGGGTCAGCTGCTCATCCTCCGTCAGGGGCCAGTGGTCGAAATACACCTGACCGCCGACCAGCGGGGCCTCCGCCGTGACGCCGTTGAACTGCAGGACCAGGAAATTGGCGATCTGGCTGTCGCCGGTCACGCCCTCCGAATCCGGCTCCTGGATAGTCTTGGTCTGCGGCATGCCGTCTTCAAGGATGGCCGTCCGCAGGCAGAAAGACACGGGGACCCGGTCCGGCCCGCCCTCATCCGGAACCGGGTCTTTCATGCAAGAAGCAACGGAAAGCAACACCGCCGTGACGGCAGGGAGCAAAAAGGATCGGTAAAATGTTTTCATGGATATCCGGTTTAAAAATGGTCGTTCCACGCATCCGCGACGTATGCTCCCTCCGGAGTAGTCCATCCGTCCACGCGGACCGTCCCGATCACGCCAGGACTCTCCGAATCGTCTCCGGACAGGGTCCCGCCGTCGTCCCAGGCAGCGGTCAGGAGCGAGACGACGACATGGGATTTGGATACGCGCAGGCAATAGGTATAGTCCGTCATCGGCGACACCGGCTCCGTCAGGTCGACCAGGGCCCGGGAAGGATGGGCGGAGTCGTCCCCCAGCAGGATTTCGACCTGCGGCCTGAGTTCCGCATTCGCCGCAGCTTGATAATCGATGGCGGGGATTGTCTGCCGGGCTGAGGTCCAGGAACCGCCGTCGGCGCGTACCAGATGCATCGGCGCGCCGCCGCAGTCATAGAGCACGACATCCCCGGAAGTGCGGCCGGCCGTCGAGAAGCCCGTGGTCAGATACCAGCGGCCGGCCAGGGTGCAGTTCCGCAATGTGATCCGCTGGATGTACGCTTCGGCCAGTTCTCCGCATTCGATCCGGACGCAGAGTCCCGCACGGCGGTCCCGGAGCACAAGCGCCGTCGAGGAGGCATAGACATACTCCCCGTCCAGCCAGGTGCCGGAAAGCGTTACGGGGACCGGGTCGCTGACATAGAGCTCCCGGTCCGGCTCCCAGGAATAATAACGCAGCGAGCCGTCCGGGGAGAAGGCCGCGGCCGGAGAGGCGGCGACGAGATAGGCGGGACCGTTGCTCCCGCGCAGCCCATACCGGGCGTCCCGGTCGGCTTCGTCCAGGGCGGCTGCCGGTGTACCGTCTTCCCTGAGCGGCAAGCCGGCAGCGTCCACCCGGCAGGGAGAAAGCCAGATCCCGCCCGCCACGGTAGCCTGGTGGTCGACGGGCAGGCTGCAATAAGTCCCCTGGGCGGTCAATGCCTGCGTAGACAGGTCGAACAAGGCAGCCCTGCAGGTATACTCGCCGGCACCCGGAGACTTCGTATCCAGGGGAAAGAGGACCGTGGCCGCCTCCGCCGGAAGGCATTCCGGGAAGACGCGTTCGCAGGAAAGGAAGGAGAGGAGCAACGCCGCAGGCGGGAAAAGATGGAGCAAATGGGGCATATCGTTTCAGATTTCTTCTGTACCCAGGATTTCCGCCGTCCAATCGCGGCTGACGGTGATGCCGTCAAAGCAGACATAGTTGTCCAGGGTAAAATGGAAAGTATATTTGCAGCCGGGCTGGAAGCCGGAAGTCACGCCGTCATCATGCAGGAGATGCGCCCGCCTCAGGACAAAGGGCTGAAGTGTCTGTCCGTTCATGGTGAAGGTGAACACCAGTTCATCATCATCTACTTCCGTCGGCACGAGCAACAGATATGCAGTGGCCGGCCGGTCGGCCGAGTTGACGGTCGGATAGTATGGAGAGAAACTGATATTCATGGAGTCGCTCACCGTTCCCCCGGGATTGACCGCGCCGGTCAGGGCATTGAATGTCCCGGATGTGTAGAGGCGGGCCGTCGTGACTCCGTCCGCGTCCGGATCCCGCAGGGTGATGCCGATGTCGGTGAGGGAATACGATGATGCGCCGTTCACCAGCCGGAACTGGAAGGCCAGCAGGGACAGGACATGCCGGAAACTGAACCGGGCCGTCAGTTCTCCGCCGGATCCCGGATCCAGGTCCGTATTGGCAGCCGGGTCCGGGTTCTCCACCGCGTACATCAGGTCCGCCTGGTCGTTCACCCGGCCGGCAATGGTGAACGGAATCGCGTCCGGGCCGGACAGGAAGGCATTCTGCGTATATGGCGCATAAGCATACAGGTCCGCCGCGGCGCCATCTTCCCGGACCGTCAGGGTGATGTTCTCGCAGGAGGCTGCCGTCGTGGCGCCGGTGGAGAAATCGCCTGCATAATAATAATTCCAGCTGTCCGTATCGTTCGAATACCGGGCACGGATATTCCAGGAATTGGGTTTGTGCGCCGTCGTCGTGCTGCCCCTTTCGCAAACGAAAATGCCGTATGTGCCGTTGTCGGGGAACACCGTACCGGTGACAGGGCCCTTGGTTGCCGCCGGCATTTCCGCAAGCGACGGGAGGATGCGGACTACCGCCTCACCGCCAGGGCGCGTCACAGGCTCCCGGGTGCAGGCCGGGAGGAAAAGCATCAATAAGAGAATGATCCGTTTCTGCATGAAGTCAATACATTAGTTCCTGGCTGGCATGTGTGTTACCCGCGTCCGTCCAGTCCAGGATGGAGACGGCGAGGCGGGCCTCCTTGCGGTCTGCCACGGGCACGGTGATGGTATAACGGACGGTCTTGCCGACAGGCCAGTCCGGCGTGCCGGCGAGGGGCAGGCTGACCACGTTTTCGTCCAGGCGGGCATCGCTCCCCCGGTTCTTGACGACATATGTGATGTCCAGGAAGGCTCCCTCCGGAAGTGTCTGGGGCAGCAGGTACAAGCGTCCGTTGATGGTATTGTTCAGCCACATGGCCTCGGCGCCGTCGAGATAATTGTCCCCGGTGATGAGGTCCAGCGCCTGGGTGGAGAGCGTATAGGAAGCGACAGGCATGTCGCCGCTGCCGTCCAGCGGAGAGATGACACTGCACCATGCTTGACCCGGAATCCCGACATTTTCCGTAAAATAAAGATACTCGGAGCCAATCACGTCACGGATGGAGATCCGGGTGACGGTCACCCCTTCTTCCGCATTGAGGGCTCCCTCGTATTTACACCAGAACTGGATGTCCGTGGTGAGATGCCGGGTAAAATCCAGCACCAGCCGGCCGGCATGGCGGTTCACGTCCAACAGGGGCGCAGCGGCGATGAAATCGATCTGCGTGGCCGGGGTCGTACCGGGCGTAAAGCAGATCAGGGGCGATCCGGGCAGATAATGGTCGAGCCGGTCCGTGAGGGATGTTTCCGGATTGACCGTCAGGCAGATATCCGAGTCCGGGCCGGTATCCTCCCGGTAAGGAGCATAACAAAAATAACTGAGCGTACCGTCCAGGGGATAATAGACAGGGTCCGGCGCACCCGTGGCGGTCATGCCGTGCCAGGTATCCCCCGACAAGCCGAAGCGGTGGTTCCAGATATACGGCCGGGATCCGGCGCCGAAGACTTCCCCTTCCGGTGTATACCAGGCGCTGACACTGAAATGCTGGGCGGCCAGGCGTTCCACGGTCGTCAGCTGCGGAGCGCCTTTGGTCCCAGATGCCCGGGCACTGAATTCCACGGAGATCCGGGCTGCAGGCACCGGCTCCCGGTCGCACGCCGTTCCGGCAATGGCCGGCATGGCAAGGATGATGAAGATGGCGGATTTTCTCATGGCAAGTACCCCGGCGGGCGGCCAGGCCCTCCGGGATAAAAACGTTGGACTATTCGAGGACGAAAGTGTCGGCGACGCGATCGAAATCGACGACCGTCTCCGTGATGATGATTTCGTTCAGATTGATATCAAGGTTATAGACATACTTGTAGCCGGCCTGCCAGACACGGCGGGGCACGTTGTAGTAGTACTGCATCGTGTTGCCGCCGACGGTATAGGTGACACAGAAGTTCCTGGCCTGCTGCTGCGGGACGAGCAGGGTCTCGCCGAGCTGGACATAGGCATTCTCCGTCAGGGCGGTGCCGTAATCCACGGCCGAGCCGATTGCCGGAGACTCGATGTTGCAAGGGCTTACGGACGGCGTTCCGGCAAAGGAAGGCATTTTCCAGTTGGCTGCCACGACGCCCTCGCCCGCTGCGTCAAAAGACCAGCCGGCCACGAGATCGTTGCGCTGGTTGTCCACCTGGAAGGTACCCCGGGTCTGCAGGGTCACCTGGCCCGCGGCCGGAGCGCTGCAATCCGCATAGGCCTTCGGCGACGCACCGTTCAGTTCGGCATTCCGCGCAGCGATAAACTCCGGCGTCACGAAGGAAATGTCATTGACTGCCAGGCCGGAGGCCGCCTGGTTGATGCGGACATTGAAAATCAGGAGGGCCTGCGCATGCCGGAACTCCATCTTGATATACGGTGTCGTACCGGTGGCCAGGGATGTCTGCCCGTTGGCGGCCGCATACAGGAGATCCACCTGATTGGCATAGGTATCCCAGGAAGCCACGGTAAAATCCCGGGCCGCCACGGCGCCGTTGAAAGCAGGAGCGGGAATCCCCGCCTTCGCGCCCTTCGGCAGGGCATAAGCCAGGAAATCCATGGACGATCCGCCGACCGGCCAGTACAGGGGAGAAGCATCCGCGGCGGATTCATCCTCATAATGATGCCAGTCGGGATCTCCCGTCCCCGCCGTCACCTTGTTCATGAACAGCTGGTCGGTGAAGAAGTGCGGTGTCTCCAGCGAGCCGTCCGATGCATACTGGGAAGCGGAAGCATAGATGGCGTAACCCTCGTCGTCGAAACTTGTTCCGGAGAGTTCCCCGGCCTTCGTGACGCCCTGGAGGGTGGTTTTGAAGCCGATTTCGCCCGGGGTCCCAACGACTGTGGTCCCGGTTCTGTCGCAGGCGGCCAGCATGAGCAGGGCCGCAGCTACCAGGAAGATTGTCTTTTTCATTTTGAAGTAGTTTTAATTGTGAATAATGGGTTTACAAGGGGATTTCCACGATTTCTGCATTCCAGTCGCCGACGGTCGGGACGATGCCCCCGGCATCCTGCTCCGGAACGCGGAGGGGCTCTTCGATGATGATCTCATGCCGGGTATTGTCCGGATTGTCGAACTGGTCGGTGACATTGAAAGTCCACTGGAAGCGGAGGCCGTCATGGGTCGAGGCCAGGACATGGAGGAACACGTCATTCCGGGTCCCCGGGAGCTTGCCGAACGTGTTGAAAACCGAGAAAAGGCGCCCGTTCTCCGCATCGGTCCCGCAGGAGAAGCCGATGGCGCAGGCTTTGCCCGGGAATCGTCTGTCCCAGAGATACTTGCCCGCCGCCTGACCGGTGATGTACACATCTGCCTGCCGGATCCGGTCCACGCCTTCGACCTGCCGGATCTCAAAGGTATATGTCTCCAGCAGGGTGGTCATCTCCGTCTCCAGCACGACCGGACTTTCCGTCCCGGCACGGACCGGTACGACGGCGTCCGGAATCCGTCCCGCGAAGAGATGATCCGGCTCGAAGATGACCGGGTACTCCGCCCCGGTTCCTTCTCCGGCGCGCGTCTTGATCTGGGATCCGGACCCTCCGGAAAAGGCATACGCTCCGGCGCGGCTTCCGGCGTCCGTCACCCGGGTCGTCTCCGTGCCCAGGGAGTACACCAGCAGGTCATAGGTCCCCGCCGGCACATCGACGAATCCGCCTCCGGCAGGGAGATAATCCTCCGCCACCAGCTCATGCGTCAGGAGATCATAGAAGCAGGCACGCACCTGCCGGGGCATCTTGCCCGCAAGTTTTTCCCGAAAGAGCGGGTATTGCTCCGGATCAAGGTCTTCAGGAGTGATTGCCTGGAGCCGGATATCCAGTTTGAGATATACCCCGGAAAGGGCATCGTGCAGGGGGATGCGCCGGCAGGACGGCGCAAGAACGAGGAGGGCCAATGCCGGAGAGACTGTCCGGAAAAAACGGGAAATCCGTAGCAAGAACTTAAACATCATCGGACACCTCCTCCCTTGCTGCCATATATAGGAACGACGATAGATATCTGTGCGCGTGTGGGTCCGAACCACCGGACCTGCCGGGTGACCCCGCTGCGGCGGAAAGCCTTGCCTCCCTGGACGAAAGTATCATAGGGCTGTGCGGGTGAGTAGATGCAGCCGATGCCCAGGCCGAATTCGAGGTGCATCCGGCCACCGAAGACGGGACAGGCATAGAGGAAATCCGCCCCTACATTGGCGAACTTGCCCTGGTACCCGCTCCAATCCCGCTCGAAATCATAATATCCGGCAGCGGCGTACAGCCCGATCGCATGCCCCAGGAGCCGTTGGCGGGAGGTCTTGCGCCTGTCCGGAAGCCAGTAGTGAAGCTCCAGGCCCAGGGCGAGCAGTTCCGTACAGGCGCCGCTGTAGTCCAGGCCCTCGCCGTGCTGCGGCCGCCAGATCCAGGGATAATACCAATCGGCGCCGACAGACCAATGTTCTCCGAGAGGCAGTTCGATCCCCAGGTTGGCGAATGGAACGGCCAGCGCGTTGGTGCGGACGGCGGCCCGCACTTCCCTGCCGGTCAGGCCCGGGGAATTCCGGACCGGGGCGACGGCGGGGCGGTCCTGATAGACGGTATCCCGGACAACCCGCTCCACGAAAAGCGTATCCCGCGGGACGGGAACTTCCCGGACCGGATGATAGACCACACAGCGGACATGTCCGCCGGCGGCACGGAGTTCCGGGAACACCTCCCGCTCCAGCCATCTCCAGGCTTCGCCGCCCCGGAGGAGTTTCAGCTGACGCTTGCGCCCGTCCACGACCCGGCCGTCCCGGACAATCCATTGCGGTGTGTGCCCGATGATGTACAGGGCTTCGTCCCGCCAGGGTATCTCCAGGGTGCGGACGATTGCGGCCAGGCTTTCCCAGTCTTCTCCGGCAGATTGATAATGGAAGAGAAGCGGGTCCAGCGGCAGGGTTTGCTGCAACAACCGTTCAAGCTTGCGCGCACGTTCGTCCGAGAGCCGGCGGTTGGCAGCCGTATTGCCGTCCGGAGAGGCTGACGTACGGACGCTGACATAACGCACGACCGCGGCCGTATCTGCCAGCAATGCCGACAGCTGCGTCCGGAAAGCCTCCAGCCGGGCGGCATTTTCCCGGTAAGACGGATCCACCTCCGAAGATCCCTTGCGGAAATAGACCTTCATCTCCAGGGTGTCGCTTTGTCTGGGTTGAGCGTTTGCCGCCGCCGTCCCGAGGAGCAGCGGCAGCAAACACATTGCAACCCTTAACTTAAAGAACACTGAAAAAGTTTGTTTTCTGTCCCTTTTTCCGATACAAAACAGAGGTATCAAAAAAACGGTCATTTTAATGATACGGTTTCCGGCTCCGCAAGACACCCGGGACAGGCCTGATAAAAACAAAACGCCGGACTGCCATTCAGCCCGGTCAGCGATTTTTTTTGATTTTTATTTGGAATAAAGAAAAAAGGTTTTACCTTTGCAACGATTTAACGACCGTTAAATTAGCAAGTTAGCTCCGTTATACACCCAAATTCCGCGCTTATTTCATTTGGCGTCGCAGCCACCGGAGCAGGGTCGTTTTCGCCACGCCGCATTGCCGCGCAATTTCCGCTTTTGGCCTTCCTTTTGAGAGCATTTCCAGGATCTTTTCCCGCTCATCATCCAGTTTGTAGCGCTTGTTTCCTGTGCCCGGCGGGCGGCCCAGTTTCCTGCCTTCTGCTTTTTTCCGGGCAAGGGCTTCCTTCGTACGCTGGCTGATCAGGTTGCGCTCGATCTCCGCTGACAGGCCGAAGGAAAACGCCAGGACCTTGGACTGGATGTCCTCGCCCAGGCGATAACCTTCCTTGACCGTCCACACGCGGCAGCCGCGCTCCATGCAGGTGCTCAGGATTTTCATGATCATGAACATGCTCCTGCCCAGGCGGGACAGTTCGGAGCAGATGATGAGGTCGCCGCGGCGTATCCTTTTCAGAAGCCGCCCCAGTTCCCTTTTGTCGTAATCCCGGCTTCCCGAGATGGTTTCCTCGATCCAGCAACCGGCGGAGAGGGCCTCCCGCAGGCAGAACTGCTCGATCTCATAGCGTTGGTTCTCGACCGTCTGACGGTCGGTGCTGACACGGATATAACAATAGATCATCATAGGTGTATTTCCGATAAATATCGGCAATCACCCGCGTGTTCCGGCACGACAAAATCGTTCTGTTCCGGAAAATTGCCTATATTTGTTACGGATACGGCCAAACAGTATGGAACATCTTATCGAACAGGCTCGCGCCCTGGCATGGGAGACATTGAAAGAGGATCTTCGTCACGACGGTTCCCCGTTTTTCGGACACCCCGATAACGTTGCCCGCATCGTAAAGGACGAGATCGGTCTTCCGGATTCCTGTGTGGCTGCGGTCTACCTGCACGAAGCCGCCCGGCTCCACCCGGAGGTCGATCTCCGCGCCTTCCCGCAGGACGTCCTCACCATCGTGGACGGCCTCAACAAGATCTCGACCATCAAACCCAAGGACACCCGCCTGGAAGCGGAGAACTACAAAAGGCTCATCGTCCAATACTCCACCGACCCGCGCGTGACCGTCATCAAGATCGCCGACCGGCTGGAAGTGATGCGCCAGCTGCAGATCTTCCCCAAGACTTCCCGGGACCAGAAGCTGCTGGAGACCCTGATGCTCTACATGCCGCTGGCCCACCAGCTCGGCCTGTACAACATCAATAACGAACTGGGCAACATCTGGTTCCGCTATTCTGACCCGGAGCAATACCGCGCCATCACCAACAAGCTCAAAGCCACGGAGAAAGACCGGGAGCAGATCACGGCGGAGTTCATCGAGCCGCTCAAGAAGAAACTCTCCGAGGCCGGCATCGTCTACAAGCTGAAGATCCGTACCAAGAGCGCCTATTCGATCTACCGCAAGATGCAGATGCAGAAGGTCCCGTTCGAAGGGGTCTATGATATCTTCGCCATCCGTTTCATCATCGATTGCGAGGACGACCCGAAAGTCGAAAAAGACCTCTGCTGGAAAGTGTTCTCCTATGTGACGGAAGAATACGAATCGGACACGAAACGGCTGCGAGACTGGCTCACCACCCCGCGTCCCAACGGCTACGAATCCCTCCATATCACCGTCAAGAACCGGCAGGGCCAGGCTCTCGAGGTCCAGATCCGCACCAAGCGGATGGATTTCGAAGCCGAGAACGGCAATGCCGCACACTGGGCCTACAAAGGTATCCATCACGAGGCCACCCTGGACCGCTGGCTCCAGTCCGTCCGCGATGCCCTGGAGCATCCGCTGGAAGCTTCGCCGGAGGAAATGCCGGCTCCGCCCGATAAGGAGATTTTCGTTTTCACGCCCAGCGGGGAACTCCGCATCCTGCCTGCCGGTGCGTCCGTGCTGGATTTCGCTTTCAACATCCACTCCGGTCTCGGCTGCCGCTGCATCGGGGGACGGGTCGGCGGCCGCGGCGTCCCGATCCGGGAGAAACTCAAGACCGGCGATGTCGTGGAGATCCTGACCCGCAAGGACCAGCGGCCCAGCCGCGACTGGCTGAACTGGGTCGTCACCTCCAAGGCCCGCACCAAGATCAAGCAGGAACTTGATGCCGATGAGCGGAAGGCCGCGGCAGACGGCCGCGAAATCCTGGGCCGCCGCCTGCGCAACTGGAAACTGGAACTGCCGGACGAATGGCTCATGGAGTTCCTCAAAGCGCGCAAGTATCCCTCCATCCTGCCTTTCATGGCAGCCATTTCCCGGGAGGAAGTCGATGTCAATGACATCAAGGCCTTCATCCTCCAGAAGCAGTCAGCCCAGCAGGAGCGTCCCGCCCAGACGGATGCGGCTGCGGTGGAAAACACCGTGCCGAAAGGGTACGCCGGCTCCTCTTCCGACGACATCCTCGTCATCAACGCCAAGAATGTCAAAGGTCTGGATTACAAGATGTCCAAATGCTGCAATCCGGTCTTCGGCGACGATGTCTTCGGATTCGTGACCCGCACGGAAGGCATCAAGATCCACCGGATCTCCTGCCCCAATGCCGCCCGGCTCATGGAGCGCTACCCGTACCGGATCCAGAAAGTCGTCTGGCAGGACAATCCCAACACCGGAGACTTCCAGTGCACGCTGACCGTCACAGCCGAACTGGACCACCCGGTCCTGAGTGCCATCATGGCCGTCATCGGACAGTTCAAAGTCTCGATGCGCACCTTCAATGTCAAGGAAAACCTGCGTGCCGGGACTTACGAGATCACCATCCGCCTGCTGGTGCCTTCCAGCGCGGAACTGGACAAAGTCATCTCGCAGGTCGGCAGCATCAAGCAGGTCATCAAAATACGCAGGAACTGATGCAAGAAGAAGATACCCGATATCTCGACCAATTCGAGCAGACGCTGGAAAACGGTCTCGTGAAAGTCTGCAGCGGCGCCGGGCTGCTTCCCGCCGACCTGGTCCGCAATCCCGATATCGACGGGATGTGGGACCTCTATATCAAGGACTACATCGCCGACGCCGTCGTCAATTTCAATGAATACCCGGAAGCGGCCATCGCCTGGGCCGGTTTTCTGGGGCTCGGGGTCGCATGGGCCTGGGATGCCGGCTGGCAGCAATACAAGGACCGGCCGTACCGGCGCTGGTATGGATCCCGGGGCTGGGACGACATGGACGAACACATCCTCCGGGATGTGCTGGGACTGCCGCTGGACAGTCCGGAAGCCAGGAAAATCAGCGACACCTTGCAAAGCTGCGCCCTGGCCGTACTCGGCCTGCTGCAGCACGAAGGCATCGAGACCCAGACCGCCCGGGGGTTCTATCTGCTCGCCCGCGCCTATACGGTCCTGTACCGCATCGGCGCCGCGATCGAACTCCACCGGCTGGGCTACAAGAAAGTCCTGATCGGATAAGGATTACTGCGCGACGAAGGCGTCCATGATGCCGGTCGGACGGCCCTCCATGTCGAAGGCGCCGAGCCGGTAGCCGCGCGGACGGCAGCAGGGATTCCAGTAGAAAAGGCCGTGGCAATGCGGCGTTGCGCGGGCGGCCTTCACGATTTCCGCCATCTGGCGGACGCTCTCCGCCATGCGGGCTTCATCATCCAGGACCACTTCCGCACCCGTTTCCACAATCATCGTTTCCTTGCCGAAGCGCTCCCAGACATGGCCGATGTTCGCCATGCAGTCTGCGATGACCTGGTCGGCATCCGTAATGCCGTTGGTCGCAGCCCAGTAGGGATACAGCGACATGCCGACCATGTCGTAGCGGGTGCCGCAACGCTCCAGGATACCGAGGTTCCAGTCATAGAGCGCCTGGTCGTAGCCGTTGTCCAGGTGCACGATCACGACGGAAGCGGGGAAAACGCTCTTCACCGCCTCGTACCCCGCATCCAGGAAACCGGCATACTGCTCCGGATCCAGTCTGCTGTGGCCCATGTGCTCGGTGACCTCGGCCCCCTGGTTGTTCCAGAGCAGGCCGTTGGTCGTCTCGTTGCCCACCTGGACCCATTTCGGCGTGATGCCGTTGTCCTTCAGGAGCTGCAGCACCTCAACGGTGTGGGCCTTCAGGTCCTCCTTCATCTGCGCGTACGGATGCCCCAGCCAGGAGCGCGGAATGGGCTGATGCTGCGGATCCGCCCAGGTGTCGCTGTAATGGAAGTCGATCATGACCTCCATGCCCAGGTCCCGGGCGAGCCTGGCATTGTAGAGGACATCCTCCTTGTTGCACAGGCCCCGGAAATCGGTCGAATCCACCGGCTGGCCGGGACGGCCCCAGGGCCGCGGATGGACCCACACGCGCAAGCGCACCGCGTTGAGCCCCATTTCCTTCATCAGGGCCGTGACCTCCACGGGCGTATCTCCGGTGTGGTTGTAGTAGTATTCTCCGCGTTTTTCCGCTCCTGCGGAACCGCTGATGTCTGCGCCGAGCCAGAACGGCTCCGCCTGGGGTGCACACGCCGCCATCAGCAGCGCTGCGAGGATGAGGCCAACATGTTTCATGACCGCTAAGATACGAAAAATCATTGATTGGCGGCACGCGACCTGCTCACCAGGGCAACGCCGGCGAAGACCAGCACGGCCGCCAGCACTTTCTGCCAGGTCAGGCGGTCCATCCCGATGAACACGCTGATGGCGGCGGCGATGAGCGGCTGGAGATAAGAGTACATGCTCACCAGCGTAGGCCGGAGGTGTTTCTGCCCGACCGGAATCAGGAAATAGGCTACAAACGTGGCAAACACCACCACATAGGCGATTTCCCACTGCACCGCCGGCCGCAGGGAGGCATAATCCGTATGGAAGAGTCCGTCCCAGGCGAACGGCAGGGAGATCAGCAGGGAGAAGAGGAACATCCACTTCATCAGGGTCACGACGCTGTAGCGGGAGATCAAGGGGCGGAAAGCTCCCAGATAAGCCGCGAAACTCACGCCGTTCACCAGCAGCAGGATCACCCCGAGCACCGTCGTCTCCGCCACCGGTCCCGCCGCACGCGTCGAATTGAAAATCAGCAGCAGCGCTCCCCCGAGGCTCATCGCCACGCCGCCCGCCTTCTTGAGCGTGATCGGCTCTCCGAGAAACAGGAAGGCGAAGCACATCGTATAGACCGGGCACAGGGCGCCCATCACCGCCGTGATCACCGGCGTCGCCTGCTCGATGGCGAACAGGAAACTTACCTGCGGCAGGAAAAGCCCGACGAACGAAGCCAGCGCTATCTTCCACATGTCCCGGGCAGGGACTTTTTCCCGCGGGAGAACCAGCGAGAGCAGCCAGAAGAGCACCGTGGCCCCGAATGCTCGCAGGACGAACATCACCATCGGGGACACCGTACCGTCGTTGGCGATGTCCTTGTTGAAGATGATATTGAATCCGAAAATCGCGTAGGCCCCGGCCGCAGCCAGGTGCCCCACCCACTTTTTATCTGCCATATACTACTAACTAACCGGATCCGGGACCTGCCCGGAGCGGGGGCAACGCCCCCTACTTTCCGGGCGCCGCCGGTTTCCGTACCGGGCGGCCCCGTTTCTTCCACCTGTCGCGGGCAAGCTGCTGCATGTCGCGGACCGTATCGTTCTCGTCCACGATCTCGCTGCCGAGCAGGGTTTCGATGATGTCCTCCAGGGTCAGGATGCCCTGGAAGCTGCCGTATTCATTGATGATGATGGCGATCTGCTCGTCCTTGCCGAGCATTTCGTCCCAGATCTTGTCCAGCGGCGTATCCTCGTCGAAAGTCGCCACTTCGCGGCGTATCTCACCGAGGGTCAGGTCGAATTTATCCTCCGCCATGAGCTGCAGTGCCTCCATCCGGAGGATGTAGCCGGTGATGTACTCATCATTGTCGGCATAGACCGGGATGCGGCTGTGATGACGGAAATTCTTGTTTTTATAGAAGGACTTGAGGGTCATGGACTCCGGCGCGATCTCGCAGACGACCCGCGGGGTCATCACATCGTAGGCCGTCACCTCATCCATGCTGATCAGGTTCTGGATGATGGTATTCTCATCCTCCTCAAGGTCCCCTTCTTCCTCCGCGACATTCGCCATCGCGCTCACCTCGTCGCGGGACACGGCAGTCTCCTGCGCATCCTCCGGCGTAATGAGGTCGGTCAGCCGCTCGATGAGCCAGACCAGCGGATACATGATGAAGATCAGGACCCGGATCATGCGCGTGGCGAAGCCCATCAGGGACTTCCAGCGGGTGGTACCGATGGTCTTGGGAATGATCTCGGAGAAGACCAGGATCAGGATGGTCATCAGCGCACTGACGAGGCCGAACCATTCGGATCCGAAGACGATGGTCGCCTGGCGGCCCACCCCGGCCGCGCCGATCGTGTTCGCAATCGTATTGAGCGACAGGATGGCGGCAATCGGCCGGGAGGAATCCTGCTTGTATTCCTTGAAACGCGTCGCGGGTTTATACCCCTCTTCCTCCCGCATCGTGATGTAGGAGATCGGGGTGGACATCAGCGTTGCCTCCAGGATGGAACAGAGGAACGAGACGGCCAGTGCGCCCAGCAGGAAGAACAGCAGGAGTGCCATGCAGTAAGGATCAGAAGCTGTAACGGAGCATCACCTGGATGCGGTTGTTGCAAACCCAGTGGAGGTTCTCCGTGGCAAGGCCGAAGTTCTTCGCCGTCTTGCTGAAGGAACCATACTGGATACCGGTCAGTTCGTATTCGAGACCCAGGGTCACTTTGCCCCAGTTGAGCATGAGCTCCGGGGTGATGCGGAACATCCGGTTCATGTTGGAGAAGCTGTTCTTGCTGAAATACAGGTCGCCGACCACTTCCTTCGCCGAGCCGAAGTTGCGGACATATCCGGCGAACAGCACGCCCTGCACCTTCTTGCCGTAGGTCAGGCTGAGCCAGGTGGAGGAGTTGCGCGTCGGCGTGTACTCCCAGCTGCCGTTGGAAAGGACGGCGCTGACACCGTAACCGCCGTTCAGGTTCATATGTTCGCCCGCCTGGGCGAAAATGGTCTTGGCCTTGATGGAGAACAGGCCCTTGGTATACTCGGCAAACGCGAATGGGCTGAACGTCGTGATGCGGTCGCTGACCCTGGCGGTACCGGCGTCATTGAGGTGGCGGGGACGGATGGAGAGCATGTCCACGCCCACGCGGCCGGTGAAGCCGCCCTGCTTGAGGCTCAGGCCGAGGTAGATCTCCGGGATGCCGCCGTACTTGATGTAATTGGCGGAAGCCCCTTCCGGACCGGCGGAGGTGTACTGCATCTGCCAGATGGCCGCTGCCGTCAGGGTCACGGAATCAGACAGTTTGCCGTCCATCACGACCTCCGGAGTCCTGCTGAACGGGCCGAAAGGTGCACCGGTGTTGAGGGAGAAGATATGCGGCATGTCGGCTGCCATCGGATGCCAGCCCTGGCCGACCTTCAGGTTGAACCCGTTCTTACCCAGCGTCAGATAAGCCTGACGCAGGCGGAAGAGGGCTGTACCGGTCACGCCGGACACGCCGGCATAGAAGTCACCTTCGAATTTGGCACCCACGTTCCAGCCGTTCACCTGGTAACCCGAGACGTCAAGTCCGAGACGGGAAGTGATGGCGCCGTAACTGACGGTGGTCATCTGGTTGAGGTCGTCGCCGTTCACCATCTTGACGTCTTTCGGGACATAATAGAAGAAGTCCTCGGTACCGTAGACGCTCTCGCGGGAGTCGATGACGAGGTAGTTGCGGATGAAGCCGTAAGGCTTGAACTGGATGGACGTATTGTCCTGCGCGCCGGCGCTCAGGCAGACAGACAGCAGGACGGCTGCGATAACGCTTTTTTTCATCGGTATATACACTTTGGAAAATGGAAATCTGGTGGTCCCGGCCATGGGGAGGGGCCACCAGATGCATGCGTCTTGATTAAACCGTCGGGAACGGGAAGAGTGCGGTAAGCAGGAAGTAACCGAACACGAAGCCGATCACGCCGATGATGATGCCGACCTTGGTCATGTCCTTGGTCTGGACGAGGCCTGTGGAAGCGGCGATGGCATTCGGCGGCGTGGAGATCGGCAGCAGCATGGCGATGGAAGCGCAGACCGCGATGAACGGGATCATGGCGTTCATGCCGCCCAGCGAAACGAACTGGGCATTGTTGGCGGCAGTCGGATCGGACATGGCGGTGCCGACGACCACGAGGATCGGGACCAGCAGCGCAGCCGTCGCGGAGTTGCTGATGAAGTTGGAGAGCAGGTAGCAGATCAGGCCGGCGATGATCAGCACGACCACCACGTTCATCGAGCTGAACGGAATGGCGTTGATCAGCGTCGCGGCGAGACCGGTCTTGTTCAGGCCCGTACCGAGGGCGAAGCCACCGGCAACCAGCCAGAGCACGCTCCAGTTGATCTCCTTGATATCGGACTTCTCGAAAACGCCCGTTGCGGTATAGACGGCCAGCGGGATGAGGGCCACGACATTGGAGTTGATGCCCGTCAGGGATTCCGTCACCCAAAGGAGGATGGTCACGAAGAAAGTAATCCAGGCGACATAGTCCTTCCAGGTCTTCTTGCGCTCCTTGACCTCGATCTTGAGCTCGATCTTGTCGCTCTTGAAGGGGAAGAAAATCTGCAGCAGCACCCATGCGATCGCAATCATGATGATCACGTAGGGGATCATGCGGGACATCCAGGTCACGAAACTGATCTGGTAGCCGGCATTCTCCAGGGCGCCGAGGGCGATGGCGTTCGGCGGGGTGCCGATCGGCGTACCGATGCCGCCAAGGTTGGCGGACACGGGAATCGCCAGGGCGAGACCCACCTTGCCGGTCTCATCCTCCGGGAGGGACTTGAGCACCGGAGCCAGGAAGGCCAGCATCATGGCGGCAGTAGCCGTATTGCTCATGAACATGGAGAAGAGGGCGATCACAATCAGGAAGCCCAGCAGGACCATCTTCGGCTTCTTGCCGAAAATGCCGAGCAGGACCTTGGCGATGGCGGCATCCATGCCATACTTGGAGGCGATGATGGCCAGCACGAAACCGCCGAGGAACAGCATCACCACCGGATCCGCGAAGGAGGCCATGATGCTCTTGTAGTCCACGAGGGTACCGTATTCGGGCTTGCAGAAGAAGCCCAGTCCCTTGTCGGAGACGCTCAGCAGCATCACGACGATCACAAGCAGGGAGGTCGTCCAGTTGGGGATCACCTCGAACATCCACATCAGGGCGGCGAACACGAAGATCGCAATCATACGCTGCTGGACGACGGTCAGGCCGGCGATACCGAAGGTATCGACAGGCAGGGCCCAAAGAAGGATTGTGAGAATCAGCACGATCGGCAGAATCACGCAATACTTAACAGAAAATCTACTGTTGGACATAATGTATATTAACTATTTTTGCTTGCACTGAAAAGCGGCGCAAATTTAGCCAATAAATAGATAAAAGCAAAGTTATTACCGGGAGAAAAAAGACGCGGCGCAATCCCTGACCGTTCCTGTCCGGTCCGGGGCCGCAGCCGCGCTCTAAAACACACTAACTTTTATCCGATTGCAAAAATAGCTGATCCCGGGTGAACGGAAAATCCCCATTTATGGTTATTTTTGCATTATGGACAATCCGTTGCTGACTCCCTCTACCCTGCCCTTCGGTGCTCCGCGCTTCGATCTGATCCGGCAAGAGCATTACCTGCCCGCCTTCCGGGCCGCCATCGACGAAGGCCGCGCGGAAATCGACGCCATCGCCGCCAATCCGGAAGCGCCTTCTTTCGAGAACACCGTCGAAGCCCTGGAGTTTTCCGGGAGCACCCTGGACCGGGTCAGCGGCATCTTCTTCAACCTGCTGGAAGCCGAAAGCGACGACCGAATGCAGGAGATTGCCGAAGAAGTCTCTCCCCTGCTGACGGATTACGAGATGTATGTCTCGCTGAATGAGACGCTCTTTGCCCGCGTCCGGGCCGTCTGGGAGCAGCGGGACGCGCTCCCGCTCGACGCCGTCCGGCGCAAACTGCTTGACGAGAGTTATAAAGGATTCGTACGCAGCGGCGCACTCCTCTCCCCCGAGGACAAAAAGACCTATGCCCGGCTGGAAGAAGAGCTTTCGCTGCTGGAACTGAAATACGGCAAGAATGTCCTGGATGCGACCAATGCCTTCACCCTGGAGCTCACGGACGAAGCGGAACTGGATGGCCTGCCGGAGTATGTCCGGGACCTGGGCGCCGAGACGGCCCGGGAGAAAGGCCGCCCCGGCTGGGTCTTCGACCTCTCGCATCCGAGTTATGTCCCTTTCATGCAGTTCAGCGCCCGCGCGGACCTGCGGGAGAAGATGTGGCGCGCCTATAATTCCCGTGCGCTCGGAGGGCCGTCCGACAACACGGACGCCTGTCTGAGGATTGCGGATCTGCGGCGCCGCATCGCACAGTTGCTCGGCTATGCGACCTGGGCCGATTACGCCCTGGAAGACCGGATGGCGAAAAGCGTTCCCGCCGTCCGCAGCCTGCTGGACCGCCTGATGGCTCCTTCGCTGCCTGCTGCCCGGCGGGAGGTCGCGGAACTCCTCGCCTGGGCGCAGGAGCGCGGCTATGGCGAGGCGCAGATGCAGCCCTGGGATTTCGCATTCTGGTCGGAGAAATACCGCGCAGAGCATTTCGCGCTCAGCGAGGAGCAGCTCAAGCCCTATTTCCGGCTGGAGAGTTGCATCGATGCCGTATTCGGCCTGGCCACGCGCCTCTACGGCGTGCAGTTCGTCCCGCGTCCCGACCTGCCGGGGTACCACCCGGACGTGCAGGTCTTCGACGTCCAGGATGCCGGCGGGCGGCACCTGGCGCTGTTCTATGCAGACTTTTTCCCCCGACCCGGCAAGCGCGGCGGCGCCTGGATGACCAATTTCCGCGAGCTTTCCGCCCCCGGCGGCATGGAGCAGCGGCCGCTGGTGAGCATCGTGACCAATTTCACGAAACCCGGCCCCGGCAGCCCCTCGCTGCTTACCCACGATGAACTGACTACCTTCCTGCACGAGTTCGGGCATGCCCTGCACGGGATGCTGGCAGAAGGCCGATATCCTTCGATGACGGGCACCAATGTCGCCCGGGACTTCGTGGAACTGCCCTCGCAGCTGATGGAGAACTGGGCTTTCGAACCGCAATGGCTGCAGCCCTTCGCCCGGCACTGGCAGAGCGGGGAACCCATTCCCGATGCCCTGGTGCAGCGGCTCGTCGCCGCACGCAACTACCAGGCGGCTTATTTCCAGGTCCGCCAGCTGCGCTTCGGCCTGCTGGATCTGGCGTGGCACACCCTGCGGGAGGAGATCCCCGGTCAGGCCGGGGATGACACGGGGTCATGCCCGGCCGCGACCGGGCATCCCGCCGACGTGACGGACATCGAAACGGCCGCCCTCGCAGACTTCGCCGTGCTCCCCGACATTCCCGGTACCTGCATCTCCACGGCATTCAGCCACATCTTCTCCGGCGGCTATTCTGCCGGGTACTACTCCTACAAATGGGCCGAAGTCCTCGAGGCCGACGCCTTCTCCCTCTTCCGCGAAAAAGGCATCTTCAGCCGCGAGGTGGCTGCCTCCTTCCGCGAGAACGTCCTCTCGAAGGGCGGCAGCGAGGACGAAGCCGTCCTGTACCGCCGCTTCCGCGGGCACGAACCCGACCCGCAGGCCCTGCTTGACAAACTGGAAATCCACTGAATATGAAACCCATCATCACCCACTTCACTGACAACGACCTCTACACCTTCACCTGCCAGTACTACATCCTGGAGACCTACCCGCGCGCCGAAGTCGAATACACCTTCTTCGACCGCAACCACCAGAAATACCCCCAGGGCTTCGACAAGCTCCTGCGCGAGCAGCTCGACCACATGGCCGAGGTCACGATCACGGACGAGGAAGTCGAATTCATGAAGCGCAAATGCGTCTTCCTACCGCTGTGGTACTTCACCTACCTGCGCGGCTACCGTTTCCGCCCGGGCGAAGTGCAGATCAGCCAGGACGAAGAGGGGTACCTGGACATCAAGGTCCGCGGCAAATGGTTCTCCACCATCATGTGGGAGATGCCCATCCTGTCCTGCATCAGCGAACTGATGCACGGGCTGCGGGGCGACTTCGAACGCTATGACGCGGCGCACGAGGAGGCCAAGGCCCGCGCCAAGACCGAGCGTATCTTCGGAAACGGCCTGGTGCTCGGCGACATGGGCACGCGCCGCCGCTTCAGCTTCGACCACCACGAGATGGTGGTGCGCGTGATGAAGGAGGTGTATGACTCCCGCCCCGACTGGCCCGGCAAGTTCACCGGCACGTCCAACGTCTGGCTGGCGATGAAATACGACTGCGTGCCGCTGGGCACGATGTCCCACCAGCTCATCAGCTTCGAGGAGAACGTCAGCGGCGTGTTCGAGTGCAACTTCAACGTGATGAAGAAGTTCAGCGACGTCTATGACGGCGACAACGGCATCTACCTCTACGACTGCTTCGGCGACGAAGTTTTCTTCTCCAACCTCTCCAAGCGCATGGCCATGATGTACAAGGGTCTGCGTGTGGACAGCGGCGACGAATTCGAGCAGACGGAGAAGATCATCGCGAAATACAAGTCCCTGGGCATCGACCCCGCCACCAAGCAGGTCTGCTTCTCCAACGGGCTCAACGTGGACAAAGCGATTGAAATCCACCAATATGTCGCCGGCCGCGTGCAGGACTCCTACGGCGTGGGTACGCACCTGACCTGCGACGTCACGGGCGCCGACCCGATGAACATCGTGGTGAAACTCACCCGCGGCCGCATCACCGAGCTCCGCGAGTGGCACGACTGCGTCAAGCTCTCCTGCAACCTCGGCAAGACCCTCGGCAATCCCGAGAAATGCGAATATTTAAGCCGCCTTCTGCAGAAGGCGGCTTAAATCCGGATATGTAATCAGCATCAGATCGTTCCCTGCTCCAGCATCGCCTGCGCGACTTTCATGAAGCCGGCGATGTTGGCACCCTTCACATAGTCCACGCTGCCGTCCGGCTGGGTGCCGAACTTGACGCACTGCTCGTGGATATTGTTCATGATGAAGTGCAGTTTCTCGTCGACCTCCTTGCCGCTCCAGCTGATGTGCTCGGCATTCTGGGTCATCTCCAGGCCGGAAGTGGCCACGCCACCGGCGTTGACCGCCTTGCCCGGAGCGAAGAGGATGCCATTGTGCTGGAAGAAGTGGATGGCACCCGGCTGGCAGCCCATGTTGGACACCTCGCAGCAGCACCAGCAGCCATTCTCCTTCAGCTCCTTGGCATCATCCTCGGAGAGTTCGTTCTGGAAGGCGCACGGCAGGGCGATGTCGCACTTCACGCTCCACGCCTTCTTGGCCGCGGTGAAACGTGCCTTGTCCGGGAAGCGGGTCGCCATGTCCTCCACGCGGTCGCGGTTGGAGGCACGCATGACGAGCATGTAGTCGATCATCTCCTTGGTGATGCCGTCCGGAATCTCGCAGACGCCGTCCGGGCCGGAGATCGCGACGACCTTGGCACCGAGCTCGAGGGCCTTGGTGCAGGCACCCCAGGCCACGTTGCCGAAGCCGGAGATTGCCACGCGGCAACCCTTGATGTCCTTGCCAGCATGATGCAGCAGGTTCTGGGTGAAATAGAGCGCGCCGAAGCCCGTGGCCTCCGGACGCAGGATGGAGCCACCCCAGGTGGCACCCTTGCCGGTCAGCACACCGGTATTGTACTCGCGGGCGAGCTTCTTGTACATACCATAGAGGTAGCCGATCTCACGGCCGCCCACACCCACGTCGCCGGCCGGGATGTCCTGGTCGGGGCCGATGCACTGCCAGAGTTCCAGCATGAAAGCCTGGCAGAAGCGCATGATTTCCTCGTCGGTCTTGCCCTTGGGATCGAAATCGCTGCCGCCCTTGGCACCGCCCATCGGCAGGGTCGTGAGGGCATTCTTGAAAGTCTGCTCGAAGCCGAGGAATTTCAGCATCGACGGGGTCACGGCGCGGTGGAAGCGCAAGCCGCCCTTATAGGGGCCGATGGCGCTGTTGAACTGGATGCGGTAACCGGTATTGGTCTGGACCTCTCCCTTGTCATCCACCCAGGTGACCCGGAACGAGAAGATCCGATCCGGCTCGACCATCCGCTCGACGATCTTCGCCTTTTCGAATTCGGGATGCTGGTTGTAGACCTCCTCGATGGACTCGAGGACCTCCTGTACCGCCTGGAGATATTCACTCTCACCGGGGTACTTGGCCTGGAGACGGGCCATGATGTCTTTCGTCTTCATTGTTAAAGATCAGTGTTATCCGTGTGTTTGTGGTTGGTTATTCTACTTCCCAGGTGGAGCCGCTGCGGAGCAGTTCGTCCACGCTGTGGATCTTGGACTTGGCCATCACGTCCTTGACCTGGTCGCGTACGCCGTCGTCATAGGTAATGTCCTTGACGTCGCGGATCACGCCGAGGGCCACCGGGTAGTCCGGGCCCTTCATGTCCGCCAGGGCCATGTGGATGCCGATATTGTCGGCATGGGCATCGTGGACAAGGATATCATCCTCCGTGAAGCCGCCCTCACCGATGCGCACGGCACGGATCTTCCGGCCGTCGTAGATGAGACCGCGGTCGCGGTTCTTGCCGAAGATCATCTTCTCCCCATGGCGCAGGACGATCGTATGGTCCGCCTTGACGGCCGGATCGGACAGGTCCTTGTGGGCGCCGTCGTTGAAGATGACGCAGTTGGTCAGCATCTCCATCACGGAGCAGCCGTCATGCAGGGCGGCCGCCGTCATGATCTCCTCGTTGAGCTTGAGCTCCACGTCCAGGGAACGGGCGAAGAAAGTCCCCTTCGCGCCCAGCACGAGGGAACCCGGATTGAACGGGTGCTCGACGGTGCCGTACGGAGAGGTCTTGGTGATCGCGCCGAACTTGGAAGTCGGGGAATACTGTCCCTTCGTCAGACCGTAAATGCGGTTGTTGAAGAGGATGATGTTGATGTCGATATTGCGCCGGATGGCGTGGATGAAGTGGTTGCCGCCGATGGCGAGGGCGTCACCGTCGCCGCAGGCCTGCCAGACCGTCAGCCAGGGGTTGGCCACCTTGATGCCGGTGGAAACCGCCGTGGCGCGGCCGTGGATGCTGTGGAACCCATAGGTATCCATATAATAAGGAAGCCGGGAGGAGCAGCCGATACCGGACACCACCACGTAACGTTCCTTGTCGTAATTGAGCGCCTGGCTCACCTTGGGAAGTGCGCGCTGCAGCGCAGCCAGCACGGCGTGGTCGCCGCAACCCGGGCACCAGCGGACTTCCTGGTCGCTCTTGAAATCTTTGAATGTCAGTGTTGCCATAATCTACATCTCCTTCTGGATGGCCGAGACCAGTTCGCTCACGAGGAACGGCTGGCCCTGGATCTTGTTGAACTTACGAATGTCCCTGCCGGGGAACTTGGCCCGCAGGTAATCGGCGAACTGTCCGCTGTTCAGCTCGCAGACGAGGATCTTCTCGAAATGCGAGAAGACCTCTTCCGTATTGGCAGGCAGCGGGTTGATGTAGTCGAAATGGACATAGGAGACCTCTCCGATCTCGCGGACGGCGCTGAGGATGTGGCCATAGGTGCCGCCCCAGCCGACCACCAGCAATTTGCCGGAGGCGGGGCCGTTCTGCATCTCGAGTGCCGGAAGGTCCCGGGCAATGCGGGCAACTTTCTCGGCACGTTCGGCGACCATCATGGCATGATTGGCCGGATCGGTGGAGAGCACGCCGGCGTGGTTCTTCTCCAGACCGCCGACACGGTGCTCGAAGCCCTTCTGGCCGGGCAGGGCCCATTTGCGGACCAGCGTTTCCGGGTCGCGCTCGAAAGGCTTGAACTTCTCGCCTTCCGCGAGGAGTCCCTGCACGAACGGCGGTTTGATCTCTGGATAATCTTTCATGGAAGGAATGCGCCAAGGCTCGGAGCCATTGCCCAGGAAGCCTTCGGAAAGCAGCAGGACGGGGGTCATGTGCTCCAGGGCGATCTTGGCCGCCTGGAACGCCGCGTCGAAGCAGTGTGCCGGGGAATGGGCGGCGACGACCGCCATCGGGCATTCGCCGTTGCGGCCGTAGAGCGCCTGGTTGAGATCGGACTGCTCCGTCTTGGTCGGAAGGCCCGTGGAAGGACCGCCGCGCTGGACATCTACGACGACGAGCGGAAGCTCGGCCATCACGGCGAGTCCCATCGCCTCGGACTTGAGGGAGAGACCGGGACCGGAAGTCGTGGTCACGGCCAGACTGCCGGCATAGGCGGCACCGATGGCCGTACAGATGCCTGCGATCTCGTCTTCCGCCTGCAGGGTCTTGGCGCCCAGGCTCTTGTGCAGGGCCAGTTCTTCCAGGATCGCCGTCGCGGGCGTGATCGGATAGGATCCGCAGAAGAGGGACAGGCCCGACTTCTCGGATGCGGCAAGCAGGCCCCAGGCCGTAGCCTGGTTGCCCGTGATATTGCGGTAGGTCCCCTTCTCCAGGTGCTCTGCGGGAGCGACCGTGTAGGTATTGGGAACCGCCTGGATGTTCGAAGCATAGTTGAAGCCGTCGTTCAGCACCTTCTTGTTGGGCTCGATCACCTCGGGGTGTTTCTTGGCGAACTTCTTCTCCAGGTAAGCGTAGATGTACTCCAGGGGGCGGTTGTAGATGTAGCACGCCATCCCGAGGGTAAACATGTTCTTGCACTTGAGGATGGCCTTGTTGTCCATCCCGCTGTCCTTGAGGCTCTCCTGAGTCAGGGTGGTGATCGGGGCGACGATCAGCGCACGGTCCTCGACACCGAGTTCGGTGAAAGGATTGTCCGTGGTGAAGCCCGCTTTTTTCATGCCGGCCTCATCGAAGGCGTCCTCATCCACGAGGATCATCGCGTGGCGCTTGCACCATTTGGCATTCGCCTTGAGGGCCGCAGGGTTCATCGCTACGAGCAGGTCGCAGAAGTCGCCGGGCGTGGAGACTTTGCTGCTGCCGATATGGACTTGGAAACCGGACACGCCGGAAACGGTCCCATGCGGGGCGCGGATCTCGGCCGGATAGTCCGGGAAGGTAGAAAGACCGTTGCCGTAGATGGCTGACATATCCGCAAAAAGAGATCCGGTGAGCTGCATACCGTCACCCGAATCTCCTGCGAATCTGATTACAACATCCTTGGCGTCAATGACTTTGTGTTGCATCGCGTATGTTTAGTGTTGAATAATTATGGTTCAGGTTAGAAAGGGAAAGCCTCATCCCGGGTCGGGATGAGGCTGGAACTTTCCGGATTACTGCTGGGCAGCTGCGGCGGCCTGCTGCTGAGCCTGGAGCTCTGCAGCCAGGGACTCAAGTGTCCTGTCGGCCGGAATATTCAATGCCTTGCGGGCGTCCGGGGTAAGGTCGAAGCTCTGGGAAGCATCGTAGTATACCAGGGAGCTGACATCGAAGACATAGATGTATCCACCCTTCTTGGCAAGCTCCTGCACCGTTTCATTCACCTTCTGGTAAATCGGCTGCATGAGCGTCTCCTGCTGCTGCTGGAGTTCCACCTGCACGGTCTGCTGGAACTCCTGGATCCGCTGCTGGATGTCAGTCAGTTCCTTCTCCTTGCTCTGGCGGATGGCATCGGTCCAGGTGCTTCCCTTGGACTGATAGGCAGAGAGTTTCGTATTCCACTCGTCGACCATGGCCTGATAGGTCTCCTGGGCTTCATTGCTCGCAGCGTTCATCGTCTCGCGCGCCTTGTCCATATCCGGGCAGAGCTGGACGAGCTCGGTGGAATTCACGTGGGCAAACTTCGGCTGGGCAAAAGCAGAAACCGCAGCAAATGCCGTAACGGCGATCAAAAGGATCTTTTTCATATCAAACTGAAGAATTTAAAGTTATTATCTGTTAAAACTGTTGTCCGATTACGAAGTGGAACTGACTCTTCTGTCCTGCAGGACCGTCGAATCCGTATCCCCAGTCGACACCCAGCAAGCCCACCATCGGTAAGAAGATGCGAACACCGACGCCAGCGCTGCGTTTGATCTGGAAAGGATTGAAATTCTTGATGTCGGACCAGCAGTTGCCACCCTCCGCGAACACGAGTGCAAAAATCGTGGAAGAAGGCTGCAGGATAATCGGGTAGCGGAGCTCCACGGTGAATTTGTCATACACGTTGCCGGCGTAGGCATATCCGTTGGAGTTGTAACTGGAAGGCTCATACGGGGTCAGCGAGTAGTTCTCGTAACCGCGCAGGGAGACGACTTCCGTGCCGTAGGAATAGTAGCCGGACATACCGTCGCCACCGACGAGGAAGCCCTCGAACGGGGAATAGCCCCATTTGCGGTTGTAGTAGCCGAGGTATCCGAACTGGGCGCGCGTCATCAGGACAAGGTCGCCGACCAGTTTGGTATAGTTGGCAGCGGAGAATTTCCACTTGTGGTATTCGATCCAGCGGTAACGGTCCCGGCCGCTCCAGTTGGAGTAATCCACGTCCTTCCAGCTCTTCACGGCCACCTTATTACCGTCCGCATCATAATCGAACTTGCGGAAGAGGGAGAACGGCGGAGTCAGCTGCAGGGAGAAGTTCATGTCCCAGCCGGCACGCGGGTAGATCTGCTGGTCGGTGGAGTTGCGCACCAGGTTCAGCGTGTAATTGATATTGTTGGCGACACCGTCGTCGAAGATGAAGTATCCGGCGTACCAGTTGGTCAACTTGTAGGTCTGCCAGTTGAAACCGTTGTAGAGGACGAAATAGTTGTCCGGCCACTTCAGGCGGTTACCCAGCGACGCGGAGAAACCGAAGACTTCCATCTCACGGTCGTGACTCAGGATGTTGAGGGCCAGATAGGAGTTGGTCTGGCGGGTATAGTAGGCGCTCAGGTTGAGGGCCGTCGGCTTTTTGCCGAAGAGCCAGGGTTCCGTAAAGCTGGCCGTGAGGGCGGTGTAGTAGGTACCGTTGGTCTGGAAACGGAAGGCGAGGTTCTGTGCATCTCCGAGCGGCACGGGCCGCCAGGCACCTTTCTCGAACATCCGGTGCGTGGAGAAGTTGTTGAAGGCCACACCGACCGTGGCCACGAAGGTCCGGCCGCCCCAGCCGCCGGAGACCTCCAGCTGGGAGGACGGCTTCTCGGTCACATTGTAGACCAGGTCCACGGTATTGTCCAACTGGTTGGGGATGATCGAATATCCGCCTTCCTTCATGATCGCTTCCGGATCGAACTGACCCAGCGAGGCGATTTCGCGGATGGACCGCTCGAAATCGGTCTGGCTGAACAGGTAGCCCGGACGGGTGAAGAGCTGGCGGCGGACCACCTTCTCATTGGTCAGGTCGTTGCCGTTGATGATGATGTTGTTGAGCGTAGCCTGCTTGCCTTCGGAGATCCGGAACTCGACATCCACGGAGTCGTTCTGGATATTGGTCTCGACCGGCGTGATGCCGAAGAACAGGAAGCCGTTGTCGCGGTACAATTTGGTGATGTCCAGTTCGTTCTGCTTGCCGCCGCCATAGAGCCGTTTCTCCATGGTGACCATGTCGTAAACGTCTCCCTTGTTGATGCCGAGCACCCTGTTGAGGTCTTCCGACGCATACACGGAATTGCCGGTCCAGGTCAGGTCGCGGAAATAGTACTTGTCGCCTTCTTCGAACACGAGATCGATCCCGAGTTTGCCGGGTTCGACATAGTAGACGGAATCGCGCACCAGGCGGGCATCCCGGTAACCGGCCTCGTTGAAGGCGCTCACCGCCAGCTTCTTGTCGTTGGCGAATTCCTTCTCGTTGAATTTCTTGCTATGGAAGAAGTTGTAGATCTTGTTGGATTTCGTCTTCTTCATCGAGCGCGCCAGCTTGAACTCGCCCACATGCTCGTTGCCGATGAAATTGATATCCCGGATGCGCACCTTCTCGCCCTTGTCGATGGCGAAATTGACGCGGATGGCGTTCTTCACGACGGAGTCGCGCTGCACCTCGGTCTTGACGTCACAGAGCAGGAAGCCTTTCTCGGCGAAATAGCGTTTGATGATGTCCGTGGAGGTCTTTTCCACATATTCGGAGAATTCGCCGCCGCGACGCAGGTTGAGCCGCTCCTCGATATCCTTGCGTTCTCCGGACTTGACGCCGGAATAAGTCCAGCGGGACACGCGCGGACGCTCCTTGATCTTGATCCGGAACCAGACGGAATCCCGGGCCGTGCTCAGGCTGTCGATCTCCAGCGCGACATCCTCGAAGAAACGCTGCAGCCAGAGGCGGCGGACCACATTGGAGAGTTCTTCACCCGGGACGGTCACCTCCATCCCCTTGTGCAGACCGGTCTGGGAAATGATCTGCTGCTCGCCGAAATACGTATTCCCCTCGACCTTGACACCCGCGACGATATATTTCCGGGGATGGCTGTAGTCCACTTCGACATCCGTCTCCTGCGCCCGGAGCACGACCGGTGCAAGAAGCAGAGCCAGAAGGGTCAATATCCGTCCTATTCTCATGTCCATTCGATAAATGTGCAAATATACCCAATTATTTGATTTTTCCGAAACGTCTGTCGCGGGAAGCATATTCTTCCAGGGCCGCCAGGAAAGCTTCTTCCCGGAAATCAGGCCACAGGGTCTCGGTAAATACAAATTCGGTGTATGCTGTCTGCCAAAGCAAATAATTACTTATTCTCTTTTCTCCCGAAGTGCGGATCAGCAAATCCGGATCCGGGATGCCTGCGGTCACCAGATGCCGGCTCAAATCCTCCGGCCTGACCTGGCGCCCGGGATTGTTCATCAAATCGTGTGCCATCTTTTCCGCAGCCTGCAGAATATCCCACTGTCCGCTGTAACTCAGGAAGAGGATCATCGTGAGCCCCTTGTTGCCGGCCGTCGTTGCCATGGCCCTGTCGATATCGGCATTGATCTCGTCGGAAAGCCGGGCACGGTTGCCAAGCACGATGAAACGGACATCGTATTTGCGGAATGTCTCGAGCTCGCGGACCATCGCGCGTCCCATCAGGTCCATCAGGCCGTGCACCTCATCTTCCGGCCGTCCCCAGTTCTCTTCGGAGAAAGCGAAGAAGGAGACATAGGGAATCTTCCATTTGACCGCGGCGCCCATGACGGCGCGGACGCTGTTGACCCCTTCGAAATGCCCCTGGATTCTCTCTTTTCCCCTTTCCTTGGCCCAGCGGCCGTTGCCGTCCATGATGATGGAGACGTGCTGCGGTAATTTAGTCGGTACTTGCATGTTGTTACTCGGAGTCGCTGCCGTTCCGGACATCCTCGCCCCAAAGCAGGCGGGAGCGCAGCGCATTGATGAAATTGGAATGGCCGGGACGCACGCGCTTCAGGCGCGCAGGCGCGGCACACACTTCGATCCGGCAGTTCACCGGAACCGTGTAATTGCGGTTGTCCATCGTGAGCACCGCCCGGTCCTCGCGGGAGCGGAGGGTGATCTTCAGACGGGAACTTTCCGGCACGATCAAGGGCCGGACGTTGAGATTGTGCGGAGAGATCGGGGCGACGATGAACACCTTCGTCTCAGGCAGGCAGATCGGTCCGCCCACGCTCAGGGAATAGGCCGTAGAGCCGGAACTCGTTGCGACCAGCAGCCCGTCCGCCCAATAGGTCGGCAGGGCGGCGCCGTCCACTTCTACGTCCACGCCGAGCATCGAGGCGCCCACCCGGGACACACTCATCTCATTGAGGGCGAAGGACCGTGCCTCTCCGGCCGGAAGCGCATCGCAGCAGACCTGCAGCAACTCCCGCTCCTCCACACTATAATCGCCGCTACGGAAAGCCTCCAGGATGGCGTCCGGATCACTTTCGGACAAGAAACCGAGACGCCCGAAATTGACCCCCAGCACCGGCACGCCGGCCGGCACGGCGAGGCTGGCGGCGGACAGGAAGGTCCCGTCGCCCCCCAGGCTGAGCAGCACATCCGTACCCGGCTGGAAATCAGAAGGCTGTCCGACAGGATACAAGACATGTCCGGCAGCACGGAAACGGTCCAGCAGCGCTTCCACGCGGGAATCGCTCTTGAGCCGTACCTTCTTGATATAATAGGCCAATTTCATTTCGGACCTCAAATTTAGCACTTAATTTACAATAATTGTATAGAAATGCTTACTTTTGTGAGATTTTTAATCCAAATTGAAATGACCCGATTAAGTGTAAATATCAATAAGATCGCCCTCCTGCGCAATGCCCGCGGAGGCAACATGCCCGACGTCCTGAAAGCCGCCCTCGACTGCGAGCGGTTCGGCGCGCAGGGGATCACGGTGCATCCCCGGCCGGACGAGCGGCACATCCGCTACAGCGACGTCCGCACCCTGCGTCCCGCCGTGCGGACGGAGTTCAACATCGAAGGCAATCCGACCGGCAGTTTCACCGCCCTGGTCTGCGAAGTGGTCCCCGACCAGGTCACGCTGGTACCCGACGCCCCGGATGCGCTGACTTCCAACGCCGGCTGGGACACCATCCGCAACCACTCCTTCCTGAAGCGCATCTGCAGCACATTCAAGGAGCGCGGCATCCGCACATCCATCTTCATCGATCCCGATCCCAGGATGGCGGAAGGCGCCTTCAAATGCGGCGCCGACCGGGTCGAACTCTATACGGCCGGCTATGCCGCGGAATACGCACGGGACCGGGAGGCGGCCATCGCCCCCTATCTGGAGACCGCCAAGGCGGTCCGGGACCTGGGGCTCGGACTCAATGCCGGGCACGACCTGTCCCTGGAGAATCTGGCCTGGTTCATCCGCACCATCCCCTGGACCGACGAGGTCAGCATCGGACACGCCCTGATCTGCGACGCCCTGTATCTGGGCCTGGAAACAACTATCCGGGAATATTTATCGCAGATTCAGAATTTTTAACTACTTTTGCATTTCCCTACGGAAAATAAGTAACTACAAATAGAAATGAAGAAATTACCGCTTATCCTCAGCATCATCGCCCTCGCCGGCGTGATCGCCCTGGCCATCGTCGACCTCACCAAAGGCAGCAGCAAGAAGCCGGCCCCCGTCCAGACTGAGACCAGCGCCCAGCAGGGTGCCATCGTTTATTTCAACCTGGACCGCGTCCTGGCCGAGTATGACATGGCCAACGACCTCCGCAGCGTCTTCGAGACCAAGGCCAACAGCATCAACCAGGAAGTCCAGCGCCGTGTCAACAAGTTCCAGAAGGACGCCAATGCTTTCCAGGACAAGATCAACAAGGGCCTTCTGACCCAGTCCACCGCCCAGGTCCAGGGCCAGAAACTGCAGGAGCAGCAGGCCAACGTGGAGAACTACGCCAACCAGAAGCAGCAGGAAATCCTGGAAGAGCAGCAGGTGATGCTGAACCAGATCTACGATGCCATCAAGACTTATGTGGACAGCTACAATGAGACCCAGGGCTATGCGATGATCATCGCCACCGGCTCCTCCGCCATCATTTCCGGCGACATCTTCCCGAACCCGGTCGTCACCGGCGCCGCCGAACTTGATATCACCGACGCCTTGATCGAAGGCCTCAACGCCGCCTACATCAAGGAAAAAGGCAAAACGGAATAAGGATTGAAGATCGCCATCCTGTCCTGCTTCCACCCTTATCGCGGGGGGATCGCCCAGTTCAACGCCAACCTTTTTGAAGAGCTGGGCAAAGAGCACGATGTACGTGCATACAATTTCAGCAGGCAGTATCCCGATCTCCTTTTCCCGGGCAAGACCCAATACGTCACCCCCGAAGATGAAGCCGTATCCATCGAGGCAGAAGCCTTGCTGGATACGGCAAATCCTTTCTCCTGGGGCCGCACGGCCCGGGAGATCCGGAAATGGGGCCCCGATGTCCTCATCGTCCGGTACTGGATGTCCTGGTTCGCCCCCTCCCTGGGCTGGGTGGCCCGCCATGTCGGGAAGGGATGCCGGGTCGTCGGCATCCTGGACAACGTCATCCCGCACGAGCGCCATTGGTTCGATGCCCCGCTGACGCGCTGGTTCCTCCGGGGCCTTGACGGGGCGGTCACCCTCTGCGAAGAGGTCTCCCGCGACCTGCTCGCCCTCCGCCCGGACATCCCCTACGCCATCTTGCCCCATCCGATCTACACCCACTTCGGGAAGAAGCTTCCCAAAGAAGAAGCCGCCCGCATCCTCGGGCTCCAGCCCGGCCGCAAGACCCTGCTTTTCTTCGGCCTGATCCGGAAGTACAAGGGGCTGGACATTCTGCTGCAGGCGTTCGACCTGCTCGACGACAGTTACCAGCTGGTCATCGCCGGAGAGCCTTACGGCTCATTCGAACCCTACCGGAAACTCATCGACGCGAGCCGGGACCCCGGGAGCATCCATGTATTTCCGGAGTTCATCCGGGATTCCGAAGTCAAGAACTACTTCTCGGCGGCGGACCTGACCGTTCTCCCGTACCGGAGCGCCACCCAGAGCGGGATCAGTTCCGTGTCCAACCATTTCGAAGTGCCGATGGTCGTCACGGACGTGGGCGGGCTGAAAGAGACGGTCGGAGAGCGCGGCACGGGAATTGTCTGCGATGAAGGGACTCCCGACAATGTCGCATCCGCCATCCGCCGGTATTTCGCGGATCCGCAGTTGCAGGAACATCTGCGGGAAGGCATCCGCGCTGAAAAGGAAAGGCTCTCCTGGAGCCGTTTCAGCCATGACCTGACCGGATTTATCCAAAGATTATAAAGGAACGAACCATGAAGAAATACTGTCTCCTCCTCCTGCTCTTCCTCGCACTGCCTGTCTGTGCGTCAGCCCAGTGGTACCTGTTCCCCGGCAAGAAGAAGCAGAACCAACAGCAGCAGACGACCGTCCAGGACACGGCCCGCCGCATCCGCCCGGACAGCACCCTGCTGCGGCCCACAGCCGATACGCTGCTAACGGAGCCGGCCGACTCCCTCGCCGGCGGACAGGACCAGGAAGTCCCGGACATCTTCGTGCTCGACATCCCGGCCGTCATCCAGGTCGGGCTGATCCTCCCGCTGCAGGCTGCAGACAAGAAACCCAGCGAGAATTTCCTCGACTTCTACAGCGGTGCCCTGATGGCGCTGCGCGACCTCGGCACCGGTGATACCCGGATCGACCTTCAGGTCTTCGATTCCGCCAAGGAAAAGACCGCCGTGCCGCAGTCGCTGATTGACAACAGCGACATCATCCTCGGCCCGGTCACGCAGGAAAGTATCCTGGCGACCCTTCCGCTCTGCGGCAAGGACAAAGTACTGGTCTCCCCCCTGGATCCGAAAGCCGCGGAACTGGCCGCCACCGGTCCCGTGGTCCAGTCCCCCGCCCCCTGGACCGCACAAGTGGACGAACTGGTCCGCTGGGTGGAAATGGACCGCCTGCTGGGGGCGGAGCTCTACATGGTCCGGGATACGGCAGCCCTGGTGCCCGGCGAACAGACCGCCCGGCTGGTCGGGCAACTGCAGGAACGGGGCATTCCCTATCACAGCGTCCGTTCGGTCCAGGAGATTCCCTTCCAGAAAGACCGGCAGGTCCATGTCCTGATCGCTTCAGACCGTGACAATTTCATCACGGGCGTGGTCCGCAACCTGAGCATCGAAGGAGCCAGGAACAACGATGTCGTCCTGTACGGCACTTCCCGCATCCGCACCAACGGCACCGGCCCCGCGGACCTGCACAATACGAACGCCCACCTGACGGCTTCCTACTATATCGACTACGACGACCCGGCGGTGAAGCGTTTCATCTACGCCTACCGGGCCCTTTTCCAGGACGAACCGGGATCCTTCGCATTCCAGGGCTATGACACGATGCACTACTTCGTCACGATGTGCAAGACATACGGCCGGCAATGGTTCAAGAAACTGCCGGAGTACGAAGAGAAAGGCCTGCAGGCGGACTTCCGTTTCCGGGAAGACAGCGGCCGCGTCAACCAGGCCGTCCGGCGGATCATCTACAACCCAGACCTGACCATGACCCGGGAAAAGTAAACTTTTTTCTTTATTCGGAAAGCAGAGCCCGGGCGTTGGCGACAGCGGCCGGCGTGATGGTCTCTCCGCTGAGCAGACGGGCGATCTCCATCGTCCGTTCTTCGCCTTTCACTTCCCGGATGGACGAGACGGTCCTGCCATCCGCCGTGACGGATTTGGAGACCACATAGTGGGCATCCCCCTTGGCGGCCACCTGCGGGAGGTGGGTGATGGAGAAGACCTGCATCGAGCGCCCCATCTCGCAGATCATGCGTCCCATCTTGTCGGCAACGCTGCCGCTCACACCCGTATCGATCTCATCGAAGATCAGGGTCGGCATACCGATGAACCGGGCCATCATGGCCTTGAGGCTGAGCATGATCCGGGAAAGTTCCCCGCCCGATGCGCACCTGGCCACATCCTGGGGATCGCGCCCGGTGGCAGAGAACAGATACGACACGCGGTCCGTGCCCGTGGCCCCCTCCGGTGCGGCACTGACCGCAACATCGAAGACGGCGCGGTCGAGCTCCAGGAAACGGAGCGATTCCGTGATGGCGGAGGCAAAGCCCGGCGCCGCCGTACAGCGGGCCTGGGTCAGTTCGGCACAAATGCCGTGGTAGCGGCCTTCAGCATCCTGCTCCGAGCGCTCCAGCTCCCGGATGCGGTCTTCGGCCGCGGAAGAATCAAACAGCGCTTCGCTGAAACGGTCCCGGACGGCAATCAGTTCGTCCACCGTCGTGCAGCCATGCTTCTTGAGCAGGGTGTAGAGCCGGGACAAGCGGTCTTCGACGGCCTCCAGCCGCTCGGGAGACAGATCCACCCGGCCGTCCAGGGTCTCGATTTCAGAACAGATATCATCCAGCTCGATCCGGGACGACTCCAGGCGGGCGGGCAGGCCGGAGACCGCCGGGAGATATTTGACGATGTGCTCCAGTTGCCGGGCGGCTTCCTTGAGGGCGGCCACGACACCGGGCGTCTCCCCTTCCGGCTGCAGCAGGTCCAGGGAGCGGCCCAGCGCCTCCTTGATCTGCTCGGCGTTGGCCAGGCTCCGCTGCTCTTCTTCCAGGGACTCAAGTTCGCCGGGGATGAGTTTCGCTTCATCCAGCTGCCGCCATTGGGCTTCGTTGTATTCGCGGTCGGCCTCCAGGCGGTCCCGCTCCTTCCGCGCAGCCTCCAGCTGCGTTCGGATGTCCTGCAGGGTGTGCCAGGCATCCCGGCAGGCGGCGAGCCGGGCACCGTTGCCGGCAAAATGGTCCAGTACGGAAAGCTGGAAACGGGGATCGGTCAGCAGCAGGCTCTTGTGCTGGGAATGGATATCCACCAGCCGGGCCGCGACTTCCTGCAGCACCCCCACCGGCACGGGGCAGTCATTGATGAAACTCCGCGACCGGCCGGAAGCGGATACGACGCGCCGGATGAGCAGGGCATCCCCGTCATCCTCCACATCCGCCCCGGCCAGCAAGGCGGCCAGGGCCTCATCCTTTCCGGAGAATTCCGCTTCGACCACGCAGGAGTCCGCACCCTCCGAGATCAGGGAGGCGTCTGCACGGGCGCCGGCAAGCAGGGACAGGGCCCCAAGCAGGATGGATTTGCCGGCTCCGGTCTGTCCCGTAATAATGACCAGACCCTCCGGAAAAGAGATATCCAGAGAGTCTATCAGGATGTAATTGCGGATATGCAGGCTACGCAGCACCGTCTTCCTGGGCTACGCGATAGTAGAGCTCGCCATCCTCGAATTCGGAAATCGCAACGAGGTCCGGTTTGGGCTGGCGCTCATAGTACTTGGAGATTTCAATCTGCTCCTTGTTCTCGAAGACCTCATCCATGGTGTCGCGCTCGCCGCGGAAATCTTCCAGTTTCTTGGCCAGTTCCTTCTTCTCGGCCAGGGCGATCTGGTTGGCGCGCTTGGAGAGGATGACCACAGTCTCATAAATGTTGCCCGTCGGGGCGGCGAGATCCTTGATGTCCCGCGTAATGGTGTTGGTAGGTATTTTCTTTTCCATATCAACAATACGATGCGCAGCGGCGCGGAAGTTTCAATATTTTTCTTTCACTTTGGCATAAAGCCCGTCCAGCTCCTTGCGGTGATCCGATTCCGGGTATTCGCCGATAAAGTTGAGATAGTCGTCCTGGAAGACCAGGAAACGCTCTTTCTGCTTGGAGGGGACGCTCATCGCCGCGAATTTGTAGGAAGACATGGCCGAATAATACAGGATCTCCTCGCGGAAAACATTGTCCGCATCGTCCTTCAGGACATTCTTGAGCGCCACACGGGCAGCCAGGTAATCTTCCATCTTGTAGTACAGTTTGGCACTCTCGAACGCTTTCCGGTCCAGGCGCTCGCTGAGTTCCTCCATATAATGCCGGCAAATGTCGGCATTGGCCCCGGAGGGGTGGTTGGCGAGATATTCCCCGATGGCATTGATCGCCGTATAGGTCGGCGTCTGGTCCAGTTCGTAGCGGAGCGTGGCCCGGTACAGGCAGTCAACCCGCAGGAACTCGGCCATCTCCGAGAAGGTGCTCTGCGGGAAATAGGTCAGGTACTGCTGGAAGTTGGTCTCAGCCGTGTAGTAGTCCTTGTTGGAGTAGTTGCTCAACCCCAGGTAGTACATGACCGTATCGTAGCGCTCGGTTCCGTTGGTCAGCAAGATGAGCGACTCGAAGAGCTGGGCGGCACGGTTGTACTTGCCGGTGTTGAAATAGGAGAACGCCGCCTGGTACTTGGCATCGGTATCGTTGCTCTCCAGGATCTTGTCATACTGCGACTTGCAAGCCGGAACGGCCAGCACGAGCAGCAGGGCCGCGGCGGTCAGTAAGGTGGATTTTTTCATCGTTTCAAATATTTTTCGGCATCCAAAGCGGCCCGGCAGCCCGAAGCCGCGGCGTTGACGGCCTGGCGGTAATGCGGGTCCTGCACATCCCCGGCCGCGAACACACCCTCGACGTTGGTGCGGCTGCTGCCGCCGTCCGTCATGATGTACCCGTTTGCATCGGTCTTCACCCACGGAGCGAACAGTTCGGACGCGGGATGGTGGCCGATGGCCAGGAAAAAGCCGTCTATCCGGATATCAAAAACCTCGCCATCCTTGCGCAGCAAGCGGGCGCCGGTCACGCCGGAAGCGTCGCCCAGCACCTCCTGGGTATTGCAGTTCCACAGGATCTCGATGTTGGGGGTATTCATCACGCGCTGCTGCATCGCCACGGAAGCCCGGAGGACATCGCGGCGGACGATCATGTAGACCTTGCGGCAGAGGCCGGCCAGATAGGTCGCTTCCTCACAGGCAGTATCGCCGCCGCCCACGACCGCCACGTCCTTCTTGCGGTAGAAGAAGCCGTCGCAGGTCGCACACGCGGACACGCCGAGTCCGCGGAATTTCTCTTCGGAAGGAAGGCCGAGATAACGGGCCGTCGCGCCGGTCGCGATGATCACGGCATCCGCCTCCAGCTCCGCGGAGCCGTCCACGGTCAGCCGGAACGGCCGGACGCCCAGGTCCACCGCCGTCACGACCCCGCGGCGGATGTCCGCGCCCAGGTTCACCGCCTGCTCCCGCATGTCATTCATCAACTGGTTGGCATCCACGCCCTTCGGGAAACCGGGGAAATTCTCCACGACCGTGGTCGTGGTCAGCTGGCCGCCGGGCTCATTGCCTTCATACAGGACGGGGTCCAGGGCTGCCCGGGAAGCATATATCGCGGCGGTATAACCTGCGGGGCCCCCGCCGATGATCAGACATTTGATGTGTTCCATATCTTGCATTGTTTATTCGTCATTGTTTCTTGGCGGTTCCCGGCTTCCGGGTCGGATGGCACAGGAGCTGGATCTCGAACCCGTCGAGCTTGTAGCCGCGGAAACGGCGGCCCCGGAAATGCGCCTCCACCCAGGACATCAGTTCCTCATCTTCGAGGTCCCGCCAGGTCTGGTTGCGGGTGTCGTACAGGTGCAGGTGGTCCCCGCTCCGGACATCAAAGACCATCTTGCCGCCCTGGCCGGAACGGCGCGAGTAGATCTTGAGATCGGCCAGCACCGTCAGGATATTGTAGACCGAGGCGGGCGAAACGGCCGTTCCTCCCTGCTCCGCCAGATATGCGGCCACGCCGTCCGCGGACGCATGTCCCAGGGCAAGCATCGCCTCATGGACGGCCACCCGCTGGGGCGTCGCCTTGAGTCCCTTGTCCCTGAGCAGGCGCTTGAACTGGATTATGTCCGGTTTGCCGGGGTTCCTGGCCTTCATCTGTCTAAAGCTCTTTGCGCCAGCGCGCCAGCGGAATGCCGAGCTGGTCACGGTACTTGGCAATGGTACGCCGGGCGACCTTGTAGCCGCGGAGGCTCATCTGCTCCACCAGCTGCTCGTCGGTCAGCGGTTTCTTCTTGTCTTCAGCATCCACGCATTCCTGGAGGACCTTCTTGAGCTCCCGGGTGGACACCTCCTCCCCTTCCTTGTTCTCCATTCCTTCGGAGAAGAAATACTTAAGCGGGAAGATCCCGAAATGGGTCTCGATATACTTGCTGTTGACCACGCGCGAGATGGTCGAGATGTCGAATCCGGTCTTCTCCGCGATGTCCTTGAGGACCATCGGCTTGAGGTCGGCCTCGTCGCCGGACACGAAGTAATCGTGCTGGTATTCGAGGATGGCGGACATCGTCTTGTTGAGCGTGTTCTGGCGCTGTTTGAGCGCCTCCACGAACCATTTGGCGGAGTCCAGTTTCTGCCGGACGAAGGTCGCCGCCTCTTTCTGGGCGCGCTCCGAGGACCCTTTCGCCTCGATCAGCAGGTCCGCATATTTCTTGTTCACGCGCAGTTCCGGTACGGAGAAGCGCGGCATCGAGAAACTGAGCCGGCCGTTCTCGTGCTCTTCCAGCACGAAATCCGGGACAATCTGCTGCGCCTGGTCGGTGTAGGTGTAATCCACCTCCCCGCCGGGAGCCGGGTTGAGTTTGACGATGCGGGCCATCGCCCGCTTCAGGTCATCCTCGGTCAGGTTCAGCCGGGAGAGGATCTTCTGGAAATGCTTGTTGGAGAATTCCTGGAAATAATCCTCCAGGATGTGTTCGGCATTGATCACGTCCCGGGTCTGCTTCATCGAACGGAGCTGGATCAGCAGGCATTCCCGCAAATCGCGGGCGCCCACGCCGGACGGATCGAATTCCTGGATGACCGCAAGCATCCTCAGCACTTCGTCGGCATCGGTCTGGATCCCGGCCCGGAACGCCATGTCGTCCACCAGGGATTCGATGTCCCGGCGCAGATAGCCGTCTTCGTCCAGGGAGCCGATGATGAAAGCGGCGATGTTGTACTCCTCCTGGGTGAGATTGCGGTAGCCCAGCTGGTCCATCAGGCTCTGGGTGAAACTCTGACGGACAGAGAAAGTGTTGTATTCGGGGCGGGGATCCTTGCCCCAGTTGTTGACACGCGTCTTGTAAGCAGGGATATCGCCCTCGTCCGTGATCTCATCCAGGGACACGTCCTTGGTCTCATCAGGCTTATCCGGATCGGGCGAATCATCCAGCACAGGGTTCTCCTCCAGTTCCGTACGGATCCGCTGCTCAAGCTCCTGGATCGGGAGCTCGATCAGCTTGATCGTCTGGATCTGCAGCGGGGAGAGTTTCTGCTGCTGTTTGAGTTCTAAACCTTGCTTGATCATCTATTGTTCTACCGTAGCGAGAGAAGCGTCCTCCGGCCGTCCGACCGAAGGGTATTTGAAGCGCTCGCGGACGATGAAAGCGTCCGGGAAGTCGCCTTTGATCTTGCGCAGGAATGCTTCCGCATCCAGGCGCGTGCGGAAGTTGCCGACCGTCACCTTGAAATTCGGAGAAGCATAAGTCCTGTAAGCCTGTACCTGGGGATACATGGCATTGAAGCGGCGGATCACCGAAGCGGATTCTTCCCGCGCGGTGCGCGTGCTCGCGAAATACAACCGGATCCGGAATCCGTTGAAATCCCGGCCGGCATGCCTGGCAATCTGGTTGTTCAGCGCCGTGCGGACCTCCGCGCTCTGGCGGACCACCACCTGCTCGGGCAGGGCCGAGAAGATGTCCCGGCCGAACAAGGCGGAGTCCAGCTGGACTTCTTCGCCGGCGTGTTCGATCTCACCCGTCCCTTCTTCGATGTTCTGCGCTTTCAGCGCCGGGGCCAGCAGCGCCATCAGGACGAGCGTCACGATTGTCTTATTCCATTTCAGTCTGTTCATTCTGTACCGGTTTATTGAGGATGGAGCTCAACGGGATGTCTTTGATTTCAATATTCTTGCCAATCCCGCCCCGCAGGGAGACCCTGCCGTCGACCGAGAAAGTCACATCATCGTATGCACTCTCGTTGCCAATCAGCCGCAAGAGCTGGAAGGGATTGAATCCGTCGGCAATCTGGCCCCGGACCGGGACACGGTAGACCTTGTCCGTATGCCCGGCCACAATCAGCTGGTCGGCATAGGCGGAGAAGGCGTCCTGGTCGCGGTATCGCGCCAGTCCGTGCAGGTCCGTGATCTCGAAAGCCACGGTCGGGTTGTGGATCTCCACCTCCACGAGGGCGGACAGGCCGGTCAGTCCTTCCGGCACGATCGAGACGATCCGGGCCGAAGTGACCGAAATGTCCTTGATGCCTTCGCCCTTGCACCCGGCCAGCAGCAGGGAGAGCAGCAGCAGGAGGAAAAGATGGGCTCTCTTCATGGGATTCTTGCTCTAAACTATCTGGCAAAGATAAGAAAAATCTCTATCTTTGCGAAGCGTATGAAAAAGGTATATATAGAAACGTACGGCTGCCAGATGAACGTCGCGGATACGGAGATCGTTTTCTCCATCCTCGCCGCCGAAGGCTATGAACGTACGGAGGAGATGAAGGAAGCGGATGTGATCCTGGCCAATACCTGCTCTGTGCGGGACAATGCCGAGCAGCGCATCTGGGGACGGATCGAGCAGTTCAATTACCAGCGGAAGACCCGCCCCGGGGTCGTCACCGGCATCCTCGGCTGCATGGCCGAACGGCTCAAGGAAGCCCTCCTGGAGTCAGGCAAGGTGGATATCGTCGCCGGTCCGGACGCCTACCGGAGCCTGCCGCGCCTGCTGGCCGCCGCCTCGCAGGGGCATCCGCAAATCGATGTCCTCCTCTCCCGGGAGGAGACCTACGGCGACATCGCCCCGGTCCGCGTGGACAAGAACGGCGTTTCCGCCTTCATTTCCATCATGCGCGGGTGCAACAATGTCTGCTCCTACTGCGTCGTCCCCTTTACCCGGGGCGCGGAGCGCAGCCGCGACTGGCATACCATCGTGCGCGAGGCCTGCGACTGTGCCGCGCAGGGGTATAAAGAAATCACCCTGCTCGGGCAGAACGTGGATTCCTACCGCTTCGGGGAAATGGATTTCGCCGGACTGCTGGCCCGGGTGGCGGAGACGGTTCCCGGCCTGAGAGTGCGTTTCTCGACCTCCAACCCGCAGGATATCTCCGACGCCGTGCTGGAGACGATGGCTTCGCACGCCAACATCTGCCACCACATCCACCTGCCCGTCCAGTCCGGCTCCGACCGCATGCTCGAGAAGATGCGCCGCCGCTACACCCGGGCCTGGTACCTGGAGCGCGTCGCCCGGATCCGCGAGTTGATGCCCGACTGCGCCATCACCACGGACGTGATCGCAGGCTTCTGCTCCGAGACCGAGGAGGACCACCGCGATACGCTCAGCCTCTTCGAAGAGGTGGGCTTCGATGCCGCCTTCATGTTCTATTACTCCGAGCGTCCCGGCACCCTCGCCGCAAAGAAGTATCCCGATGACGTGGACCTGCAGACCAAGACGCGCCGCCTGGAAGAGATTATCGCCGTGCAGAACCGGCTCTCACTGGAAAGCAACCGGCGCGACCTCGGGAAGACTTTCGAGGTTCTGGTCGAAGGACCGTCGAAACGCAACCCCGCCGAACTCTGCGGGCGCAACAGCCAGAACAAGATGTGCGTCTGGCCGGATACGGAGCATCATGCCGGCGATCTCGTGGAAGTGAGGGTCACGGACTGTACCCAGGCGACCTTGCTTTGCAAGCTCGCCTAACAGATTGATTCTTTTGAGATTCCGCGGAACCCCCGGCATTCCGGGCATACCCCGTGTGCCATGTATTCCACACTCTCCACCTCGAATCCGGCCGGGTATTTCACTGCCGGGACAGGCAGTTCTTCGATGCAGAACGTCCGTCCGCACACCTCGCAATGGAAATGGACATGCCGGTCGCTGTCCTCCTCTTCCTCCGCGCAATGGCAGACCTCATAGCGCACACTCTCCCCGTCGGCGAGCGCGTGCAGCAGATGGTGTTCCCGGAAGGTGGACAAGGTTCTGGAGACGATGGATTTGTCCACGGACTCCAGTTCGGTTTCGATCTCGGTCATGGAAAGCGGGCGTCCTGCGGCCAGCAGGGTGCGCAGGATCAGGATCCGGTTGGCAGTGGGCTTGATGCCGTGCTCGAGCATCAGGCTCTCCGGGGTTTCATCATGATGCATCATACGGCAAAGTTAGGCATTAAAAATCATAAAAATCGGACCGCAGGAACGGTTTTTTATCGTTATTGATGTTTTTTGTACCTATTCTTGTCCCGCTATGAAAATCAAAGATCTCAGCGCGGATGAGAGGCCGCGCGAAAAGATGCTCGCCCGCGGAGCGGGCAGCCTCAGCGACGGCGAACTGCTCGCCGTCCTCCTGCGCAGCGGCAACCGCGAATCCAGCGCCCTGGACCTCGCCCGCCAGCTGCTTGCCCTGGCTGACGGCCATTTAAGCACCCTGTTCCATCTGTCCCAGGACAAGATGTTCTCCCTGCCCGGCATCGGCCCGGGCAAGGCTTCCAGCGTACTCGCCGCCTTCGAACTGGGGCGGCGCTTCCTGCAGGAAGAATCTTCCGCCGTCAAGACGCCGATGCTCACGGCCCGCCAGGTCTATGACCGGATGATCCCGCAGCTCAAGGGCTTGCCGCACGAGGAATGCTGGATCCTGTTCCTCAACGACTACAATTACCTCCTGGGCATGCATCAGGTCAGCTCCGGCGGCGGGAATTCGACGGTCATCGACAAGCGGCAGATCATCCGGATCGCCTTGGACAAGGGCGCCTCCAGCCTGATCCTGGTGCACAACCATCCGACGGGAAATCCGACACCCAGCCGGGCGGACATCAAGCAGACGGATTCCCTGCGCAAAGGGATCAGCGCCGTCGGGCTCAACCTGCTGGACCATGTGGTCATCGCGGACGACAGTTTCTTTTCCTTCGCCGACGATCGGTGCTACTCTGCAATTTCAAAATAAACTTCGACAAAACCATCACTTGTGATTATGAAAAACCAACATCCACCCATCAAGTACATGCCGAAGACACCCCGTTCGCCAAAAGGAAAGAAGAAAAAGAAATCGAAAAAGCACCTAGCATGGAATTACAACTATCCTCCCGTATTTTTTCTGGGCCTGCTCAATTTCGACATCCGGCACATCAATCCTCAGCAGAATGACCCGGAGCAGTTTATCCACATTTTCTCCCTAAGGAACGAGCAGACCGGTGAACTGATGACGGACCGCCTGCGATTCGCTTTCCTGGAGGTTGCGCGTTTCGACAGGCCGATGGATGCATGCACGACCTTCGAAGTTATGATGAAGAATTTACCTGCTTTTGTCGAAACCCCGGAGCTTTGGGCGGATGATATTTTTTATCAAGCAAATATACAAAAAAGGGAGGAACAATCCTCCCGAAAACAATCAATCACGCGAAGCAAATCATTCAATCCGTCCCCCGCGTCAAAGGTCATCGGCTTTCATCGCCCAGGAGCGAAGCGACGCAGGGGGTCCGCGGGGGAAACGTCCCCCGCGTCAAAGGTCATCGGCTTTCATCGCCTCGATGAAAGCCTTCGCACGCCGGATGCGCGTACGGACCGTATTGAGCTCGATGCCGAGCTCTTCCGAGATCTCCTTGTACTGCAGGCCGTCCAGCAGCCGCATCCGGGCGATGGTCCGGTAGAGTTCGGGAAGGCCCTCGATATAACCTTCCAGTTTCTCGGCATCCTCCTCTTCGACGATCTGTTCCAGCGGCGTCGCCGCCTCATCCCCGATCGTGTCGATGATCTGTCCGCTGCCGGCACTCTCCTTGTCGAGGGACACCAGACGGCTCTGCGCCCGGCTCTCCGCATCGATGGTGTCGAGCGCCGTGTTGTGCGCAATCCGGCGGAGCCAGGTGGAGAACTGGCTCTTGGACGGATCGAAACTGCGGATCTGCCGGAAGGCTTTTTCGAAACTGCGAGAGCAGATGTCGTCGATATAGAAATCATCCAGGTGCTTCATCGTACCCCGGAGGTAGGTGCGCAGGGACCCGATATGGGTGTCCCAGAGTTCGGTGAAAGCCGTGCCGTCACCGATAATCGCCCGTCGGATCAGTTCATCAGTGGGCTTCGAGCCAGGTTTTCCCATCATGGCATTCTACGGTTAAAGGGACAGACAGGGTAATGACGTTCTCCATCTCATGGACCAGCAAATCATGGACGGCGGAAATCTCGTCCTGCGGGACTTCGAGCAGCAGTTCATCGTGGATCTGGAGGACCATCCGCGCCCGGAAACCGCCCCCGCGAAGGCGGCGGTCCACCGCGTTCATCGCCAGTTTGATGATGTCGGCCGCCGTCCCCTGGATCGGGGCATTGACGGCGTTTCGCTCCGCCAGGGCGCGTACGGCGGCATTGCCGGCCGAGATGTCCGCGATATAGCGCCTCCGGCCGAAGAGGGTCTCGACATAGCCCTGCTCCCGCGCCCGGGCCACCGTGGCGTCGATGAACCCCCGGATGGAGGGGAAAGAGGCGAAATAATCGTCGATGATCTGCTTCGCCTCGGAGCGCGGGCAGCGCAGGCGTTCGGCGAGGCCGAAAGAGGAAATGCCGTACATGATGCCGAAATTCGCCGTCTTCGCAATCCGGCGCTGGTCGGCCGTCACTTCCCCGAGCGGCACATGAAAGATTTTCGCCGCCGTGGCAGCGTGTACATCCACCCCGTGCCGGAAGGCATCCACCAGGTGGGCATCGCCGCACAGATGCGCCATCAGGCGCAGTTCGATCTGCGAATAATCCGCCGACATCATCACCCAGCCCGGCTCGCCGGGCACAAAGGCCTTGCGGATCTCGCGGCCCTCTTCCGTACGGATCGGGATGTTCTGGAGGTTGGGGTTGGAGGAGGACAGCCGTCCGGTCGCGGTCAACGCCTGGTTGAAAGTCGTATGGACGCGCCCGTCCACCGGCGAGATGTAGCCGGCGAAGGGTTCGATATAGGTGGAAAGCAATTTCCGCAGGCCGCGGTAGTCCAGGATGGCATCGACGATGGGACTCCGGTCGGCCAGGTGCTGGAGGGTCTGCTCGTCCGTCGGCCAGTTGCCGGATTTGGGCTTGCGCGCCTTCGGGTCAAGTTTGAGTTTCTCGAAGAGGACCATCCCCACCTGCTTGGGAGAGAGAATGTTGAGAGAAGGCTCGTCCGCCAGCTGCCGCACTTCCGCTTCCCGCGCGACCATCTTGCGGCGGAGGCCGTCGGCAAATTCGCGCAGCGAGTCCAGGTCCACCTTCACACCCACCTGCTCCATCCGGGCCAGGACGCGGATCAGCGGCTCCTCGATCTCGTCATAGAGGCGCTGCATCCCCTCGGTCCCGGCAATCTCCCGCTCCAGGCAGCCCGCGAGCTGCAGGATGGCTGCCGTCTCGAGAATCCGGTCGGGGCCGGCCTCCTCCGGGACTTCGTCAAACAGGGATCCGGTCGCCTGCGCTTCCGCAGCCTCCAGTTCGATACCCAGATAGCTCCGGGCCAGGACTTCCAGTTTGTGGCTGCGTTCCGGGCCCAGCAGGTAATGCATCAGTTCGATGTCCAGCAGGCGGCCATCCAGACCAATCCCGCGGGCGGCCAGGCGGTTCATCTGGGACTTGAGGTCCGTCCCGGCCTTGACGACCTGCGGATCCTCCAGCAAGGCGCGGAACTCCTCCGGCGCCCCCTGCGCCACCCCCTCCGGGGTCGCTACAAACAGCATTTCGCCTTGCAGATTGATTGCAACCTTTTTCTTATTATTTAAAATCTGGTCAACAGAGACGGATATCGCATTCAACTGTTTGTCCGGTTCGCTGTTCGGAAGGCTGCTGCCCGCGGCAACCGTAGTCACCCGTGACTCGTGAACGGGAGGAGCCCAGCCGTCAGGCTGGGAGGGATAGCGCGAAGCGCGTAGTTGTCCGCGGGCAGCCGGCCTTCCGGAAGAATCCTCACCCGCAGAAACAGCAACCTTCCGGATCAAGCGTTTCAGAGAAGGCATTTCGTATTTATCCATCAAGGCATCAAGCTCCGCCGTCTCGACTGTATCATAGACCAGCCGCTCTGCAGTCACATCCAGCGGAATGTCCGTCTTGATCGTAACCAGCCGCTTGGACAGCCCGATATGATCCTGCGCAGCGCGGAACTGCTCCTGCTGACGCGGCGTCAACTCGCCCAGATGCTCATATATCCCCTCGACCGTCCCGTACTTGCCCAGCAGTTTCGCCGCCCCCACCGGGCCGACGCCCTGCACACCGGGCACATTGTCCGACGCATCCCCGCAGATGGCCAGGATGTCGATCACCTGCCCCGGCGACTGGATCTTCCACTTCTCGCAGACCTCCGCCACGCCAAGCAATTCACTTTCCCCTCCGGCCTTTCCGGGCTTGACCTGGAAAATGCCGGATCCGACCAACTGGCCGTAATCCTTGTCCGGGGTCACCATATATACCTCGAAGCCCTCCCGGGCGAAACGCTTCGCGGCAGAACCGATCACATCGTCCGCCTCGAAACCCGGCAGCATCAGCACCGGAATGTCCAGCGCCAGGACAATCTGTGTCAGCGGCTCCAGGGCCTCGATCACCAGCGCCGGGGTCTCCCCGCGGTTGGCCTTGTACTCCGGATACAGTTCATTGCGGAAAGTTCCTCCCGGAGGATCGAAACTCACCGCGATATGCGTGGGATGTTCCCGGTCGATCAGTTCCAGCAGATATTTGGTAAAACCGAACAGGATGGAGGTATCAACCCCCTGCGAATTGACCATCGGGCGCCCCAGAAACGCATAGTACATTTTGAAGATGAGCGCGTGGCCGTCAATCAGGAAAAGTTTCATGCGACAAAGATGAAACTTTTTCGGATAGTTTCAAACAACTGCCGGGGTTTTGAACCCAAATTGGCATTTGGTGACGCTGGAAGCAAGTTTTCATAATAAAATTCAAAATCTTTTAACCGCGGTTCCTACTTCCTGTCCCTGAATTACATCGACAACGACGGCATGGCCCGTGGCAACAAGGATACCTACAAGCGCCTGACCGCCCAGATCAATGCCGACTACAAGATCAAGTCCTGGTTCACGATCGGCACCAACACCTCCATCGAGCGCTACCAGCGCCAGTCCCTGATCCAGGCCTCCGAGTATGCGGGATCCATCCTGCTCGGCGCCCTGATCATCGACCCGCTCACCCCGACGCTCTTCCATAGCGTCGATGAGATGCCGTTCAACATGCACAATGCACTCCAGAACGGCTTCGACGTGGACGGAGTCAATTACAAATACCACATTTATCAGAACGAGGAAGGCTACTGGTACTCCACCTCCAAGATCATGGAAGGCGAAGGTATCATCCAGAACCCCGGCTGGTAGCAGTCCCCGCCCCGAATCCTTAAAAAGAAGGCCGCTAGGGCCTTCTTTATTTTATTCCGTCCCCGCGCCAGAATCATATTTGCGATACTTTTTTAAATAATCGCGCCGTTTTTTGAAATAAGTTCAAAATCTTTCAAAAACGTATCAATCCTTTTATAAAGGGATGAAAGTCTTTGGCGGGTTAGAGAATCCGATGTACTTTTGACTTGCAATAAGTGCGTCACAACGACAAATATTTGTAACCCTATAATTAATCCTTAAACAAAACGCACATGTTTAAAAAACTGATGAAAGTGTCGAGTGTCCTGATGATACTCCTCGCTTCGCTCGGAAGCTTCTCAGCTTTCGCCCAGAACCGCACCATCAGTGGTACTGTCGTTGATACCGGCGGCCAGCCGGTCATCGGCGCAGCCGTCACTGTTGTCGGCAACACGCGTATCGGTGCAGCCACCGACATCAACGGTGCTTTCTCCCTGTCCGTCCCCGCCGGGGCCACCATGAACGTGGAGAGCATCGGTTACAAGTCCCAGACCTTCACGGTCACCAACCAGACCACCTACAACATCGTCCTCGAGGATGATACCGAGATGCTGGAAGAGACCGTGGTCATCGGTTACGGCGTGCAGAGGAAGAGTGACCTGACCGGTGCCGTGGCTTCCGTCCGTTCGGACGACTTGAAGGACCGCTCCACGACCGACGCTGCCGCCGCCCTCCAGGGCAAGGCCGCCGGTGTGCAGATCATCAACACGTCCGGTGCTCCGGGTGAAGGTGCATCCATCCGTGTCCGCGGCTACTCCTCGAACTCCGGCTCCATCGGACCGCTCCTCATCGTGGACGGTCTGAAGGTGGACAACATCCAGTACCTCGATCCTTCCATGATCGAGTCCATGGAGGTCCTCAAGGATGCCGCCTCCGCCGCCATCTACGGTGCGCAGGCAGGTAACGGCGTCGTCCTCATCACCACCAAGTCCGGCCAGGAAGGACACTCTTCCGTGACCTACAACGGCCGCTTCACCCTGCAGTCCCTCGGCAAGAAGGCCGAGATCTTCGGCGCCAAGGAATACATCGACTACCAGACCTACATCGGCAACCTCAATCAGGACCTGCTGAATGCCAACGGCTACAACGGCATTGACAACAACTGGTACGAGTCTACGTTCCAGCCCAGCTGGAGCCAGCAGCACGGCATCACCTTCCAGGGCGGCAACAACAAGGGCCACTTCTTCACCTCCCTCAACTACGTCAACAATGACGGTATCGTGGTGGGAAAGAAGGATGTGTACACCCGTCTGACCGCACAGATCAATGCTGACTACCAGATCTTCAAGTGGCTCAACGTCTCGACCAACAACTCCATCGAGAAGTGGAGCCGCCGGTCCGTCTCCAACGGTTACGGTTCCGTGCTGAACTCCGTGGTCTCCATCGACCCGCTGACCCCGGCCTACATCTCCGACATCAGGGACACCCCGGGCGGCATGCAGGAGCACTATGCTGCCACGCCTGATCTGATCCCGAGAGATCCGACCCACAACAATGACTTCTACGGCACGTCCAAGTACCTGGAGGAAGCGACGGGTAACCCGCTCTTCCAGCGCGACAAGAGCGACAGTTCCAGCGGCGGCATCAACATCCGCGGCGCCTTTGCGGCCAACTTCACCCCCATCCAGGGCCTGGTGATCACTTCCCGCTTCGGCTACCGCATCGCCCAGAACAGCAGCCACAGCTACACCAAGCCGTACTGGCTGACCTCCATGGCTCAGTCCGCGAACCACGACATCTCCGCGAACGTCAACACGAGCTACTACTACCAGTGGGAGAACTTCGCCAACTACAACCGTACGTTCGGCAAGCACAACGTCGGCGCGATGGTCGGTATGTCCTATACCGAGGACCACAACGACAACGCGAGCATCTCCTCCAACGGCCCGGACATCCTCAAGGGCTATGAGGACAACTTCCTCTACATCGACTACTTGACCTCCGGCGCCACCAAGAACGTGGGCAACGCCCCGGGCATGAGCGCACAGCTGTCCTACTTCGGCCGTCTGATGTACTCCTTCGACAACCGCTACAGCGTGCAGGCCAACTTCCGTGCCGACGCCTACGACTCCTCCAAGCTGTCCAAGCAGGCCCGCTGGGGTTACTTCCCCTCCGTGTCCGCCGGCTGGACCATCAGCAACGAGCCGTTCTTCCGCGACAATGTCAGCCGCGACGCCGTCTCCTTCCTGAAGCTCCGTGCTTCCTGGGGTCTCAACGGTAATGTCAACGTCCTGAGCGGCTACCGCTACTCCACCTCCATCGCCATGAACGGACAGTGGTACCAGTACAACCCGTCCGCCGGCGACGGTGCTCCGACCTACGGTTCCATGCCGTCCGGCCTCGCGAACCCGGGCCTGAAGTGGGAGACCTCCGAGCAGTATGACGCCGGTATCGACGCCCGCTTCCTCAACAACCGCCTGACCTTCACGGCCGACTGGTATCGCAAGTACACCAACGACCTGCTGATCTCCATCTCCCCGCTGCCGGAAATCGGTGTGTCCAGCACCACCGTCAACGCCGGTAAGGTGCTCAACACCGGTCTCGAGTTCGAACTCGGCTGGAAGGACCACATCGGCGACTTCTACTACAGCGTCAACGCGAACCTCTCGACCCTGAAGAACCAGGTCCTCGAGGTCCACGCGCTCCTCGACCGCATCGATCAGGATCCTGTCAGCGGTCTGAATGAGAAGATGACGACCTCCTTCAAGTCCGGCTACCCGATCTGGTACTTCCGCGGCTTCAAGTATGCGGGTGTCGACCAGGCTACCGGTGCTCCGCAGTACTACGACAAGGACGGCAACATCACTCCGACCCCGGGCGAGAACGACAAGCAGTACCTCGGCGAGGGTATTCCTAACCTCACCTATGGTCTGACCGTCAACCTCGCATGGAAGGGCCTCGACCTCGTAATCTTCGGTACCGGCGTCGCCGGCAACGAGATCTACAACCTGATGGTCTCCGCCGACCGTCCCAAGACCAACGGCCTGACCTACTTCTGGAGGAACTCCTATGGCAACCCGGCCGTCGACAAGGCCAGCGCCAAGTTCCCGGATTCGAAACTCGTCGCTACCAGCTGGGATTTCTGGAGCTCCAGCGCCGCCGTGTTCAACGGTGCCTTCTTCAAGATCAAGCAGGTCCAGCTCGGCTACACCTTCCCGCGTGCCCTCACCCAGCGTGTCAAGATCAACGACCTGAGGCTCTTCGTCTCCCTGGACGACTACTTCACCTTCACGAAGTACCCGGGCGCCGATCCTGAGACCGCTTCCCTCAACAATTCCACGGCCCGTGGCGTTGACTCCGGTTCGTATCCGACCATGAAGAAAGTTGTCTTCGGTGTGAACCTGACGTTCTAATGCTTAAAAGAATACGGAATATGAAAAAATTAGTATACTCGGTTCTCGCTATTGCCGCCCTGTTCGCAGCCGTCTCCTGCGAGAAGAACCTCGACATTCCGCAGAAGGGTGTCGTCGCTATCGAGAGTTTCTACCAGACCGATGAGGACGCCGAGGCCGCCCTGGCAGCCGCCTACGCCCGCTTCGTCACCCGCATCACCGGACAGGACGGAAGCTCCATCTATACGGACTACAAGGCCGCCCTCAACAACTGCGGTGACGATACGTATGCCGCCGGTTCCAACTTCGGTGACAACGACTTCATGGCCCAGCTGGACGAGTTCCGCCTCGACTCCGGCAACCAGGTGGTCGACCACTTCTACAAGAACCTGTTCCAGGTCAACTACGCCTGCAACCTGGTGATCGACAACTTCAAGGACGGCCTGCCCGAGGGCGGCCCGACCGCCACGACCAAGCGCTGCGTCGCCGAGGCCCGTGTGATGCGCGCTTACATTTACTTCCTGCTGACTGCTTGCTGGAACACCCCGCCGCTCGTGGACCACGTGCTCACCGACGAGATGCCCTACAACCAGGACAAGGATCCTGAGAACCCGATGTCCCATGAGGACCTCTTCCGCTGGGTCGCCAGCGAGTGCGAGGCTGCGGTTGCTGACCTCGACGAGCGCAAGAGCACCACGGACAAGGACGGTGCCGTCAAGGTGACCAAGGGCTTCGCCTGGGCCCTCCAGGGCAAGGCGCTCCTCTTCGTCAAGGATTACAGCGGCGCCAAGACCGCCCTCAAGAAGGTCATCGACTCCGGCAAGTACGCCCTCGTTCCGGGCGACAAGTACTGGCAGAACTTCCACGTCGAAGGCGATGCCAACGAGGAGAAGGTCTTCGAGCTGAACATCGAGCCCAACTCCGGCCTCAGCGCATGGGGCGGTATCATCCAGCGCTCCACCTGGATGGAGGCCAACATCTGGAACTGGCGTTCCGACCACTTCGTGGCAGGTGCCTCCCCGCAGGGCAAGTACACCGGCGGTGTGGACGGCTGGGGCGGACTTGGTGTCCCGCAGTGGTTCGGCGATGAGTTCTTCGCCAACGACGGCCACTCCCCGCGCTTCGACGCGACCCTCAAGCACATTGACGACGCCGTGTACAACATGGAGTACGCCAACCCTGACATCGCAGCCCTTACCCCGGAGCAGCGCATGACCTCCAAGCTCGTCGGTATCGCCGATGTGAAGGACGGTCTCTACGGCCAGTCCTTCTGGCTGCCGTTCAAGCAGCTCCTCCGCTCGACCGACGCCGCCAACTATGGCAGCAATGTCCGCATGAACAACGGTCTGATCATGCGTTACGCCGAGGTGCTCCTCCTCTACGGCGAGGCTTGCCTCCAGAGCGGTGACAACGCCCAGGGCGCCTGGGCCGTCAACGAGATCCGCAAGCGTGCCGGCCTGGCCGAACTGGCCAGCGTGGACATGAACGTCCTCAAGAAGGAGAAGAGCTATGAGCTCTGGCTCGAGGGCAGCCGCTGGCTGGACCTCCTCCGCTGGGG
>JAFTCB010000026.1 GCA_017454905.1 Bacteroidales bacterium
GACTAATAAGTCCGCAGGACTTTGAGGTCATCCTCTTTTCTATTAGTCGTCCGGTCAGCCACAGGCATCCGGGCTGACGTCGGGAAAGGGCGGGTCTGTCCGCTTCGTTTGCTGGACGGCTGACTCCTCCTTCTTAGCCGGGCCTCCTGGCCCGTCTAACAGTCGTCGGACACACGCCGTCCTGCTTGCAGCACCGCTGCTCTCAGCGGGCCCCGCTGATCCTTTCCCTCCTAATCGCCCGGACGCCCGTGGCTGCCATGGACAAAAAATAGCTATTCTTTTGATAATCAAAAGAATAGCTATTGCTTTTCTGATAAATAATTACTATCTTGTAGTTGCGAAATAAAAGAAAATAAACTATCACAGAACAGCAATGGCAAAGGTAATCTTTAAATCTTAGGTGAATTCTAAATGTTAAACCTTATAATAATCGTCCACAACTTTTAGTGGACAGCAAATAGTCTTTTAACCGAGGGGAGTACTTTGAACCTCCTCCACGTGTTCTTCATCCATGGTATGATTGACATTCATCGGGCAGCGACCGGGCTGAGCCGGTAGGCGATGACGTCGTGGGAGGGGATGGTGACGTCCCGTTTGGCAGTGACCAGGCGGCCGCGCTGCTTGCCGGTGCCTTTGGCGAGGGTGCGGAAGGGCTTGGCGGCGGGGTTCCAGAGGTCGCAGACCTCATAATTGACCGTGTCGAAGCGGGTCTTGCGCCCGCTCAGCTTGTCGTCCACCTCCAGGGCGGACCAGTCGAGGGTGACGGTCGCAGCCTCTTCTCCCGTATTCATCACGCAGAAGGCCCAGTCGCCGTTCACGAGCGGCTTGAACCAGTATTGGAGGTCTCCCTTTTTCTTGAGGCGGAGTCCCTGGATACCCAGCGGATCCTGGTCCACGGCAATCATCTCCTTGTTCTTGATGATGGCGAGCGTCTCCTCCGAGATGCTCCGCAGGTCGTTGCCGAGGATCAGCGGAGCGGCCATCATGCACCACATCGTGAAATGCGCGCGGTCCTCGCTCTCGGTCATATCGTAAAAGATGCCGTCCACGGTGCTGCTGTTGCCGACTTCGAGCATGTCCGGGTCGTTCCAGTGCCCGGGTCCGGCGTAGGCGCGCAGGGGCTCGTTGCGGTCGATGATCTCGAGCACGCTCATGGGCTTCCAACGCCGTTTGCCATTCTCGTCGTAGCTGACCGGGACAGGTGCGAAGGCCGGACCGATGTCGCCCGTGGTGCGCCAGGAGTGGCCGACATCCTGCGCCCACTCCCAGGGCTTGTTGGAGCCCCATTCGCAGATGCTGAAGAAGATGGGCCGGCCAGCCTTGCGCAGGGCGTTGCGCATCAGGGTATAGGCGCCCTGGGGGTTGACGTTGTTGGTGAAGCACCAGTCGTATTTGAGGTAGTCCACGCCCCACTGGGCATAGGTGTAGGCGTCCTGATATTCGTGCCCGAGGCTGCCGGAGTAGCAGGCGCAGGTGAAGTTGCCGGCGTCGCTGTAGATGCCCAGCTTGAGCCCGCGCGCGTGCAGATAGTCGGCGAGTGCCTTGATCCCGGAAGGGAATTTCGTGCGGTCCTCCCGGATGAAGCCGCGCTCGTCGCGCTCCCCGTGCCAGCCGTCATCGAGGTTGAGGTAGATGTAGCCGGCGTCCACGAGACCCAGCTCGACCATCGCGTCCGCGATGGCCTTGATCTGCGTCTCGTTGATGTCGGTCATGAAGCAGTTCCAGGAGCTCCAGCCCATCTGCGGGGTGTCGGCGACGCCTTCCCATTTCGGAAGGTCGGCGGACGGGCGCCGCGGCTGGGCGGTCGTGAGGGGTGCTGCGGCCAGCAGCAGGAAGAGGGCGGACAAAAGTATGGATCGTTTCATCTTGCGGAGTCTAAGGGAAGGTTGGAGAAAACAGGGGTAGCCACGGCGGCGCTGTCATAGCCGTCCGGCCAGCCGAATACGGTGAAATCGATGATGCCGAGCGGGGTCTCCTTCGGCCAGCCCGTGACCGTCAGGCGCACGAAGCGGCAGTTGACCGGTGCGAACTCGTCCCAGACGGTGTCGCGCGCTGTCGCGTTGCGCGTGCGGTCCACCACGGTCACGAATTGCTCCCCGTCCTGCGAGACTTCGAGTTTATATTGGAATACGGGCAGGGAGGCGGGGGCGCCGAACCTGCGGCGGGCGCCGCTGAACAGGATGCGCACACCGTCCACCGTGAAATGCTGCACCACATCGAAGCGGGTGGCGGGGGAGAGTTCGACCGTGAGGGTCGGCTGCGCGTCATCCGCGGCGGGCATCCACACGGTCCCGCTGTAGTTGTCCACGGCGTAGGCGGCCGGGAAGCCCGGCTGCTCGGAAGAGCATTTCGACAGGGCGTTCATTGCCACCATCTTGTTGATGGTCACGGGGATGGAAGCGGGTGCCTGCGGATCCGCCTGCGTGCCGGGGGCGGGCTGCGGCGTGTCGGTGACCGCGCAGGACATCAGGCCGTCGGCGTCGAAGCGGACGCGGTCCATGCCGATCCGGCGGCCGCCCGGCGGGTTGGACAGGACGATGGTGTAGAACTGCCACCACTCATCCGTGCCCTTCAGCCGGACGATGGAGCCGTGGGCCGTGCCGGTCACGAGCCCCTCGGTCTTGCGCAGGAGCGGGTTGTTGGGGGCATAGCTGTAGGGCCCGAGCGGGGAGGTGGCCGTGTAATAGCCTTCGGCGTAGGTCTTCCACTGGGTGCCGGAGGCGGAGTATTCGAGATAGTAGATGCCGTTCCGCTTGATGATCCAGGGCCCCTCGATCCAGGCGACCGTGGGGTACTCGTTCATCTCGCCGTAACGCTCCCAGGCGTGCATCGGATTGAAGCCGAAGAGGTGCACGGGCTCGCCCGCGAACTCGGTCAGGTCCCGGGGGTTGAGCTTGACTCCGTAGATGCCGCTGATGCCGCGTCCCGGCCAGAACAGGTAGGGCTGGCCGTCGTCATCGACAAAGATCTTGGTATCGAACCCGCCGTTCCAGCCTTTCTCGATGGGGCCGGTGTTCTTGAACAGGCCGAGGTCGGTGTAGGGGCCGAGCGGATGGTCGGCGACGAAGACGTGGTCGGAGTTGCCGGTGAGGTAGAATCGGCCTTCGTATTTGACCAGGTCCGGGGCTACGGGGATGTGCTCGACGGCATGGAACTCCCAGTCCAGCAGGTCGTCGGACACCCACATGCCGCCGCCGGTGCAGCACATGTAGTATTTGCCGCCCTCTTCGAGGACAGTGACATCGCCGGAGGCGTTGCCTCCCGGGCCGATCGGCATCGGGAGCGGGTTGCAGTAGCGTTTCCCCTGGGCGGAAGCCGTCAGGACGGCCGCCATGGCAAGTGCGGAGAGAAGCAGTTTTCGGGCTGACATAGTCTTTGTGGTTGGTTGGTATAAAAATAGCCATTTCCCGGACAGGGCTTTGCCGGGAAATGACTAAAAGCTATCAAAAATCGGTCAGCCGCGTGCGGCGGGAAGTTATTTCCGGAGTGCTCCGCCGACCGCTCCCTGATAGGCGCCGACCAGCCGGGAGAGCATCTCCTCGCTGTAGGCGATCGCGCAGCCGCCGACGACGGACCCGTTCACCAGCGCGGTTTCCGCGTGGCAGGAGAAGGATTTGCCGTGGTCGTCCCTGCCGGTGAAATTGACATAGGAAATGGGATAGAGGCCGTCATCATCAAAACGGACACGATAATCCTTGCTGATGCCGAAGTTGTTCGCCACGGCATCGGCCAGTTTGCGCGTCGAGTCGGTCAGCAGTTGGGTTACCCGCTCGGCCGGGACGTTGTCCGCCCCTTTCAGAATGTCCGGGAGCAGGATCAGGTACAATTGATCGTCCCCGCCGTCCACCGGAACGATCAGGAAGGTCTCTTCGGACTGCTGGGCGATCCGGAAGTCTGCATCCATGTCGAAGGAGATGCCTGCGGCTGTCACCGGTCGTGTAGAAACCATGCCTTGCGCGATATCGCCGGATTCTGTTGCGCCGACGACGGCTTCCTGATAGACGGCGACCAGGTCGTCAAGCGGTCCCTTGCCCATGGCGATGGCACAGCCGCTGACGATGACGCCGTTCACCAGGGCCGCTTCTGCGTGGAGCATGAAGGGATTGCCCTCCTTGTCCGTGCCGCTGAAGCTGGTGTAGGCATTGGGGCAGTGTGCGTCGTCCTCGAAATGGATACGGTAGGCCTGGTCCAGCTTGAAACCGGACTTTTTCTCCGGGTTGGCGATTACGCCGGCCTGCTGGTCCACGGCGTTTTTCAACATGTCGGCGAGCTCCTCGGAGGTAAGCCCGTCGATGCCCGCGAGGGCATCCGGGTAGATCCGCAGGACCAGCCGGTCGTTGTCGGGATTGACCTTCGGGCTGATCAGGATGGCCTCGGAGTCGGAGAGTTGCTGCCGGCCGGCGACTTGGAATTCATCGGCGAGCAGGAAGGTGACACCGCCTGCGGTGACGGACTGCTGGGCCCGGGCGGACGTGGCCAGGGCGGACAGGCAGCACAGAAATACAAAGATTTTTTTCATCATATTATTCGCGTGTTATCATGAATCATCAACACCAGTCTGAATCGTTTTCCAGTTTCTCATGGAAGCCGCCTTTGATGGACTGGACAACAGCCCACTCCATGTCTTCTTCCCTGATTCTGATATAATTGGAAGGGTCGGGGCCTTTCGCGATGATCTCGTCCACCTCCGTGATGAGCGAGAAGGCTTTCTCCGCTTCCTTGCCCAGGGATTTGCCGTCCATCTGGTAGGAGGCATAGAGTTCGACCAAGGCCTGGCTGTCGCCCTCGCTGGTGCGGGAAAGCATGTGTTCGATCCGTCCACGGAGTTCGTAGGCGGCACGGAGTTTCTCCGGATTGAGATTGTCGAGTTTACCCCAGTCCGCGACCACGTTCAGTTTGCTTTCCAGGGTGCGGTCCATGCCCTTGGGCAGCTGCCGGCAGGCATCGCGCAGTTTCATCAGTGCTTGTGCTTCAAGCACTTCCTTAATCCGGGGATCCGTGGCAAGAGCGGCCTCCTTCATCTTTCGTTCAAATTGTTCGAGCGGCTCCTGGATTTTGTAGGTCTGGACCTTCTGGACCAGCTCCGGATTATCAAAAGCTTGTGTGGCGGTCCCCTTGGGATCGATCACTTTCTTGACATCACTGGGCCCGAAGGACTCGGGGCCGGTGGAGGAGACGGCGGTCTGTTCGGCCTGGTAGCCCAGGTAGTCCGCATCCCAGGGGGAGATCATCCGGTCTCCGGTGGCCTGGTAGCAGTATTCGTCGTTCCAGTAGCGGCCGGCCACTTCCTCAGGGAGGTCTTTGCCGTTCACGCGGATGGTGTAGTCGTGGTCCATGCCGATCTTCTTGCAGTTGACGGCATTGACCTTGGTCGCGTTGCCCGTGGCCTCGAAGAAGGTGATCTGCGACTCGTGCACGCCGAAATCTTTGGCCAGCTGCTTCTTGAGCGCCCGCTTCACGTTCTCGTGCAGGATCGTGTTCTCCGTGGTGAAGCGGAAACGGTACTTGTCGATGACCTTGGCGGAATTGAGGTAGGTCTTGGCGAAATGGTCGCACTGGATGGAGAGCACCAGTTTCTTCAGCTCTTCGGGTGAGATGTTCGGGTCGTTGCAGGCCTTGATGAACTGCTTGACCTTGGCCTCGCCCAGCTTCTGGGCCCGTTCGGCGATGGCTTTGAGCTCCTTCAGATCGGGAGAAGACTCCATCTTGAACTTGCCGATTTCCAGCTTTTTCTGGCCAAGCAGGCGTCCGTCGATCTTCATCTTGGCCAGTTTGCGGCCGTTGCGGGCCAGCTTGCTGACGAAGTTGATGGACGAATAGTTCTTGCAGAGACTCCGCTCGACGGACCGGATGTCCCGGTGGATCTCGTGGGCCATCTCCTTGAGCGCCTGGCCGAACTGGGTGGAAGAAATCTCGCTCATAGCTCCGCCGATCACTTTCTGCCCGGCCCAGTTCTGGCAGGCCTCGAAGTAGGCGAATTTGGCGCCGACGGCGAAATTGTCGAAGAAGTTGCTGTCGTAGTTCTCGCCGGCTTTCTGACATTCGAGCAGGAAGCGTTTCGGCGTGTAGTAAAGGATCTCCGAGTAGCCCAGCGTGACGATGCCGAGCAGGATCCGGCCCATGACGGTCTTCGGTTCGTGCTCCTCAAAGGTCTCCATGCACATGTTGAAAGCATCCCCGAAATACACTTCTTCCCAGGAATACGTGTGCTCGGCGACATACAGGGGACCGATCTCGCCCCGCATCGTGCGCAGGTAGAGTGACTTGGCCGTGTAGAAGTCCGGCATATAGAATCCGAAGCGCTCGTCGAATGAGTCGAGCATCAGGCGGCATTTGCAGATCAGGGCGTTGAACTGGGGTGCTTGGGGCAGGTTCGTCAGTTTGGTAATCATCATCACCAGCCTGTCCTGGACCTGCGCATCGAATTTCATCATGTTGGTCAGGGACTGCATGTCCGGGGCGTATCGCATCGGCATCGAGATGACCATCAGCGTCTGCTTGTCCTCGAAGGTGCGTCCTTCGTAGGAAGCGGTGGCCGTGATGGCGACCTTGCAGCGGTTGGGCGGCACCATGATGGCCGAAGGGATGATCTCATAAACATAGGTCATCGTGTGTCCCGACACGTCGGAACGCTGGCTGATCGGTCGGGAGTCGATGCCGAACTGTTCCACCTTGAAGCCCAGCGCCCGGACCGGCTCGGTGATCTCGGCGCCTTTCTTGCCGAACCATTCCAGCGACTCGCTTACATCCTCGAAAACGATGCTGACATCCCGGGGCGAGGGCGAGCCGATCATGTTTTTCTCTTTGTTCCAGGCAAAGAGCGTCAGCTCCAGCCGGGTGTGGGCGGGGACGATGGACACGTCGCTCTCGTCCCAGTCCGCCATCCCCTTGAGGCTCTGGTTCTCCCGCAGGGTCTGGTCCTGGCTCTTGAGGATCTCCTCCGTGCAGTTGATGGACTCGGTGCCCGCCACGACGGCGTAAGCCTTGACGTGGTCGACGACCATGCGCAAGCCTTCGTAAAAGCGGTGGACGGGCAGGCGTTCGGTAATCTCCCGCTCACCGTCCTTGAGGATCTGTTTGGCCGTGATGGCGAGATAGCAGTTGTCCATGTTGCCGGCCATCTGCTCGGGGATCTCCGTCAGGCGGTCCTTCAAGTCCACGCTCCAGGACCCTTCCTTGTCAGGCCGGACGTGGGAGATGATCTCAAAGGATTTATTCTTGTCATCCTCCAGCCTGACATCGAAGACGGGTTCGTTGCCGAGGCCGACTACGTAGAAATAGACGGTCTCAGCGCTCTGGTGCCCGGCTACGAAGGTGATGTTCTGCTGGGTGAAAACGATTCTCTTGCTGTCTTCGATATAGAATTCCACGTGGTTGCGCAGGATGCCGGTGGGAGTCTCGAAGTAGAAGATGACCGTTCCCTTGGGCGGGATAGCCGACTGCTTCGGCTCCGGCACGCAGATGGATCCGGACATATATTTGCCGTCAAAACCCGTGGAGAGCAGCTGGATGTTTTCGCCTTCGAGGATGCGGATCGTGCGGGACAGGTCCGGCCGCTCCACGATCCGTCCGTCGTGGGTCTGCTCTTCGATGCGGGCGCCTACGACTTTCGGCTCGGCGCCTACCGTCAGCGTGTCGCCGAACTCCTTGTAGAGGACCATCCGGAAGGTGCTGGGATGCTTTTCGGGCTTCTCTTCCTCCGGTTCGGGATCCTTGCCGTCTTTTTTCTTTTTCTTCTTCAGACCCTTGCGGATCTCGTTTGCCCCGATGACTCCCACCAGGGTGCCGCCGATCCAGAAGAGGGCGGGCGGGATCTTGGTTTTCCCGAATTCGCCGGGCTTGACCGTGCCTTCGTTCTTTACATCGTAAATGGGTTTGTCCCCTACATATTTATAAATATAGGTCCTGCCTCCGACGAGTCCGGAAACCGATTTCCCGTCGATGGTGATGGGCGTGTTGAGCGAAGCGACGACCGTGATGGTCAGGATGGATTCTGCCGTGGGGGTGAAGTACTCCTCCCGCATATCCACATCCGGCCTGCGGGTCACCATGCCGCTCTCGGTCACTTCCGTCCGCCATTTGAACGGGTTGTTGTCCTTCGTGTAGTCCGCACATTCATACGGGTCCCACATCTCGACCGTGACGGTCAGGCTCATCATCTTCTGGTTCCGCATCAGCCGGGTCGTCGCCGGATCGAGACAGTTGATCTCGACCGGGAACCCAAGCTTGGCCTCGTCACCGAACTTGATCTCGTCGGCGGGGTCCACCCAGGTGAATGTGGTGCCGTTCGCCGATCCGGTGGAGACCACGGTGGCGGATGCTTTCCCGACCTTGAAATGGAAGGCTTTGGGGCCGGACCCGCCCAAAACGTTGTTTTTCTGCAGAACCCACTTGCCCTCGTTCGCCAGAAGCGGCAGGGTGACAAGAAGGCCCAGCAGGACCAGGAGGAAAGGAAGGACTTTTCGGTTCATTGACAGCGGGATTGGATCATACTAGCGGTCAGCGGCGGCGGAAACGACTTTTCCATAAATACCCCGCATTCCGGAATGTATATTCTTGTCGGATGCGATGGCGCAGGAGGAAACGACACTCCCGTTCACCAGTTTGCTCTCCACGCGGCAGGAGATGGGGTTCCCCTTGGCGTCCTTGCCGCTGAATTCGGTGTAAGCGGTCGGATACCGGCCGTCCATGTAGTAGCTGATGTCAGTTTTTTTGGTGACTTCATAACTGTCGGCCGCCGTGTCGAAGAGTTTTTTCGCGGCAGTCTTCATCAGATCCGACAGTTTCTCGGCAGGGAGATCTTCCACTTTGACGCCGGAGAGCACATCCGTGTTGAGGATTAGAAACATCCTGTCGTTGGCGCTGCTTTTTCCTTTCGGGACGATCACCAGGGTCTCTCCTGGATTCAGCGGAGACCTTTCCGAAATGGTGAAATCACTGTCCAGGTCGAAGGTAAGGCCTCCTGCGGACACGCGCTTGACGGCTTCCTTGTCGGTCTCATAACGATAATAATGATCGATGACATAGCTGCTGCGCCATTCTTTCTCTTCATCGTAGTTATCCAGGGCAAATCCGCCGAAATCAGCGATGATGCGCAGGACGAGCATCCATTTCCCGTCTGTCTCATCGATCTTGTAGAAGCTGAAGTCTTCGCCTGACTGGATCAGGGGGATCGCCGGGCCCGATGCCGACCCCCATGCGGGCAGATCGGGCATATATCTCCATTCCGGATTCTGATAACCCGATCTCCCGTCCACCCGCGTGAGCGTCAGCCGGATGTCGAGGCCGAAGCCCGGAGTCGGACGGAGGCGCCGGTAGTCCTTGTCTTCGTACAAGGACGGCGAGGTCTCCAGGTTGTAGCTGATCTGGAGTTTTCCTTCCTCGGTGGTTTTGATGACGGGCGGAGGAGCTCCCCACGACAGCTTGATGGTCACGACATCGGAGACGCGATGCTCCTTGAGTTCTCCGCCCTCGCGGTTGTAATATGAATAGCTTTTGCTGTTCGTGTACAGAACCGAGTTGGGGGTGTAGCTGAAGTCCGGACTACCGGACTTGTTGATGACTTTCACATCATACATGACCCATTTGCCTCCCGGCTTGATCTGGGCGAAGGAGGGGAGGACCGTGGGGAGGCACAGGGCCAGCGCGGTGAGGATCAGGAACTTTCTCATGGCTATTTCCCGGCGGCGGCGTTGACGGCATCGACATAGATGTCGGTGAGCGCTTCGAATTCTTTCTTGTCGGCCGCGATGACGCAGCCGGCGGTGATGGTGTTCTTGTTGATCAGCGTGGCTTCTGTGTAAATATCGACGTTTCTTCCCTGCGCATCCTTTCCCTTGCCGTAGGAATAGGCGTGGGGATGGTAGTAGCCGTCCGAATTGTCGTCGTAATAAATCTTCGGCTCTCCGTTCATCCGTACGCCCGGCATCACGGTGTTCAGGAACTCCACCCGGGTGGCGAGCAGGTCGCCCACCTGGTCGGAACTGAGGTTGCGGACGTTGGACAGGCCCTCTTTCTGGACTTCCAGGTAGAGCTGGTCGTTCGAATTCGGGCGGTTGATCTGCATGCTCTGTCCGCCGCCCAGGTTCTGCCGGGCTTTGGCCTTGTAGCCGGGGGCCACATTGAACGAAACGCCGCTCACGGTGGCGCGGGTGCTGCCACTGCTGCTGCCGCCGCTACCGCTACCGCCTCCGGCAACCGTGCCGAGGGAAATGCCGTTCTCATAATTGATGTGGACGGGTTCGTTGGTGCCGGTGGGCATGCGCAAGGTGTTGCCGCCGCCGGAGGGGCCGGAACTGATGGCGCCCTTATAACCGTTGGATAGGTCCAGGGTGACGGTAAACGTGATCGGGACGGCTTCGTTCTGGCCGCTGATCTTGTACGGAATCCGGATATTCAGCGTAACGCTCTTGCCGTCGCTGATACCGGAGCCTGGCGCATTGTAGACGGAGGAGCGCTGGACTTTCGTAAGGCGGGATGTCTTGTCGACCATTTTGCCGGTGGACGGATCTTTCTCCCGGGTCCCGACCGTGAAATCAGACCAGTCGGTGAGTTGGAAAGACCATACGGCGCCGCTCGCAGAAAGATTCTGGCTCTTGACGGAAGGCATCTTGCCTTTCCAGGTGAAACCGCCCACGCGTCCGCCGTTGCCTTTGGATGTGAAGGAGAAATCTCCCGTGGTGTTGTCCACGGTAAAGGAAACGGGTGCCGAGGATTCACTGCCCATAGCGCAGGAGACGCGACCGGTAAAGGTTTCCCTGGCGGGCCGCTGGGCCAGCAGGGCCGTGCCGCAGAGCAGCAGGCCGGCAAGGAGTAATGCAAGTCTTTTCATTTCAGTGTTATTTAGTTTATGAATCAATATACAAATAGAATACCGAAAAATACTTTATCTACAGTGAGTTGTTGACGTCGATGACGGCCTGGGCGCATTCTTCGACGACGTTTTCAATGGTGGTGCCGAACTTGTTCTCCAGGATGGACCGGGCTTGCTCCAGCGTGACAGAGGGGACGCCCTTGGGCGGCGGGTTGCCGAGGCCCTCGAGGATGCGGATCTTGGCCATTAGTTTGGTATAATCCAACTTGGCGCCCTTGGCGACCGCTGCTTCGATGCGGGGGACAAGGATGCGGTTGAACTGCTTGACGTTCTGGCGGACGCCTTCTTCGATCAGGGCCTCTCCGTATCCGAGGACGTGCAGGGCTTCTTCTTCGTAGCCGTACTTGAGCAGCTGCTCGGCGGTTTCGTGTGCTTTCTGGCCCCGTCCCAGCCATTCCTTGCACTTGTAGAGATAGGTTTCGGCGATGCGGTTGGCATCGGTCAGCTTCTCTGTCTGCCGGCTCGGATCGATGATGCGGGCGAGGTCGTCGCCGTAGGATTCCAGGCCGAATTTACCGTTCACCACGGCCTGGTCGGCCTTGATGATGGTCTTGAGACGCTCGAGCTTGTCGCCCGGGATGAACTTGTACTGCATCTCGTTGAAGGCTTCGCTGTAGGCGTCCTCCATCAGTTGCTCGTTCAGATCATACCACTTGCCGTCGGATCCCTTGAACTGGTAGGTGACGTCGCGGTCGGCACCGATCTTGCGGCCGAGCTGCAGGTCGTTGCCGGCATTGCCCGTCGCTCCCTTGAATACACGGATCTCGGGGGGCTGGGTGCGGTTGCCGCCCGCAATGATCTTCTGCTGCAGGCGCTTGATCACCACCGGATCCAGTTCGTCGTAGATCTGCTGCATCTGGGCGTTGTAGTTGGCCCGGAGCATGTCGGAAGGGTTGGTACGCAGCAGGTTCTGCGCGGTCTTGTTGCCCTGCAGGGCCAGGGTGGCGCGGCGCATCTCTTCCTTGGTCGCCGTGGGGTTGTTCATCACGCGGCGGAAGTCGTCCAGGATCTTCTGCGCATCCTTCTTGGCGGCTTCGGCCCCCTTCTTCCGCAGTTCCGACGTGATGAGCGACCCGGTCTGCTTGCCGGTGCTGCTGCCGGTGCTTCTGATGGCGTCGTCGGCCATCTCCTGGGCGTTCTTGAGCGTTTCCTTGACCTTCTTGGCGGTCGAGCCGACCTTGTCGGCCTGGGAAGCGCTGCTGTAGCCCGGCCGGTTGCCGAAGGCCTGGTTGACCTTGGCATTGTGCGCGGCCTTTTCCGCGCTCGCGCCGATCTTCTTGGTCTGGGCGGCCAGTTTCTGCACCTTGGCGGCCCGGTCGGCGCGCCACTGCTTGATCTTGCTGAAGCCCTTGCCGAGCCCGGCGAAGAGCAGCTCCATGGCGATGATCTTGATGCTGATCTGCGCAAATCCTCCCCAGACGCTGTCGCCTCCCTTGTCCACGTATTCCTTCATCTCCGCCAGGGCGCTGATCGGGGTCAGGACGACCTCGGAGACACCGCCGGTCACGATGGCCAGTCCGATGCGGCAGATGATGACCGGGATGGACCTGTCCATCGTGGCGATGGTGGCGACGACGGCGTCGAAGGTCTCGTCGTCGGGCGAGACGGTCTGCTTGACCGCGAAATAAGTGCCGATCTCCCCGCTGGTGAACTGCTTGAAGATGTGCATGATGTTCTCGTAGTCCCGGTCGTCGAAGCCGAAGGCCTTGTCGTGTCCTTCGATCATCACAGCCACCTTGTAGAACAGCGGACGGAGTTCGGCGAAGCGGCGGTCCATCACAATCTTGCGGCGCAGGTCGATGAGATTCTCCTTGCGTTTGAGGTCCTCGTTATCGTACTTGGCCAGGGCGCGCATCAGGTCTCCGCCTGGCGGGATGTCCACGATCCGGTAGGGCTGGGAGTTGACCGGGACGCGCAGCTCTTCCTTGAACTCCTGTCCGTGCCAGGTCATCGTGACCGTGACCTTGGCGAAACTGCGGTTGGGCGGCACCAGGAAGCCCCCGGTGGCCACGATGACCCCGTAGAAGGCACCGTCGGGCATCCAGTCGCGGAATTCGTAGCGGAATTTCAGCAGCTCGCAGGGCGAGGGGACGTTCTCGCCGGTGAAATCCCGGAAGAACAGGTTCTCGTACATGGCCAGGTCTCCCGCGGACGGGACATATCCGGCGGCATCGCCCTTGGGCTTGTCGGTGAAGAGCGCGCTGCCGCGGAAGTCGTCTTCGAACTTGAAGACGGGGCCCTTGTCCGGCTTGACGGGACCGATTTTCCCCGGATGATTCGGATCGCTGTCGTCCACGACGACCAGCTGCATGTCCACGCGGCTCTCGGCGGGCTTGAGCCGCCGCTTGTTGCCGATGGGCGGGAGGAAGTCATGGTCGGGCGTACTCTCCAGCTCTACGAGGAAGCCCTTGAGGGCACGCAGCTCCACGCGCAGGCCAAGGTGGATGCGGTTGATCTTGAAGGTCTCGGTGACTTCCGGACGTTCGCCCCGGGGCTGTACCCGGATGGTGCAGTCGTAACTCTCGATGGTGCCGGCCCGTTCCTTGGCTTCGCCGAATTCGGTCAGGTGGATCCGGAAGAGGTCCGGATTCTGGTCGCTCTGCTCCAGTTCGGCCTTGAAATGCTCATATCCCGCTTCTTCGAGCGTGACCTCCAGCCCTTCGGGCGACTCGGCGGCGCCGTAGAGGTAGAACTCCATGAACAGGGTCTTGCCCTGTCCGGCGGCGAAGGTGATGGAAGGCTCCACGAGAATGGTGGCCGCATCGTCCACCTTGAACTCGATGCGGTTGAGGAAGCGTCCGGCGGGGGCGTTCAGGGCGAAAGTGACCTGGGCCATATCCGGGCAGCTGCCGTCCGCTTCACGCTCGGCCGTGACCATACCCATCATATAGATGCCTTCCATCTTCTGGCTGTGCACCTTGGCGTGGATGGTCCCGGAGATGGAAATCAGCTTCGCGAGGTCCGGGCGGTCGATGGGATCCCCGTCGGGGGTGATCTCCTCGATGCGCGCGCCGACCTTGACCGGCGGATCGTCCAGCACCAACGTGTCATCGAAATCTTTCCAGATGACCATCCGGTAGGTGCTGACACGTTCTTCTTCCTCTTCCTCCTCCTCTTCATCTTCGTCGTCATCCGGCTTGTCGGATTCTTCTTCCTCTTCCTCCTCCTTTTTCTTCTTTTTATTGCGGTTCTTGATGACACGCCAGCCCACATAGGCTCCGGGCGGAATCAGGAAGATCTCCCAGGGGATATCGCTCCCGTTATCCTCGCCTGGGGTCTTGCTGGCGGGCTTGACATTCTCCTCCTCCACGAAAGCCTGGCCGTGGAAACGGTAGTAATAGCGGGTGGAAGCGACGAAGAAATTTTTGTAATGCGTGTCGGACATGGGGTCGGACGAGCCGAATCCGTCCTGGCTGGATACATCGGTTTGGATCTCGATGATCAGGGTCCAGGAGCCGTCCGGGAGGAAATATTTCATCGACTCCTGAAGCGCATCGGTGTGAATCGTGTCAAATGAGCCGGAGGCGTTGCCGTAGCAAGGCGTGACGGTCGCTTTTTCGAATACCCAATACGGCTCGTAGATTACCCCGCTGCGTTCTACGCCATGCTGGGTATATATGGACGCGCTGATCGTCCAGAGCGAGGGAACATTCATCAAATAGATGTCCATCTGGCTTTCGAAGGTGGGGGTGGAAGTCAACGTCCATCCGATGCGCACCTTGTCCTCTTTCAAATAGGGAATCTTGTTCGGAACGTTCCAGCTCGCGTGGATGTTCACCTCCGCCGTACGCTTGGCGTAGTGCGAGTATGGTTCCTGGGCTTCGACGTGTCCGTCGTGCACGTGGTTGTAGGTGAGGGAGTTCTCGGATTGCGTGAAATAGGGAATCTTCTCGCTGCGGGAAGTCTCGACCCGGTCCAGGACCCAGTACAATTCATCATCCTGCTCCTGGGCCAGCAGGGTGCTGCCGGACCACAGGACCAACAAGGTGAGTAAAACAAGATGAAGCGGTCGTCTCATAGGCGGATTGTGTGTCAATTACCAAATGTCTTTTTCGCCGGTTATGGTATCTTCTCCCACGTTCTTCAGTGTCAGGGCCGTCTTCCAGTCTACGTTGTCCGGCAGGCTGGGTCCGTTGCCGATCAGCGAGTCCACCTCGGTGATGAGCGAGAAGGCTTGGCGGCTCTCATCGGCGAGGGACTTGCCCTCGGCCTTGTAGGAGGCGTAGAATTCAATCAGGGCCTGGCTGTCGCCCTCGCCGGTGCTCGCGAGCATCTCTTCGACGCGCCCGCGCAGTTCCTTGGCCGCCCTGAGCTTGGAAGGGTCGATCTTGTCGCCGAGCCCCATCTGATCCAGCAGCTTGATTTTTTCCTCCATCGTGCGGTCCATGCCCTTGGGAATCTGCCGGCCGGCTTCACGCAGGTTGTGCAGCGCTTCCTTCCGGTAGGTTTTCGCCCAGGCGGGATCCGTCTCTGCCGCAGCCTTCTTCATGAATTCCTCGAATTTCCTGAGTGGCTCCTCGACCTTGTAGGTCTGCACGTCCTGGACCAGCTGGGCGTCGTCGAACTTCACACCGGCAGATGCCTTGGGATCGATGACCTTGTTGACGTCCGTCCGGAAGGATTCGGGCCCGTCGAACGAGACGGCGGTCTGTTCGGCCTGTTCGCCCAGTTTCCCCGCGTCCCAGGGCGAGAAGTTCTTGCTTCCGGTGGCCTGGTAGCAGTATTCGTCGTTCCAGTAGCGGCCGGCCACCTCCTCGGGCAGGTCCTTGCCGTTGATCCGGATGGTATAGTCGTGGTCCATGCCCACTTTCTTGCAATTGCAGGCGTTGACCTTGGTCGCATTGCCCGTTGCCTCGAAGAAGGTGATCTGGGACTCGTGCACGTTGAAATCCTTGGCCAGCTTTTTCTTGAGCGCATCCTTGACACGGGAGTTGAGAATCGTGTTCTCCGTGGTGAAGCGGAAGCGGTATTTGTCGATGACCTTGGAGGAGTTGAGGTAGTTCTTGGCCCAGCGGTCGCACTGGATGGAGAGCACCAGGGCCTTGAGCTCCTCTTCGGAGATATTGGGATCGTTGCAGGCCCGGATGAACTGCTTGACTTTCTGCTCGCCCAGGGCCTGGGCTTCCTTGGCCAGGTCGCGAAGTTCCTGCATGGCCGGGGATTTCTCCAGCAGTTCCTTGCCGGCCTGCATTTTCTTCTTGCCGAGCTTGCGGAAGTCGATCTTCCACTGGAGAACCTTGTTCGCGTTGTGGGCGAGCCGGCTGACGTAGGCGATGGAGGAGTAGTTGTTGCACAGGGTCTGCTCGATGCCTTTCAGGTCATTCTTGACGAGGTCGGCCGTCTCGGCGAGCGCCTGGCCGAACTGGGTGGTGGAGAGCTTGTTGAGTCCCCACTCCATGCCCTTCTTCATGAGTGCCGCCTCGAGGATTTCGAGCGAGGCGAACTTGGCGCCCACGTAGAAGTTGTCGAAGAAGGTGTTGCTTTCGTTTTCGGAGGCTTTCTTACACTCCAGAAGGAATCGCTTCGGGGTGTAGTAGAGCACTTCCGAGTAGCCGAGCGTGACGATGCCGAGCAGCAGGCGGCCCATCAGGGTCTTGGGCTCCCGCTCGGCCATCGCGGCCATGCACATGTCGAATCCGTCGCCGAAATACACTTCTTCCCAGACATAGGCACTCTCGGCGACGTACAGCGGGCCGACCTCGCCGGTCATCAGCTTCAGGAACAGTTTCTTGGCGTTATAGAACTCCGGCATGTAGAAGCCGAAGCGTTCGTCGAACGACTGGAGCATGATGTCGCACTTATAGATCAGGGCAGCCAGCTCGGGAGCCTGCGGTCTGGAGACGAGCACGTTGCGCATGTGCGTGAACTTCTCGCGGACCTGCTCGTCGAACTTCTGCATCTTGTGGAGTTCCGCCAAGTCGGAGGGGACGCGCACCGGCATGGAGAGGACCATCGAGGTCTGCTCCGCCTCGAAGGTGCGGCCGCGGTACGTGGCCGTGGCCTTGATGGCAGCTTTGCATCGGTTGGGCGGCACCATGATGGCGGACGGGACGACTTCGTAGATGTAGGTGCGGGTGCAGATGCCTTCGATGACCGGACGGCAGTCCACAGCGAAATCCTGCAACTGGAAGCCCAGGCTGGCTACCGGATTATGAATAGGCTCGTCCTTGCGCTTGCCGAACCACTCCAGCGACTCGGGGATGTCCTCGAACGTGACTTCCATGCTGTCGGGAGCGGGGCTGCCGATCTTGTTGGACTTCTCGTCCCAGACGAAAAGCGTGAGCTCCAGGCGCGTGTGGGCAATGGCGAGCGGATGCTCGTAGTCCTGGGGCTGCTGCTCCGTCATGGTGATGCTCTCCGTGCCCTTGACGACCGGGTATGCCTTGAGGTGTCCGACTTGCAAGCGCAAGCCCTCGTAGAAGCGGTGGACGCTCAGGCGCTCCTTGACCTCGCGCATGCCGTCCCTGACGGGCTCGCTGGCCTTGACGACCAGGTAGCAGCTGTCCACGTCGCCGGCCATCTTTTCCTTGACCGCATCGTCCGGGAGGCAGTCGGCGAGATCGACGCTGTAAGAGCCCTCTTTGTCCGGACGGACCTTGGACAGGGAGAAGGTCTGCTTCTTGTCGTTCTCGAGCGAGGCTTCGACCTTCGCGTTTTCCGAGAGGCCCTGGACATAAAAATAAACGGTCTCCGAACTCCGCTTGCCGGCCACGTAAGTGACGTTGTCCTGGCAGAAGAGGATCCTGAGCTTGTCTTCAATCTTGAAAATCACTTCGTTGCGCATCATTCCGGAAGGGCCTTCGAAGGAGAAGATGACGGAGCCCTTGCTGGGGATGTGGGTGGTCTCCGGATCCGGTACCCGGATGCTTCCGCAGAAATATTTGCCGTCAAAGCCGGTAGAGAGCAACTGGATGTTGTTGCCCTCGATGATGTGGATGGTGCGGGTCAGGTCGGCCCGCGGGACCTTCTCCCCACCGGGCTTGATCTCTTCGATCCGGGCACCCACGACCCGGGGTTCGTCGCCCGTGCGGAGCATGTCGCCGAATTCCTTGTAGAGGATCATCTGGAAAGAGCTGGGGCCTTCCGGCTCGTCCCCGTCGTCTCCGTCTTCCTCTTCTTTCTTCTTCTTTTTCCGGTTCCCGGCTATCCGGCTGACGGCGACGGCGACGCCGGCGGCGGCCAGGGGCCCCCAGAAGATGACGGGCGGAATCTTCTTCGTGCCGAATTCACCGGGCTTGTCCGTCGCATCGGTCTCGTAGTTGTATACCGGATCGTTACCGACAAATTTGTAGACATAGGTCTGGGTAGCGGTGGACTCCCAAACGGCAGAGTGCCAGCCCGGGCTGTTGGCATCAGGTCCGCCGAGACGGTAGAGCCGCACCTTTACGGTGATATAGAGGCGGGAGGTCCGATCCGGGGAGAAGATATCCATGTGCATGTCCTGGTCCGGGGGACGGCGCAGGGTGGCGGTGACGTGCGTACCCTGGGAGGTCCAAGTGTGGACCTGGGCGCTGTGCTGTCCAGTCTCTTCAAAAAAATAGGATTCGGCCTGCCCGGTGTACTCGGCCGTGACCGTGACAGCGGCGCCCGGGGCAAAGGCTTCCAGGTTGGGGTTCGAGTCCCCGATCCTGTGCGTTCCGTCCCCGGAGAGGACCTGGATATGGAAGGTCAGGTCCTCCTCCTCGCCGAAACGGATCTGCTTGGGTGGGGAGTCCCAGGTGAAGCAGGTCCCGTTGTCCTTGAGCGTGGCACTGTTGGGCTTGACTTTCCACTGGAGTTTCTTGCTTTTCTCGGTCTGGCTGGAATTGACGGAGGAGTCCTGCAGGACCCAGTAGCCGTCTGCGAGGCATACCTGTCCGCTCAGGACGAACAGGCTCAGAAGGGAAAGTAAGATGGGTTTGCGCATGGATGCCCGGGATTAAGTGTCAAAAAACGTGGCTATAATACTGCATTGACATCGCGGACAGCCTGGCCGCACTCTTCAATTACTTTTTCTATGGTGGTCCCGAACTGTGTCTCCAAGGTGACGCGGGCTTCTTCCAGGGTAATGGAAATAGCCCCCGCAGGCGGCGGGGTTCCCATACTCTCCAGTACGCGCATCTTGGCCATCAGTTGGGTATAGTCTTTCCCGACACCGTTCGCGGCAGCGGCTTCTATGCGCGGGACCAGGATGCGCTTGAACTGTTTGACGTTCTGGCGCATGCCCTCCTCGATAAGCGCATCACCATAACCGATGATGTGCATAGCCTCGTCGCGGAACCCCTGTTCCAGCAGTCTCTCGGCCTGGGCTTTTGCTTCGGCGCCCTGCTTCAGCCATTCCTTGCATTTGTACACATAAGCGTCAGCGACGCGGTTGGCGTCCAAAAGCTTTTCCGTGGCCCGGGTCGGGTCGATGATGCGGCCGAGATCGTCTCCGTACGATTCCAGTCCGTAGGCTCCGTTGACCAGGGCCTGGTCGGACTTGGTCAGGGTCTTGAGCATCTCCTTCCGGTCGGTCGGGATGAAATTGTATTGCGTCTGGTTGAACGCTTCTCCGTAGGCGTCCTTCATCACTTCTTCATTCAGGTCCACCCACTTGCCCTTCTTGTTCTTGAACTGGAAGGTGGCGTCGCGGTCGGCGGCAATTTTCCGGCCCTGCAGCAAGTCGTCCCCGGCGTTGCCGGTGGCGCTGCTGATGCGGATCTCGGGATTCTCAACGCCCATGACCTTGAGCCGCTCCTTCAGGCGCTTGACGGCAACCTCGTCCACCTCCTTGTAAATGCTCCTCATCTCGGCGTTGAAAGAGGCCCGGAGCATATCGGACGGCTGGCTGCGCAGGATGTTCTGGGCGGTTTTGTTGCCCTGCAGGGCCAGGGTGGCGCGGCGGACCTCCTCCTTGGTGGCCGTGGGGTTGTTCATGACGCTCTTGAAATTGTCCACAATCTTCTGCGCATCCTTGCGGGCTTCCTTGGCGCAGGTCTCGGCAAAGATCGATTTCGAGGAGAGGGGTTTGCTGCGCATATTCTTGATGGCGTCGTCACCCATCTCCGTGGCCGTCTTGACCATGTTTTTGGTCTTGCTCGCGCCGGCGGCGATCCGGTCGGCCTTTGGCGCGCTGCTGTACGGCTTGCGGCCGGCCAGGGACCGGTTGGCCTTGGCGGCATCGTGTGCTTTGGAGGCGTTTTCTCCAAGGATGCCGAGTTTTCTTCCGAGATCTTTGAGTTTCTCGGCGCACTTCTGCTTTAACCGCTGTGCCAATTGGGTCTTGGCGACTTTCTGGAGGACCTTGCCGGCAATGGCGAAGCCAACTTCCCAGCTGATGATCTTGACACTTACCTGTTTGAATCCGCCCCAGACGCTGTCACCGCCACTGTCCACGTACTCTTTCAACTCCGTAATGGCGCTGAGCGGGGTCAGGACGACCTCGGACGCTCCGGCGGTCACGATGCCGAGCCCGATGCGAAGGACGATGACCGGGATGGAGCGGTCCATCGCGGCGATAGTGGCAAGGGCCGCATCAAGGTCCTCGTCGCCTGTCGAGGCCAAATCCTTGACGGCAAAGGCATATCCGATCTTACCCTGGCAGTAGCGGTCGAAGATGGACATGATGCCGTTGTAGTCGGCATCGTCGAAACCGAACGCCACGTCGTGTCCCTCGATCATCACGGACAGTTTGTAGAACAACGGGCTCAGGCCGCGGAAGTTGGTGTCGAGGACGATCTTTCGGCGGATATCGACCAGGTTCTCCATCCGCCGGAGGTCTTCGTCTTCATAACGGGCGAGGGCGCGGGTGATATCGCCGCCCGGCGGCACATCGACGATGCGGTAAGGCTGGGAGTTGAGCGGGACGACAAACTCCTTCCTGTACTCTTGTCCGTGCCATTCCATCCGGACCGTGACCTTGGCATGGCTGCGGTTGGGCGAGACCAGGAATCCTCCGGTGGGACGGATGACGCCCCAGAACACCCCGTCCTTCGTCCAGTCGCGGAATTCGTACTTGAAATCGAGTGTCTGGCAGGGAGAGCCGATATCCTTCCCTTCCGGGTCCCGGAAGAAGAGATTCTCATATAGGTAGAAATCCCCGGAACTGGGGACATAATCGGCATGCGGATTCTTCGTGAAGAGCGTGCTGCCCTGCAATACGTCTTCAAAGGTGAAGAAGGGCCCTTTGTCGGGCTTGACGGGTCCGATCTTGTTGTCGTGCTCCTCGTCCACCACGACCAGCTGCATGTCGATGCGGCTTTCAGCTGGCTTGACGCGGCGCGAAGAGCCTCGGGGCGGCAGGATGTCGTGGTCAAAGGTGCTCTCCAACTCCACGGCGAAGGCCTTGAGGGCCTGCAGTTCGACCCGGAGGCCCAGGTGGATCCGGTTGATGTGGAAGGTTTCCACGACCGGAGCCCGTCCCATGCGTGGCGTCACCTCGATGCGGCAGAGGTAATCCTCCACGGTGCCGGGGAGGTCTTCGTCCTTGCCGAATTCAGTCAGGTTGATGCGGAAGAGATCCGGGTCATTCTCATCCTGTTCAAGTTCTGACGTGAAATGCTCATACCCCTTCTGGTCCAGCGTGATCTCCACACCTTCCGGTGACGAGGCCGCCCCATAGAGCAGGAACTCCATGAAAAGGGTCTTGCCTTCTCCGGCGGCGAAAGTGATCTGCGGCTCGATCAGGATGGCGGCGGCATCCTCGACCAGGCAGTGGACGTGGGTAAGCAGGCGGCCCTTTGTGGCATTCAGGCTGACGAGTATCGTGGCCGTCTCCGGGCAACTCTTATCCGGGTTGCGCAGCGCAGTGACCTTGCCCGTCATATAACGGCCATCGAACTTTTGCCCGGTGACCTCACAGTGCTCTTCGCCGCTGATCCAGATGTTGCGTGTCATATCGGGCCGCTCTTTGTGGACGCCTTCCGGCGTGATCTCTTCGACGCGGGCGCCTATGACCACGGGCGGATCGTCCAGTACGAGCGAGTCCTCGAAATCCTTCCAGAAGATGATCTGGTAGGTGCTGGGCGGCTGGTACGGCTCTTCTTCCGCGGGCTTCTTCTTGTCGTCCTTCTTTTTGTTGCCCTTTTTCTTTTTCTCTTTCTTCAGCCCGGAATCCGGAGTGGTCTTTCGCAGGACAGCTTGGTCGAAGTTCTTCGGCCGCCGTTTCCGGCTCACGATGAAAGCGGCGCCCGCCGTCAGCCCCAGGATGGCCAGGGGAATGAGTAGCCCGTTGAATTCGCCTTTCTCACCGGTGCCTGTGATATGCTCTTCGATGATTTCATGGTCCGGCCCTTCGAATCGGTACCAGTAGCGCCGGGTGATCTCGAGGTTGGACTTGTACTTGCCGTAGTCCTCGCTGTAGAGCTCGTCAGCGCCGAATTTGTTGTCGTCAAAGATGCTTGTCCAGACATAGACCAGCATCTGCCAGCTGCCATCCGGGTGGTAGTTCGAGTTGTCGGAGAGGTATAGCTGCAATTGGGACGCCGTGGGCGTCTTGTCCATCTTCAGTGTGCCGCGCTCGGAGGTGGACCTTTCGACAAACGGCGTGAAGGACACATTGTCAGAGCTCCAGACGAAACGGACGGCTTCGAGGGCCGGGTTGGACACGATCGCGGAGAGAGCTACCTGATACCGCAGCGCGTTGCGGTGGTTGTATTCATCCAGCCCCGGGGAGGAATTGAAACCGTAATCGACGGAGATCTCGCCCTCCTTTCCGTACTCGATGCGTTCGGGCGGGGAGGACCAGGATTCGTTGACCAGGAAGTTATCCGTCGAACGGATAGAATTGACCATGGCGCCGTGCTCGTTGGGTACGAGTTTGCTCCATGTGCTCGTGCGTGAGTAGACAGTGCCGTTCTCGGAGACGATGACGCACGGAATGTCCTGGCTCTTGACCGTCTCTACATGGTCCAGAACCCAGTAACTCTTCTGCTCCTCCTTCGTGTGCCTGCCGGACTGCGCTTCACCGGCCGCTGCGGTTAGCAGCAGGCAGCAAAGCATCCAGGCCGTGCGTCGGGCAGCGCGTGTCGTTCCGGGGTGCATGATGGTCTAACCAAAGATTTTGAGAAGATAGTAGATAATCCAGATGACCAGGAGGGCGACGATCAGCCAGAAATACCATTTGCGCTTCGGCTTGACTGCGGGCGCGGCATTTGGCTGGGCCGGTTTCTTCTGGAACCGGCCGAGGACGTCGTTCTTGCTTTTGTTGAGCGCTTGCTTGAAGGTCATCGGGCCGTTTGCAGCCGGTTGCTGCGGAGCCTGCTGATAGGGTTGCTGCCGGGGATACTGCGGAGCCTGCTGATAAGGCTGCTGCGGGTACTGCGGCTGCTGATAGGGCTGCTGCGGGTACTGCGGCTGCTGTGGATACTGCGGCTGCTGATAGGGGTGCTGATACTGCGGGGGCTGCTGGTTGGCAGGCTGCTGATAGGACGGTTGCTGCGGTGCCGCGGGGGCCTGGGGTTGCGGGGTCTGCTTTTTGGGGGAGGACCAGCTGGCGACGACGAACTCGCCCTTTTCGGCGGGGGCGCTGGTGGAAGCTTCCGTCGGCGGGACGTCATCGGAAATCGTCACTGTCGCGTCCGCGGGAGCATCGATCACGACACCCCTGGGTGGCTCTGCGGCTGGTCGCGGCGTGGGCCGGGGCTGGACAGGCTGGTTGTATTGCGGTGCCTGGGGCTGAGGGGCCTGTTGGACAGGCGCCTGCGGCTGGGGAGCCGGGTTGACGGTGGGTGCGGCGGCAACCGGTGTGCCGCAGCTGGTGCAGAATCTGGCGCCGTCGGGAAGCTGGGCGCCGCAGTGGGTGCAGAATGCCATAGTTTGGAGGTGTTTGATGATATACGTGAAAGCTACCAGCCCATCTTCATCGCCACCATGGCGACGCCGACCAGGATCGCGACCACCCAGCCCACGATGGACCGCTTTTTCCCCTTCACGGGGGCGTCCTGCTGCGGATACTGAGGCTGCTGCGGATACTGGGGCTGTTGCTGATAAGGTTGCTGCTGATAGGGCTGCTGCTGATAGGGCTGCTGAGGCGCGCCGAACCGGGCGCCGCAGGCAGGGCAGAACATGGCGTCGTCAGAGAGCTGGGCTCCACAGTTGGGACAGTACTTCATGTCTTATTTGGCTTTGGGACAGTGTTGACGGATGAAATCCAGAACGAAGTCGAAGTCCTCTTTCGGGACATAGACCTGGTTGCGGTCGAGCAGTTTGTTGACCTTGATGAGTTCCATCAGACGGCGGGGCTTGATCCGCCGGACGTTGGCGAAATCGGAGGTGGAGGTGGTGCGGGCGGTGGAGAGCATGCCGGCGCCTACCGTGGAGGGCCGCTTGGCGAGGATGCCCACGAGGACGGTCAGCAGGCCGAGTTTGCGCGCCCGCTGGACCTGGGCGGGTTCCTGATCGTGGATGACGCACTGCTCGTCCAGGGTGAAGTGCACGATGTACTTGCCGCCGTACATCCAGGCGATGATCAGGTAGGAGATCAGGATGAGGACGGCGAAGACGGCCATCACGACCAGCCAGACCTTGGGATTGCTGCCGCTCCACAGGCGGTCGTTCCATTCCTTCTGCAATTCGCCCTTGGAGGCGAGGCTGATCACGTTGATCAGGAAAGGGATGCTCAGCAGGACGCCGAAAATCTTGTACACCACCAGGATGATGGCGGGATTCTTCAGCATGTTGAACTCGTAGGTCCAGCGGTATTTCCCGTCCTGGCAGAGACGGACGCGCGGACCTTCGTAGCCGGTGCTCTCTAACTCCCCGGACGGGGTGATGACCGGGTCCATGCTATGACAGGCCTAAAGGGTTGAACTGGATCAGGAGATAGGTCCCGATGCCGATCAGGGCCCACATCCACCACTTGATCTGGCCTTTTTTCTGCTTCTGCTCCTGGCGGGCCTGGCGGACCCGGTCCATGTAGGTCATCTTCTGGGGCTGCTGGTATTGCGGCTGTTGGTACTGGGGTTGCTGGTAATTCTGCTGGGGAGCGCCGAAACGGGTGCCGCAGACGGAACAGAAATTGGCGTTGTCGGGGAGCTGGGCTCCGCAGTTGGGACAGTACTTCATGGCTTAGTTTGCTTTGGGACAGTTGGAACGGATGAAATTCAATACGAAGTCGAAGCCTGCGTCATCGATATAGATCTGGTTGGCTTTCAGCGTGCCGTTGAGTTTGATGATGTGCCGGGCCGGGTCGGGCTTGATGCTGCGGACGTCCTTGAAGCGTGAGGTCAGCTTGTTGCGGCTGGCGGCCAGGATGCCGGCGCCGGTGGCTACCGGGTTGCCGGCGATGGCGCCCGCCAGCATGGCGATCCAGCCGGCCACCTGCGCTTTCTTGAACTGGGCCGGCAGCTGGATGTGGGCGATCTCGTTCTCGTTCATCTCGAAGAGGACGCAGTATTTGCCGCCGTTGATGGCCGCTACGATCAGGTAAGCGAGCAGGCTCAGTACACAGATACCGGCGAAAACGGCCAGTATCACCAGGGTGAACTTACCGAAATCTTCGAACCCGTTCATGATGCAGATCAAGAGCCAGACCACGCCGACGGAGATACCCAGCACCTTGATGAGCGTGCCGAGGATGGCCATGCTTTTGAACATGTTGAGTTCGTACACCCAGCGGTACATGCCGTCTTCGCAGAGGCGGACGGTGCCGTCGGCCTGCGCGGCATAGTCCGGAGCCGGACCGGGCTGGGCGGCCGGGGCCGGTTGGGTGAAATTGCCGGCAGGGTTCGGATACGTTTCCTGTGCGGGGGCAGGTGCCGGTTGGACAGGATCGGCCGGGGTCCCGCATTCGGGGCAGAACCGGGCTTCGTCGGAGAGCTGTGCTCCACAATTCTTGCAAAATTTCATACGCGTGCGTTTAGTGGTGTTAAAATACAAAGAAACCCGCCTCATGGAGGCGGGTTGGACTGTCATTCCGTGTAAACGGACTTTCAGAAAGTGAAAAGTTGCAAATTGTCGAAAGAAGGAGTCAGTTTCCCCGCTTCAATCCGGTGGATGATCTCCACGACCCTGTCGTTCGCCGGGGTGGGGCAGCCGACCTTCCGGCCATAGGCGCAGACGGCGCCGTTGATGGCTTCAACCTCGGTCTTCTTGCCTTTCTCCAGATCCTGGAGCATGCTGGCCTTGAGCAGGGCGTGCTTGCGGATGGCGATCGGGATGATGAAGTAGGAAAGGGCTTTCTTGACGGGACCCTGGTAGTCCAGCAGTTTGACGATGTCCTTGCCCTGGACGGGCTCGATCCGGATGCCGCCCTTGGCGCAGACGTCGATGCATTCCTTGATCAGGGCCTGGATGATCCTGCGGGATTCCTTGTCGGCGGCGGCCTCCCCGAAGGTGCCGCCGGTCACGGCGCTCATTCCGGAAAAGGCGGCGTTGATCAGGAGCTTGCTCCAACGGGTGCCGATAAAGTTGGCTTCCAGGTCCACCGGTCCCATCAGGGACAGCAGGCGCTTGACTTCCAGCAGGTGCGGATGCGGCTTCGCGGCGAAGGACCCGAGCGAGAACGTCAGGCTGTCCGGCTCGCTGGTGAGTTCGCACACGCCCGGCTCCAGCAGGGTCGCGCCCCAGGCTACGGTGCAGCCCAGCACGCGGTTCTCTCCGACGATCTCACCGATCTGCAGTTCGGGAAGACCATTCTGCAGGGTCACGATGACGCCGTCCTCTGCGAGGAAATCCTTGAGGAAGGTGACGACTTGGGCATTCTGTTGCTGCTTGGTCATCAGGAAGATGATGTCATAGCGGCCGGACATTTCCTCCGGCGTGTAAGCCGTGACGGGTTGGGTGAACTGCACGGTACCCGTCACGCGGGCGCCATGCTCCTGCAGGGCGGCGACGTGGGCCTTGTTGCGGTTGACGAGCTCGATCTGCCCGCCGTTCTTGGTGATGAATGCGCCGAGGATGGTCCCGAGGGAACCGGCGCCATAGATTGCTGATCTCATGTTGCAAAAATACAGCATCCGCTGCATTTTTGCAATCCTTACCGGACGATGCGGCGGGCCTTCTTCAGCAGGGCCTTGGAAGGCGTGAGGGCGCCGTCATAGGGCAGCAGGTACCAGCGGACGGTCCAGCTGACGGAGGCACCGTCCTCGAGGGTGGTATAGGGGCCCTGCTCCTCGACTTCGACGAAAGTCTTGCCGGGGTTGGCGTAGATCTGGATTTCCGCTTCTGCGGGGGCTTCCTCGCCGGCCTTCAGGTCCTGGAATTTCTTGATGAACAGGAGCTTGCCGTTGGCGAAAGCCAGCCAGCCGGTGCCGTCGGCGTTGATCTTGCGGTTCTCTTTGGCTTCGTCCATGACGTACCAGGCGCCTTTCTTCTCGAAGGTGAAGGGGAGTCCGGCCATATTGTTGGCCGGTTCCACGCTTTTGGCCTCGAAGAAGAGCAGGCCTCCGTTGGCCACGCGGGAGATCTCCCAGGGGGCCACCTTCCGGGTCTGCCCGGATTCGTTGAGGATGGTGTAGGTGATGACGAAGGCGCCGTCCTTGGGGTCGGTGCTGAATTCTTTGCGGATGCGGTAGCCGAAACGCTCGGACTTCTGCCCGTTCAGCACCAGGCGGCCGTCCTGGACGGAGGCCTCGAAGGGTTTGGTGTCATATTCCGCCACCGGCGGCCAGTTCCATTCGGACTGCGGGCTGGTCCAGAAGGTGCTGCCGAAAGAGTTCGGGAAGCGGCCCTGGTTGAGGATCTCCTCGTCGCCGAGCCGGAAGGAAAGAATCTTGCCGCCGCGGCCGGCATCGACGGTCATCGTGACGTCGCCGGCGCTGAGGCTGTATTTGGAATCATCCAGGGTCTGTACGGATTGGGCGGAGGCTGCAGCGCCTGCCAGCAGCAGGGCGGAGAGCAGCAGGAGAAGGTTTCTTTTCATGGTATGCGGTTTTCTTTGTTTCTAAAGACAAAAATAGCAAATCCGCCGGGCCGGCTCTGACGTCCGCGGCTCAAATGCTTTCAGAAATAAGTCAAACTCAACCCGGGACCCTGTCCGGACCGGCGGGAATACAGACTTTTTTGTATCTTGCACATCAGGAAAACTATTACCGTTAATATGAAAAAATTCGTCTTTTTCGGCATCACAGTCCTTTCGGCGGCCTTTGCCGTGGGTGCGAGAGCCCAATCTTTAAAACTCAACGACCTCGGGTATTTCGAGGCGCGGGGCACGAATGTACTCGTGTACAACAACATCTACAACGGAGGTTTCTACGATGAGAAATTCGCCGGTCTGGAGATCATCCAGCGGGGCGAGCGCATCGCTACCGGCGGCGGCGTCCGCCTGATGAACACCCCGGAGCAGTGGGATATCTTCGGCGTGGTGAGCCCGCGCAAGATCGACAAGGATGAGAGCAGCGTGGAAGTGTCGCTGACTTATGAGGATTATGGCTTCGCGCCCCGCCTCAAGGTCCTCCCCAAGGACAAGGGCGTGCTGGTCCAGATCTGGCTGGACAAGCCGGTCCCGCAGGAACTGGTCGGAAAGGCGGGCATGAACCTCGAGTTCTTCCCGGCTTCCTACTTCGGACACAACTACCTGGTGGACGGCATGGCCCGGATCCTGCCCAAGTATCCGATGCACGATACCGAAGTGCATCCCGTCTCCGAGAAGATCCCGCAGTATTTCGGGGAATCCACCTTCGACGACCGCGGCCGCGGCGACTTCCTGGTGGCGCTGCCGATGTCCACCGGACACCAGATCGTCCTGGCGCCCGAGGATGACGCGCTCCGCGTCGGCGTGACGTCCGATCTCGAGATCAGCATCTATGACGGCCGCCACCTGGCCCAGAACGGCACCTTCGTGCTCCGTTCCCTGCTGCCCGGCGGCAAGACCGGCAAGGTCCTCGAGTGGTACCTGGAGCCGAGCGTGTCCAAGGACTGGATCCGTCCGGCCAATATCGGTTTCTCCCAGGTCGGTTATTCTCCCGCCCAGAAGAAGGTGGCCGTCGCCGAATTGGACAGGAACGATACGCCCGCTGCGACCGCGCGCCTGCTGAAGGTGCAGCCGGACGGCACCAAGACCGTGGCCAAGACCATTCCCGCCAAGGTCTGGGGCGTGTACCACCATCGCTACAACTATGTCCAGCTGGACTTCTCCGACGTGCGTGAGCCGGGCCTCTATGCCATCGAGTACCAGGGGGTCGAGACCAACGCTTTCCCGATCGATAAGGACATCTACAATGACAAGTGGCATCCCACGATGGACATTTCGCTCGTCGTGAACATGGACCACATGGAGGTCAACGAAGCCTACCGCATCTGGCACGGTCGCGCCAACATGGATGACGCCCTCCAGGCGCCTGCCAACGTCCGCCTGCATGACGGTTATTATCAGGGCGACGAGACCAATACCAAGTACAAACCGCTCGAGCACATCCCCGGCCTCGCGGTCGGCGGATGGTACGATGCCGGTGACTTCGATATCCAGGCCAACTCCGTGCTCAATACGACCGAGGACCTGGCCGTCATCTGGCGTGATTTCAAGCCCCTGCGCGACCAGACGCTCATCGACGAGAAGACGCAGTACGCCGACATCCACGTCCCGGACGGCATTCCCGACAACGTGCAGCTGGTGCTCCACGGCACGCTCAACATCAACGCCCAGGTGGAGAACATCGGCTTCGTGGCGCAGGTCATCGGCCAGCCGGACATGCACCACTACCACCATCTCGGCGATGCGATGACCCTGACCGACGGTCTGGTCTACGATCCTTCCCTGGCCCGCTATGAGGTGAAGGGCAACCGCTCCGGCACCCCGGACGACCGCTTCGTGTTCACCAGCCGCTTCAGCGCCGCCGGCGTGATGCAGGACATCGTCTCCCTCGCGGCCGCTTACCCTGCCCTCAAGGACTACTACCCGGAGGAAGCCGAGCGCTCCCTGAAGAACGCCAAGATGCTGTGGAATAAGTATTTCGCGGATGCCGATCCGGCCAAGAACCCGCAGCAGGGCCGCTGGGGCATGGGCATGGGCGATCCGCGCCTGAATGCCGCCATCGAGCTGTGGTTTGCCACCGGGGACAAGGAGTACAAGGATTTCTTCCTGCCGATCGTCGAGAAACAGCTGGAGGCCCGGCCGGCAGTGACGCGGGCGAATGCCCCCGTGCAGAACGGCATGTTCTCCACGATGTACGGCGGCGGCCCCAATCTCACCGCAGCCCTCAAGATCTATCCCTACATGGACAAGAAGTTCCAGGACAAGGTCAAGGCGGCCGTACCTGCCTACGTGGAGATGCTCACGCGGGGCGGCCAGGACAATCCTTACGGCGTATCCATCGGCGGCGCCAGCTGGGCCGGAAACGCTTCCGTGATCAATACAGCGTACAACTGCTACAAGGTCTGGAAATACTTCCCGGACATGATCGATCCCGAATACGTGCTCGCCGGACTCAACTTCGTCTTCGGCTGCCACCCGTACAGCAATGTCTCCTTCGTGACGTCCGTGGGCGTCAACACCAAGAAGGTCGCCTATTCCAACAACCGGGCGGACTACTCGGTCATCCCGGGCGGCATCGTCCCCGGCCTGATCGTCAAGGAAGACTTCTTCGAGAACAAGGATGACTACCCGTTCCACTGGGGTGAGAACGAGTGCTGCATCAACACCGCGCCGCAGTATATCCGCCTCTGCCTCGCCGCCGAGGAGATCACCCGCGCGCTGAACAAGTAGCAAGCCAGATTGCGCCCCGCGTCCCATTCTCGGGAACGCGGGGCGCATTTTTCGCACTTATTGCTCCCTGCGGGCTTCTCTCGGGGACGCGGGGCACACCGGCCCTGTTGCAATGCCCGGGCCTATGTCAGGATTGACCTGCCTTTTTCAAGGAATCGCAGGTTTCCGAAAGCCACTCGTGATAGTGATCATAGGGGGCCTGGGTCCACCAGTCCAGGAGCTTGTTCAGAGACTTGACATCCTCTTCGATACGGGTGCATCCGTACTGTTCCGGGTCTCGGTTGACCGTTACGATATGACGGTTATCTTCCTTAAAGTCAATCTGGTAAATGCAGTATCCCGTCCAGCTGCGGTGTGCCCAGAGAGTGGCTCCCTCCATATACCAGAACCACTTGTCCTCCATGGCCTGCGGAATATTGCCGCGACGGAGTACATCCATTTCCTGATCGCTGACAGACCTCTCGAGCACGAAGGTCTCATGCTGCCTGGGCATGGGCTCGGTTCTCCAGTCTGCGCGTTGGGCAATGTTTTTTTCGATAAAATGCGCTATATTTAAGGTGAATTCTAATTAGAAGTGCAACACACTTCAAAAGTCAAAATTAAATAATTGTTTACAATATTCCAAAGGCGTCCTGTAACCAAGTGACTTACGGGGCCTGTGGTATCCTCTCATGTCACAGTTCCTACGGATCTCACGGCTTACCATACCTGTACTGACCCCGATCACTTCTCCTATCTCCCTCAGGCTCATCGGTGTCTGCAGCAACGCATCTATCGTATATCGCTGCTCCTTAGTCAAATGCTTGTATCCCATCCTCTGTCGCTTTTCTATTTATGACAGTAAAGTTATACTGTCACGCTTCAAAGCGTTCAGAGTAGAATCCAGCGGTCGGGAGCCGCGGGGTAGCGAACGAAATGAAATGGAGAGAGCGGGTAAGGGGGCAGCGCCCCCCTCCAGGCGGAGAAACAAGAAAGCCAGTCAATCTGACTGGCTTTCTTGCTTCGTAGCGGGAGGCGGACTCGAACCACCGACCTCCGGGTTATGAGCCCGACGAGCTACCGACTGCTCTATCCCGCGGTGTTTGGGACTGCAAAGGTAGCAATTATTTTTAAGAATCCAAATTTATTTGATCCGGATGTCGTTGTCCATGCGGGCAAGGATCTGCGGGCTGGTGAAGCGCTTGAATGCCGCGACCAGGGCGTTGTCGTTGCCGGAATTCTTGCCGATCGCATCGAACAGCTGCTCCATCATGGACGGCGGTGCGGGATAGCCCTTGACATTCCACTGGGCGAGGTCGGGATCGCCGGCCGCGACGGCGGCATAGCGGATCGCGTCCTCGAGCGTGCCGATCTCATCCACCAGGTTGATCTGCAGGGCGTCGGCCCCGGTCCAGACACGCCCCTGGCCGATGGCATCCACGGTCTCCTTGGGGATGCCGCGGCCTTCGGATACGGTCGTGGTGAAGCGGTCGTAGATCGTCTCGATGGAAGCGAGCATGTAATTGTATTCGTCGCTGTCGAACGGGCGCATCAGGGAGTACATGTCCCCGTGCTTGTGGGAGGTGACGCTCTCCACGCCCACGTGGGCGAAATCCTTGATGGTCTTGGACAGGTCGGGAATCATCCCGAACACGCCGATGGAACCGGTCAGGGTGGTGGCGTCGGAGTAAATCTTCTCGCAGTTGTTGGAAATCCAGTAACCGCCGGAAGCGGCATAGTCGCCGTAGGAAGCGACAATCGGCTTGTCGGCCTTGAGCAGGTCGAGTTCGGCCTTGATCTTCTCGGAAGCGAACACGCTGCCGCCCGGGGAATTCACGCGCAGGACGACGGCCTTGACCGTAGAGTCGGCGCGGACCTTGGAGATGACGGAGGCGAAGCGGTCGCCTGCGACATTGGATTTGGCGGAGCCGTCGATGATTTCGCCGTCAGCATAGATGACGGCGATCTTCTGCTTGGCCTTGGACGGGACGAGCTTGGCCTCCACGTAGTCGGCGAAGCTGATCCACTTGATATCCTCGAATTTATCCACGACGGCCAGGGTGGCGAGCTTGTTCTCCAGGCCCTCGCGGTCCAGCAGTTCGTCCGCCAGTTTGCGGTCGATGAGGTCCTGCGGGAAATTGATTTCCAGGCCTTCGATCATCCGGTCCAGCTCTTCCAGGCTGATGCCGCGGGCTTCGGCGATCTGCGTCCCGATGGTCTCCCAGATGGAGTCGATCATCCGCTGGTTCTGCTCCCGGTTCTCCGGGCTGGAGGTGGCGCGGGTATACATCTCCCCGGCGGATTTATACTTGCCGTGGCGGATCAGCTGCACGTTGACGCCGAAACGGTTGAGGAGGTCACCCAGGAACATCATCTGCGAACCGACGCCGGTGATCCTGGGGCTGGCGCCGAGGTAGGAAGACATGTAGATCTTGTCCGCCACGGTGGCGAAATAATACTCGCCCGTGCCGGGATTCTCCATATAGGCCACGACGGGCTTCCCGCTGTCGGTGCGGAACTTGCTGAGTGCTTCGCGGACCTCGCCGAGCGCGGTCACGCTGGAGACATTGTCATCCGTGCGGAGATAGATATATTTGACGGCGGGGTCTTCTGCCGCTGCGTGGATGGCCTGCACGGCGTCCCAGATGCCGATGGTCTGGGCGGTGGAGCCGCCGCCGGACATCAGCGAAGAGGCGTCCATGCCGCTGAGGGGATTGTCCTCCAGGGTCTGCTCGCCGAAGGCGACCTTGGACAGGTCGATCTTGAGCACGCCGGACTTGGGCAGGGAAGGGGTGCCGCTCCCGGATGCGATCGCAGCGCCGAGGAAACCCATGCTCAGGATGAAGCAGAGAATACCGATGATAAAGAAGCCGCAGATCACGGCCAGAACCATTTTGACAAAATCTTTCATGACGAAAAAACGGAATATTTGACAAAAGTAGGTAAATTTGCAAAATAATTCAAATAACGATGGCACAGAAACCTTCTATTCCCAAGGGTACCCGCGACTTCGGTCCCCGGGAGACGGCAGAACGCAACTATATTTTCGATACGATCCGTTCGGTATTCCGGACATACGGCTTCGCCCAGATCGAGACCCCGGCGATGGAGAACCTTTCCACCCTGCTGGGCAAATACGGCGAAGAAGGGGACAAACTCCTCTACCGCATCCTCAATTCCGGCGACGCATTCGCCGGGGTGGATCCCGAAAAGCCGCTGACCCCGCAGGTCTGCGAGAAGGGACTGCGCTACGACCTCACGGTCCCTTTCGCCCGTTTCGTGGTCCAGCACCAGAACGAGCTGTCCTTCCCCTTCAAGCGCTTCCAGATCCAGCCGGTCTGGCGGGCGGACCGCCCGCAAAAGGGCCGCTACCGCGAATTCTACCAGTGCGACGTGGATGTCATCGGCTCCCGCAGCCAGCTCTGTGAGCTGGAACTGGTGCAGATCGTGGACAAGGTCTTCGAAAAACTGGGCGTACGCGTGCTCGTCAAGATCAACAACCGCAAGGTGCTGACCGGCCTTGCCGAGATCTGCGGCTTCCCGGACAAGGTGGTGGACATCACCGTGGCCATCGACAAGCTGGACAAGATCGGCCTGGACGCCGTCAAGGACGAGATGCGGGAGAAGGGCCTGACCGAAGCGGCCATCGCCGTGCTGGAGCCTGTCCTGACGCTCAGCGGCACCAATGCGGAGAAACTGGCGACGATGCGTACCGTGATGGGCTCCTCCGCGACCGGCCTCAAAGGCCTGGACGAGCTGGAAGAACTGTTCGGATACATCGAGGCCGCCGGCATCCGCACGGAGGCGGAGATCGATCTCTCCCTGGCCCGCGGGCTGAACTACTATACCGGAGCCATTTTCGAAGTCAAGGCGCTCGACTGGCAGATCGGAAGCATCTGCGGCGGCGGCCGCTACGACAACCTGACCGGAATCTTCGGCCTGCCCGACATGTCCGGCGTGGGAGTCAGCTTCGGTGCCGACCGCATCTATGACGTGCTCAAGGGGCTGGACAAGTTCCCGAAAGACCTGGGAAGCGCCACGCGCCTGCTGTTGGCCAACATGGGGCCGGACGAGGTCCGCTACCTGCTGCCCGTGGCCGCCGCCCTGCGTGCCGGAGGCGTGTCCGTGGAGATCTATCCCGATGCCGCCAAGCTCAAGAAGCAGTTCGACTATGCGGACCGCAAGGCCATCCCGTTCCTGTCCATCACGGGCGCTTCCGAGATGGAGCAGGGGATCGTGAATCTCAAGAACCTTGCCTCCGGCGAACAGCAATCCTTCGCGAAGGACGACCTCGCGGGGATGAAAGCCTTCTTAGAGCAATAGCATTACTGCGAAAACATAGAGCAGGAAAGCCTGCAGCTTGATACGGTCGCTGTTGTTCTCGGACAACAGCGATTCCGTTACATCCGTGCCGGAGACTTCCATGAGCTTCTCATGGTCCGGCAGGCGCCGGACGCTCCATTTCTTGACGATCAGACCGTCGTCGATATACGTCGCCCCGCCGTTGGAGCGGTTGAGGGTGAGGAGTTTCTTGCGGTCCGCGAAATACGTGGAAGCAAGGATCTCCGGAGAACTGACGAGGCTCTCCATCATCGCGGGCGTCGCCGCAGCGAGGATCATGGGCGTATAGCCCAGCGGAGGGCATTCGCGCACGAGGGTGCCGATCTTTTCCCAGCGGGCGGGGGAGATCTTCTCCGGCTCATAGACGGAAATGACCATCAGGTTCCCGTTGATCAGCATCTCGTCCACATAGTTGCCGGCGGCATCGCTCAGGGACAGGGTAGGCGTCCGGTCGTCCGTGGGGTCGTCGATGTCTTCGGGCAGCATCAGTTCGGCGCCGGGCTTGAACGGCGTGAAGTCCACCAGGGGGATGGAAAGCGAAGAGAAGAGCAGGAAAAGGCAGACGGAGACAGCTGCAATGGGGAAACTCACGTATTTGACGCGCCGGGTCTGCTCCTGCTTTTTCAGCGGGAAGCAGGCCAGGGCCCACAGGCCCAGCAGCACCAGGTTCTTCAGCAGGCTCTGCAGGTGGGTCAGATGGATGGCCTCTCCGAAGCAGCCGCAGTCCATGGGCGGATTCTTGAGGTAGAGCAGGAGGGTCAGCAGGGTGAAAAAGCCGAGGAGCACACCCGTCACCACGGCCGTGACTTTCCGCCAGACGCCCGTGATCAGGGCGGCACCGAGCAGGGTCTCCAGCAGCGCCATCCCGGAGCCGATCAGCCCGGAAATCCCCAGCAGGAATCCCAGATGGAGGAATTTGAGGTACTCCTCCACGACCAGTTTCGCGCCCACCGGATCCATCAGTTTGAGGATGCCGGAGAGGAAGAAAACGAAACCGATCAGGACGGCGCTAATCCTTCGGATAACTCTCATAGACGGCTTTGATCTTGTTGAAAATGGCATCGGGCGCCAGCATCTGCCCTTCGGCGTCGCTGCAGTCCACGGGGATGAAATGCGGGTCGAGTGCAGCCTGCCTGCGGTACATGTCCCGGACCCGCCGCTGGAAGGCGATGTCCGCTTCGTGGATATCCTGCTGCCCGTGCAGGTAGCCGCGGTCGGATCCGCCCCGCTGGGCGGTCAGGCTCTGCTCCACGAAACCGATGGGAACGTCGAGGAAGATATTGAGGTCCGGCCGGGGAAGGCCGAAGTGCCCGTATTCGGTGTTGTTGATCCATTCGCGCAAGTCCTCAGCCTCTTCGCCGGAGCTGAGCTTGGCGCACTGGTAGGCAATGTTGGAATAGACATACCGGTCCAGCAGGACCGTCCCGCCTTCGCGGAGCACCTGCCGGATCTGCGGGGCCGCATCCCGGCGGTCTTCCGCAAAAAGCAGGGCGACGAGCTGCGGATGGACGCTCCCGATCGAGCCGAAACCGCCGCGCAGGAACTTGCCGATCAGTCCGCCATAGACCGGTGCGTCATAGCGGGGGAAATGGATGTATTCCAGTCTGGGGCAGATACTTCCGAGGTATTCTCTGAACAATCTGACCTGGGTGGATTTGCCGGCTCCGTCCAGGCCCTCCAATACGATTAGCATATCTTCACAAAGATATGGAAAAAATCTCTAATTTTGCGCTATGGCAAAGATCATGGGCATCGTCAACCTGACGCCGGATTCTTTTTTCGCGCCGAGCCGCGTGCATGCAGGACAGGCACGGGAGCGGATCCGGGCGCTCTGCGAAGAAGGCGCGGACATCATCGACCTGGGAGCCGTATCGACCCGCCCGGGCGCCGCTCCCGTATCGCTCCGGGAGGAATGGCGCCGGCTCTCGCCGGTCGTCCGGTCCTGGGATGCGCCGGCGCTCCTGTCCGTCGATACGACCCGTGCAGAAATCGTGAGGCGCGTGTACGACTGCGCGGGCACATTCCTCGTGAACGACATCTCGGCGGGGGAAGACGACCCGGAGATGCTGCAGACCGTCGGCGAACTGGGGCTTCCCTATGTCGCCATGCACAAGCGCGGCGATCCCCGCACGATGGATTCACTCTGCGCTTACCCGGAGGGTATCATGCCCGCGCTGACGGACTATTTCCGCGCATTCTCGCGGAAGGCGGAAGCGTACGGTATCACCGGATGGGTGCTCGACCCGGGCCTGGGTTTCGCGAAGACGGCGGAACAGAACTGGGAGATCCTGGAAAGCCTTGACTGCCTGCGCGTCTTCGGACGGCCGATCCTGATTGGTGCGGCGGACAAGCGCTTTACCGGAGGCGATACGGAGAAAGCGCACCGCCTCGCGCTCCGGCACGGCGGCGCCATCCTGCGCGTGCATGACGTGGCCGCTGCGCGCCGTACCCTCGAAAACTTCCATGCCGATGAAAGATAATCTTAGAACGCTGCTCTCCGTCGCATGCCTCTGCGGCGTCTGCCTGCTGGCCGCCCTTGCCGTCCCCGGCGGCCGGACCATCCGCAGTGTCGCTCCCGTTTCCGTGGAAACCCCCGCGGGGACGGTCCCCGTGCTGCCCTGGCAGTTGCGCGTCACGTATGCGGACCGCTCCCGCGAATGGCGGCAGGTGCGGTGGGAGGATTGCTCCCGGGAGGCGGAGGAGGCGAACGCCGGCCGGCCCGCCGGGACGCATTATCAGGTGCAGGGATACATTCTCGGCGACAGCTCCACAGACACGGGCTTCCCGGTCACCGCGGAAATCCGCGTGACGGAAACGGCTTCGCGGCCGGCTCCGGTCCTCGTGGCACGGCCCCTGCCGCTCCGGGATGTCCGGCTGACCGGGGACAACCGCCTGACCGGCAACCGCGACCTGGACGTGCGGCAGCTCCTGGCGATTGACATCACGCGGATGCTCTACAACTACCGCGAAACCTACGGACTGCCGACGGAAGGATATGCCCCGCCGGAGGGCTGGGATTCGACGGACACCAAACTCAAGGGCCACGGCACGGGCCACTACCTCTCCGCCCTGGCTTTCGCCTATGCGGGCACGGACGATCCCGATCTGCGCGCTGCGCTCCGGGAGCGGCTTGTGCGGATGGTGGACGAACTCCGGGCCTGCCAGGAGCGCACCTTCGTCTGGTCGGAGCCCCTCGGCCGCTGGCGGGAGGCGCGCGACCTCGCTCCCGGGGCGGAACTCTATGCCTTGAAAGGCAGCTGGGAAGCCTTCGACCGCTACAGGAAGGACTGGCGGAATTACGGCTACGGCTATCTGAACGCGATTCCCGCCCAGCATCCCGTCCTGGTGGAAGCGTACCGCCCCTACAACAACCGGGACTGGGTCTGGGCGCCGTATTATACCATCCACAAGCAGCTTGCCGGCCTGATCGACATCGTGGAAAACGTAGACGAGCCGCAAATTGCGGACAAAGCGCTGCTGATAGCCCGGGACATGGGCCTGTGGGTATGGAACCGCCTGCACTACAGGACTTTCGTGCAGGAGAAGGGGACACAGGAGGAACGTCGCGAGCGGCCCGGCAACCGCTATGAAATGTGGAATATGTACATCGCCGGCGAGGTGGGCGGCATGCAGGAATCGCTTGCCCGGCTCTCCGGCCTGGTCACGGACCCGGAGGACCATGCCCGGCTCCGCGAGGCGGCCGGCTTCTTCGACGCCCCGGCCTTCTACGGTCCGCTTGCGCAGGGGATCGACGACATCCGGGGCCGCCATGCGAACCAGCACATCCCGATGACCGTCGGGGCCCTGCAACTGTACGGGAAGACCGGCGAGCCGCGCTACTATGCCGTGGCCCGCAATTTCTGGGAACTCGTGCAGGGCCGCTACGCCTATGCGACGGGCGGCGTGGGCAACGGGGAGATGTTCCGCGAACCGTACACGCAGATGCTGAGCCTCAATACCAATGCCCATACGGACCGGCAGGGGACCGTGCATCCGGATCCGGACATCAACGAGACCTGCTGCGCCTACAATCTGGCCAAGCTGACGAAAGACCTGAACGGCTTCGATCCGGATGACGCCCGCTATATGGACTACTACGAACGCGTCCTGTACAACCAGATTGTCGGATCGGTCCATCCGGAACACTACGGAGTGACCTACCAGTATGCCGTGGGCCTGAATGCCGCCAAGCCTTTCGGCAACGAAACGCCGCAGATTTCCTGCTGCGGCGGCACGGGAGCCGAGAACCATGTGAAATATCAGGAAGCGGCTTATTTCGTGTCCGACAATACCCTGTGGGTGGCGCTATACCTGCCTACAACGGCGGTCTGGGCGGAGAGAGGCGTGTCTTTCCGCCAGGACTGCGCCTGGCCGGCGGAATCTTCGGAGATCACCATCGAACGGGGCGGCCGTTTCTCCATGAAGCTGCGGGTGCCGTACTGGTCCGGCCGGGACTTCGAGATCCGGCTCAACGGCCGCCGCATCGCCCGTTCTTTCAAGCCCTGCTCGTACGCGGAGATCCCCGAACGGGACTGGAAGGCGGGGGACCGGGTGAGTATCCGGATGCCGTTCGGCACGCATCTTTTCTTCGGCCCGGACAAAATGGAGGCGGCTGCGACGGAAGGGCAGGCACAGACCCCCTTCAGCCCGATGTGGGAAGGCGCCCTGATGTACGGGCCCCTGGTGATGGCTTCGCCGGACATTACCAGCTGGGAGCAGGCGGAGTTCTCCCTGGATGCCGACCTGCACGAAATCGTCCCCTGCGGCGCGGACGCCGGCGAGGGGACGATGGGTCATGTCTATACGCTTTCCCTGGACGGGAAGACTTTTTATCCGGATTACTGGCTGACCGGGCCCGGGACGCATTACCTGCGCCTGGACCTGCGCTGAGATTATTCGTCGAAGAGCGCGTGCACCGGGTCCATGTTGCCGGCTTCGTGCTCCTGGGGGATCCGGCGGAATGCGTTGATGATCAGGACGATCATCAGGAGGCAGGCGGTGAAGATCACCCAATAGCGCGCTCCCGGCAGTACATCCAGCCAGGATTCCACGTCCTCGAATGCCTCCACGTTGCTCATCACCAGCGAGAAGGTGTTGTTGGTGAAGTGCATCAGCATCGTGAGCTTCAGCGACCCCGTCTTGTAATAGACGAAACCGAACAGGCAGCCCAGCAGGAAGGCCGGCACGGCCTGCCAGGGGTTGAGGTGGATCACGGCGAAGAAGACGGCCGAGATTACGATGGCCCAGACCGGTTTCACCTGGTTGCCGAGCAGTCCGCGGAGCACCATGCCCCGGCAGAGCCACTCCTCGAAGAATGGAGCGAAGATGCTCACCATCAGGAAATTCAGCCAGAAGTGGTCGCCGGAGGTCATCCCTTTGAGCGTTTCTTCCAGCCAGTCCGGCATCTCCGGCATCGCCGAGAGGATGGCGTCCGAGCAGAACGCGGCCCCCAGGGTCGCCAGAATGACGAACAGGACGCAGAGCGCTGCCCCCAGCGGTTGGAAATGATTGCTGTCCAGCAGCAGGCCGCTCCTGACGAAACTGTTGTTGCGGCTCTTGATGCTGGCATACATCATCGCAGGGATGAACATTAGCGGGTAGGAAACCAGCATGCCGTACTCCATTCCGGCTTCCCGGCCCAGCACGGCGACGAATCCGAGGGAAACGATGTTGCCCAGCAGGGCGCCGACCAGCAGGAACGCCAGCAGGATAAACATGTCCGCCACGCCGGGGACGTAGTAATTGAATTTCTCCAGGAAACCGAAATTCCTGGGCTTGGCCCTCTTCGTCATGGGATTACTTGTAAAGCGGGCTGGGGTAGACTCCGTCTGCGGCCAGCTGGGCGAATTTTGCGACCACGGCGGGGCGGTCCTCCTTGTACGTGACACCGAACCAGTGGGAAGGGGTGGAGAGGACGTCGCACTGGGCGCTGCCGTCCTTGATCATGCAGTCGATGGCGTAAGGGATGTAGAACTCCTTCTTGAGTTCCTGGCTGTTCTGCTCCAGGAAGCTCTCGAAGATGGCCGCGCTCTTGGTGAAATAGTCAGGGGTGAAGCCCCACATGTTCATTGAGCAAAGGTCTTTGCCCCGCAGGTCCACATGTTCGCCGGTCACGGAATTGTCTCCGCGCACGACACCGTCGGCATCCTTGATGATGTTGAGGTGCTCGACCACGTCGGTCAGGTGCTGCTGCGCGTCATAGTGGCAGATGCCGCGGGATACGCCGCCGGACTCGCTCAGGGTGTGGTCCAGTTCGAAGCCGACGATGGCGAAGACGCCCTGGCTCTGCGCATGGGCGCGGCACCAGTCGCCCGCGATGCGGAAGGACTCCTTGCCGTAGTAGTCGTCGCCGTTGATCACGACAAACGGCTCCTTGATGACCTCGGCGGCCATCAGCACGGCGTGGGCGGTGCCCCAGGGTTTCTGGCGCTCCGGGTTGAGGGGGAGGAAACGGGCCGGGATCTTGTCCAGCTCCTGGGTGACGAACACGAACTCGAGGGGCGTGCCGTCAGTGCAGGTGACATGGCTGTACTTGCGGGCGACCGTCTCCTTGAACTGCTCGAGGAAATACTCGCGGACGATGTAAACGACTTTGCCGAATCCGGCCTGTACGGCATCATAGATGGAGTAGTCGATGATGGTCTCGCCGTTGGGACCGAGTCCGTCCATCTGCTTGAGTCCGCCATAGCGGCTGCCCATGCCGGCAGCCAGAACCAAAAGTGTAGGTTTCATATTGTGGATAGATTAGATTCTTTCGCAAAAATAACTATTTTTGTACAAATTATGGCAAAGTACACCAAAGACATCTGGAACCGCGAGAAGGACGGCACCCACAAGGAGCAGCGTTCTTTCTTCCGCTATGCCATCGTGGCCACGGTGCTTTTCCTTCTTTTCCTCTTCCTGAAAAAGGACAATATCATCACCTGGGTCCAGGCCGGATTTACCTTGAAGCAGCAGGACCGGCAGATCGAGAATCTCGAGCGCGACAACGCCGCTCTGGACGAGAAGATCCGGATGATGAAAGGGAACCGGGATACGCTCGAGCGTTATGCCCGCGAGCAGTTCTATTTCGCGGAACCCGGCGACGACGTCTATATTATCGAGTAGGAGCGAGCAGTGAACGGCGGATGACCAGCCGGCAGCCCGTCCCTTCGAAGGTCTTGCCTCCGATGGTGACGGTGCCGCGGGGTTCTTCCCGGTAGCGGCGCAGCAGGCACACCAGTTTCTCGAAAGTGGGCCCGCTCAGCCCGTAGCCCTCCACCAGCCGCCACAGGACATATTCCCAATGCTCCAGGGCCAGCACCGCCGGGATCCGGATGGCGCCGGCGGGTGTGGTCAGCCCTTCCCGCACGGAGCGGAAATAGCTGTCCGCGATGTCGTCCACCCGTGCGATGCGCCGCATGTCGTCTCCGAGCGTGCGCACGAACGAAGGATTGATCCGGGCGAAGACGGGGAAGACCTCGTTGCGGATGCGGTTGCGTTTGGGGGTGTTGTCGGCGTTGGTGCTGTCCTCGCGCCAGGCGCAGCCGTGCTCCTGCATCCAGGTGCGGATCTCGGCGCGGGTCGTGTCCAGCATGGGACGGACGATGCCGTCCCGGTCTCCCATTCCGCGCAAGCCGCGGGTACCCGTGCCGCGCAGGAGGTTCAGGAGCAGGGTCTCCGCATTGTCGTCGGCATTGTGCGCCACGGCCACGGCGTCGAAGCCCCGGGTTTCCAGCAGGCGGGCGAACCAGGCATAGCGCAGTTCCCGCGCCGCCATCTCGATGCTCAGGCCGTGTTCCGCGGCGAAGGCACGCGTATCGAAACGCTCCACGAAGCATTCCAGCCCGTTTTCCACGCACCATGCCCGCACGAAGGCTTCGTCCGCGTCCGATTCGTCTCCGCGCAGGCCGAAATTGCAGTGCGCGACGGCAAACCGGGCTCCGGGAAACAGTTCCGGGGCCCGGTTTGCCAGGTACATCGAGTCGATGCCTCCGCTGACGGCGAGCAGGATCCGCATGGGGATTATTTCTTCTTGCCGAGCGTGTAGGTGAAGTTGAAGGAGAAGAACTCCTTGAACTGGACGCGCTGGGTGGGATTCTGGCCGGCCTTGTCGGTGATCAGCACGATCGGGTCATAGATCAGCCAGGTGTCGAAGGCGAGCTTGATGTACTTGCCGACGAGCAGGGAGAGCTTGTTGTCCCAGTTGACGCGGTTGTACTTGAACGGATGGTTGAGGTAGTCCGTGAAGAGGATCAGCTGCGTCTCATAGGTGAAGATGTCGTTGACCGAAGCCTTGAGGTTGGCCTTGATCTGGGCACCGAGCTGGAAGAGCTGGCTGTTGTAGTTGGAGCCGATGAGCGGGTCGAGGGACGGCTCGCGCAGCTGCATACCGTAACCCTTGCGGAGCTCGGGGATGGAGCAGAAGGTGAAGCCGCCGGTGACCGGCGAAAGGTTGAGGCTGAACCACGGGGCCGGGTCCCAGGCCATACCGACGCCGAAGGTCATGTAACCCGGGGCGAAGAAACCGGACTTGAGCGTCCCGGACCATTTGCCGTCCGCACCCTGGACGTAGGTGTCATAGCTGTTGGAGAACTGGCTCCGCATCGTGAAGTCCGCGGTGTACTTCCAGAAGCTTTCCGGGGAGGTCTGGTAGCCGAAGCGGCTCTCGAACTGGAGCAGGTCGGCGCTCTTCTGGATAAGATTCTCCTTGTCGGCCGACCACAGGAAACCGTACATCATCTGGAGCCGGTTGGTCCAGGTAGCCATTTCTTTGGCATAGTTGGCATTGAGGTCGATCCCGATGCGCAGCGTAGCTGTATTGTAGCCGCCGGACGCCCAGCTCCAGAGCGCGGTCTGGTTGAAGCCGAGATCGAAAACGGCATATTTGGTCCAGTAACTGGGTTTCTCCACCGGGACTTCTTCCTGGGCGGACTCGGAAAATGCGGCCGCCGCTTCGGCCGTCGCTTTCAGGAGGTCTTCCTGGGCGGAGGCGGTGGCAAAGGCTGTGATGAACGCAGCGAGAACGAGCGTAATCTTCTTCATGGTAGGTCAATCATTGGTTAATACGAAATCGCAAATACCACCCTGCGGTGGGAAGGCTTGCCGGAGAAGATGTCCGTTCCTTCCTCTTCGCAGACGTAGCTGTCAATAGGGATGCAGCGGATGGTGGCTTTCGTTGCATCCTTGATGGCCTGTTCGGTCTCGACCGTGCCGTCCCAGTGGCAGAGCAGGAACTTGCCGGTCTGGATCTTTACTTTGAATTCCTCCCAGCTGTCGCACTTCTCCACGTTGGCGTCACGGAACGCGAGGGCCTTGTCGTAGATGCTCTGCTGGATGTCGTCGAGCAGGCTGGCAATGTGCTCCGCGATGCCTTCGAGCGGCATCGTCTCCTTGGTGAGCGTGTCGCGGCGGGCTACTTCGACCGTGCCTGCGGCGAGGTCGCGTGCACCCATGGCGAGGCGCACGGGGACGCCCTTGAGCTCCCATTCCGCGAACTTGAAGCCGGGACGGACCGTGTCGCGGTCATCCACCTTGACGCTGTGGCCGAGGGCTTCCAGTCCCTGGCGGACTTCCTCCATCTTGGCCAGGACGGCGTTGCGCTCCTCGTCGGTCTTGTAGATCGGCACCATCACGACCTGGATGGGGGCGAGCTTCGGGGGCAGGACGAGGCCGTTGTCGTCGCCGTGGGCCATGATGAGCGCGCCCATCAGGCGGGTGCTGACGCCCCAGGAAGTGGCCCAGACATATTCCTGCTTGCCTTCCTTGTTGGTGAACTGCACGTCGAAGGACTTGGCGAAGTTCTGCCCGAGGAAATGGGAAGTGCCGGCCTGGAGGGCCTTGCCGTCCTGCATCATCGCCTCGATGGTGAGGGTGTCGATGGCGCCGGCGAAGCGCTCGTTGGGGCTCTTGTGCCCGACGATGACCGGCAGGGCCATCACGTTGCGGGCGAAATCGGCATAGACATGCACCATCTCATTGGCCTTGGCTTCTGCTTCCTCCGCCGTGGCATGGGCTGTGTGCCCCTCCTGCCAGAGGAATTCCGCGGTGCGCAGGAACAGGCGCGTGCGCATCTCCCAGCGGACCACGTTGCACCACTGGTTGCACAGGATGGGAAGATCCCGCCAGGAGGTGATCCAGTTCTTGTAGGTACTCCAGATGATGGTCTCGGAGGTCGGCCGGACGATCAGTTCTTCTTCCAGTTTCGCATCGGGATCGACGACCACGCCCCCGCCGTCGGGGTCGTTCATCAGGCGGTGGTGGGTGACCACGGCGCATTCTTTGGCGAAGCCGGCCACGTGCTCGGCCTCACGGCTGAAAAATGATTTGGGGATGAACAGCGGGAAATAGGCGTTCTGGACGCCTGTGCGCTTGAACATCGCATCCAGCGTGCCCTGCATTTTCTCCCAGATGGCATAGCCATAGGGCTTGATGACCATGCAGCCCCGGACGGCGGACTGCTCTGCCAGATCGGCTTTAAGTGCCAGATCATTATACCATTGGGAATAGTTCTCGGATCGTTTGGTAACCTCTTTTGCCATATTCTTCTTGAAAAACTGCGTTTTTTTTCGAAATTTGCATCTAATAAGTGATGATTTCAGGCATCATACTTGCATTTGCAAAGATAAAACTTTTTTATTGATAGGAGACGAAAATATGAAACGGAGCACGACACTTTTACTGCCTTTGGCCGCCCTGCTGGCCCTGGCATCCTGTGGTACCACTGCTCAGTATTCACAGCAGCGGTTCCAGGACGGACTTTATCTGAATCCGGGAGAAGAGCCTGCAGTCGTCCGCCTTTATACCGAAGAAGAATTCGAAGCGATGGCGGCTGCAAATATCGCCCGCAAGCAGCAGGGGAGCCGTGACACCCTCGTAGTCGTCCTGGACGACCCCTGGGGCTATTCCTGGCGTTACCCTTATTCTTACTATTCCCCCTGGGTCTGGGGCGGCGTGGGATTCGGTTCTTACTATTGGGGCCGCTGGGGCCGCTGGGGTTGGTATGACCCCTGGTATGCCGGCTGGTACGATCCCTGGTATTACGATCCCTGGTATGGCGGCTACGGTTACGCCTGGTATGACCCCTGGTACTATGATCCGTGGTATGGCGGCTATGGCTGGTACGGACACCGCTACGGCTGGTACGACCATCCCTATTACTATGGCGGCGGCTGGGCCGGCGGACGCTACCGCGGCAATACGGTCTATACGCCCCGCGCACTGACGGAGAGCGGCAGAAGCCGCACGTCACGCCCCGGCAGCGGCATCAATTACCGCTACGGCGGCACGGCAGGATCCGGTGGCAGCTCCATCATCCACGGCGGACAGGGCACATCCGTGCGCCGTTCCGGCACCACCACGAGAAGCAGCGGTTCCGCTTCTTCCACTTCCCGCAGCAGCGGATCCTCCGGCTACAATTACTCCCGCAGCCGCGAACAGGGCTACAACTACTCCCGCGGGTATGGCAACGGCAACTCCGGCAGTTCCTCTTCCGGCAACCGCAGTTCTTCCGCGCGCAGCTCTTCTTCCGGCAGCAGCTCTTCCTATTCCCGCAATTCCTCGTCCGGCAGCTATAGCGGCTCTTCCCGCAGCTACGGTGGCGGCGGTGGCGGATATAGCGGCGGCGGTGGCGGCGGATACAGCGGAGGCGGCGGCTCCCACAGCAGCGGCGGTGGCGGCGGCAGCCACGGCGGACGCAGATGACAGGGTTGATGCCCGGGTGCCCCGGGCTTGAATTTCCCACCTTCCGGCTATGTCCCGGATCCTACCAGAAACCATCAACCATTTCAAACAGACGGAAACAATGAAAAAGATATTGGCAGCAGTGACGCTCCTGGCCTTCGCGGCCGGTGCAGGCGCACAGAATATGTACGATGCCATCACCTTCAGCCAGAACCACTACTTCGGCACGGCCCGGAGCATGGCGATGGGCAATGCGGTGACAGCGCTCGGCGGTGATCTCGGCTCGGCCGTGATCAACCCGGCCGGCTCCGCGGTGGCGGGCTTCGGACAGTTTGTCATCACCCCGGGATTCACCCTTTCGGCGGTCAACTCCGCCTGGTCTCCCGAGGGGGAGAATTCCTACAGCCCGTCCACCGGCCTTACGCAGACGCGGATGAACATGCCGAATATCGGCCTTTCCATGGAATTCAAGACCGGACGGCGGCAGGGCGTGAAGAGTTTCAACTTCGGCGTCATCTCCACGCAGACCAACAACTACAACTTCGCTTCGGATGCCTTCGGCACCAACAGCCGTACCTCCAAGCTCGCGGAATTCGCCGATGCGGCTTTCGGCTATCCCGAGAGCACCCTGGCCAACTCCGGTTCGTTCCAGAACAGCGACGCACCCTGGGACCTGCTGACGGCCTATCAGGGCGGCATGTACGGCCCTTACGGCTGGGACGGCGAGTATGCCGGCGTGACCGAGACCATCTCGGATGACGGCTCGTATCACTATGTCCCCGGACCTCTTTCCCAGACCTCGTCCCGGACCAAGCGGGGCAGCAAGAACGACCTGATCTTCAACCTGGGACTCAACATCTCCGACCGCGTGTATGTCGGCTTCAATGTCGGCCTGCCTACGGCCCGCTACCGCTACAGCGAGAACTTCTACGAGTCGGCGGTGGATCCTTCCCAGTTCCCGATCATCTACGAAGACATGGACGCGGACTACCTCACGTATTTCAACCGCGGCACCTACAGTTATGATTATCTGGCGGACCTGGCAGGTATCTATGCCAAGATCGGCGTCATCGTCCGTCCGATGGAGGGCCTGCGCCTCGGCGCCACCTTCCAGACGCCGACCGCATACACGGTGTCCGAGCGCTGGCAGCACTATGCCTCCACGACCTTCAGCGACAGCTATTACGATGACAGCCAGTATTCTCCTGAAGGTGAATACGAGTACTCCATGCGCTCTCCGTATCGCGCGTCCTTCGGCCTGGCCTATACGATCGGCAAGTCGGGCGCCGTCAGCGTGGATTACGAGCTGGCCGACTACAGCGTGATGCGCTTCAGCGAGCTGCATCGCAACCGGATGTCCTCCGACGCCTTCCTGGTCCAGAATATGACCAACCGCTACTTTGCAGGCGTGGCCCATTCCGTCCGCCTCGGCGGCGAATTCAAGGTGACGCCCGCATTCGCCGTGCGTGCCGGATACACCCTGGCCACCTCGCCTGAACGCTACTGGACCGACAGCGCCGGAATGACCGTGACGGCTGACGACTATGCCGATGCGTTCTATGATTATTACGACAGGGCCAGGAACCTCGTCACCCCGCATTACTACAAGGACAGGACGCAGTCCTTCGCATTGGGCTTCGGCTATTCTTCCGCGGGCTCTTTTTTCCTGGATGCGGTGGCGCGCCTGACGCGGTATCCTGCCTCGACGTTCGCGCCTTATTTCGACTATGACAGCTATGACCAGGCCGGCAACCTGCAGTCCGTGCTTTCTCCCAGGGTGTCCGACGACCGGAGCCTCTGGAACGTTGCCGTGACCTTCGGCTGGAGATTTTAAAATATGGAACTGACAGCAAGACAACTGGCTGAAGTCCTCCACGGAACAGTGGAAGGGGATCCGGAAGCCAAAGTGAGCACTTTTGCGAAGATCGAGCACGGGAAACCCGGCCAGCTCTGTTTCTACGCCAATCCCAAATACGAACAATACGTCTATACCAGCAGGGCTTCGGTCCTGCTGGTTAATGCTGATTTCCAGCCCAAGGCGCCGGTCGCCCCGACCCTCGTGCGGGTGGAGAATGCCTACAGCGCCCTGGCCGACCTGCTGAAATACATGTCGGAGCAGAAGAAGAAATACCGCCGCCGCAGGAGCCTGCGTTCCCGGATCGCGTGGAGCGCGAAACTGGGCGCGAAAGTGAATGTGGGTGATTTCGTCACCATCGGCAAGGACTGCCGGATCGGGGAGTGCACGGTCATCCACGACAATGTCACCATCGGCGCCGGGACGAAGATCGGCTCCCATTGCATCATCTATCCCGGCGTGCATATTTTCCCGGGGATGGTGATTGGCGACCGGGTGATCCTCCACGCGGGCTGTATCATCGGGGACGACGGCTTCGGCAATGCTCCCCAGCCGGACGGCACCTGGCGCAAGATCGAGCATCTGGGCAACGTGATCATCGGCAATGATGTCGAAGTCGGATCCAATACGACCATCGACCGTGCACCGATGGAGTCCACCATCATCGCGGACGGTGTGAGGATCGACAATCTCTGCCAGATCGCGCACAATGTCGTCATCGGCAAGAATACGGTGATGGCGGCGCAGAACGGCATCGCGGGTTCGACCCAGATCGGAGAAGGCTGTATCCTGGCCGGTCAGGTGGGCATTGTGGGGCACATCAAGATTGCCGACCATACGACCATCGGGGCCCAGGCCGGCGTCATCGGCAATATCCGCAAGCCAGGACAGGTGTACTTCGGGACACCTGCCATCCTGCACAAGAACTTCCTGAAATCTTATGCCAAATTCAAGCAGGCAGGCGAAGAATAGCATTATCAAAGATTATTTTGTATCTTTGCGGCCCGGATGAACCAACAGACACTCATAAAGGAATATTCGTTCGAAGGCCGTGGCCTTCATACGGGTAAATATGCACACCTGACCCTGAAGCCCGCTCCCGCCGGGTACGGAATCCGTTTCGTGCGGACCGACCTGGGCGTGGAGATCCCGGCCATCGCTTCCAAGGTGACCCGGACGGACCGCAGCACGACCATCTCCGAGGGTGAGGTCTCCGTGATCACGATCGAGCACCTGATGTCCGCGATGACCGGTCTCGGGGTGGACAATGCCTGCATCGAGATTGACAACGATGAAGTCCCGATCCTGGACGGAAGCGCCGAACGCTATGTGCGCGCCATCGCGCCGGACGGACTGCAGGAACAGGATGCCGAGCGGGTGTACCTTGAGTTTGCGGAGCCTTTCGAGATCCGGGATGAAAAGACCGGTTCCTGGGTCCGCGTGGTCCCGTCGGACAAGATGTCCTTCGAAGTGACGGTGGATTTCAATTCCAAAGTCCTCGGCGTGCAGTCCGCCCGCTGGTCGGAGAATGCCGACTATGTGGGACAGATTGCCCCGTGCCGCACGTTCGTGTTCTTCCATGAGCTGGAGTTCCTGGCAGCCCGCGGGCTGGTGAAGGGCGGCGACGTGGACAACGCGATCGTGATCGTGGAGCATCCTGCGTCCCGGGAGCAGATCGACAATATGTGCAAACTTTTCGGGCAGCCCCACCTGGCCGTGACGCCGCAGGGTTACCTGAGCAATATCAAACTCCATTTCCCCAATGAATGCGGCCGGCATAAGCTGCTGGACCTCATCGGGGACATGCGTCTGATGGGCGGCTTCCCCAAGGCGGCCATCAGCGCCTATAAACCCGGCCACACGATCAACAGCCTGGCTTCCCGTGCGGCGCTCAACAAAATCAAAATCAAGTAATTATGGTGAATATCCATCCTTTGGCGACCGTCCATCCCAATGCCAAACTTGGCGAAGGTGTCGAAGTCGGCCCGTATGCTTTCATTGATGAGAATGTGGAGATCGGGGACCATTGCAAGATCTATCCCCATGCGACCATTTTCCCGTATGTCAGGATGGGCGAAGGCTGCCAGGTTTTCCCCGGTGCCGTCGTCGGCGCCATCCCGCAGGACCTGAAATTCGACGGGGAAGTGACCTATGTGGAGATCGGGGACCGCGTGACCATCCGCGAGTGTGCCACCATCAACCGGGGTACCCGCGCCAGCGGCAAGGGCGTGACCAAGGTCGGGAATGATACGCTGATCATGTCTTACGTCCATATCGCGCATGACTGCCGGGTCGGCAACCACTGCATCCTGGTCAGTTACGTGGGTATTGCGGGCGAGACGGACGTGGACGACTGGGCCATCATCGGTGGCAACACGGCGGTGCACCAGTTCTCCCGTATCGGAGCCCATGCGATGGTCGGCGGCTGCTCGGCCGTCAACAAGGACATCCCGCCTTATTCCATCTGCGGACGTACCCCCATCTGCTACGCCGGCATCAACCTGGTCGGCCTGCACCGCCGCGGTTTCGATTCCGAAGTGATCCGCAACATCAAGGACATCTACGATACGATCTATTTCCAGGGCTACAATATTTCCGACGGCTGCGCCAAGGTGGAAGCCGGATTCCCGCAGTCCGTGGAGCGTGACACCATCCTCGATTTCATCCGCAATTCCAAGCGCGGCATCGTCCGTGCCATGGAAGTCGGGGTCAAAGGCGCCATTGAGTAGTGGCCCCGGTCCTGACGATAGCATATTTCCCTCCGGTAGAATACTTTGCGCTGCTCGCAAAGTATTCTTCGGTTTATGTGGAGGCCTGCGAGAATTACCAGAAGCAGTCCTGGCGCAACCGCTGCCGCATCTACACGGAAGGCGGGCCGCAGGACCTCAATTTCCCGGTGAAGCACCGGGACGGGACCTTCAAGTTGCCGATCCGGGAGATCGAGGTGGACTATTCCACCCCGTGGGTGGCCAAGACGGAGCGCTGCATCGAGACGGCTTACCGTTCGTCGGCGTTTTTCGATTATTACCGGGACGAGCTGTTCTCCATCCTGGATGCGCAGCCGCGTACGCTCTGGGAGCTGGACCTGCGCATCATCCGGTTTTTCCTGGGGAAGATCGGGCTGAAGACGGAACTGCTCCCCACGGAGCGGTTCGCGGAGGAGCATGTGGATATCCATCCGAAAAGGCCGAACGCAATCCTGTCGGAACTTGGATTGGATCGGCCTTATTATCAGGTTTTCGCGGAGCGGTTCGGGTTCGTGCCGAACCTCTCGGTGATGGACCTTCTGTTCAATGAAGGCCCGGCGTCGCTGGACTATCTCCTATAGATCGTCGTCCCCGCCTTCGGGTTTGCCCTGCCATCTGACATAGGCAACCGGGACGTTCGTCTTGTCTCCGGTCATGTTCAGCATCAGCTGGACGATGTCGTTTTCATCATCCAGGATGGACAGGATCAATGCTTCATCGATGGTCTGGATATCTTTGGCGAATTGTTCTGCACCCATGTTCCAGGCTTCGCTGTATTCGCCGCGGCGGACGAAATTGGAGTGCGTATCGATGAAATCCCCGAAATAATCTTCGATGGCTGTTTTCTGCTCTTCGGAAGATAATTCATAGAGCACCTGATAGGAGAATGCATAATCCTGCAGGGAACTGAGGTTGCAGGAAGAGACGCAGAACAGGGCTGCGGCGGCTGCGAGAGCGGTAAAAAACTTGCGCATAGGTTGATTGTTTTGGCAAATTTACAAAAAATTCCTATATTTGCGGATGTGAATGTGTGAGAAGGCCCGCGGAGGTCTTCTTTTTTATTGGATATGGACAGGACAGAATTTGAAAAAGTAGTGGAGAAAGCCGTCGCGGAGCGCGGCTGCACCCTGGTTGACATCATGTTCAACGACGACGACAACGTGTTCGAGGTGACCATTGACAAGGCGGATGCCGATGTCGATCTGGCGGACTGTGAATACGTGCACCGCGCCGTCCTCACCGCCTTCGACCGCAACATCGAGGACTATGCCCTGACCGTCGGCTCCGTCGGGATCGACGCCGCGGAAGCAGACGAAATGCTGAAGACAATCAACGAATAGAAAATATAGAATGGAAAAGGAAAAAGTTATTACGCTCATCGACGCGTTCAAGGACTTCAAGGAGGAGAAGAACATCGACCGGCCTGTGATGATGCAGGTCCTCAAGGACGTGTTTCTGACCCAGATCGCCAAGACCTATGGTTCGTCGGACAATTTCGACGTGATCGTCAACGTGGACAAGGGTACCTGCGAGATCTACCAGAATTTCGACGTAGTGGAAGAAGTGGAGAATCCCCATGCTGAGATCACCCTGGAGGGGATCCGCGAGGACGGCGGCGACGCCGACGATTACGAGATCGGGGACCAGTACACCAAGAAGCTGCCGCTGGCCGCGTTCGGTCGCCGCGGTATCCTGAACATCCGTCAGAACCTGCAGGGACGCATCATGGACATCGAGAAGGCAAACGTGTTCAAGAAGTATTCCGACAAGGTGGGCGAGCTTTTCTATGGCGAGGTCTATCAGACCTGGTCGAAGGAAGTGCTGATCCTCGACGAGGATGGCAACGAACTCCATATCCCGAAGAGCGAGCAGATCCCCGGCGAGCGCTTCAAGAAGAGCGATTCCGTCAAGGCTGTCATCAAGAGCGTGGAGATGAAGAACAATACCACGCCTTACATCACCCTGAGCCGCGTCTCCAACGACTTCCTCGAGCGTCTTTTCGAGCAGGAGGTGCCGGAGATCGCCGACGGCCTGATCACGGTCAAGAAAGTGGTCCGCGTCCCGGGCGAGCGCGCCAAGGTGGCGGTCGAATCCTACGATGACCGCATTGATCCGATCGGCGCCTGCATCGGTGTCAAAGGCAGCCGCATCATGGGTATCGTGCGCGAGCTGCGCAACGAGAACATCGATGTGATCCAGTGGTCGCAGAATCCCAAACTGATGATCCAGCGCGCGCTCAACCCCGCCGTCGTCTCCTACATCGAGATGGGTGAAGAGGCGGATGACAAGGTGAAAGTGTTCATGCAGCCGGACCAGGTCAGCAAGGGTATCGGCCGCCATGGTGTCAACATCCAGCTGGCCGGCATGCTGGTCGACCGGGAGATCGAGGTCTACCGTGAGCTCCCGAAGGGCGAGAGCAGCGAGGAGGAGGACGTCCTGCTCAGCGAGTTCTCCGATGTGATCGACCAGTGGATCATCGACCGCCTCGAGGCGATCGGCTGCGATACCGCCAAGGGCGTGCTTGCCCTCTCTCCCGAGGACATCGCCAAGCGTGCCGATCTCGAGGACGAGACCGTGGAAGAAGTCCGTAACATCCTTAAAGCAGAATTCGAAGACTAGAAAGAATGGCAGAAATCAGACTCAATAAGCTTTTAAGACAATATAACATCGGCCTCGACGACCTGGTGGAGTTCCTCCACAAGCAGGGCTTCGAGGTGGATGCAAACCCCAATGCGAAGGTCTCGGACGAGGTCCTTCCCGCCCTTAACAAGCAGTTCGGCAAGGATCTCGAGTTGAAGCAGGCCGCCGACAAGGTGGAGGTCAAGATCACGGAGATCCTGGAGAAGAACAACAAGCAGAAGAGCCGGGAGGAGGTCGAAGAGGAAGAGCCTGAGCGTGAGACCATCATCAAGAGCAATACCTTCATCAACGTCAAGAAGGAAAGCCCCGCCGCCGTGACGGAGCCGGAGATTCCTGAGGAGAAGCCGGAAGAGCCTGTGGTGGCGGAACCCGCCCCCGTGGAGCCGGAGCCCGAGGTCCCGGCCGAGCCGGAGTCCGAACCCGAGCCGGAAGAGCCGGCCGCCCCCGAGGAGCCCGAGGCCGTTGACGAGCCGGTGGCCGCTCAGACGCCGGAGCCCGAAGAGGAGCCGGAAGAGCCCGAGGAACCGGAGCAGCCGGAAGCCTCCGATGAGCAGCCTTCCGCTCCTGCCGCCGATGCCAGCGGGGCTCCTGCCCTCAAGGTCGTGGGCAAGATCGACCTCAGCCAGTTCGACCGCAAGCCCAAGAAGCGCGAGCGCATCAACAAGGGTACCCAGAAGGTCGATGTGGCCAAGGCCGGGGCCAATATTGAAAAGAATCCCAAGAAAGACCCGCGCCAGCAGCAACAGCAGCAGTCTTCCGGCAAGGGACGCAAGCGTGACCGCGACCGTTTCAAGCCGGCCCTGACTGAAGCGCAGCAGGAAGAGCTCCAGAAAGAGATCCAGAAGCAGGTCAAGGAGACCTACGCCAAGATGAACGAGGGCAAGAAGAACAACTTCGGCGCGAAGTACCGCAAGGAGAAGCGCGAGGCTGCCGCCCAGCGTACGCAGGAGGAGATGGCGGAGGCGATGGCCGAGCAGAAAGTGCTCAAGGTCACCGAGTTCGTGACGGTCAACGACCTGGCTACCCTGATGAACAACACGCCTGTCGTGAAGGTCATCGGCGCCTGCATGAGCCTGGGCTTGATGGTGTCCATCAACCAGCGTCTGGATGCGGAGACCCTTGTGCTCGTGGCCGAGGAGTTCGGCTACCAGGTCGAGTTCGTGACCGCGGAGATTTCCGAGGAGATCAGCAACACGGAGGAGGCCGACCGTCCGGAGGATCTCGTTTCCCGTCCCCCGATCATCACGGTGATGGGACATGTCGACCATGGCAAGACCTCCCTGCTCGACTATATCCGCAAGTCCAACGTGATTGCGGGCGAGGCCGGCGGTATCACGCAGCACATCGGCGCTTACAACGTGAAGCTGCCTGACGGACGCCGGATCACCTTCCTGGATACTCCGGGACACGAAGCCTTTACGGCCATGCGTGCCCGTGGCGCCCAACTGACTGACCTGGCGATCATCATCGTCGCGGCCGATGACGCCGTGATGCCGCAGACCGTCGAGGCCATCAACCATGCCCAGGCGGCCAACGTCCCGATGGTGTTTGCCATCAACAAGATCGACAAGCCCGGTGCCAATCCGGATACCATCCGCCGCCAGCTGTCCGAGATGAATATCCTCGTGGAGGACTGGGGCGGCAAGTACCAGTGCCAGGAGATTTCCGCGAAGCAGGGCATCAATGTGGACAAACTGCTGGAGAAGGTGCTCCTGGAGACCGATCTGCTCGATCTCAAGGCCAATCCGAACAAGAAGGCGGTCGGCGCCGTCATCGAGTCTTCGCTGGACAAGGGCCGGGGCTATCTGGCTACCGTGCTCGTCCAGGAGGGTACGCTCCATCCGGGCGACGTGATGCTTTGCGGCAGTTATTACGGCCGTGTCAAGTCCATGTTCAATGAGCGCGGGCAGAAGATCACCGAAGCCGGTCCTTCGACGCCGGTTTCCGTGCTCGGTCTGAACGGTGCGCCTGCAGCCGGTGAGAAGTTCAACGTGCTGGCGGATGAGCGTGAGGCCAAGAGCATTGCGGCCAAGCGGGAGCAGCTGCTCCGCATCCAGGGCATCAAGACGCAGAAGCACATGACCCTGGAGGAGATCGGCCGCCGTATCGCGATCGGCAATTTCAAGGAGCTCAACATCATCGTCAAGGGCGATGTGGACGGTTCCGTGGAGGCGCTGTCCGATTCCCTCATCAAGCTTTCTACCGAGCAGGTCCGCGTCAATGTCATCCACAAGGCTGTCGGCGGCATTTCCGAGTCCGATGTCCTGCTTGCAGAGGCATCCGACGCCGTGATTGTCGGCTTCCAGGTCCGTCCTACGCCGGAGGCCCGCAAGGCGGCTGACCGCGAGGGTATCGAGATCCGTCTCTACTCCGTCATCTATGACTGTATCAATGAGGTCAAGGATGGTATCGAGGGTATGCTCGAGCCGGAGAAGAAGGAGGAAGTCATCGCGACCGCCGAGATCAAGCAGACGTTCCGCATCAGCAAGGTCGGCACCATCGCCGGCTGTATCATGCGCGACGGCAAGATGGTCCAGAAGTCCAAGGTGCGTCTCATCCGTGACGGCATCGTCATCTATACCGGAGAGCTGGGTTCTCTCCAGATCGGCAAGGATGCCGTGAAGGAGGTCGGCGCCGGCAAGGAATGCGGTATGTCCATCGCGGGCTACAACGACATCAAGGAAGGCGACATCATCGAAGCCTTCCAGATCGTCGAGATTAAGCGCACGCTGTAAAGTCGGCTGATGCCGACTTCGCTTCGCTCGGAGCAAAACAGGCAAAAAAAGCTGGCGAATCGCCAGCTTTTTTGCGTTGAGGTACCAGGATTCGAACCTGGGCAGACAGAACCAAAATCTGTAGTGCTACCATTACACCATACCTCAATTCCGGGTGCAAAGATAGTAAATTATCGTTTGCTTTTGAAATATTCTTTGACGAGCGTGCTACATTCGCCGGCGAGGGTGCCGGAGCTGATTTCCGTGCGGGGATGGAGCAGGGAAGGGGAGAAGAGGGAGTAGCCGCGGCGCGGGTCGGGGGCGCCATAGACGAGGCGGCCGAGTTGCGCCCAGCACAGGGCTGCGGCGCACATCGGACAGGGCTCCACCGTGACGTACAGGGTGCAGTCGTCGAGGTATTTGCCGCCCAGGGCTTCCGTGGCCGCGGTCAGTGCGATCATTTCGGCGTGAGCCGTCGGATCATGCAGGCGCTCGGTCATGTTGTGCCCGCGGGCGATGATGCGTCCGCGGCAGACGACGACGGCGCCGATGGGCACTTCGTCCTCCGTCCCGGCCGCCCGGGCCTCACGCAGGGCCTCCTGCATGTATTTCTCGTCAGCGTCCATTTACAGTTGTGCGAGAACGTCGTCCCAGACCTGCTGCCTGTCCGTTTCGTTGAGGATTTCGTGGCGCATGCCCGGATAGAGCTTGAGGTCAACGTGGCGGTAGCCGACCCGGCGCATCTTCTCCACGGCATCTTCCAGCGCCTTGTCCGAAACGCGGCAGGGATCTTCCGCGCCGGAGATGAAATGCACCGGAAGGTCCGGCCGGGAGACCTTCCAGCCCTTGGCGGAATAGCAGTCCTGCATCAGGCCCATCAGTCCCTGGAATCCGTTGGCCGTGAACTGGTAGGTGCAAAGCGGATCCTTGTGGTACTCGACGAGGATCTCGTCATTGGAGCAGACCCAGGCGGCGGGCCATCCTTCCTTCTCGAAGGGCTTGTTGAAGCTGCCGAAGGACAGCTGCTGCAGGAGTTTGGGCCGGTAGTGTCCTCCCTTGATGCGGCTGAAGCAGGTAGCCAGCGCCTTGCCTACGCTTTTGGCGGGGTTGTCTGACGGACATCCGCAGACAAACAACCGGTCCAGCCGGTCGTCGTAGCGTTTGGCGAAAGAACGGACGACCATCGAGCCCATGCTGTGCCCGAAGAGGGTGCAGGGCAGCCCCGGCCATTGCTCCCGGATCCAGTCCGAGACCACGCGCACGTCCTCCACCATCGCTTCCCAGCCGCCTTCGTAAAGGTAGCCCAGGTCGCGCTCCTCCTTGATGGACGCGCCATGGCCGCGGTGGTCGTGGATAACGCATACATAGCCGTTGGCGGTCAGGAATTCCATGAAGGGTATGTAGCGCTCTTTGTGCTCGCACATGCCATGGACGAACTGCACGACACCCCGCGGCGCTGCTTCCGGGACACTGACAAGCATGGCCAACGCGAGATCGTCGGCGGATGCAGGAAGGGACATTTGTTTCATCATACTGCGAAGATACGATTTTTTACTGCACAAAAAAAGGGAGGCGTCCTATACAGGAGGCCTCCCACCCACTAATCAAATTAATTCGTATGACGCGAATTAATTTTTTTCTATTACTCCCAACCCGGGTTCTGAACCATGTTCGGGTTCTTGTCCATCACGGACGTCGGGAACGGGAAGAACTCGTGCTTGCCAGCCTTGAAGCCGACGGTGTAGCCGGCATCGATGGCCTCGTGCGTAGCGACGGTGTAGAAACGGCTGGCAGCCTCGGTGCCATGCTCCCAGACGACGGTCTCGCCGGACTTCGGCTCCCTGTGGAGCTTGTCGAAGAGCTTCGGCACGGCCTGGCCGGCCTTCTGCACGCGGTCGGTGTCACCCCAGCGGAGGAGGTCCAGCCAGCGGCTGCCCTCGAGCCAGAGCTCATAGCTCTTCTCCTTCTTGAGGACGTTCATGTCCACGCTGGCCAGTTCGGCCAGGCCGGCACGCTTGCGGATCTCGTTGACGGCCCAGGCGCCC
>JAFTCB010000027.1 GCA_017454905.1 Bacteroidales bacterium
AAGAAGGAGGAGTCAGCCGTCCAGCAAACGAAGCGGACAGACCCGCCCTTTCCCGACGTCAGCCCGGATGCCTGTGGCTGACCGGACGACTAATAGAAAAGAGGATGACCTCAAAGTCCTGCGGACTTATTAGTCATCCTCTTTTATTACAGGATCGTCACTTCCGCTGCTGCGGCGGTGGCGATACGCTTGACCAGGCCTTGCAGGACGGTGCCGGGACCCAGCTCGCGGAACTCCGTGGCCCCGTCGGCGAGCATGTTCTTCACGGACTGTGTCCAGCGGACCGGCGAGGTCAGCTGCTGCAGGAGGTTGTCCTTGATGCGCGCCGGATCCGTCTCCGGCAGGGCGGTGACGTTCTGGTAGATGGGGCAGCGGGGCGTGCGGACCTCGGTGCGGTCGATGGCCTTGGCGAGCTCGACGCGGGCCGGCTCCATCAGCGGGGAGTGGAAAGCGCCGCCCACGCCCAGCGGCAGGGCACGCTTCGCTCCGGCCGCCTTCATCGCCTCGCAGGCGCGGGAGATGGCTTCCTTCTCTCCGGAAATGACCACCTGCCCGTCGCAGTTGTAGTTGGCAGGGATCACGATACCTTCGATCCCGGCGCAGACCTCCTCGACCTTCTCGTTCGGCAGGGCGATGACGGCCGCCATGCCGCCCGGTACCTGTTCGCAGCATTTCTGCATCTCGCTGGCGCGGACCGCCACCAGGCGCAGGGCGTCCTCGAAATCCACGGCGCCCGCCGCCACGAGGGCGGAGAATTCTCCGAGAGAATGGCCGCCGACCATGTCGGGGGCGGGGAGTCCTTCGGTGCAGAGGGCCGTGACCACGGAGTGGAGGAAGATGGCCGGCTGGGTCACGCGCGTGGCGCGGAGATCCTCGTCGGTGCCTTCGAACATGATGTCCGTCAGGCGGAAACCGAGGATTTCATTGGCCCGCTCCATCATGGCACGTGCCTGCCCGTTGCTTTCGTAGAGTTCTTTTCCCATTCCCGGGAACTGGGACCCCTGTCCGGGGAATACATATGCTCTTTTCATAATCGTGTCCGTTAATGAAAAATCGTTTTGTTTTGCGTCGCAAATTTACAAAAAATCAGTATATTTGCATTCCCTAACGGCACACCCGCGGGCATGCCCCTGTAGTTTAATGGATAGAATTTCGGATTCCGGTTCCGACGATAGGCGTTCGATTCGCCTCGGGGGTACGAAGATAAACCGCCAAAGCGCTATTCAACGCCGAGGCGGTTTTCCGTTTAGAATTAATGATATGGCAAAAGACAGATTCGACATCAAAGAAAGAGAAGGCGTGAACTTGCTGACCGACGCCATCGTCATCGTTGACAAGCAGACCGGTGTGAATTACCTTTTCGTGCACCGCGGCTACGGCGGAGGCCTTACCCCGCTCCTGGATGCCGAAGGCAAACCCATCATCACGAAAGAGGATACCTGGAAATAAGGAAGCCCGGTGTTGAAGATCCCGACCAAGCACCTGATCCTGGTCAACGGTCTCCTCTGGACGGCTATCGGCATCAAGATCACGATCACGGGCCTCCGTTTTCTCCTCCGCTGGTATCGGTCGATCCGCTGACTTCTCTTGCCGGTCCTCCGGAAACTCAGCCTGTCACTTTCCACCGGAGCCGCCAGCGGCCGTCGGCGAAATCGTGGCTGAGGATCTTGAACGTGCCGATCTCGGAAGTGTTCTTTACATGCGCGCCGATGCAGGCACAGGCGTCATAGTCTCCGACCCGGACAATCCGGAGCGTGTCGGAGGCGTCTTCGGGAAGTTTACTGAGATCCACCAGGGCCGCCGCTTCGGAGCGGGGGAGGAACTCGACCGTGACGTCCAGATGGCGGGCGATCACTTCATTGACGGCTGCCTCGATCTGCGCCACCTGCTCCTCCGTGGGGCAGGTGGCCAGTTCGTAGTCGCACTTCGACTTCTTGCGCTCGATGTGTGCATTGCGCGAGCGCGGACATCCGAACATCCGGACCATCGTCCCGTTCAGGATGTGCTCAGCCGTGTGCATCGGAGGGTATTCCTCCTTGTTGTGTGCGTTCAGTACAGGTTCCATCAGATGGTGATGTCGATGGCTTTCAGGTCGGACTCGCGGGAAGAGGTGCCGTAGAGCAGCTGGTATCGGCCGGGTTTGAGCGCAAGGCCGTCCACGGAGGCATCATAGAACTCGAAGGCGTCGCTGCTGAGCTGCACCCGGACTTCCTGCGTGGCGCCGGCGGCAATGTTGACGCGCTTGAATCCCTTGAGGGACTTGATCGGGGCATCCGGATTGTCCAGGGCGCGGACATAGACCTGGACGACCTCGTCGCCGTCACGGCTGCCTGTGTTGGTCACAGGCACGGTGAGCGTCATGGCGGCGGGCTTGCCCTGGACCCTGGCGTCGCCGTAGGCGAAGGTGGTGTAGCTGAGGCCGTAGCCGAAAGCGTAGAGCGGTTCGCCCTTGAAGTAGCGGTACGTGCGCCCGTCCATGTTGTAGTCCTCGAAATCAGGGAGCTGGTCCGTGGAGGCGTAGAAGGTGACAGGCAAGCGTCCGGCGGGGTTGTAGTCGCCGAACAGGACATCGGCGACGGCCTGTCCGCAGGCCTGTCCGCCATACCATGCCTGCACGAGGGCGTCGTAGCGGTTCTCAACATTGCCGAAACCGATGGCGCTTCCGGAGACGTTCACGAGGATGACCGGCTTGCCGGTGGCATCCAGGGCAGCCAGCAGCTGCTGCTGGACCTCGGGAAGCTCGATGTAAGTGCGGTCGTGGCCTTCGCCTTCGATGTCCGGGGAGATGCCGCTGACCATCACGATCACATCCGCCGGACGGATGCGCTCGACGACGCCGGCGAAATCGACCGGGCGGCGGCTGAAGAGGTCGAAGGAGAAGCTGGACGAGCGGGCCTCGGGCTGGGTGAGCTCGATGGCGATGTCGTAGGTCTTGCCTTTGACCACCGGGAAGGTGGTCGGGGCGGCATTCCTGCGGAAGAAGAAGCGGCCGGCGGGGACTTCCGCCTGCTCGGCGACGGTCTTGCCGTTGACGCTGAACCTGTAGGTGCCGCTGCCGCGGACCGAATAGACCATGTCCCCGGTGTAGTCGGCGGTGAAGCTGCCGCTGTAGCGGGCGGAGAAGCCGCTGAGCGGGAGTCCTTCGATCCAGGCGCAGTCCTCGTGAGCGAGGGCGGGGGAGGTGGTGTTCAGGACCAGTGCGCTGTCGTAATCGGTGCTGGCTGCAGCCGTGCCTTCGAAACCGGTGTTGCCGAAGTATTCGGCGTGGAGGCCCTTCCCGCCGTTGATCCGGCCGATGTAGTGCGTGGTGATGGCGGATTCCTCCAGGTCGCAGGCGCGTTCGTAGAGGATGTCGGCGCCGGGGGCGGCTGCGCGGATGGCGCCCAGGATGGTCTGGGTGTTGGCTTCCGTGGGATATCCGTTGTAGTTGCCGAGGATCACGCGGGCGTCGTCGGCATTGGGACCGACCACGGCGATGGTGAGGCCGTCCTTGCGCAGCGGGAGGGTCTGGTTCTCGTTCTTGAGCAGGACGATCGCCTCGCGGGCGGCCTTTGCGGCCAGCTCCGTATGGGCCGGGCTGCTGAGCACGTCCTGTCCCAGGGAAGCCCAGGGAAGCTTCTCGGCCGGGTCGAACATGCCCAGTTCGAAGCGGGCCTTGAGGATGCGGCGGACGTTGACGTCGATGTCCGCTTCGGAGATGAGCCCGCGGGAGATGGCGTCGGTCAGGGACTTGTAGCTGGTGCCGCACTCGACGTCGGTGCCGGACAGGACGGCGTCCGCGGAGGCGCTGGCCGCGTCTTCGTGGGTGCCGTGCTGGTTCTTGTTGTAGAAGTCGCCGATGGCGCCGCAGTCGGAGACGACGAGGCCGCTGAAGCCCCATTTGTTCCGCAGGATATCCTGCAGGAGCCGGTCGCTGGCGCAGCAGGGCTCGCCCTCATAGCGCTGGTAGGCGCACATCACTTCCTGGACCTTGCCGTCCATGACGATGCTCTTGAAGGCAGGGAGGTAGGTCTCCCAGAGGTCGCGCATGGATACGGAGGCATTGAATCGGTGCCGGAGGGCTTCCGGACCGCTGTGGACGGCGAAATGCTTGGCGCAGGAGTGCAGCTTGAGGTACTTCTTGTCGTTGCCCTGCATGGCCTTGACGGTCTGCGTGCCCATCACGGCGTTGAGGTAAGGATCTTCTCCGGGCGTCTCCTGCCCGCGTCCCCAGCGGGGATCGCGGAAGATGTTGACGTTCGGACACCAGAAAGAGAGTCCCTGGTGCCAGATGCCTCCGTTGGGCTCGTTCACGCCGAGGACGTGGTGGTCTGTGGTGTTCCACACGGCCCGGGCCTCGTCGGAGACGGCGGTATAGATCTCATACTGCTGGTCAGCATCGAAGGTGGCGCCGAGGGCGATGACCTGCGGGAAAACGGTCACGTCGTCATAGCAGATGCCATGGCAGGCTTCGTTCCACCAGTTATAGGCCGGGATGTCGAGCCGGTCCACGGAGACGGACCCGTTCATCATCAGGCCGATTTTCTCCTGCGGGGTGAGCAGGGAGATCAGGTCGTCCACCCGTTTGTCCACGGACAGGTTCGGATTCTGGAAGGGGTGGTCGTAATGCTTGCATCCGCCGGCAAGGGCCGCGGCCAGGATGCAGGAAAGAAGGAGAGATGATTTGCGCATGACAGGATTAATTGATCAGGTAGATCTTTTTCAAGCCTTTGTAGGTGCAGGTGACGGTGGCGCGGCCTTCGACGACGGGGCTGACCTGGATCTGCACGGCCGGGTCGGAGGCGGTCACTTCCAGCCTGGATCCTTCGCGGACCGGACCGTAGACCTGGTAGCGGATCTGGTCGGTCAGGCCGTTGGCATTGGAGCAGCGGATGGGGGTCTTGGAAACGGCGAGCTCACGCCCGTCGCAGCGGATGCTGATGCTCGGGACGACCGGCCGCTCCAGCGGCGATCCCGCCTTGGAGAAGCCGATGCCGTGCAGGTCGAACAGGCCCTTCGGGCGCTGCTGCACACCCGGGCGGAAGCCCGGGAAACGGGGACCTGCTGCCGGCGGTGCCGGAATCTCGGGACCGGCTGCGACCAGGAAGATGGCATGCTTGCCGGTCAGGCCTTCCAGCTGCGGCAGCGGCACATTGTAATGCATCACCTTGCCGGCGTCCACGGCCTTGACGGAGATGACCGCCAGCTCGCGTCCGTGCCAGGTGTCGTTGTCATACGGCCCGTCGAGCATCACGCGGATGACGCAGTCGTAGCTGGGGGTGAGGAAGAGGTCGAGGGCCGTGCCGTCTCCCTTGCGGGTGCCGGCGAAGGCTTTCACGCCCTTGGTGTCCCGGTCCAGGCCGCCGAAGCCGAAGTATTTGAAACCGATGACGCCGCCGTTGGTGATGCCGGCGAGGTCCATGCTGTTGTCCCAGACGTCGTGGTTGTCCTGCATCCAGTTCTGGTCGGTCATGTAGCAGGCATATCCGGCGGAATAGTAGCGGTAGGGCGGCAGTCCGAAGATCTGGAAGCCTTCGCTGGTGACTTCGGCACCCCGGTAGGTGTTGCCGTCGGCTGCGCTGGCCGTCCATTCCTCGTCTTTCGCGTAAGGATCGTAGCCCGTGATGCGGAGCGTGCCGCCGTCGGCCACCTTCTTCTTGTCCCATTCGATCTTGACGGGGGCGACCATCGGCTGGCGGGCATTGCCGAAGCCGCGCGGCGGGCGGTGGTAGAAGACGTACCACTGGCCGCCTATCTCCTGCAGGGAACCGTGCGTGTTGTGGGCGGCGTTGGAGGTCATCAGGTGCTCTCCGTCCTTGTCGGGCACGACGCCGCGCGAATCCACGAGCACGCCGCCGGAGCGCCACGGGCCGAGCGGAGAGTCGCCGTAGGCATAGCGCAGGGCGGAATTGGTGGATTCCAGACCGTAGTCCGGGCCGCTGTATCCGGAGAATACCATCACGTATTTGTTGCCTACCTGGCGGATGCTGGACGCCTCGAAGAAGTTGAATTCCCCGGGGTTCTGGCCCTTGTAGAGCGACGGGTACTGCGTGCCTTCCGGGTCGCGGACTTCGCCGTAACGGGAGCTGGCGGGCAGGAAGTAGTCATGCACCTGGGTGCCGGGCCGCAGGGAGTACATCGTGTCCGGATCCAGCTCGATGGCGGTCGAATGCTGGAAGCCGTAGAAGGCATAGGCCCGGAAGCCGCGGGCGAAGTCCGGGTCCTTCTTGTCGGTGACCTGCTCTACGAAGACCGAGGGGTCGAAATCAATGATGGATCCGGGCAGGCAGCCGCGCCCGTCCGGCGTGACATTGACCGGGGTGAAGGGCCCGTCGGGCCGGTCGCCTTTGCAGACCATGGCTACGCGTCCGCGTCCGCGGGAATGCGGATACAGGTAGTAGATCTTCTTGCCCGTGGCCTTGTCCTTCACTTCCACGAGGTCGGGTGCGAACATCGTGTCCCACTGGCCGTCCACGAACCAGGTGAAGACAGGCCCTTCGTCGCGCCACTGGGAGAGGTCCTCCACGGGGGCGGACCAGATGCGGATGTCGTTGCCGCAGTAGGCGGTGTAGGTGATGTCGTGCGAGCCGATGATGTAGGCGCGGTATTTCCCGGGGGCATCCGGGTCTTCGAATACGCGGGGCTCGCCGTCAGGCAGGTGCTCCCACAGGGGGAGGTAGGGGTTTTGTCCGGAGGCTGCCACGCAGAGGAGCAGCAAAGCGGGAAGGAGAATCCGTTTCATGGTGCATTAATTTTTTTCGGCGGCCCGCCAGGGTTCTGCGGCCTTGTCGCAAAGTTGGATGAAGTGGGCTTTGAGTTCGTCCCAGCGGTAGTAGGGACCGGAGACCGGCGTGATGCCCGGCAGGAGGATCTCTTTCTCGTTGTAGAGGATCTTGGTGAGGACCTCGCCCTTCTTGTCCCGGTAGAAGATCATCTGACAGTTGGTGGCCATGGGGACCTGGAAGAAGGCATACCAGCCGTGTTCGTGGGCCTCCTTGTAGGGGAAGGTGCGTCCTTCCGGATCATCCACGCCCAGCAGGGCGAAGAGCGGAAGGATGGAGGTGTCGTGGCCGAAGCGGAGGTCGGCGGCCCGGTGGCTGTCCGGACGGATGGCCGCGTCGGCTTTCTCGATGAAGTCCATCAGCAGGGGACGGATGGCGAAGCGGATCACGTCGCCGTTCTCGCGGGAGCCGGCCCACATCCGGTAGATGGAATCGTTGCCGGGCGCCCAGAAGTAGGTGAGTTCTTCGGGGGTGAAGTATTTGCGGTAGATGTCGATGCCCATGAAATCGATGAGCTGGCACAGGCCGCCGGCGGTATAGATGGCTTTCACGAAAGGTTCGGGATTGCCCAGTTCGCGCAGGGCGGTGTCGTAGTCGGTGAAGAGGGGCTTGAGGAAACGGGTGAAATCATAGCCGGGCTCGCCCGTGGCAGGCGTATAGCGATGCGGTGCTTCCTGCTGCGGCCCGAAGCGGAACCCCGCCGGGAAAGAGGGACGCGGTGCCGGCGGCATGCCGGGGCGCGGGACGTTGAGGCTCGGATTGATGTAGGACATGAAACGCTCCGCGCTCGTGAAGGTGAACTGCTGTCTGGGGAATTTCTCCTGCAGGCTGTTGGTGAAGTTGCACATGCTCACGATGCAGCGGAAGTTGGTGCTGGAGAAACTGTTGACCTCCTGGCGGTTCTTGTCCTTGAAAACGGCGGGGAAGCGGTTCGCCATCCGCTCGGCGAGCATGCGGTGCTCCCGGGCGCCGCGCGGGGTCAGGGATCCTTCCATACCGACATGGGCCTCTACGATGGCCTCGACATCCGCCCGCAGCGCCTGTCCGGCCGGGGTCAGCAGGCCCAGGGAATCCAGGTAGGCGAAGCCCTCCTGCGCTGCCCGGGCGAAGGTGTGGTTCTGCTCATAGCGGGAGCCGTGGCGCCCGTAGTGCGAGATATAGAAAGGCTTGAATCCTTTCGGCGCCGGGGTGTCGTGGATGGGATTGAACTCATAATAGTGCATGTTGTTGGATGCACGGTCGGGGTTTTCGGCGATGAGCCGGACGGCCGCCTCCTGGGCGCCGAGGCTGAGGCAGGATGCTGCCAGAAGAGGGAGTAGGAAGAATTTTTTCATATAAATGATACGGTTGTCAGGTGTGGAAACGGCAGCGGTCCGCCGCCTTTCCCAAATTTGGGAAAGCGGGACGAAAAAAACAAGGGCCGGTCTGCCGTTTGAATGATGTTCAAAACATTTTGACGGCAAAACCGGCCCTGCAGGATCCGGCCGGATCAGAAATCATACCGGGCGATGCGGCGCTCCAGATGGGCCTTGAGGTCGGACCAGCGGTAATAGGGGCCGGAGAAGGGCTCCAGGCCGCGGACGGGCGTCTCCTGCTCGTTGTAGAAGATCTTGACGAGCGGCTCTGCACCTTTCTTGCGGAAGAAGACCATCTGCAGGTTGGACGCCATGCAGACACGCCGGAAACTCTGCCAGCTCTCGGAGGCATCGGCGTTGTGGACACGGTCGCCCGGGCCTTCGAGGTCGATCAGTCCGGCCAGCGGAAGGATGCCGGTATCATGTCCGAAGCGCAGGTCGGCGGCAACCTCACTCCCGTCAGCAAGGGCGGCGTCGGCGCGGTCGATGAAGTCCCGGACGAGGCCCCGGGCTGCCCAGAGGTGGTTGTCCCCGAATTCGGCGGAATTGGCCATCGAGTTGTAAATCCGTGCGTTATAGCAACGGTACCATTCGATCAGTTCATCTGTAGTGAAGAAGCGGCTGAAAATGTCCGCGTCAGGGGTCTCGGTGCACTGGCGCATCCCGGCAAAGAGATAGATCTGGTACATGAAGTCGTACGGGGACGGGATGACGGCCTTTACGCGTTCCTCATCGTCGATGCATACGTTTTTCATGAAACGGTCCGGATCGATGCGGGCGTGGGCCATTGAATCCAACAGGCTGCTGCTTGCCGTGGAGATGGCTTCATTCTCGAAGTAATCATGGGCGAGCAGGTTGATGTATTTCTCTCCGGTGACGAAATCGAAGCGGAGCCCCGGCGCCCGGTCATCCAGGCTGGCGGTGAAGTGGGCCATGCTGATCAGGCAGCGCGGGATGTTGCTGGACTGGACGAATACTTGCTGGCGCGCCCGGTTGCGCCACATCCGGGGATACCGGTCGTAAAGGCGCTGCGCGATGGCCCTGTGCTCCCGGCCGCCGCGCGCCGTCAGTTCTCCGGCCATTCCGATATGGTCTTCGTGGATGGCATCGACCATCCGGTAGAGCTCTTCTCCTTCCGCGGTCAGGATGCCGGCCTCGCGGGCGGCGGTCAGGGCTTCGAAGGCCCTTTCGGCGGAACGCCCGATGGCGCGGCGGGATCCATGCCGGCCGTAGTGGCTGACGTAGAAGGGTTTATAACCGGCAGGAGCCGGCGTCTCGGCGGAGGGCTGGTATTCGTAGGAATGATGTACGCCTGCAGCGCGTTCGGGATTCTCGCGGATCATGTCTTCGAAGCCGCTCTGGGCGGAAAGGCCGGAACCGATGAGGAGCGCGGCCAGCAGGAGGGGGAAACGGTGGTTCATAAAAATGGATTTGTCTTTCGCAAAGATAATTCATATTTTTGCAAAATACAGTAGTGAGTATTACCTATGGATTCTCTGGAGGAAATCAGAAAACAGATCGATGTCGTCGACGCGCAGATGTCCGGCCTCTTCGAGGCGCGGATGGAGCTCAGCCGCCAGATCATCGATTACAAGATGACGCACGGGCTCGCCATCAGCGATCCCGCCCGCGAGGAGGAGGTCGTGCGCCGCAATTCCGCCCGGGTCGGCGACCCGGATATCCGCGAGTATTATGTGCGTTTCCAGAAGGAACTGATGGCGCTGTCGCGCGATTGGCAGCGCCGGCTCAGCAAGGGGCTGCGGGTCGCGTACAGCGGCGTGCCCGGAGCATTCGCCTATATCGCCGCCGCCCGGATGTTCCCGGGGGCGCAACTGGTGTCCTACCCGGATTTCGGGGCGGCTTACCATTCCTGCGAAGCGGGGGAGACCGATGTCGTGGTGCTGCCTTTCGAGAACAGTTTCGCCGGGGAGGTCTCTACGGTCACGGACCTGATGTTTTCCGGCTCGCTGTATGTCAACCATGCGGCCGAAATCGAAGCGGAGCAGAACCTGCTCGGGCTGCCCGGCGCGGACAAATCCCGGATCCGCGAGGTCTACAGCCATCCGCAGGCCCTGGCCCAGTGTGCGGAATACCTCCAGCGGAACGGCTTCGAAGGCCGGGAGTGCTCGAATACCGCCGTGGCGGCGAAAAAGGTCTCCGCCTTGCAGGATCCCGCCGTGGCTGCGATCGGCTCGGCCGAGGCCGCGGAATTGTACGGCCTGGAGGTCCTCGAACCCCGGATCAACACCGGCACCGTCAACAAGACGCGTTTCGCCGCGTTCTCCCGGATGCTCCGTCTGGATACGGAGAACAAGCGCAAGATGGGCAAGCATTTCATCCTGATGTATACCGTCAAGAACGAAGCCGGCGCCCTGGCGCAGACGCTCAATATCATCGGGGCGCACAATTTCAACATGTGCAATTTGCACAGCCGTCCGATGAAGGAGCTGCTGTGGAATTACTATTTCTTCGTCGAGCTGGACGGCGACGTGGCGACGGAGGAGGGGAACAGCCTGCTCCGGGAACTCGGGCCGCTCTGCGACCGGCTCAAACTGGTCGGATCCTTTTATACCCATTGACGGCATCATGAAGAATTCAATTGGCACCAGCGTCATCCTGACACTGTTCGGCGAAAGCCACGGACCGGCCGTGGGGGCCGTCCTCGACGGCCTGGCACCCGGCCTGGCGGTGGATGAGGCATTCATCGCGGACCGCCTTTCGCGGCGCCAGCCTGCCGGCCCGGCGGATACCGCCCGCGTGGAGCCGGACCGTTTCCAGTTGCTCAGCGGGGTGTACCGGGGGCGTACCACGGGCACGCCGCTCGTGATCGTGATCCCGAATGAGAATGTCCGGAGCGGAGACTATCGTGCGTTGGAGCATGTCGCCCGGCCTTCGCATGCCGATTTCACGGCCCAGATGAAATATCACGGCTTCCAGGATCCCCGGGGCGGCGGGCATTTCTCCGGCCGCGTGACGGCCGGGATCGTGGCGGCGGGCGCTGTCTGCGAGCAGGCCCTGGCTGCGAAGGGAATCCGCCTCGCGACGCACATCCTGCGTTGCGGGGGCGTGGAAGATGCTCCTTTCACGGATGTCGCCTCCGAGATTGGGAAGATCGAGGGACGCACTTACCCCATGATCCTGGATCTCGGGGAGCAGGTGGAAGCCGCCGTGCTGGCTGCCAAACAGGAGCAGGATTCGGTCGGCGGCGTGATCCAGACCGGGATCTGCGGGCTGCCCGCGGGTCTCGGCGAACCTTGGTTCGACTCGCTGGAAGGGGTGCTGTCCCGGGCGGTGTTCGCCATCGGCGGCATCAAGGGCATCGAGTTCGGGACCGGTTTCGGCCTCTCCGGGATGCGCGGGTCCGCTGCGAACGATCCTTTCCGGATGCAGGACGGACGCGTCGTGACGGCCTCCAACCACAGCGGCGGCATCAACGGCGGCATTACCAACGGGATGCCCGTCATCTTCAATATGGCCGTCAAACCGACGCCCTCCATCTCCCGCCCGCAGCAGACGGTGGATTTCGCCGAAGGGAAAGATGTAGAACTTTCACTCACCGGCCGGCACGATCCCGCCATCATCCGGAGGATCTGCCCGGTCGTGACCGCCCTGGTCTGTGTGGTGCTCTGCGACCAGCTCGCCTTGCGCTTCGGGACCGATTATCTTGCACAGCCATGACCGGATTCATCAATTACCAGAAGGTCCTCATCGTAGGACTCGGCATGATCGGAGGCTCTTACGCGCAGAAGCTCAGTTCACTGGGCTTCGAGGTCGGAGCGCTTGCCCGCCGGCAGGAGACTTTGGATTTCGCCCTGGAGCGGGGCTGGATCGCCCACGGCCGGACGGATGTCACGCAGGAATATGTGTCACAGTTCGATATCCTCGTTTTTGCCCTCTATCCGCACGCTTTCGTCGACTGGATCCGGGAGCATCAGGACTGCATCCGCTCCGGTGCCGTGATCACGGACGTGACCGGCGTCAAGCGGAGCATTGTCCCGGTCATCCAGGAGATGCTGCGGCCGGACCTCGAATTCGTCCCGGCGCATCCGATGGCCGGACGTGAGCGTTCCGGCGTGGAATGGGCTGACTGCCGCCTTTTCGCGGATGCCAACTACATCGTCACGCCGACGGAACGGAATACGCCGGAGGCTGTCGAACTGGTCCGTACGCTCGGCTGCATCCTGGGCTTCCGGCATATCGCCGTCCTTTCTCCCGGGGAACACGACGAGATGATCGGTTTCCTCTCGCAGCTGACACATTGCATCGCCGTGACGCTGATGACCTGCAAGGAGTCCGAGCATCTTGCAGAGTACACGGGTGACTCTTTCCGTGACCTCACACGGATCGCCCGGATCAACGAGCACATGTGGACGGAACTCTTCCTGGCCAACAAAGATGAACTCCTCGACCAGATGGACCTCTTCATCAGCCAGTTCTCCCGCATGCGGGAGGCCCTGGCGTCCGGGGACACCGAAACCCTCAAGGAAATGATGCGCCTGTCTACGTACCGGCGTTCCTTCTTCGACAAAAAATGATCAGACCATGAATATGATTTTTAAACGCAAGTTGCTGATCCCCAAGGAGATTAAGGAAATGTATCCGATTTCTGAGAAGGGGATTGCGGCCAAGCGTCAGAACGATAAGAACATCGAAGGGATATTTACAGGTTCGGACGACCGGCTGCTGCTGGTGATCGGCCCCTGTTCGGCTGACCGCGAGGACGCGGTGATCGACTATATTTCGCGCCTGCGGACCCTGCAGGACCGCGTGGAGGAGAAGATCGTCATCGTGCCCCGGATCTATACCAACAAACCCCGCACGACCGGCGCGGGCTACAAGGGAATGTTGCACCAGCCGAATCCGCAGGCCCATTCCGATATGCTCCGCGGCCTGATCTCCATCCGCAAGCTGCACATGCGTGCGCTCAACGAGACCGGTTTTTCCTGCGCCGACGAGATGCTGTACCCGGAGAACCACCGGTTCCTGGACGACCTGCTGTCCTATGTGGCCGTCGGGGCCCGGTCGGTGGAGGACCAGCAGCACCGGTTGACGGCCAGCGGCCTGGACATTCCGGTGGGCATGAAGAACCCGACCGGGGGAGACCTCTCCGTGATGATGAATGCCCTGCGTGCTGCCCAGAGCGGGCATACCTTCATCTACCGCAACTGGGAAGTGGAGACCCAGGGCAATCCGCTGGCACACGCCATCCTGCGGGGCTATGTGGATGCGCACGGGATCAGCCATCCGAACTACCATTACGAGGACCTGGCCCGGCTGTGCGCGCTGTATGCCGACAGCGGCCTGCAGAACCCGGCCGTGGTCGTGGATACCAATCATGCGAATTCCGGCAAGCAGTTCGGCGAGCAGGTCCGCATCGCCAAGGAAATCCTCCACAGCACGCGGCACAATGCCGACATCCGCGCGCTGGTCAAGGGCATGATGATCGAGTCCTATCTTGAGGACGGATGCCAGAAACCGGGCGACGGGGTGTATGGCAAGTCCATCACCGATCCTTGCCTGGGCTGGGAGAAGACGGAACGCCTGGTGCTCGACCTGGCGGATCTTTGGATCTAGGAAAATGACGGACGCCCGCTGGTCAGCGGGCGTTTTTCTTTCGGTTGTAACCGGTGGCGAGGCCGCCGGCGGAGGTTTCTTTGTAGAGCGAAGGCAGGTCGTGTCCCGTCTGCTTCATCACCTGGACCACCTCGTCGAAGGAGACCCGGTGGAATCCGTCCGAGAAGGAAGCATAGATGTTGGCATCCAGGGCGCGTGCGGCTGCGAAAGCGTTGCGCTCGATGCAGGGGATTTGCACCAGGCCGCATACAGGATCGCAGGTCATGCCGAGGTGGTGTTCCAAGCCCATTTCGGCAGCATATTCGACCTGGGTGGGCGTGCCGCCGTAAAGCCAGCAGGTTGCGGCGGAAGCCATCGCACAGGCCACGCCCACTTCTCCCTGGCAGCCTACGTCTGCGCCGGAGATGGAAGCGTTCTGCTTTACGACATTTCCGAAAATTCCCCCCGTCGCCAGGGCGTGCAGGATCCGTTTTTCGGAGAATTCGTGGCTCTTGTACTGGTGGTAGAGCACGGCCGGCATCACGCCGCAGGACCCACAGGTCGGTGCCGTGACGATCGTACCGCCGGAGGCGTTCTGCTCGCTGACCGCAAGTGCATAGGAGAAGACCAGTCCGCGGCTCTGCAGGTTGGGTTTGTATCCGGTCGCCTTGATGTGGTAGGTGGCCGCCTTGCGGGACAGGTTCAGCGGACCGGGCAGGGCACCTTCCGTGTCGAGGCCTTCTTCGACGGCCGCTTTCATCGCATCCCAGACGGTCTTGAGATAATCCCAGATGTCCGGCCCCTCGCATTGCCCGACATACTCCCAATAACTGCGGCCGCGTTCCTGGCACCAGGCCAAGATCTCCGCGATGGTGTTGAGGTCGTAGACGTCAGGGCCTTCTCCGGCCAGACCGCCTGCTTCGCCCTCCGAAATGGAACCGCCGCCTACGCTGTACACGGTCCATTCGTCCGTCGTGGCGCCGGAGGCGTCCCGGGAGACGAATTTCATCCCGTTGGGATGGTACGGCAGGAAGACTTCCGGCCGCCAGATGAGATCGGCGGGAGCCGTGGGGGTGAGCGCATCCAGGATCGCAACGTCCGTGAGGTGCCCCTTGCCGGTCGCGGCGAGACTGCCGTAAAGCGTAACCTCGAAGGAGGCTGCTTCCGGATGCCGGGCGGCGAAGGAGAGTGCCGCTTTCTGCGGCCCCATCGTATGGCTGCTGGACGGTCCCCGGCCGATTTTGTAGATTTCGCGAAGAGACTTCATGGGGAGGATTTTATCCGATCGTTACCACGCAGTCGGCCGGCGCCTTGATGTTCTCGTCGAGGATCAGTTCCCCGCAGGAGTCGACCTTGATGGAGCCGGTGCGCGGATTCTTGATGGAGACGACATGCCCCTTGATGGTGGCCTGTACGTCGGAATACTCGAGCGCCAGGTCCGCATCCGGTTCGAAGGTGCAATCTTCGAGGACCAGGCCGTCGGCATAGCAGAGCGGTTGCGTGCCGCCGATGCGGCAGCGCACCAGGCGGAGGTTCTTGGAATGCCAGCCCAGGTACTCCCCGTTGATGAAGGAGTCATAGACCGTCACGTTCTCCGTTTCCCAGAGGGAGTCCTTGCTCTGCAGGTCGCTGTCGCGGATCTCCACGTTTTTGGTGTGCTGGAAACTGTAGTTGCCGAACAGTTTGAGGTTCCGGACTTTGATGTTGCTGCAGTTCATGAAGATATAGTCCGCCTCATGGGCTTCCACATTTTCGATGTCGATGCCGTCGCAGGCCCAGAACGTCTCCTGGGCGTGGGGCATCACGACATTGCGGAGCTTGATGTCCTGGCTCTCGCGGAACATCTTGGGCGCCTCCTGGCGGCAGTCACGCAGTTCCATGCCGCGGCTGTGCCAGAGCGAAGAGCGTGCGCCTTCGGTGAAGAGGCAGTCCGCCGCGAGGAAATTCTCGCAGCACCAGAAAACGTATTTCCCCTCGAACCGGCAGTGGTGCGCTTCGATGTCGGAGCCTTCCTTGATGGAGGATTCTCCCTTGTGGATGGTGACGTTTTCGAGATGAAGACCGTGTTTATTGTAGAGCGGCCTTTCGCCGCCGAATTCTTGATTTTTGATGGTTTCCATTGTATTGTGTGGCGTCTGTTTCTTCAAAAGAGCATGCAAAGATAATCTCCGGCGGGAATTTTTGCAAAAAGTTCCGCCGCGGATTCGGACTTTTGAGAATAAATGGATAAATTTGTAAGAATTAACAGTTAGTAGCATTATGTCCTTGCACATTTCATCCAAGACCCAGGCCATGCCTGCTTCTGCGATCCGGAAGCTGGTGCCCCTGTCCGACGCCGCCAAGGCGCAGGGCGTGAAAGTATATCATCTGAATGTCGGCGCTCCGGATATCAAGTCCCCCGACTGCGCATTTCAGGCCGTGGTGGATAAATGCAAGGGAATGCATCACCTCTCCTATACCAATTCGGCCGGCCTGATCGAACTCCGGGAGGGCCTGGTGGAGAAGTATTACAAGAAGATCGGCATCGACATCGAGGTGTCCGAACTGCTGGTGGACGTGGCTGGAAGCGAGGCTTTTGCCGTGGCGATGCAGGTGGCGGCCGATCCGGGCGACGAGATCATCGTCGTGGAACCGTTCTACACCAATTACCAGACATTCGCCTATCTCAACGGCATCACCCTGAAAGCCGTGCCGACGGACATCCGGGAAGGTTTCCGGGTGCCTGACATCGCCGAATTCGAGAAACTCGTCACGCCGCACACGCGGGCGGTGCTGCTCAGCAATCCCTGCAACCCGTCGGGCAAGCTGTTCACCAAGGACGAGATGCTTGCCATCGGGGATTTCTGCCGGCGGCATGACCTGTTCCTGATCTCGGACGAGGTGTACCGCGAGTTCTGCTACACGGACGAACCGCATTTCTCGGCGATGATCATCCCCGGCTGCGAGCAGAACGTCATCCTGGTGGATTCCGTCTCCAAGCGTTACAACCTCTGCGGGGCGCGCATCGGATGCATCGTCTCCCACAACAAGGAAGTGATGGCCGCGGCGCTGAAGTTCGCCCAGTCGCGTCTCTGCCCGCCGGTGCTCGGCCAGTATGCCGCCATCGGCGCACTGGATACGCCTCAAAGCTATTTCGACGAAGTCCGGGAGGAGTACATCCGCCGTCGTGACTGCGCCGTCCGGATGCTGAATGCGATCCCGGGTGTCTACGCACCCAAGCCCTTCGGCGCCTTTTATACCGTGGCGGAACTGCCGGTCTCCAATGCGGAGGACTTCGCGCGCTGGATGCTGACCGATTTCCGCTCCGGCGGCGCCACGACGATGGTGACCCCCGCCGCGTCCTTCTACAAGACGCCGGGCGTGGGCCGGAACCATGCGCGTATTGCCTATGTGCTGGAGGTCCCCGAGTTGGAAAAAGCCCTGGGCATCCTGGGCGAAGGATTGGAAGTTTATCAAAAAATGCATGCTCATGAGGTGGCGTAAGTTCTGCGGCTGGTTGTTGCGTACTTTGGGCTGGACGGCCGTGGAGCCGCTGCCCGAGGAGAAGAAATGCATCATGCTCGGCGTACCGCATACGACTGTCTGGGATTTCTTCATTTCTTATCTCTACTTCAAATCGATCGGCGGAGACGGTCTCTGCATGATCAAGAAGGAAATGTTCTTCCCGCCGCTGGGATGGATCCTCAAGGCGATGGGCGGCATTCCGGTGGACCGGAGCAATTCCGGCGCCCTGGTGCGCAGCCTGATCACCGAAATGAAGACCCGCGAGACCTTCCACCTGGCCATCGCCCCCGAGGGTACCCGCAAGCCCGTGAAGCGGTGGAAGAGCGGCTATCACCTGATTGCCCGGGAGGCCGGCGTTCCCGTCTATCTGGGCTATTTCGACTGGAAGCGCAAGCGCGTCGGACGCGGACAGAAGATCGAGCTGACGGACGATGCCGCCGCCGATACCAAGCGCATCCAGCAAATCTACGAATCGATGGACCTTGGCGCCAAGTATCCTGAAAAATACCTCACCCACTGATGAGACACGATTTCAAGACCCTCTTCGACCTTTACGACTATGCTTCGTCCAAATATGGCAAACGCACTGCCGCACAGTTCACGGACGGAGGCCAATCCTATACTTATACGCAATACAAGGCGTGCTGCGAGAATCTCTCGCGGATCCTCTCCAACTTCGGCATCGGCGCTTTTGACAAAGTAGCCATCCTGTCCGAGAACATGCCCCATTGGGGCATCGCCTTTTTTGCCATCACGGCTTATGGCCGCATTGCCGTGCCGATGCTCAACGAGCTGTCGGCCAGCGAGATTGACAGCATTCTCGAGCATTCGGAGACCAAGGCGATCTTCGTGTCCCGCCGCCAGCTCAAGAAATTCAGCGAGCAGATGCTGGACCGGCTCAGTCTGGTGATAGACATCGAAGATTTCAGCTTCATCAAGCACGATGACGACGCCTTTACCTGCGACGGGCGCGTGGCTACGCCCAATCCGATGGACATGGCGGCGCTCATCTACACTTCCGGCACCACCGGCGCCCCCAAGGGCGTGATGCTGAGCCACCGGAATTTCTGTGCGTCCGTACTTGACTCGTGGTACGCACAGCCGGAGAACAAGAATTCGGTCTTCCTGTCCATCCTTCCGATGGCGCACACCTATGAGATGACCCTGGGCCTGCTGTATCCTTATTCCGTGGGCGCCCGGGTCTGCTACCTGCAGCGCGTGCCCACGCCGACGGTGCTCATCCAGACCCTCAAGGAAGTACGGCCGACCACGATCCTGTCCGTGCCGCTCATCATCGAGAAGATGTACAAGAGCAGCATCGTACCCACCGTGCGGGGCAGCAAGTTCCTGTCTTATCTTGAAGAACACGCCCCCCGGCTGCTCTGCGCCCTGGTGGGCTTCAAGCTCCGCAAGACCTTCGGAGGCCGCCTCCATTTCTTCGGCATCGGCGGCGCCAAACTCGATCCGGAGGTGGAGACCTTCCTGCACCGTGCCAGTTTCCCCTACGGCATCGGATACGGCCTCACGGAGACGGCGCCGCTTGTCTGTGCCGCCAGCCCTTTCAAGACCTATATCGGCTCGACGGGGCCTGCTACGCACGGCGTGCAGATCCGCCTCGACAATGTCAATCCCGAGACCGGCCTGGGCGAAATCACCGTCAAGGGCCCGAATGTCATGATGGGCTACTACAAGGACTACGAACGTACGCAGTCCGTCCTCAGCCAGGACGGCTGGTTCCACACCGGCGACCTGGCCAGCATAGACGCCAAGGGCCGCTTCTCCATCCGCGGCCGCTTGCGCAACATGATCGTAGGCGCATCCGGGGAAAATATCTACCCCGAAGAGATCGAGCATGTGATCAACAGCATGGACGGCATCGGGGAGTCCCTGGTCGTCCAGCGCGACGGCCGGCTGATCGCCCTGGTCAAGTTCGATGACAACGTCATCGACTGGAATCTCGAAGGGCAGGACAAGTTCATCGAAGATATGGAAAAGCGCCGCCAGGCCGTCCTGGACTTCGTCAACGAAAAGGTCAGCCGCTTCTCCAAGATCAAGGACGTCGAGATCCAGAAAGAGCCCTTCAACAAGACGGCCACGCACAAAATCCGCCGCTTCCTCTACGAGAAGAAGCAGTAGCAGGATTTCCGGTCGAAGGGAAGATTCCTAATAGAGTTTGACCGCCACCGGCCGCAGGGCCGGGTCTTTGGCCATGGCCTGCGGGTTGGTGCCGGGCACATCCTGGGGGATGGGCTCGCCCAGCCGGGCGAACAACTGCTGCCAGTAGAGGGGGAATTCGCCGTCTGCGTTCTTGAAATTCATCGGGGCGGCAGAAAAGATGGGTTTGCCGTCGGCGTCCAGATAGCTATCGTAGACCAGTTCGGTGCAGTAGAGCGCCTCGTCGGTGGGGGAGAAGTGCACGTCGTAGGGGCGTCCCAGGTACTTTTTGGCGTTCTCCACGCTGCTGGCGGCGCGGCTGTCATCGCGCAGGCGCATGACTTCGAAGACGGGCCAGGAGCCATCCTTGAGGGTGAAGTCCCGCAGGAAGGTGTCGAGCGGATGGCGGTCCACGCCGTGCTTGATCGTGGCGTCGATGATCCATTCGCGGCCTTCGGGATCGATCTCGAGAATGGCGGTATGGATGAGGTTGAGTCCGGAACCGTCTGCCGTCGCATCGCTGATGGCGCTGTCCATCGAACCCGCATCCAGGCTGTAGCTGGCGGGGATACCGACAAAGACCAGGTCTCCGTTCTGCAGTTTGTCGCTTTTCGGAGTGCAGGCGGCCGCGAGGGCGAGGGCCGCGGTGATGGCAAGGATTCTCTTCATGGCATCAGGCAATGGCGAACAGGACCAGCAACTGGGCGGCAAGCACGCGCAGGAACATCGTCAACGGATAGACCGTGGCGTAGTTGATGGAGGTGTAGTCCGTTCCGTAAGCACCCTGTGCGAAGGCGAGGACAGCCGGATCGGTCGTGCCGCCGGACAGCAGGCCGCAGATCTGGTAGAAATTGAATTTGAAGACCAGCCGCGCGACGAGGCCGGTGACAAAGACCGGGACGAGGGTGATCAGCGCACCGTAGAGGATCCACCAGTAGCCACCGTTCATCACGGCACTCACGAAAGTCTCGCCGGCACCGAGGCCGACGGCGGCCAGGAAGAAACTGATGCCGATTTCGCGGAGCATCATGTTGGCGCTGAGCGTGGTGTAGGTCGTGATTTTCCATTTCGGGCCGAAGTGCCCGAGCAGGATGGAGATGATGAGCGGACCGCCGGCGAGGCCGAGTTTGACCGGCTGCGGGATGCCGGGGAAACGGATGGGGAGTGATCCGAAAATGACGCCGAGGGCGATGCCGAAGAAGATGGGGACGAGGTTCGGGTGGCTGAGGTGCTCCGGCTTGTTGCCAACGAGTTCGGCCACGCGGTTGATGCCTTCCTCGGGACCGACGACCAGAATGTTGTCTCCCATCTGCAGGATGAGGTTCGGCCGGGCGACGAGTTCCACGCCAGTACGCATCACGCGGGTCACGGAGACGCCGTAGTTCGTCCGGATGTGCAGGTCCCGCAGGTGCTTGCCCGTCAGGCTGGATTTCGTGATGCTCAGCCGGCGGGTGACATAGTGCTCGTCTTTCTCGACCCAGTCGCTGAGGTGCATCGGGATTTCTTCGCCGAAGATGATGCGGACGGCGTCCACATGGTTCTGGGAGGTGACGATGAGCACCTTGTCTCCCTGATGGAGTATCGTATCCGGGCCGGGGATGGAGATCTCTCCATCGCGCATGATCCGGGAGACCACGAACTTGTCGCTCATGTCGCCGACGACTTCGTGGAGCGGTTTGTCAAAGATGGCGGGGTTCTCGACGGCGCAGTGCATGCGGCGTGCGGATTCATGGGAGCCCTTTTCCTCCTGCTCCAGCTGCTGCTTTTCGTGATCCAGGTCGATTTTGAAGATGCCCTTCAGCAGGATGACGAGGAAAATGACGCCGAGCACGCCGATCGGGTATGCGACGGCATAGGCGGAGGCGAGTCCGGAGGCGGCAACCGCGGCGGCGTCTTTCGTCTCTCCGGATGCGACCATGGCATCGGAGAGGGTCTGCTGCGCAGCACCCAGGCCGGGCGTGTTGGTCACGGCACCGGACATCACGCCGACCATCGTCACGAGGCTCTCCCCGGTGATCCAGTGAATGGCAAGCGTGACCAGGACGGCCAGCAGGATCATCGAAGCGGCCAGCAGGTTCATCGTGACGCCGCCCTTCTTGAAGGACTGGAAGAATCCGGGACCGACCTGGAGGCCGATGGAAAAGACGAACAGGATGAGCCCGAAGTCTTTCATGAAGGAAAGCACGACGGGATCGCCCCGGAATCCGAAATGGCTCAGGAGGATGCCCAGGAAGAGGATCCAGGTGGTGCCGATGGATACGCCTTTGACCTTGAATCTGCCCAGCCAGAGGCCGGAAGCGATGACCACGGCGAAAAGAAGGACGGTGTGGGCAATGCCCGTACCAAAAAACAAATCTCTCATAATCAATACACTACTGAATCCTCCCGGGACCGGCCCGGAAGGATGTGGACGGGAAAGGGAGGTCTGCTACCAGACAAACTGGAAGCGGACGTCCGTCGGAATGCCAGCGCGGCGCATGGCGGCGAAATCCTGGCTGAGGCTCTCGCCGACCGTGCTGTACTGGGCGACGAAAGCGGCGGCGCCTTCACGGTCACCCGTAGCCTGCAGGCTCAAGACTTTGCCGGCGAGGGAGGCGATGGCCGCCTCAGCCTTGTCATAGTCGATCTTGTATAGGCCGGAAGCGGTATGTGCAAAAGCTTCCTGCTCCTTGAGGTAGTTGTAGCAGATGATGTTGGCGCAGCCGAGGGCTTCGGCGTTGCCGAAACGGGAAGAGCGGATCAGGCCGGCGACGAAGGTCGTGATGGCGTCTTCGCGCGTGACGGTATGCTCGACCAGGCCCTGTTTGATCAGGTAGAGGTTGAGGAAAACACCGACCACATCGCCCTTGATCTCCTCCAGGGTAAGGGCTTCGTTGCCGAGAGCTTCAATGACGCTGCCCTTGCCGTTGACGGTCTCCTTGACGCCGAGGCCGTGGGCCACTTCGCGGAAAGCGATGTTCCAGAAGAAGGCGTCAACGTCGAGGTTGGGCTGCTGCTCCTTCTCGATGAGCAGGCGGCCGGCAGGGCGGACGATCTTGAAGAATTTCTCGCGGATAACGTTGTTGATCAGCGCTGTGCGGGTGCCTTTCTCTGCCTGGACCTTGGGGTCATAAGGGAGGTTGAGGGCGATCTTCTTGATGCCGGCGTTGGAGGCTCCGGCATAGCTGAGGGCCTCGTAGGCGAAAATGTTGGATTCTGTGCCGGGAACGAAAGTCTTGTATTCGTCCGGGCAGGGGAGTGCCTTCTGGAGCTCAGGGATCATGGCGGTGTATTCGCTGAGGCTCTCGGTGAGGGCGAGGTTCTTGAGCAGGGCGTAGGCCTCATAGGAAGCCTTGATGCCGTAGCGGCGGTCATCCTTGGTCATGTTCGGGCCGATGACCAGGTCCATCTTGCTGTCGTTCATCTCGATCCATGCGAGATCGCTCTCGTAGTAGCTGTCGGTGCGCATGGCTTCGATCTTCTTGAGCAGGTAATTGCGAACGCTCGGCTTGATGGTATAGTCGGCGGCTGCATGGAGATAGTTGGCAATCCGCTCGATGGATTCCTTGTAGGCGTCGTGGTACCAGACCACCTTGAGTTTGCCGTCTTCGCCACGGCGGATCAGCGTGTAGGGGCTGAGTTTGTCCGGATCGTCAAAGGCTTCGAATTCCTCGTCCGTCATGTCTGCGGGGTAGAAGTTGGCGCCGAGGGGACGCTCGCCGTAGCCTTCTACGAAGCTCTGGCCGTCGAGGCGGTCCCAGGGACCGTAATTGACCAGGGCGAAGACACGCTGGGCGTCGGTCGGGAGTTTGGTCATGGCACTGCGGTCGCCGAAACTCTGGTCCCAATAGATGTTGTCGATCTCTGCGGAGATCAGCTTATAGTAATCAAGCACTTGTTTACCGTTGTCGGAGATGCCGGAGAAAGACTGGCCGCCGATCTCGACGGTGGCGTAGGCATCCAGTTTGGACTTGACGGAATCCGGCTGGGATTGGCAGGCCGCGAGGGCTGCAATACCCAGAAGGGGAAGTATGATTTTCTTCATATAAAGATGTATTTGCATTTTGCGCCGCAAAATTCGCCATTTCCCGTCGCATATCCAAATTTCCGGGTTTTATTTTTCAAAAATTCGCGTATCTTTATTGCCGATGACTCCCTGTATCGCCATCATAGAATCCGACATCCTTGCCGCAACGGGCCTCCGGAGCTTGCTCGGAGACATGTTCGTCCATGTCGAGATCCTGACCTACCCGTCCGTAGAAGCTTTCGTCGCGGACTCCAACCGCTATTTCGTCCATTTTTTCGTCCGGGATTCCATCCTTTTCTCGCATGTGGACGAATTCGATATGCTGAAAGACAGGACTTTCGTGCTTTCTTCCGGTCCCGGTTCGCATTACGCCGCAGCCGGATTCCGGGTCCTGGATTGCACGGTGGATGAAAAGGTTTTCATCCGGACGCTGCTGCAGTATTATCGGGAAGGACATCCCGGGCGGAGAAGTCCCGGACCGTCCAGGCCGGACCTGCTGTCCGAACGCGAAAAGGAAATCCTGGTGCTTCTGGTGCAGGGCCTGATCAACAAGGAGATTGCGGACCGGCTGGATATCTCCGTCACGACGGTCATCTTCCACCGCAACAACATCTGCGCGAAACTCGGCACGCGTTCTGTCGGCCGGATGGCCATTTATGCTGTCCTGTCCGGGCTCGTAGAGGTGGATACCCTCTGACCCCTCATAAATAAGGGTTGCCGCAAAGGTCCCTGCGGGGTATCTTTGCCCTTGTGAAAGTAGTAGTGCTTATCTCTGTCCTGCTGGGGCTGGCCGGATCTCCCGGGAACGAGATCCGGGACACGCTGAAAGCTTCTGAGATCACTGCTTCGTTCAAATTGTCTGACACGTTGTCCCGCCAGCCGCTCGCGTTCACCGAACTGAATCTCCGGCGGCTGGACCGGGACAATATCCGTTCGGTGGGAGACCTGTCCGCGGTGGCACCCAATTTTTTCCAGCCCCGTTACGGCTCCCACATCACTTCGAGCATCTATTTCCGGGGCTTCGGGTCCCGGATCGACCAGCCGGTAGTCGGGGTGTACGTGGATGAAGTGCCGATCCTGGACAAGAATGCCTATGACTTCGATTTCCCGGACCTGCGGCGCGTGCAGGTGCTCCGCGGGCCGCAAAGCGTGCTTTTCGGACGCAATACCAGCCTGGGCGTCATCCGCCTCGAGACCCTTTCCCCTTTCGACTGGACCGGTGTGCGCGCTGCGGCTGAAATGGCATCCAACACCTCCTGGAAGACTTCGGTTTCTGTTTTCCGGAAGATTTCCGGACAGTGGGCGTGGAGCGCGTCTGCCGTTTTTTCGCATGAAGGCGGATTCTTCGTCAATGAACACACCGGGGAACGCTGCGATACGGGCAACGGCGTTTCCGTCCGGGGACGGGTACAGTGGCGCCCGGCCGGGGGCTGGCAGTTCGACAACAGTGTGCAGGCCGGTTGGCTGAAGGAAGGCGGCTATGCATACGGCCTCTGGGATGCGGCTTCTTCGCGTGTGCTTCCCGTCAATTACAATGATCCGTCCGGCTACCGCAGGTTCCATATGATGGAAGGGCTGGCTGCCCGGAAGCGGTTTGACTGCTTTGACCTTTCTGCGTCGCTTTCCTGGCAGTATCTGGACGACCGGATGGAGATGGACAATGATTTCACGCAGAAGTCTTATTTCAGCCTCGTGCAGGCCCAGCGCGAGCATGGGGCTACGGCGGAAGCGATCCTGCGCGGCCGTCCGGGCGGGGGGCACTGGAACTGGCTCGCCGGTGCTTTCCTTTTCGGGAAATGGTTGCGGATGAGCGCTCCCGTCACATTCAAGCAGGATGGAATCGATGAACTGATCCTCGCCAATGCGAATGGCGGAATCGGCAAGGTCTTTCCCGGCGAGGAACTGCGCATTAAGGAGCGTTCGTTCTTGATTGACAGCGATTTCCGGATTCCGACTTACGGGGCGGCCCTGTTTGGCGAAGCCTCCTGGTCGGCGGGGCGGTGGACCCTTTCCGCAGGCTTGCGGCTGGATGCCGAATGGACGGCGATGCAGTATGCTTCTGCTGCCGATATCCATTATCTGTTTACGCTCGTGATGCAGGATTTCGATCTTCTTTCGACGACTTTCAGCGGGCGGGAACGGCAGTTTTTTTTCGTGCCGGTGCCCAAACTCTCGGCTAGCTTTTCGCTGGACCGGGGTCTTCTCTACGCCACCGTCCAGCGGGGCCACAAGGCGGGCGGATTCAATACGCAGCTCTTTTCGGATATCCTCCAGAACCGGATGATGGATGGACTGATGCGCGAACTGGGGGTGTCCATGGGGAGCGGACGCTACAACTCGGCTGCGGCGACACGGTACCGGCCCGAGTCTGCGTGGAATTTCGAGTTGGGAGCCCACCTGCGGCCGGCCGCACGTTTGCGTATGGAGGCGGCGCTGTTCTGGATCGAATGCTATGACCGGCAGATTACCGTGATGGCGCCCGGGATGAGTACGGGACGGATGATGTCCAACGCGGCCCGGTCCCGTTCGCAGGGGGTGGAGTTCTCCGCCGCCTGGTCCCCGGGGGCATGGTCGCTTGATCTTGATTACGGCTATACCCGGGCCGTGGCAGATGGCAAGCGGCTTCCGTATGCTCCGGCCAACACACTGTCCTGCTCTGCCGCTTACCGGTGGATGCTGTCCGGGAGCCATTGGCTGGACGGAGTGGATTTCTCCTTGCGCGTCCGTGGTGTGGGACGGATCTGGTGGGACGAAGACAACACCCTCTGCCAGCCCTTCTATGCCCTTGCGTCCGCGGGCGTGACCTTGCGCCATGGGGCTTGGGGCGTCACCTTTTGGGGGGAGAACCTGACGAATACCCGTTACCGGGCTTTCTGGTTCCGGAGTCTGCAGCGGGATTTCTTCGCGCAAGGACGCCCGATACAAGTTGGAATACGTATCAATTATAATATTTAATATGAAGAAAATCAGTAAATTAGTTTTTTGTTTTATGGCTTTCTGCATGCTGCTTGCCTCGGGGTGCAGGAAAGTCCCGGAAACCGCTCTGCCTGCGGAAGCCGGCTATGTCGGACTCCTGTCCGTGATTGAAATCGGGGACGCGCTTTTCGAGATTGATGAACTGGTGGCGGGATATGCGCTGGATGCGGTCTCGGGCCGGCTGGACCTGTATATGTACGATGTGAGTTTCTCCTCGAAAATGCCTGTTACGCTCAACGTGATGCAATTGCCGGATGTCTCTTATACGAAAAACGGCTCCACGCTTCAGATTTCAGATACCGGCATCATCCCGATGATGGAGGTGCGCGGGGAGATGGTGCCCTATGAGCGCTATCTCTGCACGGATCTGACTGGCACCATCACGCCGGAAATGATGGTCCTGTCCATGAAACTTGGCGGGTTCCAGACCGATTATTCCGGAAAGTATACGGAATGACCGGGGATCCCGGAATGTGAAAAAGAGGAAGCCCCGGTTCCGGGGCTTCCTCTTTGATTACTTGCATTCCTTTATTTCCTGAAAAGCATCGGGGCCATTTCGTAGAGGCAGCGGCGCCAGGTGAGGAATTCGTGGGCAGTGCCTTCGGAGACATAACCCTTGGCGTTGAACCCTGCTTCCTGGAGGCTCTTGGCAGCGGCGCGGATCTGGTCGGGACCTTCCTTGCTGCCGCATCCAACGAAAATGCCCTTCACACCGGAACCCTTGACCTCGTCCGGGGTGTAGACGCCGCCGGACAGCAGGCCGTACCAGCCGAACACCTCGGGACGGGCGAGGGTGATGGCGTGCGTCTCCATGCCGCCCATGGAAAGGCCGGCCATGGCGCGGCTTTCCTTCTTGGCGATCGTGCGGAAGTGGCTGTCCACATAGGGGATCAGCTCGTCGCAGAGGACGGTCTCGAAGCCGTTGTTGAGCATCATGCCCATGCCGCCGGCCGGGCGGGCGGGACGCTGCTGCGGGGCGGGGGCGCCTTCTGCAGGAGCAGTGGCGGGACGTGCACGCATGGCGCCGGGACGGAAGCCCTCGTTGGTCATGCCGTAGGTCATCACGACGATGAACGGTTCGATCTTGCCGTCGGCGATCAGGTTGTCCATGATGAGGTTGGCGTGGCCCTGGTTCCACCAGGCATATTCATTCTCGCCCCAGCCGTGCTGGAGGTAGAGGACCGGATATTTGGCCTTGCTCTTCTCATACTGCGGCGGGGTATAGACGTAGGCCTTGCGCAGCTGGTTCGTGCTGTTGGACCAGAAGAGGATCTGCTGGACATTTCCGTGCGGGATGTTGCGCTCGGCATAGAAGGCGGCGTCGTGGGCCGGGATCTCGATGCCGCTCTCCCAGCGGGTCGAGCCGTAGTAGTTGTTGGTGCCGGGGTCGTTGAGCACGCCGCCGTCCACCGTCAGGTGATAGTAGTGGAAGCCTTCGTCCATCGGGCCGGAAGTGGTGCCGGTCCAGTAGCCGTCGGCGTCCTTGTGGAGGACGGTGCCGCCGGAGCCGCCGAGGCCGAGGCTGACGATCACGGAAGTGGCCTTGGGGGCATGGACGCGGAAGCGGGCATAGCCCTGGGAATTGACCATCGGGTACTCCTGGCCGGGCTGGTTGAGCTCGGACGGTTTGAAGTCCTCGAGAATGACGGCGTTGTCCATCTTCGGGTCGAAGCCCTTGACGGCGAGGTAGGCCTGCTTGGGTTTGTAGTTCTCGTCAAAGAGGAGAGGATAGTTGCGGACACCGAGCCAGGAGTCTTTGTCGCTGACATTCCAGAAGGTGACGCAGTCGATGACATCCTTGTGCTTGCGCAGGACCTTGAACAGGTTCACATACTGATCCTGCTGCAGGGTGCGCTCCCAGTCGGAGACCTGGGCCTGGCCCTGGTTGAAACGGAGACCGCCGCCCATGTCCTCGTTGATACGAATGTCCAGTTCGGTGAGGTGGATGTGCTTCACGACGGTGGAATAGAGGCTGATGGCGTCGTCTACTTCCTTCATCGAAGGGCCGTAGACATTGTAGTGTGCCTGCATGCCGACGCCGTCTACGGGCACGCCGGCGTCCTTCATGCGCTTCAGGAGGTTGAAGATGCGCTGGCTCTTGGCCGGCTCGGCGTCGTTGTAGTCGTTGTAGAAGAGCAGGGCGTTCGGGTCTGCCTCGTGGGCATATTCGAAGGCCTTGTAAATGAATTCTTCACCTGCGATCTGGTACATCGGGGAATTGCGGAGTTCGGGGCGTCCCGGATAGACAGGGCTGTCGGCGACGGCCTCATTGACCACATCCCAGCAATAGACGACATCCTTGTAGCGGTTCACGATCGCCTGGATGTGGTGCTTCATGTTGGCGTAGAATTCTTCCTTGGGGAGGAGGTTGCCTTTCTCGTCCTGATACATCCAACTGCCGATCTGGCTGTGCCACATGAGGGTGTGGCCGCGCATCTTGATGCCGTTGGCGCGGCAGAAGTCGGCGATCCGGTCGGCGTCTTCCCAGTTGAATTCACCCTTTTTGGGCTCGGTCGGCTGGGGCTTCATCGCGTTTTCGGCGGTGATGCTGTTGAACTCACGCAGGATGAGTTTCATCTGGTCGGCGTCCGTTACGTTGCGGTTGTTGACGGCGACGCCGATCTTGAAGTAGTCTTTGTAGGCATCCTTCAGACCGTCGGTCGGTTCAGGGATGGCCCGGGGGCCCCATTGGCCCCAGGAGGGAAGGGCGCCCAGCATGAGGGCGCACATTCCTGCAAGAAGTATTTTCTTCATGAATTATAGGGTTAGTTAAGTGTTTCCGTTTTCGCTGTTACACGAAATTAACCACTCCTGCGGACTTTCGCAAAGGCTTTCCCGAAGGGAAAAGGGCTTCGACCTATTTTTGAAAAAAAATGGAATACAAACAAAAGTCGTCCAGCTCCCCTATGACAGGGGAGCGTCGGTCGCGAGTTCAGGGCCGGGTATAAAAAGAAAAGCCAGTCTTGCGACTGGCTTCTTGCGGTGCGGACGAGGCTCGAGCCCGCCTGGCGGCGGGCAAATCGCGCCATCGATGACCCCTCAGTCCTCCCTCCGGTCGTCCAGCTCCCCTATGACAGGGGAGCGTCGGTCGCGAGTCCGGGACAGGGTATAAACAAAGAAGCCAGTCTTATGACTGGCTTCTTGCGGTGCGGACGAGGCTCGAAAATCAACTGGAACACCCTTTGCAAACCCTTGCAGGAATGCTTTCTATTGCGTATCTTTGCGGGTGAGGTTACTCAATATTGTA
>JAFTCB010000028.1 GCA_017454905.1 Bacteroidales bacterium
AATAGTTGACGACCTGCGAGGTGTAACCGATGCAGGAAGCCTCAAGGACGGAGTTCGCGGGAACGTTGAGGGTGTAATTGCCGTCGAGGTCGGTGACGGCACCGATGGTGGTGCCGCGAACGACGACGCTGGCCGCCACGACGGGCTCGCCGTTGGCGTCCTTGACGGTTCCCGTGACCTTGTTCTGGGCGAAGGCGAAAGCGCTGCTCACGAGGAGCAGGAGCCCTGCCATCACCATTCTGAGATGATTTTTCATCATGGGGAAAATTTGGTTAAACAATAATATGGTTAGTAACAACTGTACTCGGCGCAATTTCCAGCCCACAAATATAATAAAATTCCATTTGTTTATAAAATTGACTCATATATTTTAATAAATCGCTCAAATATCTTTATCTTGAAACCCGATTGCATTTCTGTTAAAATGCTTATCTTTGAAAACCACAACCAATAACCGATGAGACGTATCCTTTCCTCCGCACTGGCTCTGTTTGCCGCCGTCTGCGCCCTGGCGCAGCAAACCCCCGACCCCGCCGTTTTCGCGGCCCCGCCTGCCCGGTACCAGACTGCCGCCTGGTGGCACTGGATGGACGGCGCCCTCACGAAGGAGGGCGTCACCAAAGACCTGGAAGCCATGAAGGCCCAGGGCATCAGCAATGCGACCGTCCTGAACATCTACCGGCTGATCGGCATCGAAGATGGATTCCAGTCCGTCAAGTTCGACAGCCCGGAATGGTATGCGCTGTTCCGCCATGCGGTCGAAGAAGCCGACCGGCTCGGGATGCAGATCGGTGCGGCCAACTGCGACGGATGGTCGGAGAGCGGCGGCCCCTGGATCACGCCGGAGACTTCGATGAAGCAATATACCTGGCGCAAGACCTTCGTCAAGGGAAACGGCCGGGAGCAGGTCGTCCCGCTGGCCCAGCCCTTCTCCAAGGAGCGTTTCTACCGGGACGTCGCGGTCGTGGCCTACCGGGACGCCGCGCCCAACAGTTTCGTCGCCGCGGCCCCGAAGATCAGCTGCAACGGCTCCTATCCGGTCGAGACCCTGATCAAGAGCCACAAATACCATGATGAGACCCGCCATATCGACCTGTTCGACGATTTCCCGGCGGAGATCCTGATCGACGGCAATCCCACCACGGGGCTCACCATCAACGAGGACAAGACCATCCGGCTGGACTTCGCGAAACCGTTCACCGCGGAGCAGCTCCATATTTATATAATGGTTTCCGCCGCCCGGTTCCCGGTCCCGGTGCTGATTGAAGTGTCAGACGACGGGACGTCCTGGCGGGAAGCCGGCCGGGTGTATCCCAAGGCGGCCAACTCGCTCCAGAAACTCTCCTTCCCGCGTACCACCGCCCGCCATTGGCGGCTGACGGTCAACGAGCCGCTTTCCCCGACCACCCTCAGCGAACTCTGCCTCCTGCAGCAGGGGGAGCGCGGCGTCTGGGACAGCCAGCCGGGCGTGGCCATCGCCCGGGCGGAAGACGTCCTGGACCTGACGGACCGGATGGACGCGGACGGGACACTCCGCTGGGCGGCCCCCAAGGGCAACTGGACGGTCCTCCGCTTCGGCTATACCTCCAACGGGAAATTCAATCACCCGGCATCGCCGCAAGGCGTCGGCCTGGAGTGCGACAAGATGGACTCCACGGCGCTGGACATCCATTTCAAGGCCTTCCCGGAGAAACTGATCCGCGCAGCCGGCCCGTATGCCGGCAAGACCTTCACCTACTTCCTCGTGGACAGCTGGGAGTGCGGGCAGCAGAACTGGACGGCCGCTTTCCCGCAGGCCTTCGAGGAGCAGCAGGGCTACAGCCTCACCCCCTGGATCCCCGTCCTCTGCGGCGAGCGGATCGGCAGTGCGGCGCTGTCGGAGGCGTTCATCCATGATTTCGACGCGGTCCGCGGCGAACTCGTTCGCGTGCATTATTTCAAGCACCTGGCGGACCTGTGCCACCGGGCCGGGATGCAGCTCTGGTCCGAGGGGATCTACGGCGGCGCCTCGATGCCGCCGGTGGACGTGCTGAAATCCTATGAGTTCTGCGATGTGCCGATGACGGAGTTCTGGGCGCAAGCCAGCGAATACCGCGACTGGCCGATCGTCTACTGGCCGGAGAATTACGGCAACCATGCCATCCCGTACCACGTGTCCCTGATCTACGACAAACCCGTGGTCGGCAGCGAAGCCTTCACGGGGATGGCGCTCTACAGTGATTCGCCGATTGACCTCAAACTCTATGGCGACCAGGCCTATACGCAGGGCGTCAACCGGATGATCCTCCACAGCTATGTCCACCAGCCTGACGACCGCCGGCCCGGCGTGACGCTCGGCATCTACGGGCAGACCTTCAACCGCAACAATACCTGGTTCAACGCCGCCGACGGCTTCTTCGCCACGGAAGCCCGCATCCAGTACCTCCTGCAGCTGGGTGACCGGCGGGCGGACGCGCTGGTGTACCTGGGCGACCGGCTGCCGAACGCGGAAATGACCGCGGCGGAGATCGCCCGGACCCTTCCAGAGAATATCAAATTCCAGTATATCAACCAGGAAGTGCTCCTGCACCGGCTCAGCGTCCGGGACGGCCGTATCTGGCTGGACGGGAAACATCCCTTCAAGTTCCTGGTGCTCCGCGGGGACCGCATGGAGCTCGGGACGGCGCGCAAGGTGGCCGAACTGGTGGATGCCGGCGCGCTGGTCTACGGACCGAAGCCGGTCTCGACGCTTTCACTGAAAGATTTCGAGCAAAACAATGCCGCCCTGAAGGAGATTGCCGGACGGCTCTGGGACGGGGGCAAGGTCCTGACGGACCAGCGTGCGCTCGAGGCAGCCTACACCCCGGACCTGCGCGTGCGCGGCATCGGCATCGATGACCTCCTGTGGTATCACAAGACGGCCGGGGAGGTGGATTATTACTATCTTTCCAATAAGGACAACAGCCGCACGGTCCGCTTCGAGGCCGTCTTCGACGTGCCGGACGGCAAGCCGGAGATCTGGGATCCGATGACGGGCCGGGTGGAGGAACAGATGATGTATGACTTCGACCATGGCGCGACAGTGGTCCCCGTGACGCTCCGGCCGCGCCAGGGCATCTTCGTGCTGCTGCGCCGCGGCGGTGACCGCGTACAGCACATCTTCCGCCTGACGGACCTGCAGGGCGGGCAGCTTTTCCCGAATAGGGCCGGGGATTTCTCCCGGACCGTGCCGGAGGCATACCGCGGGCAGGACGGAGAGATCCATCTGCGCTCCCTGGCGGCCGGCTCCTATATTGCCGGTTATTCGGACGCCGTGGCTTGCCGGATTGACCTGAAAGAGCCGGACCGGGTGGTCCTGGACGGGACCGTGGGCACGATGACCTTCGAGGATGAGCCGGCGCTCGGGACGATGCCCACCGGCGGCTTCCGGGAGTTCACCGCCTTCCTCGATCCGCGGATCAAGCATTATTCCGGGGAGGTCACGTACCGGACATCGGCCGTCCTGCCGGAGGGATTCATCAAGTCCGGCCGCCGCGTGCTGATCGGCATCCCCGCCTTCGGAAGCACGGCGCAGCTGACCGTGGGCGGGCACACGCTGGAGACCATCTGGGATCCTTCCGCCCTGACGGACATCACCGAATGGGTCCGGCCGGGGGAGAACGAGATCGTCATCACCGTGACCAACCCCTGGCGCAACCGCCTGATCGGCGACAAGGCCGGCATCCCCTCCACGGAGAAGCACTGGACGACCTCTCCGCTGCAGCAGAAGCACATCCCGCCGCAGCAGATCCTCCACGAATACGCCCTGCTCTATCCGGCCGGCATCTCCCAGCCGGTGACGATCTACAGCGAGGGCGTCGAACGCGTTGTAAACAATTAATCCGAATCCTATGAAATACCGACTGCTGCTTGCCGCCTTGCTGCTTGTATCCGTCTGTGCCGGAGCGCAGACGGTCGAGCGCTGGGGCTGCTTCGAAGTCTCGCTGCCCGCGACCGTGCCGGGCAATCCTTTCGACGTGGAATTGACGGCCACGTTCACCAACGGAGCCGAATCCCGGACCGTCCGGGGCTTCTACGACGGGGACGGCTGCTTCAAGGTCCGCTTCATGCCCGGCTCCGAGGGCCGCTGGACCTATGTGACGGCTTCCCGCGTGGCGGCGCTGAACCGCAAGCGCGGCGGCTTCGACTGCACGGCCCCGTCGGCGGACAACCACGGCCCTGTGCAGCCGGACGGCCTGCATTTCAAGTATGCCGACGGCACGCGTTACTATCCGGTCGGGACGACCGCCTACGACTGGATGCATGTCGGGGATGAGGCGGCGGAGCGCACGGTCGCTTCGATGCGCGCGTCGGGGTTCAACAAGCTGCGGATGCTGTTCTTCCTGCACAACCTGCCGGTGGAGTATCCGGACATCTATCCTTTTGAGAAAAAAGCGGACGGCAGCTGGGATTATACCCGCTTCAATCCGGCCTATTTCCAGTATGTGGAGCGCAGGATCCTGGCGCTCCAGGAAATCGGCGTGGAGGCGGACCTGATCCTCTTCCACCCGTATGACGGGGGCCGCTGGGGCTTCGACCGGATGCCGCTGGAGGCCAACCTGCGCTACCTTTCCTACCTGACCGCCCGCCTGTCCGCCATCCGCAATGTCTGGTGGTCCCTGGCCAATGAGTGGGACGGGGTGAAGGGCATCCCGGCGGAGGACTGGGACAAGTTCGCGGCCGCCGTTGCCGCCGGCGACCCCTACCGCCACCTGCTCTCGATCCATGGTTACACGGCCACCTATTACAACTACTTCGATCCCGTCTTTACCCATGCCAGTATCCAGGACCACGGTCCGGTGATGGAGCGTGGCCGGGCGCACACCGTCAGCCAGATCTACAAGAAGCCGGTCCTCTTTGACGAAGTCTGCTACGAAGGCAACGTGGGCAGCCGCTGGGGCTGGCTGAGCGGGCAGGAGATGCTCCGACGGATGTACAACGGCCTGATGAGCGGGACCTACGTGACCCACGCGGAGACCTTCAACGCCGAAGAGGGGACCTCCGCTGAGGACGCCCTCAATTTCCTGGCCTATGGCCGGGATTTCCGGGGCGAATCCTGGCGCCGCATCAAGTTCCTGCGCGCCGTCCTGGACGACCTGCCGAATCCCCTCGGGCTGGCCGACCACAACTGGGACGAGTACACTTCCACGGCCGGAGAAGGCTATTACCTCATCTATTTCGGGAATGAAATCCGCCACGAGTGGCAGTTCGACCTGCCGGTCAAGAACGGCCCGTGGCCCCGTCCCGCGGAGGGCGAACGGTACCGGGTGGAGATCCTGGACACCTGGAACATGACCGTCACGCCCTGGCCGGTCATCTTCGAAACCGCCGCTCCCGGCCGCTACCGGATCCAGGACAGGCAGGGCCGCTCCGTCCGCCTCCCGGACACCCCTTATCTGCTTCTCAGAATCAAGAAGATATGAAACCAATTTCCACCGTTTTCCTCTCCGCCGCTGCGGCCCTGCTGCTGGCCGCCTGCGCCGGACCTGCTCCGAAGGCTCCCTACGGGACCTACACCAACCCCGTCCTCGGGGGCGACTATCCCGATCCCTCCATCGTGCGGGACGGGAATGATTACTACATGACGCATTCGTCGTTCGACTACAATCCCGGCCTGGTGGTCTGGCACTCGACGGACCTGGTGAACTGGGAGCCGGTGAGCTATGCCCTGCAGACCTATCTGGGCAGCGTCTGGGCTCCGGACATCTCCAAGATCGGGGACAAGTTCTATATCTATTTCACCGTCCACGGTGCGGGCAACTGGGTGGTCTATGCGGACACGCCCTACGGTCCGTGGAGCGAGCCGCACGACCTGCATGTCGGACAGATCGATCCCTGTCCGGCCGTCGGTGACGACGGGCAGAAGTGGCTCTTCCTCAGCGGCGGCCAGCGCATCAAGCTGACGGAGGACGGACTGGATACAGTCCCGGGCACGCTGGAGAAGGTGTGGGACGGTTGGCCGATCCCGGAAGGATGGATCACGGAAGGGCTGGCCATGGAAGGCCCGAAGATCAAGAAAGTGGGGCCCTGGTGGTACTTCGTGGCTGCCGAGGGCGGCACCGCCGGTCCGCCGACGAGCCACCTGGTGGCCATCGCGCGCAGCAAGAGCGTGGACGGCCCGTGGGAGGAGTCTCCCTACAATCCGCTCGTGCATACCTACCACAACACCGACCGCTGGTGGTCCCGCGGACACGGTTCGCTCATCGACACCCCGGACGGGCGCTGGTACATCGTATACCATGCCTACGAGAACGGCTACTACAACCTGGGCCGCCAGACCCTGCTGGAGCCGGTCTGGCTGGATGACGAAGGGTGGTGGAGGAACTATGGCGAGAACATCGTCGAGGATCCCATCGCCGCCCCGCTTCCCTTGCACCCGTATGACCGCAAGGCGAGGCTCGGCGAGTTCCGCATCGGCCTGGACTGGAAATACTATAAGGATTTCGACCCGTCCCGCGCCAGGGTGGAGGACGGTGTGCTGACCCTCCGTGCGACGGGCGCGAGCCCGGCGGACGCCGCCCCGATGATGTTCGTGGCGGGCGACCAGGCCTATGAGTTCGAAGTGGAGATCGACCGTGATCCCCGGGCGACTGCCGGACTGGTTATCTACTACAACAGCCAGTACTACATCGGCGAAGGCATCAACAATGCCGGGACACTCCGCTGGCGCCGCGACCGCGGCGGCCGGCGCGCCATGCGTACCCCGGACGTGACGCACATCTGGCTGCGCCTGCGCAACGACCACCAGATTGTGTCCGCCTACTACAGCCTGGATGGGAAGGAGTGGAAACAGGATGACTGGGGGATCGAGATCTCCGGCTACAACCACAATGTCTTCCACGAGTTCCAGAGCATGCTCCCCGGCCTGGTTGCTGCCGGAGAGGGAGAGGTCCGCTTCAGCAACTTCAAATACCGCAAACTCGATTGAATCCATTCCGGGCGGCGGACGGGACAGTCAGTGCCCCTGTCTCGGCATCCATCCTCGCTCCCCGCAAATGCGGGGACCGGATTCGGCGCCACGAATCCTGCTGCGGCTGAGCTGTCGACAGGGGCACCGCCTGTCCGCTGGTTTCCGCCGCCCGAAAAGAATGAAAGTATGAAACGTTTTATTTTGTCTGTTTGCATGGTGCTGGGGGCGGTGACCCTTTCGGCACAGACGATTGACTATAAGGGTACGGAGGTGACCCTCGGGCCGCGCGCCCTGTATCTGGACGGCAGCCTGACCGCTGCGCAGGCAGCCGCGTCTCCCTATATCTTCCATGACTTCCGGGAAGTGATGTCCCACTTGCAGGACGGCACCCGGACGGAGCCGATGCGCGTGTATATCGCGCCCTGGGTGTACTGGGTGGACGATCCGGACGACGGACAGATCCGCCGGGCGGAGAACGGCGGCACGCCCTTCGGCATGGTGGTCCGCTGCGAGGCGCTCCAGTTGCTCGGCATGACCGATGATGCCCATGACGTCATCCTGGCCTCCGCCCGCGGGCAGACCCAGGGGGCCGTGGGCAATTTCACGATGTTCGACTTCTGGGGCGACGACCTGGTGGTCAAGGACCTCACGATGGGCAACTACTGCGACATCGACCTCGTCTATTCCAGGCGTCCGGAACTTGGCCGCAAGGCGAAATACTCCGCCATCACGCAGGCCCAGGTCTCCTTCTGCCACGGCGACCGGATCTATGCGGAAAACGTGCGCTTCGAGGCGCGGCTCAACCTCAGCCCCCTGACCGGGTCGAAGCGCGTCCTTTTCAAGAACTGCCACATGGAGAGCACCGACGACTCGCTCAACAAGTGCGGCGTCTACCTGCACTGCGACCTGGACTTCTGGGGCCGCCAGCCTTTCGGCAGCGTGGACACCTACGGCACGGTCTTCATGGACTGCGACTTCAACATCTGCCATGACGAGGCGGTGCAGGCGGTCAGCAAGGGCGTTGGACGCCATTCGCTCATCGACGTGCGCTACCACACTTCCGGCCGTCCGGTCCAGCTGGCCTGGACCTTCCGCCCGGAGGAATGGCTGCGCTGCTACCAGTACAATATCACCCTTGACGGACAGCCCGCCTTCGTGGGAGCCGCCAAGCCCTACAACACCGTCCTGCTGGACCAGAACGCCCAGCTCGCCGCCTACCGGCTCACGGAAGACGACGGCACGGTCCTGTACAATACCTACAACCTGCTGCGCGGCGAAGATGACTGGGATCCGGAAGGCATTCGGGAGCGGGTGCTGGCACTTTCCCGGCGCGACGGCCGCGACTATGCCTCCATCCCCACCTGCCTGGACATCAGCGAACGGGAATGTTCCCTGCAGACCGGAGACCGGCCCCTGAGGCTGGACGCCCATGTCTACCGCCACCTGGGCTACCGCCTGGACAACCAGCAGCTGTCCTGGAAGGTGCAGCCGGGCTATGAACGCTTCGTCCGCCTGGAAGCGGACGGCAACTCCTGCCTGGTCCATCCGCAGAACCATGAAGACCGGACACAGACTTTCGATTTGCTAGTTTTCACGCAAGAAGGCCTCGAAGGGGCCGTCCGGCTGACGGTCGCCCCGGATTTCACGGAAGCTCCCGCGCTTACGTCGGCACCGGTACTCACGGTCGGCGGCGGGGCGGCGAAGGTGGATTATGCCCTCGATCTGCGTGGCCGTGCGGATGAGTCGCTCGTGACCTGGTACCGCTGCACCGACCGCAAGGGCTCGGATGCCGTCCCGGTGGCCGTTTCCCGGGAGGGGAAGCCGCTGAAAGCATACACCCTGACCCGCGATGATGTGGGGTATTATCTGGCGGCCGGCGTGGCTCCCAAGCACCTCCGCTGTCTGCCGGGCAAGGAGGTCCGCGTGGTCTCGAAGGCCCCGGTGAAGGCCTCCCAGGTTGTCCCCGGCCGGGTGCTGTCGACGGATTTCTCCGATTTCCCGACGGAGAACCAGCCCCTGGTGAAACCGGGGTTCTGGACGGTGGACGCCTTCAAGCCGGCGGATACGGCCGACTACGCCTGGAGCGTGGATACCTCCCTGCCTTGCTGGACCTGGGGCACCGGGATCAACGGCGCGAAGGGGACGGGCATCCAGCAGCTGCAGCAAGGCGCCCGCCTGCGCTATACGCCCGTGGCCGGGAAATACGGGGACATGTCCGTGACCTGGCAGGTGGATCCCGCCAAGGACGGCGGACAGGGCTTCGCCAGCGCTCGGATGCAGTACCTCGACCTCTTCATCAAGTTCGATACGCAGACGCTCACGGGCTATGCCCTGCGCGTCATCCGCACCGTCAAGTTCTCCGACGCGGTGGACGTCCAGCTGGTCCGCTATGACAAGGGCATCGTGACGCCCCTCACCGAAGGCGTGTCCACGAACTGTTTCCTGACGGGTTGCGTGCTGACCGTGAAGGCGGAAGGAACCCGCCTGACGGCGCATGTCGAAGGCCCCAACCACATGGCGACCTGTGCGGGGGATCCCCGCATCCATCCTTCGGTGGACCTGGAAGCCGCCATCACGCCGAATGCCTTCGGCGGCATCGGCCTGCAGCATACCAGCACCGTCGGCACGGAAAGCCGCATCCTGATCCACTCCGTCTGCGCAGAGTGGAAATAACTACTTCTGCCGGCAGTAAATCTGCACGGGGCAGCCGGTGAGATTGAAATTCTTGCGGAGCTGATTCTCCAGGAAACGCTTGTACGGATCCTTGATGTACTGCGGGAGGTTGCAGAAGAAGGCAAAGGCCGGGAACGCCGTCGGCAGCTGGGTGATGTACTTGATCTTGACGTACTTGCCCTTCCATGCGGGCGGCGGGGTTTCTTCGATGACCGGCAGGAGCGCCTCGTTGAGCCGGGCCGTGGGAATCTTCTGCGAATAGTTGGCATAGACTTCGGTGGCGGCGTTCAGCACGTCCTGGATGCGCTGCATCTTCACCACGGAGGTGAAGATGATGGGGACGTCGTCGAACGGGGCGAGCCGGCTGCGGAGCGCTTCGGTGTAGTCGCGCATGGTGTTGGAATCCTTGATGAACAGGTCCCACTTGTTGACCACGACCACGCAGCCCTTGCGGTTCTTGAGGATGAGGTTGAAAATGCTCATGTCCTGGGCCTCCATGCCGGTGGTGGCGTCGATCATCAGGATGCAGACGTCGGCGTGCTCGATGGCGCGGATGGAGCGCATCACGGAGTAGAACTCGAGGTCTTCGTGGACCTTGGTCTTGCGGCGGATGCCGGCGGTGTCCACCAGCATGAATTCATGCCCGAACTTGTTGTAGTAGGTCTCGATGGCGTCGCGGGTCGTGCCGGCGACGGGGGTGACGATATTGCGCTCCTGGCCCAGCAGGGCGTTGGTCAGCGAGGACTTGCCCACGTTCGGCTTGCCCACGATGGCGATGCGCGGGAGGCCCGCATAGGGATCCTCCTGCTGCTCCTCTTCGGGCAGGGCGGCGACGACGGCATCCAGCAGGTCGCCGGTGCCGCTGCCGTTGGCCGCGGAAATGCTGTAGATCTCACCCAGGCCCAGGGAGTAGAACTGGTAGGCGTCGAACATCTTTTCGCCGGAGTCCACCTTGTTGACGCAGAGGACGACGGGCTTCCTGGACCGGCGCAGGATGTCGGCGATCTCGGCGTCGTAGTCCGTGATGCCGGTGGCGGCCTCCACCATGAAGAGGACCAGGTCCGCTTCGTCGATCGCGATCTGGACCTGGGAGCGGATGGCCGACTCGAATACGTCGTCCGAGTTGGTGGTGTAGCCGCCGGTGTCCACGACGGAGAATTCCCGGCCGCACCAGTCGCAGCGGCCGTAGTGGCGGTCGCGGGTCACGCCGGCGGTGTCGTCTACGATGGCCTGCCGCATCCCGACGAGGCGGTTGAAGAGGGTGGATTTGCCGACATTGGGCCGGCCGACGATGGCTACAAGGCTCATAATTCCTGGGGTTTGGGATCCCCGGTCAGGCCGGGGATGACGTTACGGTGTCGTTAGTGCTGTGAGTAAAACTGGCAGTCCTGGCAGGCTTCCGTCCGGTTGCCCGTGCAGGACTTGCCGTGCAGGGCGGCGTCCTCATCCTTGAAGCAGCGGATGCCGCGCTTGCGCATCTCCTCGTTGGAGCCTACGTCATACTTCGGGAACTCCTTGCCCAGGAAGAGGATATTGACCCCCAGTCCCAGGATGCAGAGTCCGACCAGGACGAGCACGACGAGGAAAACCGGCCACATACGCTGACGCTATTGGACGAAGTCCGGGCTGATGGCTTCGTAGTTGTACACTTTGTGGATGATGGAGGCGAAGACCTCGGTCATCGACACGATGCGGATCTTGGGATCGTCCGCGAACTCCGGATGGGGGATGGTGTCGGTGATGAAGACTTCCTCCAGGACGGATTCGTGGATACGCTGGAGAGCGTTGCCGGACAGGATGCCGTGGGTGGCGCAGGCGCGCACGCTGTTGGCCCCGCGGCTCTTGAGGACCTCGGCGGCCTTGCAGAGCGTGCCGGCGGTATCGATCATGTCGTCCACGATGATGACATCCTTGCCCTCGATGTCGCCGATTGCCGTGATGGAGCCGACGACATTGGCCCGCTCGCGGGTCTTGTGGCAGATGATCACCGGGCACATCAGCTCGCGGGCGTAGACATTGGCGCGCTTGGCGCCGCCCATGTCGGGTGCAGCGATGGCGAGGTTCTCGAAATGACGGCTCTGGATGTAGGGGATAAAGACCTTGCTGGCATAGACATGGTCCACGGGAATGTCGAAGAATCCCTGGATCTGGCCGGCGTGCAGGTCGCAGGTCATCACGCGGTCCGCTCCGGCGGCGCGGAGCAGGTTGGCGACCAGCTTGGCGCCGATGGCCACGCGCGGACGGTCTTTGCGGTCCTGGCGTGCCCAGCCGAAATACGGCATCACGGCGATGACCTCGTCGGCCGAGGCCCGCTTGGCGGCATCGATGGCGAGCAGCAGCTCCATCAGGTTGTCTGCGGGAGGGATGGTGGATTGGAGAATGTACACGGAAGCGCCCCGGACGCTCTCTGCATACTGCGGCTGGAATTCACCGTCGCTGAACGGCGTAATCACCAGTTCGCCCAGATGCAACTCCGGCTCTTCGGGTGACTGGAGCCGGTTGATGTGGTTGATGACCTGGCGTGCAAAGTTCTCGGAGGCCCTGCATGCGAACAATTCCAATCGATGGGTGTGGATCATGATTTGTCAGTATATTGTGAGTTAAACGGTTTCCAACAGGCTCCCTATGTAGTCCAGGATCTCTTCCCGTCCCTGATGGGTCTGGGAGGAGCTGCAGAAGACGGGAGGGAGCGTTTCCCATTGCTGCAGCAAAACTTCCCGGTTGCGCTCCAGCTGTGCGGCCAGCACGTTGGGACCTTGCTTGTCGCATTTGGTCATGATGAGGGCGAACGGGATCCCGTGCTCGCCCAGCTCGGCGAGGAAGTCGAGATCGATCCGCCCGATATCGTGCCGGGAATCGATCAGCACGAACAGGAGCACCATCTCCTGCGACCCGGTGATGTAGTCCCGGATGACGGCGGCGAGCTCGTCGCGGCCTTTCCGGTCCAGCTTGGCATAGCCATAACCCGGCAGGTCCACCAGATACCAGCTGTCGTTGATCAGGAAATGGTTGACCACCTTGGTCTTGCCCGGGGTAGCCGAGGTCATCGCGAGCTTGCGGTTTCCGCACAAGGAGTTGATAAGCGAGGACTTGCCGACGTTGGACCTTCCGATGAAGGCGAATTCCGGCAATTTACGCTTGGGCTTCTGTGAGATCCGGGTGCTGCTGCCTGCGAACACGGCCTCGGAAATCTTCATACAAATACACTAACTTAATTCACTGCAAAGATAGCAATTCTTTACGGATTTTCCGACGAAACTTCCAGCGAGATTCAACAGAATGAATAGCGCAGATAATAGATATTTTGATTATATTTGTAGATTATGGAACGCGAGTATATTGACCTGGTCGAATTGCAGTCGCTGCTGCGGGAGGAGATTGAAGTCGCCTTCCCGGAACGGTGCTGGGTGCGGGCGGAGATCGCCTCTGTCCAGGCCAAGGCCAACGGCCACTGCTACCTGGACCTGAGCCAGAGCGAGGAGGGCCGGATCGTGGCGAAAGCCAAGGCCGTCATCTGGCGGAGCCGTTATGTTCCGCTGCGGGCCTATTTCCGCGAAGCGACGGGGGGAGACCTCGCGCCGGGGATGGAGGTGCTGCTGCGGGTGCAGGTGAGCTACAGCGAGCTCTACGGCCTGACACTGACCGTGGATGAGGTCGAGCCGCGTTTCACCCTGGGTGCCGCGGAGCTGCAGCGGCGCCGCACGCTGGAGAAGCTCGAGGCGGATGGCTTGCTGGACCGGCAGAAGCAGCTGGTCCCTGCGCTGCTGCCGTACCGGCTCGCGGTGATTTCCGCGCGGGATGCGGCGGGCTATGGTGACTTCTGCCGCCACCTGGAGGAGAATGCCTACGGGTTCGTCTTCGAGACGGAACTGTTCGAAGCCACGATGCAGGGAGAGGAGGCACCGGCCTCCATCGTGGATGCCCTGATGCGGGTGGAGTGCGCTCCGCAGCCGTATGATGCCGTCCTGCTGATGCGGGGCGGCGGTTCTGTCCTGGACCTGGCCTGTTTCGACGATTACGGCCTGTGTTTCGCCATCGCGAACTGCCCGGTGCCGGTCTATACGGCGATCGGCCACGACCGGGACTTCCACGTGGCGGACCAGGTGGCTTTCGACTTCGTCAAGACCCCCACGGCGCTCGCGGACCGCTTCATCGACGCCTTCGCGGCGGAGGACGAGCGGATCACTTCCTACAGCACGCGCCTGCGGATGGCTTTCCTGTCGAAGGTCGCCGCGATGGAGACGCGGGTGGCCGCCCTCGGCGAGCGCATCCGCGGGGCGGATCCCCGCAGCGTCCTCTCACGCGGCTACGCGCTGGTGACGGATGCCCGGGGCGTGGTGGTCAAGTCCGCGGCGGCATTGCCGGCGGGGGTGCGGTTCCGGATTCTGTTCGGGGACGGCACCGTAGAAGCTGTTGCACAATAGATTATGGAAGAGAAATTTGATTATAACGAGGCGATCGCGGAACTGGAGAAGATCGCCGTCCGGGTAGAAGACCCGGCCACGGGGCTGGACGAGATCGACCGCTGCATCAAACGGTCGGACGAACTGATCGGCCGCTGCCGCGAATACCTCCGTACCGTACGCAACCAAATCGATACCCTATGATAGCCAAGATTTACCAGACCGACCCGTGGCTGGAGCCCTACAAAGGCGCCATCGATGCCCGGCACGAGCGCATCCTGTCCGACCGCCGCAAGCTGGCGGGCGAGGGACCGCTCTCCCAAGCGGTCAACAACCACATCTACTACCCGCTGCATCTCGAGAAAGGGGAGTGGGTCATGCGCGAATGGGCGCCCAATGCCACCCGCATCTTCCTGATCGGGGATTGCAATAACTGGAAACGCACGGAAGGCTATGCCTTCAAACCCGTCGGAAACGGCAACTGGGAACTGCGGCTGCCGGAAATGTTCCTGCACCATGGCGAACTGTACAAACTCTGGATCGAGTGGCCCGGCGGGGGCGGGGAGCGCCTGCCCGCCTATGTGACCCGCGTGATCCAGGACCCCGAGACCAAGATCTTCTCGGCGCAGGTCTGGCATCCCGCCGTGCCCTACCGCTGGACGGGACGCAAGCCGGGCCGGCGGCCGAATCCGCTGATCTACGAATGCCATATCGGGATGAGCTCCGAAGAGGAGAAAGTCGCCTCGTTCGAGGAATTCCGCCGGAACGTGCTGCCGCGCGTGTCGAAGCTGGGCTACAACGTCCTGCAGATCATGGCGCTTCAGGAGCACCCGTACTATGGCTCCTTCGGCTACCAGGTGTCCAATTTCTTCGCGCTGAGCTCCCGCTTCGGCACGCCGGAGGAGTTCAAGGCGCTGGTGGATGACGCGCACCGCCGCGGCATCGCCGTGATCATGGACATCGTCCATTCCCACGCCGTCAAGAACGAGGCGGAAGGGCTCGGCCGGCTGGACGGCCGCGACGACCTGTACTTCTACCAGGGGCCGCAGGGCTATCACCCCGCCTGGGACTCCCGCTGCTTCGACTACGGCAAGGACGAGGTGAAGTACTTCCTGCTGGCCAACTGCAAGTACTGGATGGAAGAATACCACCTGGACGGTTTCCGCTTCGACGGCGTCACGAGCATGATCTACTGGGACCACGGCCTGGGCAAGGATTTCGGGGATTACCGCTACTACTTCGACCAGGGCGTGGACGAGAATGCCGTGAGCTACCTGGCGCTGGCCAACCAGCTGATCCACGAGATCAATCCGGAAGCGATCACGATTGCCGAGGACGTCAGCGGCATGGCCGGCCTGGCGGCTCCATTCGAGGCCGGCGGCGTCGGATTCGATTTCCGCATGGCCATGGGCATCGCCGATCACTGGATCAAGTGGATCAAGGAACTCTCCGACGAGCAGTGGAGCATGGGCGGTATCTGGTGGGAACTCACCAACAAGCGCCCCGACGAGCGGACGATCTCCTATGCCGAGTGCCACGACCAGGCGCTCGTGGGCGACAAGACCATCATCTTCCGCCTGATCGACAAGGACATGTACTGGTCCATGGAGAAGAATTCGCAGAACCTGCTGGTGGACCGCGGCGTGGCCCTGCACAAGATGATCCGCCTGGTGACCCTCGCCACCTGCGGCGGCGGTTACCTGAATTTCATGGGCAATGAATTCGGTCATCCCGAGTGGATCGATTTCCCGCGGGAAGGGAACGGCTGGTCATTCGCCCACGCCCGGCGCCTGTGGTCGATCGCGGACGATGAGCGGCTCCGTTTCGGCGGCCTGCAGGCCTTCGATGCCGAGATGATCCACTATGTCAAGCGCGAGAAGAGCCTTCTTGCACCCCTCCGGCAGCTGTATGTCGACGAAGAGAGGAAAGTTTTGATTTTCAGCCGGGGAAATAGTATCTTTGCATTCAATTTCAATGCAGTCGCATCTTTCGAGAATTTCTCGTTCCAGGCGCCGGACGGAGAGTATGCCATGGCATTCAACTCCGATGAAGGCGTGTACGGCGGATTCTCGAGACTCGGGAAGGACGAGCGCCATGCCACCGTGGACGGCCGCCTCTCGCTCTATCTTCCCAGCCGCGTAGCGCTCGTTTTGAAAAAAGTTAAGTAACATATATGGCATTCCTGAAATTCAATAAGCCGGAGCTTGTCAACCTGGCTTATTCGCTCAAGAGAGAAATCTTGAGCACCAACAAGACCGGTGCCTACTGCAACACATCCATCGTGACCTGCAACACCCGCCGTTACCACGGCCTGCTGGCGGTCACGCTGGACCGTTTCGGCGGGGACCGCTTCCTGCTGCTTTCCGATCTGGACGAGACCCTGATCGTGGACGGCAAGCAATTCAACCTCGGAATCCACTGCTACGGGGATTCCTACGAGCCGCGCGGACACAAGTATGTGGTGGACTTCAGCGCCGACCCGGTGCCGCAGATCACCTGCAAGGTGGGTGAGATCCTGTTCCGCAAGAGCCTGGTCCTCGCCCAGGACCGCGACCAGATCCTGATCCGTTTCGAACTGCTCGAGAGCCCGGCTCCGGTGACCCTCCAGCTCCGTCCGTACCTGGCTTTCCGCAATGTCCATGACCTGACCCATGAGAACCCCGACGCCAACATGGAAGGCGCCGAGATCCAGAACGGCATGGCCTACCGGCTGTATGCGAACTTCCCCAACCTCAACCTGCAGCTGAGCGACGGCCGGGCGAAGTTCATCGCCGGTCCCTACTGGAACAAGAACATCACTTATTCCGACGAGTACCGCCGCGGCTTCGACTGCCGCGAGGACCTGGTGGTGCCGGGCTATTTCCAGGCGCGCCTCAAGGCGGGCGATTCGATCGTCTTCTCCGCTTCCCTGATGCAGGAGGACCCGACGGAATTCAAGCGCCGCTTCAACGCCTGCGTCAAGAACGCCGGCGAGATCACGAGCTACCGCGACCAGCTCCGCCGCTGTGCGGATGCGCTGATCATCGACCACAACAACCGCAAGCGTATCAACGCCGGTTTCTCCTGGCTCTACACCGGCATGCTCCGCGAGACGCTGCAGGCCCTGGCGGGCCTCACCCTCTATGGCCTGCATGATCCCAAGCAGTTCGAGGAGATCCTCGACAACCTGATTGCCGACGAGCAGGAGCGCCTGTTCCGCCGGACCACCCAGGTCGAGTCCCCGCTCTACATGGCCAGCGTCCTGCAGGAATATATCGCCTATGGTGCGGATGAGAAACATGTATGGAAGAAATACGGCATCATCATCCGCGGCATCATCGAGAGCTATCTGCCCGGTGAGCGCGCCGAGGTGTCGATGCAGCCCAACGGCCTGCTCTGGGCCCAGAAGGACGGCGTCGCGCTGAGCTGGATGAACGCCTACATCGACGGCCGTCCGGTCACCGAGCGCGCCGGATACCAGGTGGAGACCAACGCCTTCTGGTACAACAGCGTCTGCTTCGCCGTTGAAATGGAAACCAAATACGGTGCGAAGGGCAGCCGCTTCGTCTCCAAGTGGAGCGCGATCCGCGACCTGATCAAGCAGAACTACCAGCCGACCTTCTGGAATGCGGAGCGCGGCTGCCTGGCCGATTACGTGGACAACGAAGGCCAGAACATGGATATCCGTCCCAACCAGATTTACGCCATCAGCGTCAAGTATTCTCCGGTGGACGAGGAACTGGCTCCTTCGATCCTCCGCGTGATCGACAACGAACTGGTCACCGCACGCGGTCTGCGTACGCTCTCCCCGCGGGACAGCAAGTACCAGGCCGTCTACGAGGGCACGCAGCGCGACCGCGACCTGGCCTACCACCAGGGCAGCACCCGGCCGTTCCTGCTCCGCCCGTATGTCGAAGTGAGCTTCCGCATCAAGGGCGCCGCTTTCTGGAAGCGCGCCGAATGGCTGATCGAAGGCTTCTATGATGATCTCGGCAAGCACGGCGTAGGCGCCTTCTCCGAACTTTACGACGGAGATCCCCCCCATGAGCCGCACGGCGCCATCTCTTCGGCGCTCAGCACGGCGGCGCTGCTCGCCATCGAGTACATGTTGGACAAATACAAGGAGGACTAGGATATGAAAGTATTGATGTTCGGCTGGGAGTTCCCGCCTCATATCGCAGGTGGTCTGGGTACGGCCTGCGAGGGCATCGTCAAAGGTCTTGCGCACAACGGGGTGGAGACGCTCTTCGTGATGCCGTCCGCCTCCGGAGACGAGGACCAGAGCTGCGCGACCATCCTCAATGCGAGCGACGTGGCCGTGGAGCATGTCAGCGACACCGTCGAGGAGTTCCTCGACAAGGTGAAATTCATCAACGTGGACTCCAACATCGTCCCTTACGTGGATCCGGACGAGTATTTCGAGGCCATCGAGAAAATGAAGCGCGAACACGTCCACCATACGACGGTCGGCTTCGGACAGAAATTCAAGTTCTCCGGCAAATACGGCGCGAACCTTCTCGAGGAGGTCTCCCGCTATGCCCAGGTGGGCGGTACCATCGCCATGGAGCATGCCGGTGAGTTCGACGTGATCCACGCCCACGACTGGCTGACCTACCTGGCCGGCATCGCGGCCAAGGAGCTTTCCGGCAAGCCGCTGGTGGTCCACGTGCACGCCACGTCCTACGACCGCGGATCGGACGACATGGTGGACACCCGCGTACTCGCGATCGAGAAGCGCGGCATGGAAGCCGCCGACCGCGTCGTGACGGTCAGCGACCTGACCCGCAACATCGTCATCACCAAGTACGGCATCGATCCCGCCAAGGTCGTGACCGTCCACAATGCCGTGGATTTCAGCGGCCGGGAGAACCTCCAGGTCGAGCGCGGCGTCCGGGACAAGGTCGTGACCTTCCTGGGCCGCATCACCTTCCAGAAGGGCCCCGAATACTTCATCGAGGCGGCTGCCAAGGTGCTCAAGCGGACCAAGAACGTCCGTTTCGTGATGGCGGGCAGCGGCGACATGATGAACAGGGCCATCCGCCAGGTGGCCCGGCTCGGCATCTCCGACCGCTTCCACTTCACGGGATTCCTCCGCGGCCAGGAAGTGCAGAAGATGTTCGCCCTGTCGGATGTCTATATCATGCCTTCCGTGTCCGAGCCTTTCGGCATTTCCCCGCTGGAGGCCATGCGCTCTAACGTCCCTTCCATCATCTCCCACCAGTCCGGTGCCGCCGAGGTGCTCAAATATGCCCTCAAGGTCGACTTCTGGGATGTCGATGCCATGGCCGACGACATCTACGCCCTGCTGCAGTATCCGGCGCTGTCCGATTTCGCCAACCGTCAGGGATTCGATGAGGTCAATGCGCTCAAGTGGAACAACGCCACTGCGAAGCTCAAGAAAGTTTATGAATCAGTAGTCAACCAGTAATATGAAGAAGTCAATCTGCCTGTATTTCCAGGTCCATCAGCCTACCCGGCTCCGCCTTTACAGATTTTTCGATATCGGTAAGGACTCCCACTACTATGACGATTTCGCCAACCGGACGATTCTCAAGCGCATCGCCCAGAAGTGCTATCTGCCGATGAACGAGCTGCTGCTCGAGTCCATCAAGAAGAACAAGGGCAAGTTCAAGCTGGCCTTCTCCATCTCTGGTTCCGCCCTGGAGCAGTTCGACCGCTACGCTCCCGAGGTGATCGAGAGCTTCCGCAAGCTCGCCGAGACCGGTTGTGTGGAGTTCCTCTGCGAGACCTACAACCATTCCCTGTCTTCCCTGGCCTCCAAGCAGGAGTTCGAGCACCAGGTGCTCAAGCACAAGGCGGCCGTGGAGCAGTATTTCGGCGTCACGCCCAAGACCTTCCGCAACACCGAGCTGATCTATTCCGACGCCATCGGCGGGATGGTCTATGACCTGGGCTTCAAGACGATGCTGACCGAAGGGGCCCGCCACATCATGGGCTGGAGAAGCCCCAACTACGTTTACAACAACGACTTCAAGCCGGGCCTCAAGCTCCTGCTCCGCAACTATTCCCTCAGTGATGACGTGGCGTTCCGCTTCTCCGACCGCGGTTGGAAGGAGTGGCCGCTGACCACCGAGAAGTTCGTCGGCTGGCTGAAGGCAGCCGAAGGTGAGATCGTGAACCTGTTCATGGACTACGAGACCTTCGGCGAGCACCAGGGAGCCGAGTGCGGCATCTTCGAGTTCATGCGCGCCCTGCCCGACGCCGTCGCCAAGGACAAGGAACTGGAATTCGTGACGCCCGAGCGCGCCGCAGCCAAGCACAAATCCGTCGCCGACCTGTCCGTCATGCAGCCCATCTCCTGGGCGGACGAGGAGCGTGATGTCACGGCCTGGCTCGGCAACGAACTCCAGCAGGATGCCTACAACAAGCTGTACGGCCTGCAGGAGAAACTCTCCATCCTGAACGATGCCGCCCTCTGGGCCGACTACGGCCATCTGCAGGAGAGCGACCACCTGTACTACATGTGTACGAAGTTCTTCTCTGACGGAGAGGTCCACAAGCGGTTCAACCCGTACGATACGCCCTACGAGGCGTTCATCAACTACATGAACGTCCTGAGCGACTTTATCATCCGGGTGGACAACGCGATGGCTGAACGACAGTAATTGATTGCCAAACCAACCAAGTAGTGTATGATGAATAATTATGAAATGGCCGCGCCCGCGTGGAAAAGTGTGATGGTGACGCGCCATCTGCCGGAGGAGCTTTCGGGACTCGAGACCCTTTGCAAGAACCTCTGGTGGTGCTGGAACGACAATGCCAAGGCGTTGTTCCGCACCGTTGATTACGAACTGTGGCACAAGTCCGGCCACAACCCGATGGTGATCCTGGACAAGGTGAGCCTGAAGCGGTACAAGGAACTCGCCAAGGATAAGGAGTTTCTGGCCCGCCTCGACGAGGTGATGGCGGACTTCAATGCCTATATGGAGGAGAAGAAGAACAGGACGGAGCCCTCTGTCGGGTACTTCTGCATGGAGTACGGACTGGATACCTCCCTGATGATCTATTCCGGCGGCCTGGGCATCCTGGCTGGCGACTACCTCAAGGAGACCAGCGACATGAATGTCAACCTGGTGGCGGTCGGCCTGCTGTACCGCTACGGCTACTTCACCCAGCGGCTTACCCCGCAGGGCAACCAGGTGGCCGAGTACAAGCCGCAGGATTTCCTCAAGATCCCTGCGGAGCCTGTCCTGGACCAGAACGGCGCCTGGAAGACCGTTTCCGTGCAGATGCCCGGCCGTACGATGTCCGCCCGCATCTGGAAGGTGGCGGTCGGCCGCACCGATCTCTATCTGCTGGATACGGACTATGAAGACAACATTCCCGAGGACCGTCAGGTCACACACCAGTTGTACGGGGGGGACTGGGAGAACCGGCTCAAGCAGGAGATCCTGCTGGGCATCGGCGGCGTCCGCGCACTGCGCGCGCTGGGCCTGCATCCCACGATTTATCATTACAACGAAGGCCATGCGGCATTTGCCGGCCTGGAGCGTCTCCGCGAGTGCATCATGGATGAGCACCTCTCCTTCAACGAGGCGATGGAGCTGGTCCGCGCTTCCGGCCTCTACACGACCCATACGCCGGTGCCTGCCGGACACGATGCCTTCGCGGAAGACATGATCGGCCGCTATTTCGGGCATTATCCCGGCCGTCTGGGCATCGACTGGCGCACGTTGATGGGCCTCGGCCGTATCAACCCCGATGACCGGGGAGAGAAGTTCTCCATGAGCCATCTGGCCGCCAATCTCTCGCAGAATGTCAACGGCGTGTCCATGCTGCACGGCAAGGTCAGCGAGCAGATTTTCGCGGATATGTATCCGGGCTATCTCCCGGAGGAACTCTACATCAGTTATGTGACCAACGGCGTCCATTATCCGACCTGGGCCTCCAAGTACTGGAAAGAGCTGCACGCCAAGGTGTTCGGCCCCGAGTTCCAGACCCATCACTATGACAAGAAGTGTTTCGAGGGCATTTATTCGGTCTCCGATTCCGAAATATGGGACATCCGCAAGACGCTCAAGAAGGAACTGGTCCGCACGATCCGCGAGCGCCTTTCCGATCCGCAGATGAGCGCACATTATACCCCGCGCCAGGTCGTCACGATCAAAGAGCGCCTGCGCGAGGATGTGCTGACGATCGGTTTCGCCCGCCGCTTCGCGACCTACAAGCGCGCCACGCTGCTTTTCAGCGACCTGGACCGCCTCGATGCCATCGTCAACGATCCCAAGCGTCCGGTACAGTTCATCTTCGCCGGCAAGGCGCATCCTGCCGACGGCATGGGACAGGACCTGATCAAGCAGATCATCGAGATCTCCAAGCAGGACCGTTTCCTCGGCCGCATCATCTTCGTGCCCGGTTATGACATCACGCTGGCCAAGCGCCTGGTCCAGGGTGTGGATGTCTGGCTCAACAACCCGACCCGTCCGCTCGAGGCTTCCGGTACCTCCGGCGAGAAGGCCGCGATGAACGGCGTCATGCATTTCTCCGTGCTGGACGGCTGGTGGGTCGAGGGCTACAAGGAAGGTGCCGGCTGGGCGCTTCCGCTGGAAAGCACCTACGATGACAACAACTACCAGAACGAACTGGATGCCGCCACGATCTACGCGACCATCGAGAATGAGATCGCGGCGACCTACTATGACGTGGACAAGGCCTCCGGTCTCTCTCCGGTCTGGGTCGGTTATATCAAGAACACCATCGCGCAGGTGGCCTGCAACTTCACGACCAACCGCATGCTGACTGACTACTGCGACCAGTACTATGTGCCGCAGTACAAACGTTACGAGGAACTGGCTGCCAAGGGCGCCAAGGTCGCCCGTGACATCGCTGCCTGGAAGCAGATGATGACGGTCGAGTGGAACAATATCAAGGTCGTGTCCTGCACGCAACCGGATGCCTCCTATGTCCTTTCCCAGAACAACATGCTCAAGAGCGAGGTCGTCCTCGACCTGGGCCGGCTCAAGCCGGAAGATATCGGCGTGGAGATCGTCTTCACCTCCCAGGATGCGAAGGGCGAGCTTCACATCCAGGAAGTTGAGGAACTGGAAATGGTCAAGTACGAGAACGGCATCGCCACCTACGTGGCCGAAGTGCTGCCGGAACATACGGGTATGTACCAGGTGGGCAAGCGCATCTTCCCGAAGAATCCGCGCCTGCCGCACCGCCAGGACTTCCCGCTCGTCAAATGGCTGTAGTCTCTACCGGTTTTTTTGACGGTGTCCATCTCGGACACCGTCAGGTCCTTCAGACACTCGTCTCCTCCGCCCGCGAAAGGGGTGAGGAGGCGATTGTCGTTACGTTCGCCCAGCATCCGCGGGCGGTCCTCCAGCAGGACGCCCGCACGCTGCGGCTGTTGAATTCTCCGCAGGAGAAGGAGGCGCTGCTGCGTGCGCTCGGCGCGGACCGGGTGGTGGCGCTGCCTTTCGACCGCGCGTTTGCGCGGATGACGGCGTCGGAGTACATCCGCGAAGTGCTCGTGGGGCGTTTCGGCGCGACCGCGCTCGTGCTCGGCTACGACAACCGCCTCGGTTCCGACAAGCTCGGCCCGGACGGCGTCGGCGCCCTTGCCCGGTCCCTCGGCCTCGATGTCATCGTCGTCCCGCCGCAGACCGGCCCTGTCGCCGGAAACTTCGTCAGCTCGACGAAGATCCGGGAGGCGCTGGAACAGGGGCGCGTGGAGGACGCGGAAGGGATGCTCGGCTATGCGTATATGCTGCGGGGCGTCGTGGTGGGCGGCAAGCAGCTCGGCCGCACGATCGGATTCCCGACGGCGAACCTGCGGCTCTACGATCCCCTTAAGCTGGTCCCGGCCCGGGGCGTCTACCTGACGGAGGTGGAGGTCCTGGACGGCCATTACTGGGGGATGACCAACGTCGGCGACATCATCGAAACCCACATCTTCGACTTCAATGAAGACATCTACGGCCTGGACCTGCGGATCGCCTTCCGCAAACGGATCCGGGACATGCGGCGCTTCGACGGACTGGAATCCCTGAAGGCCCAGCTCGCCGCAGACGAAGAAGCGTGCCGGGCCCTGCTCCGGCCCTGACACCCCTCTCCCGCGCGGGGACGGACTTGCCATTTATCGAAAAAATACATATCTTTGCAAAGACATAAGGGTTCTGCCGCGCGAGGCAGGACTCCTTTTTAGTTAACTGAACGAAAAAACATTATGGCAGAAGTACACTACATGAGCCAGGAAGGGCTGGATAAGCTCAAGAAAGAATTAGCCGAGGCGTTGGCTCAGCGTCCGGTCATCTCCGCAGCCATCGCCGAGGCGCGTGAGAAAGGCGACCTCTCCGAGAATGCCGAATACGAGTCCGCGCGCGAGGCGCAGGGCTTGCTCGAACTGCGGATCGCCAAACTGCAGAATCAGGTGGTCAACGCCAAGGTGCTGGACAGCTCGCAGCTCAACACCGACCAGGTCCAGATGCTCAACACCGTCAAGGTCGAGAACCTGGGCAACCACCGCGTGATGGAATTCACCATCGTCGGCGAAAGCGAGGCGGATTTCTCCAAAGGCAAACTGGCGGCGACGACCCCGATCGGCAAGGCCCTGATGGGCCACAGGAAAGGGGAGACCGTCGAGGCGAAAGTCCCCTCCGGCGTCATGAAATTCAAAATCCTGGATATTACGTTCTGATGGCCACCCTATTTACCCGCATCGCCCAAGGCGAGATCCCGTCCTACAAAGTGGCGGAGAACGAAGACTACTATGCTTTCCTGGACATCAGCCCGCTGGCCCAGGGCCACACGCTCGTGATTCCCAAGAAGGTCGAAGACGACTATATCTTCCACCTGGACGAACCGACCTACGAGGGCCTGTGGGCCTTCGCACGCAAGGTCGCCACGGCCCTGAAAGCCGCAGTACCCTGCAAGCGCGTCGGCGTGGCCGTGCTCGGAATGGAAGTTCCGCACACGCACATCCACCTGGTCCCGCTCCAGACCGAAGGCGACATGGACTTCCGCAAGGAACGCCCGAACTTCACCCCCGAACAAATGGCGCAGACGGCCGCCGCGATTCTCTCCGAATATGAGAAATTATAAAACCATCCTGGCGCTCGCCCTTGCGGTGACCGCCCTGACCGCCTGCGGGGACAAGGCCCGCATCCGCGGCACCGTTTCCGGCCTCTCCGGCAGGCAGCTGGTCGTCAAACAGCTGGACATCAACACTTACCGGACCCTGGACACCATCAAGACCGGCGCGGACGGATCCTTCCATTACGACGTCCAGGTCGCAAAAGGACAGCCCGAATTCATCTACCTTTTCTACGGGGATACCCGCGTCGCTGCCTTCCTGCTCGAAAAAGGCGAGACCGCGACCGTCGAGGCCGACACGCTGGGGCGCTACACCGTGACCGGCTCCGAGGGCTCCGAGGAGCTCGCGCGCGTGGCCAAGTCGCAGGCTGATTTCCTTGCCGCGCTGTTGGCCCACGAAGAGGAGCCTGCCGCAATGACGAAGGACTACATCAAGCATTACCGCGACAATGTGAAATACGTGATGGAGCACCCCTTCTCGCTGACCACCGTCCCGGTGTTCTTCGAGCGTCTGGGCGAATCCGCCGTCTTCTCCCAGGTCACCGACGCCATCCTTTTCCGCAACGGTGCCGATTCCCTCGCCACCGTGTATCCGGACTCCCGCTACGTCAAGGCGCTGGCCCGGGAGGCGGACCGCCGCATGCGGATCCTGGAACTCAACGGCCAGCTGCAGACAGCCGCCGAGGCCGCTTTCCCGGATATCGTCCTGCCGGACATCAAGGGTGAGAAGAAGTCGCTGAGCGAGGTGGATGCCAAGGTAATCCTCGTGCATTTCTGGGATGCAAATGACGCAGCCCAGAAGATGTTCAGCATCGACCAGCTGCTCCCGCTGTACAAGGATTTCCACCACCGCGGATTCGAGATCTACTCGATCTGCGTCACGCCGGACAAGCCGGAATGGGCTTCCTCCGTCCTTGCGCAGAAACTTCCCTGGATCAACGTGAACGACGGTCTCGGGGCTGCTTCCCCGGCCGTGGTTACCTACAACGTCGACACCCTGCCGTATTCGTTCCTGATCATCAACGGCGAACTCAACACCAAAGATGTCGGCGGACTGGACGGCCTCCGCAAGGAGCTGAACCGCCTGCTTCGCTAGATTCCCTTTCGGGAAATGATAAACCGGGACGCTTCTTCCAAGCGCCCCGGTTTATCGCTCCAAGTGGTGATTACGCGTCGAATTTCGGCTTGAGGATCTCGGAGTAGAGGATGAGCTTCTTCTTGTCGATATCCAGCTTTTTCTTTTCTTCCACCGTCTCCGTCCGGATCTTGGATTCCCGGCGGATCGCCCGCGTCCCCTCTTTATCCGGCTCCCCGGCCTGGCGGGGAGGCTCCGGCACCGCTGCCGTCGGGAAGACGGTCTGCCCGGGATCCGGACCGGTGGCGGGCGCCTGCTCCCGGACCTGGCCCGGGACCTCCCAACGCGGAGCGCCGGCAACAGGACGGGCCTGGACCTGGGGGATGCCTTTGCGCTTCTTAACCCGCTTGTCGATCAGCGAGATCGCAATCGGGAAAAGAAACATCAAGATGGGTATGAGTATCTCCCAGTCCATAATCCAAAGATACACCTTCGGGAGCAAAAAAGCAAATGGCTAGAAGAGCTTCTTCTGGCTGACCGTGGCGACGAACTGCTTGAGATAGAAAGGCTCGAAGTACGCCGTGTCCCGGAAGCGTCCGGCTTCGAATTCCCGCATCGCGGGCACGAGCATCGCCGAAGCGCGCGGGGAAGCCTGGACAAAACGGGCCTCCGGCCCGGCAAGGACGGCGCTGCACTTGTCTGCGGCGTCCCCGATGAAGAGGACCGGTCCCGCTTCCCGCTCGCTGCGGAAACTGTCCGCGTCGATGATGCGGGGCTCCACCTCCGTGAGCCGCTCTCCGGCAGGCGTGAAGACAGCGGTGTACACCTCCATCCTCCGGGCGTCGATCATGGGGATGACATAGCGGCATCCTTCGGGTAGGAGGCCTTCTGCGGCGGCCTGGTGGACAAGTACGTCGAGCGTCCCGGTCGAAAGCAGCGGGATGCCGGCGGCGAAGCAGATGCCTTTGGCGGTGGACACGCCGACGCGCAGGCCCGTATAGGAGCCCGGCCCGGCACTGACGCACACGGCGTCGAGGTCCGACGCGGCCAGCCCCTGCCCGTCGAGCACCTCTTTGACAAAGGGGGCCGTCATGGCGGCATGGGCGCGGGACCGATCGCTCTCGCGGCTCGCGGCAATCCGTCCGTCCATGGCAAGCGCCACCGAGCAGAGCGCGGTGGAAGTCTCGATCAGCAGGATATTAGGCATCGGCTGCGGCAGCGTCACCTCCTCCCGTGACAAAAGTTTTCAGGATCGGGAAAATCTTGTCAGCGATATCTTTCAGGGTATTGTATACCACGGCGTTCGCAGTGGCCTCGGGCTTCACAAGGTGCAGGGAGCTGTTGAGGGACTCGAACAGCAGGATGAGCAGGCCGAGGACCAGGCCGACCTTGAGGACGGCGAAAACCAGGCCGAACAAGCGGTTGAGGAAGCCCAGGGAGAGGGCTTTCATCGCGTTGGTGATCAGCGAGCCTACCAGATTGAGCAGGAGGGCGGAGACGATGGCGATGAGCACGAAGCTGATCACGTTGAGGATGGTCTTCTCCAGCGTGATGTACTGGGACAGCCAGTCGCCGAGGACCGTCGAGAAATGGAACGCGGCCCACGCGGCCACGAGGATCGCCACCAGGTCGACAGCTTGTTTGACAAAGCCTTTGGAAATGCCGCTGACGATCGCCGGGACGAAGCAGAGGAGAAGAATAATATCCAGAATAGCCATATCGTTTTTGGTTAAATGGGTAGAAATCGCTAAATTTGTAGGATTAAAACAAATGCAAAATTAGGTAAAAAATATGATATTCAAAGAATATAACGGCCTGGACTTGGTTTCCGTGGGGGAAGAAGTGCTGCAGCGGTGGCGCAAGAACCATGCATTCGAGAAATCGCTCGAGCTGCGTGAAGGTGCTCCCGAGTTCATTTTCTTCGAAGGACCTCCCTCCGCCAACGGAATGCCGGGCATCCATCACGTGATGGCACGCTCCATCAAGGATGCCATCTGCCGTTATAAGACGCAGTCCGGTTTCAAGGTCCGCCGCCGCGCGGGCTGGGATACGCACGGTCTCCCCGTCGAGCTGGGTGTCGAGAAGAAACTCGGTATCACCAAAGAGGATATCGGCACCAAAATCTCCGTGGAAGACTACAACCGGACCTGCCGCGAGGAAGTTATGAAATATACGGCCGAATGGCGCAACCTCACCGAGCGCGTCGGCTACTGGGTGGATATGGACGATCCATATATCACCTATGACAACCGCTATATCGAGACGCTGTGGTACCTGCTCAAGGACATTTACGGCAAGGGCCTGCTCTACAAGGGCAAGAGCATCCAGCCGTATTCCCCGGCCGCAGGCACGGGCCTGAGCACGCACGAGCTCAACCAGCCGGGCTGCTACCGCGATGTCAAGGATACCACCTGTACGGTGCAGTTCAAGGTCTGCGGCGAGGAGGATCTCTATTTCCTGGCCTGGACCACGACCCCGTGGACCCTCCCTTCCAACACGGCCCTCTGCGTCGGCCCCAATATCGACTATGTCAAGGTCCGCTCCGCGAATCCCTATACCGGCACCCCTGCGACCTACATCGTCGCCGAGGCGCTCGTCGGCACCCTCTTCAACGGCAAGGTCCCCTTCGAGGTCCTGCCCGGAAGCGTCAAGGGCCGCGACCTGGCCGGGATGCGCTATGAGCAGCTGATCCCGTGGTTCCGTCCCGACGGTGACGCCTTCCGCGTCATCACCGGCGACTACGTGAGCACGGAAGAGGGAACGGGCATCGTCCACATCGCCCCGACTTTCGGCGCGGACGACGCCAAGGTGGGACGTGCCGCCGGCATCGCCGCCCTGCAGGTCATCGACAAGAACGGTGACCCCCAGGCGCAGGTGGACCTCCAGGGCCGCTTCTTCCGCCTGGAAGACCTGGACCCGGACTACGTCGCCACCCATGTCAGCCCGGACTACCGGGAATGGGCCGGGCGCTATGTCAAGAACGCTTACGACAGCACGCTCGCACCGGACGCGCCGACCCTCGACGTGGACCTCTGCGTGATGCTCAAGGCCGCCGGCAAGGCCTTCAAGATCGAGAAGCACGTGCACTCTTACCCGCACTGCTGGCGCACGGACAAGCCGGTGCTCTACTACCCGCTTGACAGCTGGTTCATCAAGACCACGGCCGTCCGCGAGCAGATGATGGAGCTCAACGGGCAGATCACCTGGAAGCCGGAATCCACCGGCACAGGCCGTTTTGGCAAATGGCTGGAGAACATCCAGGACTGGAACCTCAGCCGCAGCCGCTACTGGGGCACTCCGCTCCCGATCTGGCGGACCGAAGACGGCAAGGAAGAAATCTGCATCGGCAGCGTGAAGGAACTCTTCGCCGGGATCGACAAGGCGGTTGCCGCCGGATTCATGGCGTCCAACCCGCTGCGCGACCTCGGCTTCGATCCGGACGACATGTCCAAGGAGAACTATGACAAGATCGACCTCCACCGTCCGTACGTGGACCAGATCTTCCTTGTCAGCCCTTCCGGCCGGAAGATGACCCGCGAGACCGACCTGATCGACGTGTGGTTCGACTCCGGCGCCATGCCGTATGCCCAGACCGGGCTGCGCGGGCTCGACACGCCGGACTTCGGCAGCACGGCCGACTTCATCGCCGAAGGCGTGGACCAGACGCGCGGCTGGTTCTACACCCTGCACGCCATCCACACCATGGTCAGCGGCACGCCCGCGTTCAAGCGCGTGATCTCCAACGGCCTCGTGCTGGACAAGAAGGGGGAGAAGATGAGCAAGCGCCTGGGCAATGCCGTGGATCCTTTCCAGGCGATGGACAAATACGGCGCCGACGCACTCCGCTGGTACATGATGACCAACGCCCAGCCCTGGGACAACCTCAAGTTCGACGAGGCGGGCGTGGAAGAGGTGCGCCGCAAGTTCTTCGGCACCCTGTACAATTCCTACTCCGTCTTTGCGCTGTATGCCAACATCGACGGATTCGACCCTTCCGCCGAAGCCGTCCCCGTCGGGCACCGTCCGATGTTCGACCGCTGGATCATCAGCCGGCTCAATACCCTCGTCCGGGGGGTGGTCTCCGCCTACGAAGACTACGACATCACGACGGCGGGCCGTCTGGTCCAGGATTTCGTCTGCGACGACCTGAGCAACTGGTATATCCGCCTCAACAAGAAGCGCCTGTGGGGCGCCGGGATGAGCGAAGACAAACTCTCCGCCTACCAGACGCTGTACGAAGTGCTCAAGGGCGTGGCCCTGCTGGGCGCGCCGGTCGCTCCGTTCTTCATGGAGCGTCTCTGGCTGGACCTGGTCCCGGGCGCGGACTCCGTGCACTACTGCCCGATGCCCGCTTACGACGCCACCCTGGTGGACGGGGAACTCGAGGAGAGCATGGGCTTCGCCCAGAAGGCTTCCTCGATGGTCCTGGCCTTGCGCAAGAAGGTCGGCATCAATGTCCGCAAGCCGCTTGCCAAGGTGCTCGTGCCGGTGATGGACGACACGGTCAAGGAGCACATCCAGCGCGTCAGCGACATCTTCCTGACCGAAGTCAATGTCAAGGAAATCGAGTTCCTGCATGACACGACGGGCATCATCACCAAGAAGATCAAGCCCAACTTCAAGACGCTCGGCAAGATCTACGGCAAGCAGATGAAGGAAATCGCCGCGGCGTTCGGACAGCTCTCCCAGGAGGAGATCTCCGCCATCGAGCGCTCCGAGGATACCTATGTGCTTGCGCTCCCGTCCGGCGACGTCACCCTCTCCAAGGGAGATTACGAGATCCATTCCGAGGACATGCCCGGCTGGCTGGTCGCCACCGAAGGCACCCTGACCGTTGCGCTGGACATCGTCCAGACGCCGGAACTCCTGCGCGAAGGCAACGCGCGCGAACTGATCCATCCGGTCCAGACCCTCCGCAAGGAAAGCGGATTCGAGGTGACGGACCGCATCCATACGGTCATCTATGCGGACGGCCCGGCCGCCGGTGAGATCGGCGCCGCCCTGTCCGAATACGCAGACTATATCTCCGCCCAGACGCTCTCGCTTTCGCTGGAGCTGAAGCCGCTCTCCGAAGCTCCGGAAGGCGCCGCTCCCGTCGAATGGGGCGATGGCACGATCCGCATCCAAGTTACGAAACACACTAGCTAACCTTTCATAGAAAATGGCAGAAAACAAACCCCGCTATTCAGATGCAGAACTCGCCGAGTTCAAGGCGATTATCGAAGAAAAACTCGCCAAGGCCAAAGCCGAGTACAACACGCTCCGGCAGGTCGTGATGCACAACGGCACCAATGACATTGAAGATACGACTCCCTCTTTCCGTACGGTCGAGGATGACGGCGCTTTCCAACTCTCCAAGGAGGAGGCCAGCCAGATGGCCCAGCGCCAGTACAAGTTCATCCAGAACCTGGAAGCAGCCCTGATCCGTATCGAGAACAAGACCTACGGCATTTGCCGCGTGACCGGCAAACTGATCCCCAAGGAGCGGCTCCGCCTGGTGCCGCACGCCACGCTGACTGTTGAGGCCAAGGAAATGCTCGCCAAGCAAGGGAAGAACTAGCATGAAACTTTCCCAGGGCAAACGGCTCCTGCTGCTTGGCGTCTTGCTTGTCGTCATCGACCAGGTGATCAAGTACCTGGTCAAGATGAACATGGACCTGGGACAGCAGATCTACGTGATCGGGCAGTGGTTCCGCCTCTGCTTCGTGGAGAATGAGGGGATGGCGTTCGGGATGGCCTTCGGAGGCCAGGTCGGCAAGTTCCTGCTCTCCCTCTTCCGTATCGTGCTGAGCGGCTTCCTGATCTGGTGGATCCATTCTTTGATCAAGAAGGGAACGGCTCCCAAGGGCGTGCTGGTCGGCTTGACGCTGATCACGGCCGGGGCCATCGGCAATATCATCGACTGTCTGTTCTACGGCTTGATCTGGGATTATGCTCCCTTCATGTTCGGCAAGGTCGTGGACATGTTCTTCTTCCCGATCATCCGGCAGGGCGAGCGCGTGATCTTCTTCAGTCCGGTCTTCAATTTCGCGGACTCGTGCGTCACGGTCGGGGCCTTCTACCTGGCCCTCTTCCAATGGAAGTTCTTCGCGAAGGATGAAGAAAAGAAAAAAGCGCAGTAGTTCTCTACTGCGCTTTTTTTGTGTTCCGCGGAGGCGGAGGGATTCGAACCCCCGGAACGTCGCCGTTCAACAGTTTTCAAGACTGCCGCCATCGACCACTCGGCCACACCTCCTCAAAGGGAGTGCAAAGTTAGTCAAAATCCGCGATTTCCAAAAACCTATGCGTTGATTCTCTTTGTCAGGTGCAGGACGTTCTTGCCCTCCGCACGCTCATAGTAGACATTGTCCATGATGTTGCGGACCAGGTAGAAGCCCAGGCCGCCGATATTCTTCTCTTCGAGCGGCTGGTTGATATCCACGTCCTCGATCTGGGTCGGGTCGAACGGCACGCCGGCATCGGTGATGATGAAGTGGACGGTGCTGTCGCGGAGGATGGCCTCGACGTCCACGGTGCCCTCGGTTCCTTCCGGATACGCATAGAGGATGGCATTGACCACGGCTTCCTCCAGGGCGAGGTTGAGGTTCATCGCCATCGCCTGGCTGATGCCCGTCTCGTGGGCGATGTCTTCGATGAAATCCGCCAGCTGCGGGATCTCCTTGATATCGTTCTGCAGTGACAGGTGGAGGTCCTTGCGGTCGCCCGCGTAACCCAGGTACTTGATGCAGAGCATGGTCAGGTCGTCACTCTGCGGGGCTTCCTGGACATGCTGGTGCACGGATTCGATGACGCTTGCAACCTGCTCTTTGGCGCTCAGGGCCGCAATCTGCCGGGTGGCATCCTCCAGCTGCTGGTCGCCGAACAGTTCCTTCCGGACATTCTCCGCTTCGGTAAGGCCGTCCGTGAAGAGGAACAGCGAACTGTCTTGCGGGATGAAGTGCTCCTGGGTGGAGAATTTGATCCCGTCGATGACGCCCAGCGGCACGTTGGCATCCACGTCCAGCGGCCGGGAATCGCCTTCGGTCAGCAGCAGGGGGGCGTTGTGCCCGGCATTGCTGTAGCGCAACTGGCCGTTGTGCAGGTCCAGGATACCCATGAAGAAGGTGACGAACATGTTGGTCTCGTTGCCTTCGGATAGGGCGTCGTTGATGTGGGTGACGATGCGTCCGGGATTGGACTCATGCGCAGCGGTGCTGCGGAACAGGCTGCGGGTGACCGCCATCACGAGCGAGGCGGGGATACCCTTGCCGGAGACGTCGCCGATGCAGAAGAAGAGGCGGTTGTCTCTCAGGAAGAAGTCGAACAGGTCGCCGCCGACTTCCTTGGCGGGCGTCAGGGAGCCGTACAGGTCGAGGTCGGCACGGTCCGGCGGCGTCGGGAAGGTCTTCGGGAGCATCGCCATCTGGATGGCGCTGGCGATTTTGAGCTCGCCTTCGATTTTCTCCTTGGAGTCATTGGCGTCCTTGAGCCGGCGCAGGTGGAGGGCCGACCGCCAGATGATCAGGATGAGCAGCAGCAGGCCGACGATCTGCATCAGGGCGACGATCCCGCCGATCTTCTTGGCGTGGCGCAGGACTTCCTCTTCGGGGATGACGATGGACATCTTCCAGCCGGTCTTGTCCATCAGGGTATCATAGCGCAGGACGTTCGGGATGGCGAGCGTCTCGGCCGGACAGGCCATCATCGTGCCTTTCCGGCTGGTGAGGGTGCTGTAGGAATCCGGATACAGTTCGATGCCTGTGATCAGTTCGGTCAGCCAGGCGAGGGAGACATCGGCGGCCATGGCTCCGATGACGGCCCCGGAGGCGTCCCGCAGCGGCGTGGCGAAGGTGACGACCATCGTGCGGCCGCCGTCCTCGTCGTAGTAGGGCTCGCTCCAGAAATCCTGGCCGGTCTGTGTGACGGCCGTGAACCAGTCCGACTTGAGATAATCATGGCTTTCGGATCCGAGGACCAGTTCTTCATATCCGTTCGTCCGCCGTGCGAGGATGGGCTCGAACCAGCGCCCTTTTTCCGGATAAAAGTCCGGTACGAATGCCGCAAAACCGTCCAGCACATGGGGATTGCTGTCCATCATCCGGCGGAAGACTTCGGAGAACTCCTCCGGCTTGTCCAGCATGCCTTCGAGGATCCAGGCGGTATTGACGGTGGCGGACTCGACGGAACCGGTGATCTTCTCGATCTGCAGCTTGCTGACGGCGAGTTCGCTCTCGGCCCGGCGGTTCGCTTCTTCGCGCAGGCCTTTCTTGGTGAAATGATATTGCAGGATGGAAGTGGCTTCCAGCAGTACGGCGGCCGTGACGAGCAGGGTGAGGCCCTGCAGGGCATAGACGCGGCGGAAAGTATCTTTGATTGAGGCCATTGTATGTTATTTGAGGATGGGGTCGAGCGCGACGCGGAATTCGGGCATCGGGCACCGGGTGTCCCGCTCGACGATCAGGGTTTTGAGGCCGGCATACAGCCGGACTTCCGCTTCCAGGGCTTCCAGGTCGGCATCCGGGCCGAAATATGCCGGGGCGAACGCCTTCCAGAAAGCGCGGGCGGTGTCCTTCTCCATGTGGAAGACCTCGCGGATGAAGTCGTCCCCGCTGAGGTTGCAGCAGAGATAGACCATGCCGAGGTCGAACATCGGATAGCCGTAGCAGAAGTCGCCCAGGTCGATGAAATAGCGCTTCCCGCCGGCGAAGATGGCATTGCTGTACTGCAGGTCGCCATGGATGGCGGTGTCCGCATCCGGCGCCTGCCGGATGAACGCGGCGAGTTTCTCTTTCTCTTCGGGGGTGAAGAAGGGATTCTGCTCCAGCAGGCGGAAGTACCGGTCCTTGACGTTCTCGAACAGGGCGGTGTCCACGCGGGTGGCGTGCAGCTGGCGGCACATCTGTGCGAACTCGGCGGCGTATTCCGCTACGCGGGAAGGGTCGTCCCCGACGGCGCGGGAAAAGGACTTCTTACCGGAGATGCGGCGGAAGCGGATGCCGATACGCTCCCCGTCCGTGACCAGTTCGCCGGGTTCGGGGGTGGGGATGCCTATGGCATAGACCTTCTGCGCGACAAGCAGCTCGTCCAGCGCCTGTTCCCCCTTGCCGGGGTTGTAGAGCTTGATCATCACGTCCGGGTCGGACTTGTGGTTGTAGCTGCTGCCGTTGGCGCCTTCTCCGGCATAGTCGTAGTCGGCCAGGTCAATCCGGACCGGTTGGGGAGCTTCTTTCATATCAATGCTTGAAAACTTGGTCAATCAGGTCCGAGAATTCACGGTAGGCGGCGGTGCCGGACAGCTCGGAGAGCGAGCCGGCCAGACCGCGGTAGTGCCATTCGTGCTCTTTCTTGTCTTTGGTGTGGAAGAGGTTCCAGATGGCGTCGCCGATCTCTTCGTAGTCGCGTGCGATGGCGCGCATGTTGGAGAGCTTGTCTCCCAGGGCGACGATCTTGGAGTCATGCGGGGCCCGGGCCAGGCGGTCGATGGCGGCCTGCTTGCGGGCGTGCCAGGAAGCTTCTTCGGAGAGGTGCGCCATCGGGTCGTCGCTCTCCGCTGCGACCATCTCCGCAATCCGGTCGCCGAATTCCCGGCGGAGGTCCTCCACGGTCCGGTCCGTGTCTTCAATCACGTCGTGCAGGATGGCGGCTGCCAGGATCTCCGGGTCCGGCGTGATGGTGGCGACGATCGCCGCCGCTTCCATCGGGTGGAGGATGTAGGGGAATCCCTTGCCGCGCCGTTCGGTCCCGGCGTGCGCTTCGATCGCGTAGCGGGCGGCCCTGTCAAACAGGGCGGTATCCAGGGGTTTGTTGGCCATTACGCGTTGTGCTGGATGTATTTCAGGATGAGCTCGACGGCTTCGTCCTCGGAGAGGTTGTCGACGTTCAGGCTGAGATCATAGTTGCGGGCATCGTAGCGGGAGACGCCGGCATAGCGCTGGATGTAGTTGTCGCGGCCTTCTTCCACGGAGGCGATGACGGTGCGGGCCTCGGTCTCGCTGAGGTGCTGCTTGCGCATCACGCGCTCGACGCGGTGCTCCAGGGAGGCGTGGATGAAGATGTCCGTCCGGTTGGGGTGGTCCTTCAGCACGAAGAACCCGGAACGGCCGGCAATCACGCAGGATCCCTCCTCCGCGAGTTCGCGCAGGATCTCGGATTCGGCGGCGAAGATCTCATCGGAGGTCGTGTAATGCGGGATGTCCGTCTCGCTGAAGGCCGCGCTCGTGCCGAACAGGGCGCCGGTCGTCGGGACGGGAGCGACCCGCTCGATGAAGTCGGAGAGCCAGTTCTTCTTTTTCGCCTTGATGTTCTCGATCTCGAAGGTAGTCAGGTTGAACTTCTCCATCAGGCTGTGGATCAGGGCCTTGTCGCAGTAGCGGACGCCGAGGCGCTCGGCTAGTTTCCGTCCGATGGTGCGGCCGCCGGAGCCCAGCTCGCGGCTGATGGTGATGATGAATTTCTGTTGCGTGTCCATATCAAATCAATTTCAGGTTTTCTGCTTGAGAATAGATCATTTCCGCGAGGGTGGCATTCCCGCCGGATTCGCCGTTGATGCTGTTGAACAGGGCCGTCAGTCCCGGCTTGCCTCCGCCGTTGCGCAGGATTTGGACGATGCAGAGGTTCTGCAGCGCCACGGCGGAAGTGATGATGTCGATGTCGGTTACGCCAAGTTGGTAGGAAGCGAGCTTGTAGGCGTCTTCCCGGCAGTCGCGGACCATCTTGTCGATGTCTCCGAGCGTCGTCATCCCCATGCCCCTGAGGATGGGGAGATAGCGCTGCAGCGACACTTCCTGAATCTCTGCCTGGTTGAGGGCGGCGATGCGGCGGTTGAGGGCGTCGAACGGCTGCAGGGCGAGGTAGCTCTTGAACGTGTCGCCGTCCAGGGCGACATCGTCCAGATGCCCGTCGGCGACGAGCGACTGCACCCGGCGGCGGTAGTCGGTGATGCCGGAACGGATGAGGCAGAACTGCTCGTCGGTCAGTTCCAGCATGCCGGCCAGGCGGTTCATCTGGCGGAGATACTCCTTGGGGATCTCCACGCCGGACTTGTAGCCCGAGTCGTGGTAGAGGGTGGCCCAGACGTGCTGCAGGGAGGTGCGGATCTGGATTTCGAAGCGGATCTCGTTGAGCCGCGGGAACTCCTTGTCCGAGTACAGGCTCGGGGGGATGCTGCAGATGAAGTGGAGGGAATTGTAGCCGAAGCTGTCCAGCTGGTGCATCTTGCGCTTGTCCACCGAGTTCTCCCGGTCGATGATGAAGAGGTTCTCCACCATGGCGGCGATCTTGTCCACGTCGTCGCTGTAGAACGTGATCACGCGGGCGCCGAGCAGGTCGGTGATGTCGGTCGCGGCAGTGTATTTGGCGCCCTTGAGCTCCAGTTTGCCCGCCAGGCTCTTTTCCTCCTTGACGCGGGCCTCCGTCGCCGTGACCATCAGTCCCTTGGCTTCGATGTCCTTGCGCAGGATATCCAGGACAAGGTCTTTCATCTTGAGCAGGGTGGGACGCAACTCGCGGTATTCCTCCAGCAAAAGGGAACAGTGCAGATCCAGACCGTAATTCTCCATATTATTGAACTTAATTTACAAATATACATTTTTCAGCGTCAAGTTGAAAGATGCCGGCTGAAAAAATGATTCCGGGGGGACTTGAACGGAAATTGGAACAAAATGACGGATAGACGGAAAAGGCGGAAACCCCCGGACGGGGAAATATTCCTACCTTTGATGTAAATGATCAACCCTACCCGGATATGACCCTGCGTAAACGCTTCTTTGCCGCCGGCCTCTCGTTGCTGGCGCTGTGTGCCTCCGCCCAGGAGGCGGTCCGCCTGGACATTGACACCCGCCACATCGACGGGCACATCGATCCGCTCATCTATGGGCAGCTGTTCGAGCATATCTATTTCTCCGCCAACAATGGCGTCTGGCAGGAGATGATTTACGGCCGTTCTTTCGAACCGGAACATTATCCCGGCATCCCTCCGCGTGACGGCTATTTCGACGGATGGTTCGCCGACGGGGAAGGCGTCCTGCATTCGCCCACCCGCTATGAGCAGCCCATCCCCCTGACGGAGTTGGATACGGATAGCTACGATATCGAAATGGATGTCGCCTGGCGAGCTTACCGCCTGCCCGGCCGGCGCTGGAGCGGCGGTCTGCTGGACCTGCGTTTTGCCTTCAAGGACCAGGCGGACGGGGAGCCTTATTTCCTGCGGCTCTATGATCCCGCCTTCGAGGGGCAGCGGTTTTCCCTGGCCCAGACGCAGTCCCAGATCGAGGCGGACAACCAGGCCAAGGCGCTCGCGCAGGCCCAGAAGCAGGCTTCCAGCGCCGAATTCTCCATCGCCACACGCGTGGAGAAGGAGGTCCCCTCCTTCGGAGGCCGCACCCGCAGGGTCATCGCCCTGGATCCGCTGGTGACGGCGCGGGCGCGGGCGGAGCAGACAGACCAGGCGGCGTGGCACCACGTCAGGATCAGTTGCCGCGGCCGTCGGGTGACCGTCTGGTGGGACGGCCGCCGGCTGCTCTCCAAGACCCTTCCGACCGGGCGCAGGCACAACGCGGTCACCCTTTGGGAAAACTATACCGAGGCGCGTTTCCGCAACATCCGCATCCTCTCTGCAGATGGCAGGCAGACCTTCTTCGAAGGGCTTCCGGAGCAGGTGGCCCTCCCCGACGTGGCGCCGGAATGGACTGCCTTCGGCGATGCCGTTTTCCGCTTGGTCAAGGGCAATGCGGTCAATATGGACTACGCTCAGCAAATCAGTGCCCGGGGGCTCTCCGGATTGCAGCAGGGACCGCAGCCCGTCCGTCCGGGCGAGGTTTTCGTCGGTTCCGTGTATGCTCGCGGCGACGGCCGGGCCCGGCTCAGCGTAGGCCTGCGCCATGGCGGGGAATGGGTGGTCCGGAAGTCGCTGGGCTGCCCGTCGCCGGACTGGCAGTGCTACGAATTCACCCTGGACGGAGGTGCATGGGAAGGCGATGCGGATTTCGCCATCGCGGCAGAAGACGGCACTTTGGTGATCGACCAGGCCTCGATGGGTACCCGTTCGGGACAGGCGCTCGGCGGCTTCCGGCCGGATATTTTCCAGGCAGTCAAGGACTTGCATCCGACCTGCCTGCGCTGGCCGGGCGGCGGTTATGCCGCACAGTATGACTGGCGCTGGGGGATTGGTCCGCAGAAGGACCGCCGCCGCTGGGATCACTGGATGTGGCTGGACTATGACCAGAACTGCTTCGGCACCGATGAATTCATCCGCTTCTGCCGCGAAATCGGCTCCGAGCCGGTGATCGTGGTGAGCGTCGGCTTCGAGCGGCCGGAGTCTGAATACGATGAGATCCTGCAGAATGCCGTGAACTGGCTGCGCTACTGCAACGAGCCCGCTACGGGCGAGTGGGGTGTGGTGCGCGCTGCGAACGGCCATCCCGAGCCCTATAACGTCAAGTACTGGGAGATCGACAACGAGATGTGGGAGATGGGCATCGACCGTTACGAGCGCTGCGTCCGTGACTTTTCCACTGCCATGCGTGCCGTCGACCCGTCCATCCGGATCATCGCCTGCGGCGGGTTCCAGGAGGACGAAGCCTTCCTGAACCGTTCCGGCCGCTATTTCGACTACCTGAGCTTGCACCACTATGAGCAGGCCGGGGGGTATGCCGCCGGGCCGGAACGCCTTGCGCAGCAGTACCGGCGCTATGCGGACATGATTGCCGCCTGTCCCAACCCCAACATCAAGCTGTTCATTTCCGAGTGGAATCTCAACAGCACCGACTGGCGCACGGGCCTGTTTGCCGGCGGCTTCCTGAATGTCTGCGAACGCAGCGACGTAGTGGCGATGGGCGCCGCCGCACTCTTCATCCGGCGGACCGATGCTCCTGACTGGAACAATGCCTTCATCAATTTTGACTACAAGGATCTCTTCGTCGCTCCGAATTACCAGGTGACAGAACTCTGGTACGACCACTATTCGCCGTACCGGCTCGCATTCAAGGGGGAATGCAAGGAGTTGAGCGTCCTCGCCACCCTGGCACAGAACGGCGGCAGCGTCGTGGTCAAGGTCGTCAATCCTTCCGAAAAAAGCTATACACTGACGCTCGCGGGAAATTGGGGACCGCTCTCCGGAGCGGAATATGAGTATTTCGCACCCGGCTCGCTGGATGCCGCCAACGACATGCAGCACAAGCAGGCAGTCGCACGCCGCAGGAAAACGCTGCAGGCCGGAAATGATATCGTCACGCTCACGCTGGAGCCACTGTCCGCAGGGGTCGTGACGCTGTACAGATAAAAGCAAGGAACCCGGGCCCTGAGCGGCTCGGGTTCCTTGTTTTATAACTGTATTCCAGTGATGTCCTAGAACAGATAGGCGATGCCGACGGTCAGCTGGCCGCGGTGCTCGGAGGCGTTGCTGCTGTCGATGCGGTTGAGCAGGCCGTAGTCATAACCCACCTTGAAGCAGTACTTGTCGGCGAATTTGATGCCGGCACCACCGCCGATCATGATATCGAAGCGCTTGTAGCCGTCACCGTCGTAGTTGTCGATCCTGGTGTCAGCCTGGTAACCGAGGACGCTGGCCGTCACCTTGGTAGTGGAAGCGAGGCCGAAAGATGCGGTCGGACCGGCAAATACGAAAAAGCTGGTGTTGGGGGCAAGCTCAAGGTCGTAGCTGAAGGTCAGGGGAACGTTGAGATAGTGCTCGGTCACGTCGCCCTTCAGGTTGAGGACGCCGCCGACATTGTTGGCGTCGGCGCCACCGACGAACAGGTAGTTCACGCCCGGGGTGAAGAAGAGATTATCCAGAAGCTCAAGGGTGTAGCCGAAACCCACGGTGAAACCGTTGAGGCTGGAAGAGTACTTCTCGGAGTTGACCTTGGTGGTCTCCTTGGAGTTGGCATAGCCGAGGTTGACATTGAACTGTGCGAAAGAAGTCGCACAAGCGAGCAGCATGGCAGCTGCAGCAACAATGATTTTTTTCATAAAACTCATTAGATTTTGGTCGTTTTACGCTGCAAATATACAAAAAAGCGGAATATTGGCGCATCCGCATACCTGACCGTTATTGTACATAGAAGGATTCCATTCCGTTTCCGTAAGAGTGGAGCGCAGGTATGCGGCCGTTTCTGGATCCAGAACGCAGGAGGCTACTTCTCCGCGGAATGGTTTCCCTGTGATTACCAGCCAGTTGATGCAGTATTAGAGATAGGATCCCGCTAATCCCTCACTCACCTGCGGCGGGCTTTGCAATAAGCCATCAAAAAACTGCGTTCAAGCAAGTTGACGCAGTTTTTTGCTACCTTATTGCGGTGAGTGAGGGATTCGAACCCCCGGTACGTTGCCGTACACCTGTTTTCGAGGCAGGCTCCTTCAACCACTCGGACAACTCACCTTGGAATCGGACCACAAAGGTAGAAAAAAAACTCATTCTTCCCTAATTTCTTTTGTCCCGGGGTTTCATTATATTTGTAAAAACCACTTATATATCCGTCGGTATGAGGAAACTGATCTTTTATCTCCTGTGTCTTTCTTTTTTGTTTATTCCCTGGAGCGGTGGCGCGCAGAGCCGGGCCCGGGCGGAAGCGCTCTCCCTTGCCGTGGATAAGGACCTGACTGCTGGCATCCTGCCCTTCTGGCTGGAGCATGCCGTCGATCCGCAGGGCGGTTTCTACGGTGCGGTGTCGGATGAAGGCAGCGCCGGTTCGAATTCCGTCTCGCAGCGCCTGCCTGTCGAGGGCGGCCGTGTCTCGCTGGACCTGCCTGCAGAAAGTTTTGTCAGTATCTTCGTCCGTTGAATATGAAACACCTTACCCTTTTCTCTGCGTTCCTGGCTGCGCTTGCCGCTATGGCCGGCACCGTCCGGCTCGATGCTCAGGATTTCCACCTCAACGCTTCCGGTTATTTCAACAGCGGGGGCGTGGACGTGATGGCGTTCAATGACTTCTATCCCGAGGGGCACCAGGGCGGCATCTCCATCCTGATGCACGGCAAGCGGGTCGCCAGCAACGGCGACATCCGCTTCGAACCGACGCCGGGCCAGTGGCAGCCCGTCCCGAAGCAGCTCGGCCGCAAGGTCCTGGAGGACCGCATCGTGACGACGCTCTGCTATCCCGACTCCAGCCGCCACCTTACGGGGTTCAACCCGATGATCTATCCGGACGTGCAGCTTACCTACGAGGTCACGCTGGAGCCTTCCGGCCGGGGCTTTCTCGTCACGGTGAACCTGGACCGGCCGGTGCCGGAGGCGTTGGCGGGACGCGCCGGGTTCAACCTGGAATTCTTCCCGGGCGACCTTTTCGGAAAGCCGTGGATCATGGATGAGCGGCAGGGCATCTTCCCCCCGCAGCCGAATTCCCCGCTGCTCACGCAGGAAAGCTATGTGTACCGGAGCGTCGGCGATTTCAAGCCGGAAGGCGCCCCGGAGGCTGACGTGAAGCACCTCATCGGCGAAGGCTACAGCCCTTTCACGGCGGATGCCGTCATCGCCGAACCTTATGCCGCAGGCAAATCTTTCACCCTCCGGCCGGACGACCCGTACAGCCGGCTGACCATCCGGAGCCTGACCGACGCGCCGCTCAAGCTCTACGACGGCCGGATGAACCACAACAACGGCTGGTTTGTCCTCCGCTCGGATATCCCCGCCGGCGCCACGAAGGGCGCCGTCAAATGGTATATCGAGCCGAACGTCGTCCCCGGCTGGACCAGCCGTCCGGTCGTGCAGACCTCGCAGGTGGGTTATCTGCCCGCGCAGCGGAAAGTGGCGATCATCGAGACCGACCGACGCGACGCTCCGCTCCCCGAGGCGGCGCTCTACCGCTTCGGCCCGGACGGGGAGCAGCTCGTGCAGCGTTTCCCTGCCGTCCGCTGGGAGGGGGAATTCCTGCGCTACACCTATCTGAAAGTGGATTTCTCCGACATCCGTGAGGAGGGGCTCTACCAGGTCCGCTACGGCGGCAGCAGTTCGCCTGTCTTCCGGATCGCCGCCGATGTGTACGACCGGGGCGTCTGGCAGCCGGTGATCGAGTACTTCCTTCCGGTGCAGATGTGCCACATGAAGGTGATGGAGAAATACCGCGTCTGGCACGATGCCTGCCACCTCGACGATGCGCGGATGGCGCCGCCCGGCAACCATATTGACGGCTACGTCCAGCCGGCGGACAACGGCACGCGCTTCCGCGCCCTTGAACCTGTCCCCGGGGTCAATGTGGGCGGCTGGCATGATGCGGGCGATGATGATGTGCGCCACACCACCGGCAATGAGTGCTATATCCTGACGATGGCCTGGGAGGCATTCCGGCCGGAGATTGATGCCACGGCCATCGACCAGGCGCGCCGCCTCGTGGAGATCCACGAGCCTGACGGGCGCAACGACATCCTCCAGCAGATCGAGCACGGGATGCTGTACGCCGTGCATACCTGGCAGGCCCTCGGCCGCTTCTCCAAGGGGACCATCACCAATAACCTGCGCCAGTACACCCTGCTCGGCGACACCTCGACGATGTCCGACGGGATTCTGGGGAATGAGGATGACCGGTGGATTTTCCCGGACACGGGGGACGGCGTCGGCGCCGCGGTCAACCTGGCTGCCTCCGCCCGCGCCCTGCGGGGCTTCAACGACACCCTGGCGGCCCGTTGTACGGAGATCGCCCGGGAGACTTTTGCCCGCGCTGAAGCTGCGGGCGGCCGTCCCATAAGCCGGATGCAGCTGGCTGTCGAACTGTATCTGACCACCGGGGAGCCGGTCTATTTCGACTTCATCCTCGGTCACTGGGATGCCGTGGTCGCCGCCGTGGGGAACTGCGGCTGGTACATGGCGCGGGTAGAGAAACAGATGGAGGGGCAGCGGAAGTACCGCAAGCAGTGCGCTGCTTTCCGGGAGGCCCTGCTGCAATACCGCAGCGCCCTTGACCGCATGAGTGCGGAGACGCCGTACGGGGTACCTTACCGGCCGAGCATCTGGGGTGCCGGGTGGGACATCCAGTCCTTCGGTTATCGCCATTATTTCCTGGCCAAAGCCTATCCGGACATTTTCTCCCCGGATCAGGTGATGGATGCCCTGCATTTCATCCTGGGCCGGCATCCCGGGTCCAATCAGGCTTCGTTCGTGGGCGGTGTGGGGGCCGAGTCCACCACGGTGGGCTATGGCCTGAACCGGGCCGACTGGTCCTATATTCCGGGCGGAACGGTCTCCGGGACGGCCCTGATCCGGCCGGACTATCCGGAGCTGCTGGTGTTCCCGTATCTGTGGCAGCAGGTGGAGTATGTGCTTGGCGGCGGTTCGTCGCATTATATGTTTCTGGTGCTGGCTGCACGGGACCTGGCGGGGATCTGAGAATTTTTCCGCCGGAACTCTTGCGCTTTTCGCGAAAAAAGCCTACTTTTGCAATCCATTTGCAAGACAGGGGCGTAGCTCAGTTGGTTCAGAGCGCTTGAGTCACATTCAAGAGGTCATCGGTTCGACCCCGATCGTCCCTACCGAGAGAGGATGACTAATGAGTCCAAAAGACTTGGCGGTCATCCTCTTTTTTTGTCATTTCTGCGCCGCCGGGCCACGGCAGCCGCAGGGGCAGGGTTGACGTTTCTGTGTTTTTGCCACGGCAGCCGCAGGTGTCCGGGCTTACGTCGGGAAAGTCCTTTCCCTCCTGATCGCCCGGGCCCCTGCGGCTATCCGCGGCTGCCCACGGCTCGTCGCTGCTTCCTGCAGCTTACCGTGATTGCCCCGGTTTTTCTCGGTTTCTTCCGGCTTTTCCCGGCTTCTCCCAGTTTCTCCCGGCTTCAAGTGTTATTCCGGTGCTCCTACCGTCCCAAAGTCTTGGACGACAGGCGCAAGATCCCTGGTTTTTCGCTCCCACCGTCCAAGTGTCGGGGACGGTGGGAGCAGTCATCGGGAAAGCCGTTTCATCGGCGGGAGTGCAGCGGTAGGGGCGAGCAGCCGAAGAATTCGGAGCCAAGCGACCAGAGGGGGTCTGGGGGAAACCTCCCACAGTCATGAGTGTCTCGCGACGAGCAGCCGAAGGCTGTTCGTCACGACCAGCACCGAACTGCAGGCCATTGCAGCGGCCGCGACCATCGGGTTCAGGACGAAGCCCAGGGCGCCGGACAGCACGCCGGTCGCCACGGGGATGGCGATCAGGTTGTAGAGAAAAGCCCAGCCGAGATTCTGCCGGATGATGCGCAAGGTCTTGCGCGAGAGCCCGACCAGCTCGGGAAGCTTCCCCAATTCCGAAGAGACGATGGTGGCCATCGCCGTATTGATGGCGATGTCGCTGCCTTTGCCCATGGCGACCCCGAGGTCCGCCTGGGCGAGGGCGGCGCTGTCGTTGATCCCGTCGCCGACCATAGCAACGCAGTGCCCCTGCTGCTGCAACGCCTTGACATACGCCACCTTGTCGGCCGGAAGCGCATTCGCGCGCACTTCGCTGATCCCGACTTCCCGGGCCACGGCGGCCGCAGAGGCCGGATGATCACCGGTCAGCAGGTGGACGGTGATTCCTTGCGCCGCGAGGTGGCGGACCGCTTCCGCGGAGTCGGGCTTGACCGCATCCGTGATGGCGATGGCTGCCAGCAGGCGCTCCCCGTCGTGGAAATACACGACCGTGCGGCCCGCCTCGCGCCAGCGCTCTGCCACCTCGAAGCGCTCGGGGGTATTCTTCCCGACAAAATAGGTCTTCCCGCGCCAGGCCGCCTGCACGCCCTCGCCGAGCAGTGCCGTGACGCCCGTGAGTTCGCTTGAATACGGGGGAATATCCCCCGAGCCCCCTGCGGTCGTGATTGCGCGGGCGATCGCGCTACCCAGTGGATGGCCGGAACGGGCCTCCATTTCGCGCAGCAGCGCGGGAAGGTCCGGATCGGAGGAAAGCCAGCGCAGCTCGACCACTTCCGGACGCCCGCTGGTGAGCGTGCCGGTCTTGTCGAACACGACCGTATCCACCTTGGCGGCCACCTGGAGGCTGTCCGCATCCTTGATCAGGATGCCGCGTGCGGCCCCGCTGCCGATGCCGGCGGTCAGCGCCGTGGGCGTGGCGAGTCCCAGCGAGCAGGGGCAGGCGACCACGAGCACCGTCACGCAGGCGAGCAGCCCGCGGACGAATCCGTCCGGTGTGAAGAAGGTCCAGCCCAGCAGCGTGAGCAGGGCGATGCCGATCACGGCCGGCACGAACCAGGCGCAGACCTTGTCCACGGTGTGCTGGATGCGGGTCTTGCTGCCCTGCGCGTCCTTGACCATGCGGATGATGGCCGAGAGCATCGTGTCCCTGCCCACCTGTTCTGCACGCATCCGGAAAGCTCCCTGGCCGTTGAGGGTGCCGGCGAAGACCGGACTTCCCGCTTCTTTGAAAACGGCCACCGGCTCGCCTGTGAGCATGCTCTCATCGATGTAGGTCGTGCCCTCCAGGACGGTGCCGTCGGCGGGGATGCGCTCGCCCGGAAGCACCTGCACGGCGTCTCCCCGGCGGATGTCCCGCCGCGCAGGCTGCAAGCCCGTCAGGGCGCGGACGGCTTCGGTGGTGCGGTGCTTGGCGCGCTCCTCGAGCAGGCGTCCCAGCAGGATGAAGCCCACGATCATCGCCGAAGACTCGAAATACAGGCCCGCCTCCAGCCCGCGGGAGGTCCACATCTGCGGGAAAAGCAAGTTGAAAAGGCTGAACAGGAAGGAAATGCCGACGGACAGGGCCACCAGCGTGTCCATGCTTGCGTGGCCGTGGAGCGCCTGCTTCCAGGCGACGGCGAAGAAGCGCCGGCCGCACCAGCCCACGCTGACGGCGGCGAGGGCCGCGAGGACCCACCCCTTGCCGGGGAAATCCGGCACCGCTATTCCGAGGACCATGACGGCGGTGGCCAGCACGATGGCGAGCAGCGCATCCCGGCGCAGGGCGCGGAAGGCGTCCCGGTGCGCCTGCTCGGCGCGCTGCTCCAAGGCTTCTTCTTCGGCTAGGTCCGGGTCGTCCTCCTCATCCTCTTCCGGGACGAGCAGGTCGTAGCCGGCATCCTGCACGCACTGGCGCAGGGCGGCGGGGGAGGTGAGGGCAGGGTCGTAGTCGATGCGGGCGGAGTTGGAGGCGAGGCTGACCTCGGCTTCCTGCACACCGGCGCTCTGTTGGAGCGCTTTCTGGACGCGGGCCACGCAGGCTGCGCAGCCCATCCCCGTGACGGGGAAATTCTTGCGGACGGTATTTGACATGATCTTGGTTTCTTTTCTGCAAAATTAGTTATTTTTGGGATGAATATGAAAAGACGCGATTTCCTCAAGACGACGGCCGCGGCAGGAGCCGGCGCTGCGCTCCTCGGGGCCGGTTGCAGCTCCGGGACCGCACCGAAGCCCTACAAGGTGGGCGGCAAGGCCCGGATGGAGCTCCGCTGGGAGCCCTACGAACTCCAGCTCCGCCATACCTTCACCGTGGCCTCCTATTCCCGCACCACGACCCCCGACGTCCAGGTGGAGATCCGCTACGACGGTTTTGTCGGCTACGGCGAGGCCTCGATGCCCCCGTACCTGGGACAAAGCGTCGAGAGCGTGTGCGCTTTCCTGCAGAAGGTGGACCTGGGCCGGTTCTCCGACCCCTTTCAGTTGGAGGATATCCTGGCCTATGTGGACAGCCTCTCGCCGGGCGACACGGCGGCCAAGGCGGCGGTGGACATCGCCCTGCACGATCTGGTGGGCAAGCTCCTGGGCCAGCCCTGGTGGCGTCTCTGGGGCCTGGATGCCGCCAAGGCTCCTTGTACGACCTTCACCATCGGCATTGACACCCCGGACATCGTCCGGGAAAAGACGCGCGAGTGCGCGGACCGCTTCCGCATCCTGAAGGTGAAGGTCGGCCTGGACAATGATGAGGAAATGATCCGCACCATCCGAGAGGTGACGGACCTGCCCCTGGCGGTGGACGCCAACCAGGGTTGGAAAGACCGCCAGCAGGCACTGGACGAGATCTTCTGGCTGCAGGAGCACGGTGTCGTGATGGTCGAGCAGCCGATGCCCAAAGAACGGCTCGACGACAATGCCTGGATCACCGAGCGCAGCCCGCTGCCGGTTTTCGCTGACGAGGCGGTGCAGCGCCTGACGGATATCCCCGCGCTGGCCGGGGCCTACACGGGGATCAACATCAAACTGATGAAATGCACCGGGATGCGGGAAGCCTGGCGGATGGCTGCCTACGCCCGCGCCGTCGGCATGCGCGTGATGGTGGGCTGCATGACGGAGACCTCCTGCGCGGTCACGGCCGCCGCCCACCTCTCGCCGCTGGCCGATTTCGCCGACCTCGACGGCAACCTGCTGATCAGCAACGACCGCTTCCGCGGCGTGACGGTCGTCGACGGCCGTCTCACCCTGCCGGATGCTCCGGGGCTGGGGCTGGAGACGGTGTAGGGGGACCTTGAGGTGCTACTCTGAGGTGCTGCCCCGGCGTGCTGTCAATGTCCCCGCTGGACGGACATTGACGACGAAAAGGGGCGTTTTTGCTGTCAATGTCCGGGTTTCAGGGACATTGAAGACGGGAGTGCGAAGCGGGGAAGATAATCCTTGAACCGATTTGATGCATCTATTACAGACAACATTAATTTGGATAAGATTCCCACGCCGAAGCCGTCCAGTTTTTCGACATCGTTGCCTTTTGATAATCAGTTGTCCACCAAGGGCCACTTTGGTTTTTGGAGTTTTTCCAATATTCGACCATATCGGGATGACAGTATATATTTCCGCTGGTTGTAATACCATCCATCCATTTGTCAAGCCAGCTCATTATGGCATCCCTATTGTAGTTCGCCTTGGTGTACTCGTCGTTCTCGCCACCAATAAAACAGCTGACATAGCACCTTACAGATTGTAGGCTCGAGCAGTCACGAAACATACTGTTATAACAATCGGCTGCCATAGCCGTGGCCGGAAGGTCGGGGCCAAAAGTGAGTGAAGTGCATTTACGGAACATACCCTTATAGCATCTTTCGGCCATAGTCGTGGCAGGAAGGATCAACGGATCCTTAGGGTCAATATCGATATAGTCAATCGCCGAGCCAGAGCCCTTTGAGAATGCTCCGTTAAAAGCATCTTCCACAAGGTTTTCTTTATCTGCAAGGAGGCTCATGATATTGCCGGCGATGTAGCATTTCTTTGTAGCTGTAAAAATAGGTTTGTTATTAGGTGTTCCATATTCGTCGTCTTTAGCATTTTTGTAATTGGCCCTTTGTCCCCGGAAGCAGATTTCGTCGTTGGCGTTGAGCTGTATTGCACTTACGCTTGTGTATGATGTCCAGGTGGCTCCTAAGTCAAGACTATATTGTATATTGTCAGCTTGATCAGCATAGTTGAAGGTCACATCTGTATCGTCCTGAGTAGCCTTAATCCTAAACCCATCCCAGCCGGGAAGTGTGGTTCTATAAATATTGTAATATGTATTAGCGGCAAGAGAGATTGACTCGCCGTCATTAATGACTTGTAGAACGTTGGGTTCGGAACTGCCCTGCTGGGAAGTTAAATATGCTCCTGTTAAATCCGTGTTTTCCGGAAAAGCGGTAACAAATTCTGCCGTAGAAAGATATAGCGATGAAGACACTTGAACTGATGCAGTTCTTAACACTTCGTTATTACTGTCAAGAATCTTAATAATCAATTCTGTATTCTCCGGAGTCGTAGCTTTGCTATACTTGATGCTGCAGCAAAGGAAACTGGAATGCTGTGATAAGATTAAATTATGCTCTCCAAACCGCAAAGCTGCAGTAAAATGGCTATATTTCTGAATCGCTTCTTCGAAAGTAGAGGCTACCGCTTGGTCATAGTCTGGCGCCGACGCAACTCCTCCGGAAGCCGAATGGAGCGCATCGGAAGAGCCCACCAAAACCGCTGAAAGAGCCGTTGACGAGGTCGCCGTATACCCTTCTGCCCCGGCAAGATCCCCTTCAAAACTGGCTGTCGTGGTGCCCGCTCCGGAGATGAGATCGAGATAGCCATAAATCTTGCCTGCAGCGTCTCCGGTGCCGGACATGTAGAGCCGGTCTCCTTCAGAGAAAACATACTGCATATTGCCATTGACTGTGGCACGGGTATTTGCGGCACTGTTTGCAGTTACCTGGTAATGAATGGTGGTCGACCCCTCCGGCAGGGGATGGATTTCCTCCTTTCCGCAAGAAACCGCCGCGGCGAAAAGCACAGCGAATAGTAATACTCTGGTCCTCATAGTTTTCCTCCGTTAACAGGGTTATTTTCAAAAGTGGAGCCGGTATTAGATGCATTGCTGTCGGCGTTGTTATGGACGGCACGCACAAAGATGTACCGGGCGCGGGAATGGTGATAGCCCTGGGTTGATCCTATGAAAAGCGTATTGGCAGAAACAAGTCTGCTGAGGGTCGCGTTTGCATTTGAGAGATTGTTCCCACTATATGGAACAGATAAATCTATCGCTTGGGCATTCCAGAAAATCCCGGAGCCATCCAGTCTGATACACTGGTATGCTTCCCGATCCGGTACGGCGTTTTGTGTGCCATCTGCTACAAAACCAGAATTCGCTCTCCCTGCATCAAATCGTCTGGCATCGGCTTCGTTTCCTGCGCCAAGGGGCGTAGAAAGACCTATGCGCAGACGATATGGACTCGCCGACTGAGAAGGATAATAAGCATGGAAAACATACGGGACAGAAATCTTATCAGTCGCGTAGTCCGTATCCGTAAGACCGATGCTGATGAGATTGTCCCGATGCAGATTTGTCTTGTTGCCCGGGGTAACTCCGTCGGCCGTAGCGGTAGTGTAAACACATTTGGAAATATCCATACCGGCCTCAATAAAATCTCCAGCATAAAAATCTAAGCCGTCTATCTCCTGGCGCTCCCAAAGACCGGTAAGATCTGCCGCCTGGGTGGCGCTTTCGCAATCCGGGTTGGGAGAATAGTTTACCTGAAGGACGTCCATCGTAGCCATAGGCGAGCGGGTTGACTTGCCATCTGCGGTAGTCACTTCCAGTTGGAAAGTATAGGTGCCTGTCAGGAGTGTACCGGTTGTGTAGGTAAAGCTGTAAGTGTGTTTCCAGTAGTTATTGTCCGTCTGCGCTGGGAGGAGAATCCGGTCTGTCTCACCGTCAGGCGTTTTGATTTCCAAATGCCAGGAATCGATCTCGCTGGAAGGGGACGATGCCGTGAGGAGAACCGGGAATTCCGGGGTCTCTTTTGCACCGGAATAAGCGCAAGGCTGGAGCCGGACCGAAGCAAAAACGGGAGACAAAACTTTGATCGGTGTCTCGACTGTCTTGGATTTGTTTGCAGAGTTCCGGACGGTCGCCCTGATGACCAGATTGCCAAGGACGGGGAGTGAACTCTTGCCGTTGGCAGCAAGGATATCGTTGATGCTGGTGCTGAGGTCGTGGGTGAGTGTGACCCCTGACAGTTCAATGTTTTCTACGGGGATAATAAGTGGCGCGGCTTCATTTCCGTCTGTATCAATGTAGATGAGTGACAGGGTCACAGACCTGATGGCGCTTCCCTGGGAGGTGAAGTTGAGACGGATGGTGAAGGGGTCATTCAGGGTAAGGCGATCTGCATCGGGGACAATGACTTTGCCGGTTATTTCTCCGGTATTGTTGACATCTCGTACACATCTGATGCCAGTTATTTTGTGACCGATGTGCTTCATGTGAAAAATATTCTTATCAAAGCCCCATCCAAGCTTCACATTTTCACTGGGAGTAGGATTGCTTCCGGATGCCCTTCTCGAGTAATATGTCCGCCCCGGGAAAAGATGATTCGTATTCGATGACCAGTAAGAGGAAGGCAGAAGGGTGGTCATGACCGCCAATTCTGTCATGTTGGGCAGACGGTAACCGGGCGGGCAATAGGAATTGTGTCCGCTTGTGGTTATATCGGTATTCAGTTCTTGCAGATCCTTTGTCAGTTCGGAGGATCCGTCCTCATAAACCTTATCGGCCGGATCTTGGATATTCAGTTCCAGATACACCTGGTTCTGGATGGAATGCTCTTCATGCTCCGGGAGCTCTTCTGCAGTGTATTCACGGATGGAACGGCTGTTCAGGCGCGAGAAACGTATCGTATAGGTCCCGTCTGCATTGGGCCGGATTTTGTTGTTCTTGTCCACTCCGGCAGGAACCTCATAGTACTGGTCAACGAACTGGTCGAAAGGTGCTTCGGAAATATCCTTTATTTCGCCCCCGGCGTTGTAGGTGCCGATATTCCTGACACAACGCACAGACAGCAGTTGATGCATTTGATCCTCATTAAGGCCGGTCCAACTATAGGATGTGTAATCTGATTTGGTGCCGCCTTCCTCGGCTCTGGTAGTTCTTGGATTAGTGAGGGTAGATGCAGTACTGGAAACCACCCAGGAACGCCAGAGCAGATCATCGGTTGTATTGGAAGCATCAACGGGCTGATATATCCTGGCTGAAGGCGACAACGACTCGTTGCCTATCCACATACCCACTACCTGGTTTGTTGCTGCTATATACCAGCGCAGTTCATTGGGGTCAATGACGCCATCGTTGTCGTTGTCGCGATTGCGGGTAAGGCAGGAGTAAGCAAGGTAATGATAATCGTCTTTTAGTTCCGGAACATTGTTGTGAACGTCATAATTGAGGAATGTACTCCATGAACGCTCCCCGGAATTGATACCCCATAATGATGCCGTGTTGTATCGGCCGTTATCATCATTATTGGCCTTGTAATCATTATTTGGAAGACTACTATTTGCAGGCAGCCATCCCCATGCTTCCTGGGAGGAGTCTTTGCTCTTACGGGTTCGGTACCTCATCTCGTCCAGGTGTTCTGTCCCCCACAGAGAGGTGAGGTCTGGAGAGGATGTGTTGTAGAAGGTCTGGATGGAGTTCTGGATAATGGAGTGGCTGGAGGTTATGACGTCGCTGCGCTTGTCCGGGCTGTAATTGGCGTTGGCAAGAATATGGAGTTCGCGGGGTTTGGCGTTGACGAATTCGCGCCACAGATCCGGATCCGTCTGGCCGGTACGGGGGTCCGTCTCATAATAATACTCATCGACAAAGGCGGTCACGCGCAGCTTCTCGTCAGTGTCGAAATCGTTTGCTTTCCCGGCCTTCTTTTTCCGGGTCTGGTCAAAGATATAGGTGATAAGCTGATGGATATCCATCAGATCAGGATGAGTCCCGGGATAGACGCTGGCATCCGGCTGCCAATCCTTGTCATAGGCACCATCGCCAGGATACGCGTGACGGTTCTCCGTATACTTTCCATCCACCAGCACATTCACCCCGAACTTTACCCACAGGTAGTCGTCGCAGTCAAAATCCCAGTCTGATCCGTCCCACTGGGCACCGCCTTCTCCGAAGGGAGTCTTTACATACCAGGAAACGCCGTTTTCTGATAATTCAGAATCATAGTTGAATGTAAGCGTGTGATATTCATAGTGGGAATCGCAGTTTACGATCTCATCCGTGGTCAGGAGAAGAGAGCCCTCGTGTCCAGCTTCAAGCTCCTGTTCGGTATCAACCTCTACATAAATGGATTCGGAGTTGACCAGTGTGATGTAATAGGTATAAGATGTGCCTCTTTCGACTTTGTACTGGTCAAAATCCCAACCGGAGACTGACTTGTCACTATGCCCAAAATCGCCCAGGTGCACCGTGTACAGGGCTTCGGTCGTGAGCGCGTGGTTTGCATCGGTCTGGAGAATCTCGCTAATCCCGTGTAAAGTAAGTCCCAGGATTATCTTAAACTGCACATAGGTCCCGCGCAGGGGCGCATACTCCCAGTCCCTTGGGCTCTGGTTCGTTTCCTTCTCCCTCAGGTAGTAAGAAGGCGTTTCGAGATCCATGATGGATTTCTTACCCTCCTGGAGATTTTCCAGCATATAGAAGGAGAAGACCTGATAGTCGCCTTCCACTCCTTCAAAGTAAGCCTCCCGGGTGCTGAAATATCCAGGTGTCATGGGACTGTCGTCATCGGCAAAAAGCCGGCAACGGTCCGGCACGTTGAACACTTGCCAGTAACGCGGCGTGCAGCGGGAAGGGTCAATGCACCAGTCCTCGCTGTCCGCATCTTCCGGGTTATAACGAATGCAGAATTTCACCTTGGCGTCGAGCTTGTGGAGCACGATGCGGCTGTCGTCGCTGTACGTGACAGAAGGAGAGGTACTGCCCCAGACCAGGCTGCCTGTCTCCACCTCCCGGGTCCCCATCATCAGGAAGAGATCACCGCGGTTGACCGTCAGCTGTTCGAGGGTAACTTGGGCCCTCTTGAGTGCGGAAAGCGTCTGGATATCAGCCAGGAAGTCGATGGGAGACTGGTTGTCAAGGGATGCGATGGTATTGGATATGTTGGCAAGCAGTACCAGCGTTGCACTGCGGGATTCGGTGGAAATCTTGACAGCCCCTCTTGTCTGGGCCGACTCATCAGAAGACGAGGAGATGTTCTCCACATACCATCCCTCCTGGCTATTGGAATCCAAATCGCTGAGCGAGGCTGACATGTGTTCGTAAGTGAAATACCGGCCATAGAATTTGGTGCCGTTGCTGTCAAAAAGCAGGACGTAAAGGTCGTGGATACGCGATTCATCGGCCCGGGAAGCTTCCGCCTTGGTGCCCAACTCTATGTCCATGAGATCGCTGGCTCCGAAGCCAATCTTCATGGTTACGGGTGTTCCTTCCGGAAGGATTCCTTCCGGAGGAGTTATCACCTCTTTCACGCAGGAGCAAAGAAGCACAAGGATCAAGAGAAGTATGCCGGTTAACCGATTCATTATAACTCAATGAAATATCACAAAATTTTCGCTGTCTGTCCAGTCGGCAACCTCAAAGTTGAAAGAGATGTCGTGTTCGTCGGCTCTCTCACTGATACGTGTCTCGATCTTCAGATGCTGGTTCCTGAGGAGAGAGACAATATCAGTCGATTTCCGGTCATGGACCGGGAGCCCGGTAAAGCTATAGGGGGTCGTACCTATCGTGAATGAGATGTCGCAGAGATACCGGCTGCCGATGGCCTGGGCGGGAGCAACACTGGGGAAAACCAGCTTCGCGGGAAGCTCCGTGGTGTTGTCCGATGTGGGATCCTCTGAATCCAAGGCGGGGACAACGACGGTGGTGTTTTCGGAAAGGACAAGGTTGCGGTCTCCTCCGGAAATGTAGTCCGGGTCTGCGGCAAAGAGGTATCCCGCCGCCGGATTCATGCTGTAAATGGTTACGGAGCAATTGGAGAGAGACAGGGAATTATCGGTCTTGTTTCTGAAATACAGGCTCACTTTGGCCACCGGCCGCTTCAACTCAAGATCAGCATGTCCGTCACCACTGTTGTTGACCGAGAGGCTTCCTCTGGCAGACAGCGGCATGGCCGTCGTAAACGTTGGTGTGCCAGAGGCCGACAATGTCAAGGCTTCCAGGGCCAATATCGTTGAGGCAGACTGCAGGGATGTGCGGGTGCTGCTCTCTAGTCCAGCCGTGTTGGCCACCACGAAGACGCTATAGGTTCCTCTTTCCGGGCCTGTGAAATTGATGACGGTTTCGGTCGCAGGTATATCCGCCGTGAGCGGCGTGAGCTTCTCGGCCGTGTAGTCAATGGTTTCTCCCACTGCACCATAGTCTTTTGGATACCAGGCAACGATGTTCCCGAAACGATTGGCAATGGCGACGACCAGGTCCGGCTCCCCGCTGTTGTTTACGGAGATACCACCCCCGTCAATGACGGAACCATCTCCTGAACCACCTGCCCTCGTTTGCAGTTCTCCTGTCGAGAAAGCGAGGGTAATGCTGCCGGAAACTCCGGCAGGAACCTTCTCTTTCGAACAGGCGCTTGCAAATAGGGACAGCGCCAGAACCAGAAATATATGATATCTTGCGTGAATCATATCGTCAGGCCGGGAGTTTCTGCATGGATGACATCCCACTCGGTTGTGGTCACGTGGATACGGATACCGCCACCCATACGGAGATGAAGTTCATAGTGATACCGGGTACCGGGGGACCATTCTGTGATGAAATTGTCCGTGCCGAACATCTTTATCTCACTGAGGGTAATGGTATTTGAGACAGTAACGGTTTCGGTGCCGTCCATATACTGGTATTCAAGGACCAGGGAAGGGACGGCGGTCCCGTGCACTTCCAGACTTTGCGGGACCATCAGGTCCGTGACCGTTGTGGCAGGATAGAAGGATGAGCTACCCTCCGAAACGTGTGGCAGGGAAGCATCGGGCTCCGGATTGGAGCCAAGCACCGTGTTGGTGGCGTCGCTTTGGGGGTCCCAGGAAATGCTCGGGCTGTCTCCTCCAACCGCCTCTGCCTCCAGCCTTCCGAATGTGTAGATGTGCCGGAATCCGTATGACAATAAGGTGATGTCCAGAGCCGGTGAGTCATTGTAGATCGTGACATCCACGGCGCTTAGCACATGATGGAACGTAAGGTTCACCACGCTTGTATTGCCACTGGATCGGCGATGGCTTGCGGCCATAAGGTCATACTGGGCAACAAGGGCATTATAATCCACATCTATGGCTAAAGGATTGGTTCCGTCAAGCCGGATTCCGGAAGTGGATGATGGTCCCGTTACTGCCAGAAAATCGTAAACGGAGGCATTGGAGTCCCAGAAACGGTGCGGCGAATAGTCCCAGGCCGAGCCATCATAGGTCACGGCATCTCCGTTGAACACGACAGAGGGGACTCCGCCGATGGTTTTGGTGCCGTAGGCATAAAAACAGTCGGTGTTCTCAAAGTCCGTTTTGATCTCGCCGCTCTTGGTCGCATCATCGCGCAGCAGGGGCGAGGCGGTGAAGTTGATGGGGGCTTCTGCCGCCGGGCCGCTTCCCGGCGATACCGGGTCCGGGGTAATCGCCGGATCGAGCGCACCCGTCCGGATGCATCCCGTCCAAAGGAGGATGCATCCGGCCAGTGCCGCTCCGATGCGTATGGTGCGAAGGGTCATCTGTTAGAAGACGGCTTGTTCAGCCGAGGTTACTGGAGGAGATAGTGGTAGCCGGTGTCAGTGGCCCACTCCTGAATGGTTGCGTTAAAGGTGATGGCGTTGGCCCCGATGGTAATGATGTAGGTGTAATGGGTGCCGGGTAGCCAGCTTGCGATGTAGTTAGCTTCAGTGTTGGTATAGTCCTGAGCCTTGTCAAACTCTTTCAAGTCAAAAGAAGTATTGACCGTCGTAGTGGAGGAATTGCCACCCTCGCAGGTCTCTATCGTGTAGGTGATATTGACAGTTTGATCAGCGACATTGTCGGTCCGGAAAGCCTGTGGCATTGCCACGAGTTTCGTGATAAGGGCATTGGGGCTGGTTGCAGAGACAGCGTTCACATCCGTGGGGAGGGTAACGGTTTCATATCCGCTTGTATGGTTGTATGTCTTTTTTGCGGCTCCCGTTTCTTCTGTCCAGGTGCTGGCACTCGTTACCGGTGCAAAAGGAGAAGAGTCACCATAAGTGCTGACCGTGAAATGGCCGTTGCCGTCAATGTTGGTGAGCGAGATAGCCGTTACGGCAACTTTAATGTAGTTGTTTTCATCTTCGCCTGTCAACTCCAGATCATTATGCTTTTGCACTTTGAGGTCGACCAGGGAAGCAATATGATGGAAGGGAAGATTGACCGGACTTATGAATGCTGCAGGGTCGCCGGTTTTTGTCACCGTCGTTTTTGCTGCAACAAGAATATCCTTGATATCACTCTTGTTAGAATCTCCGCCAAGGAACTCGATGGGCTCGCTGGTAAATGCTCCGGCAGTAGTAGCGCTGGCATTGGTGCCATCCAAAAGTCCGGCGGGGGCGACAGCGTAAAAAGTGTAGCTTGTAGCATTGGGATCCCAGAAACGGGTGGGAGAATATGTCCAAGTCTCGGGAGAAAGAGCGGTTTTGGTAACAACGGTTCCAGTGAAAACATCGGAGGGAGTGCTCTCGACCAACTTGGTGCCGTAGACGTTAAAGTTATCGCCTACAGCGAAGTTAGTAGTCGCGCCAGGATCATGTGCCTTCGTCAGTGTCTCCGTCCAGGTCCCGAAGCCGATGGCGGGGCCCTGGGTGGCCGGGTCGACCTGATGGTAGGTCTTGGTGCAGCCGACGGCCGCTATCGCGGCGACCGCTGCAAGGATCAATGTTTTTTTCATACGCATTGGTGAATTAAGAAGTGAATATAAAAGTAATTATTTGATTATTGCTGGATCGTGTATTCGCCCTGCTGTTCTTCCCAGCCGCGGACCAGGGCCTCGAATCCGCCGCCTCCGCCGGGCGTGGGTTCGTCCGGAGGAGGAAAGTCATCGACATCCAGGTCGATCGTGATCACGCCGCCGGTGGGCAGCGCGCGTACCTGGTCGGTGATATCGATGCGGATGTTGCGGAAGGAGGCGTTGGAGTAGGTGACGCTGAGGACGAAGAAGTGGGGCGTGTCCGGAGCGGCGGCCACGCTCGCCGCGTCGTATGCGTTGCATCCCGGGATGCCGAAGGTCATCACGCGTGCGCCCATCAGGTCCGGATCGGCGGTGCGGTTGATCCGGACGTCCAGCGGGACGGAGACGGTTTTGACGGACGAGATGCCCGTATGCAGGTCGGTGCGTTCCGCCATGCCGGTGACGACGGCGCCGCCGGCGCTGCCGATGATGCGGCCGTTGTTGTTGTGGAGGCGTACCTGGATCAGGTAGATGAAGGTCGCGGGATGCAGGGCACCTTCGATCCTGTAGACATAGCGCCCGTCGATGTATTCGTAGTCTTCGAGATTGTCGGAAATCCGGACTTGGGGGTTGTAGAGGGAGAAGAGTCCGTCCGGGGCCAGCACGACCGGGTCGTTGCTGGGATCGAAGTCATCCGGAGCCTTGGTCGCAGATTTCTGCTGCAGGGTCTGGATGTTGGTGGAACTCTGGAGTCCCGATGAAATCGTACGGGTGTAGGCGTAGATGTCGTCAAGTTCTCCCGCCGAATCAAAGAGGATGGACTCGGAGTCGTTGTTGTGGAAGAGGAAGGCGTAGTTGCCTGCATAGGTCTGCAGGCGGGCGCTCTGTCCGGAAAAGTTGTAGGTGTTGTGGGCGGTGGGCCTGCCCTCCAGGTCCAGCGGGTAGGAGTGCAGGCGCATGCTTGCGGGCATCTCATAGCCCAGCGGCCCGAGCGTGGAGACGTCCCATCTGTACTCCCAGAGGGCTTCCCAGTTGATCTGCCACATCACGTCCAGCTCTACTTCGGCAGCCACTTCGACCTGCACGTCGGCGGGGCGCTTGAGGTAGAGGGGCGGTTCGATCCGGCAGCCACAAGCGAGGATCGCCATCAGGGCGAAGAATATCCATCTGCGTGCGCTCATCTCTGCTTGCGGTTGAAAAGGTCCACTCCGATTGAAAGATAGATGCGCGTCGGCCCGCCCCAGAAGAGGAGCTGGTTGCGCTCCTTGAAGAGGTCCGGATCACCGGCGTAGTCGTAGTAGTAGCGTTCCGTGGCGTCGAAGCCATAGACATAGGGGTCGTAGCGCGACCAGAAGATGCCTCCGGTGATGCCCAGGTCGATGAAGAGGCGGCTCTTGCCGAGGATCCATTTGTGCCCGAGGCCCAGGGATGCGCCGAGGCCTTCGCCTTCCCAGCCCTTGGCGTCCCAGCCGATGCCGTAGCGTGCTGCATTGGCGCCGCCGGAGAGGTACAGGCCGCGGTAGCGCTCGTCGACTTTCTTGAAGTAGAAGCGGGTCCAGAGTCCGATGTTCTGGATCTGGAAGAAGCGGTACTCGTCCCAGTGCTGCCACATGGGCCATTCGACGTCGGCCCCGAAGGTGAAGTGCCGGTTGCGGGCAGGATAGTATTCGAGCGAGAAGCTCGGGATGGAGGTTAGGCCGTAGTTCGGTATATACGTGATATCGTAAAGCAAGTTGGTGCTGATGCCGATGACCGGGCGCAGCGTGCGCTGCCGGGTGAGCTCCGGGACGGTCAGCCGGTCGGGACGCAGGCGGATGGCGGGCGTCGCCGGAAGGTCGAGGGCGGTGAGTGCGGGACCTTCGTCCAGGCGGGGAAGCGTCCAGCTGTGGGTGTGCGTGATGGAGGAGGTGCGGAATCCCGGATAGACCTTCCGGGCGATGCCGCTCCAGCCGGGGGTGGCCTTCAATTGCGCTTCCTTGCGGTCGGCGGGGATGTCGGAGTCGATGATGCCGAGCAGGGTGTCGCGGGTCGGGGTGCTGAGGCTCCCGGAGGCCGCCACGTTGTCGCGGAGTTCGCTCCAGGGTTCTCCTTCTGCGCGGATGGACAGGACGCCGGCGTAGTGGGGGAAATGGTTGGCGATGTAGCTCCGGATGGCTTCTGCACGCCGAGCGGACAGGGCTTTGTTGTAGGAGGCGGGTCCGTCCATCGAGGCCTTGCCCACGATGACGACCGTGTCACCGGGCATGGGGGCGCTGGATCCGAACAGGGAGTCCAGCTGCGCGAGCGAGCGGGCGTTGGTCCGGTAGCCCGGCAGGATGCGGGCATTGTCGAAGGGGAAGTAGATGAGGACCGGGGGCTCGGCGGAGCTGACGGCGGAGGATCCGTCGGTCTGGCCGGCGGCAGCCGGAGAGGCACCGTCGTCCTGGAAATCGAAGATGATGTCCGTCTCCTGGAGCAGCGGGAAGAGCTCCTCGCGCATCTGGTGCCAGGTCTGCCCGCCGCGGATGTCCATCAGTTCCTTCTTGCGGGAGCTGACGATGGCGCCGTCGCGGATGACCCAGGTGGGGACTTCGTCGATGATGCGCATGGCTTCCTCTGCTCCGGGGATATCGCTGTCTTCCAGCAGGGTACGCAGCTTTGCGTAATCTTCGCCCGCGGACTGGATGTCGATCCGGTCGGAAGCGGGCGCCCAGCTGTTGATGAGGGCGACGGCTTCTTCCGAGCGCCGGTCGGAGAGGATGCGGTTGTCCGTGCTCTTGCCGTCCGGGGAAGCGCCGCTCCTCACGCTGATCCGGCTCAGGTGCCGGGCGGGGTCTGCGAGCAGGAGCCCGACGGCTTCACGGGCGGGCTCTTCCTGCGCGGGGAGCGTGTACGCAGCATGCTCGGTGCCGTTCACCACCAGTCGGACAAATGTCCGGGGGGTGTCGGCGGCCATGCCCGGTTGCCGGGAGATAACCGACAGCAGGAGGGCGAGAGCGATATATAGCACCTTGCGCATGCGCGATCTTCTATATTATTTAACCAAAAGTATCTTCTTTCGGCGAAAAATCCAACGGAAAAAGTGAAAATCGAATGCGGATTCGCATATTTCGCATGAATAAGCGTCTTTTTTCGGGCTTTCTCTGGAAAATAATTTTGAAATCGGAAAAACCCCGCGTATAACTGCTCCTGCGCGGTGTTCTCCCGGAGGCTGTTCCCCTGCAAACAACACTGCCCGCCATGAAACTGGCGGGCAGAAAAGGCGGTGCTGATAGGTAAAAAGCTAGATTGTCAGCAGCTCCGAACTGATTGCGCCCGTGGCCAGGAGGATCCCCGCGGCGATGATGGACATCAGCCAGAGGACGAAGATGACCAGGCCGGGGTGCCATTTCGGCGACTTGAAGCCGAAGAGCAGCTGGAGGGCGCCGTAGAGGATGCCCAGGAAGGGGAGGAAGACGACCAGCAGGAGCAGGGCCTGCACCCAGGGCCGCGAGAGTGCGGTGGCGATGGAGGGGGCCAGTTCGTGAAGCCGGCTCATTCCTTCGTTGTAGAGCTGTCCGAGCCCGAGGAAGCCCTGCGTGTCGAGGTGCGTCCCCAGGTGGGCGAAGGCTCCGGAGCCGAAGGTGGCTACGCCGCTCGCGAACAGCCCGCCGAAGCCGACGATGAGCAGGATCAGGCCGAGGAATTTCTCGAAAACCTTGCCGATCTGGCCCCAGACGGGGGCTTGCCCGATGGAGCGGGCGGCTTCCCCGATCTCGCGGGCGCCGCTTTCGATGCTCTGCTGGATGCCGTGGATCGTGCCGTCCTCGCCGCGCTGTTCCCAGCGCTGGCGGACGGTCTTGGCTGCGGGCATCGCGATCCAGAGGATCAGGTAGAGGATCGGGAAGAGCAGTTGGACGGTGAAGTGGCCGTGCCACCGGGGGATGGCCATGGCCACCGTGCCGGCCACGAAAAGGATGCGGAACAGGGCGACGTCCAGGTTGAAGTAGGTGGACAGGCCGCTGCAGACGCCGGCGACGACCTTGTTGGAGAGATCCCGGTAGAGTTTGCGGTTGCTGCGGGAGCCGGCGGCTGGACCCTCGGATGCGGCGCCGTCCTGTGCCGGACCGGCCGGTGCGTCTCCTTCTTCTTCGATTTGTTCGGGGCGCCCCAGGATGGCGATGATTTCCTCGATCACGAAGCGGGAGGCTACTCCGTCGCGCCCGCACTTCTCATGTAGGAGCTCGGCCATGCGCTCTTCGATCCCTTCCAGGATCTCATCCCCGCCCTCGCGGGCGGCGTAGTGCCGTCCCAGTTCGTCCAGGTATTCCGCTGCGAGCTGCGCGGCGTCCTGGTCCAGCGTGAAGGCATATCCGCCCAGGCTGATCCGTTCGACTTCTTTCATACGCGCTTGAGGGTGTCAATGGTTTCTACGAGTTCCTTCCAGGCATCGTCCATCTGGGCGAGCTGCTCCCGGCCCTTGTCCGAGATGACGTAGTACTTCCGGGGTGGGCCCTGGGTGGATTCTTCCCAGCGGTAGGAGAGCAGACCCTGGTTCTTCTGGCGGATCAGCAGCGGGTAGAGCGTGCCTTCGACGACGATCATGCCCACGGCTTTCAGCTCTTCGATGATGGACGAAGCGTAGGCTTCCCGTTTGTTCAGAATCGAGAGGATGCAGTATTCGAGCACCCCCTTGCGCATCTGTGCGCGCACATTTTCGGCGGTGTTCTCCATAGGGCTACTTCTTTTGGGTTTTGGCGAAACGCGCGAGGTTCTCTGCCGTGACGGGCAGGCCGTACATCTCGCATTTCTGCGTGGCGGTAACGGCCTTGGGGATGGCGATCCAGCAGATGACGTAGATCCAGAATCCGGCCGTGCCGGCGACCAGGGCCACCAGCATCAGGATGCGGGCGAGCACTACGTCGATGTCCAGGTAGATGGCCAGGCCGGCGCAGACGCCGGCGATCCGCTTGTTGTCGTAGTCGCGGTAGACTTTCTTGCGGACCGGCTGGTCGGGCTCCGGGGCGGTGCCGGTCTCGGGCTGCGGATTCTCCGGGCTGCCGTCCGGCATCCCCAGCTGGCTGGTGACGCGGTCCACGAGCCGGATGTCCACCACACGCCCGTCGCTGCCGACTTCCTGGAGGAAGAGTTCGGAGATGCGGGACTCGAGATCCTCCATCACTTCGGCGTTCTGGGTATAAGGCACCCCCGCCGATGCGCCGAGGCGGGCGCGGAAGTGCTGCAGATAGTCACTGAGACGCTTGTAGGCATCTTCTTCAATGGCGAAACTTCTGTTTCCGAGGCTGATGTTCAGTACCTTTTTCATTTTGCATAGAACTTTGTCGATGCAAAGATATATAAATATTTTAATACCTTGTATCGCAAAGTACCAAAATTTTCAAAATATTTTTGCGGACAGGCTTTTCCGGCCTCCACTCATCATAAATGGGGATGCTGCTCCTTCGTGAAATATCCCAAAAAAAAGGGATTGACCACGTTCCGGTGCCGAAGTATTTTTGCATGCGATAAAATGTAGCGTATGAAAAGGAGTGTTTTTACCTTATTGTTATCGTTAGCGGCATCCGCGGTCCTGACCGCCCAGGTGATGCCAGCGCAGAGCGGCCGGCTGACCGTCGGCGGCTACGGGGAAGTCGCCCTGACGCGCAATTTCTACAGCGACAATGTCTATCGTTATTCCCATCCCGCAGATTATAAGAATGATCCTTCCCACGGCCGTTTCGACATCCCGCATGCCGTGATTTACCTGGGCTACGACTTCGGCAAGGGCTGGACGATGCAGACCGAGATCGAGTTCGAACATACTGGCACCGGCAGCGCCGTCGAAAAGGAATTCACCGAAGCCGGCGAGTGGGAGACCGAGATTGAAAAGGGCGGAGAAGTCGAGCTGGAGCAGTTCTGGATCCAGAAAAGTTTCGCCCCGCAGTTCAATGTCCGTTTCGGACATATCGTCGTGCCGGTCGGCGGGCTCAACAATGCCCACGAACCGCTCAATTTCTTCACTGTGTACCGCCCGGAGGGCGAATACACCATCCTGCCGAGCACCTGGCACGACACGGGCATCAGCCTCTGGGGCCGGGCGGGCGACTGGCGGTATGAGGCCCTGGTGATTGCCGGCCTGGACGCCTTCATGTTCGACCGGGACCATTTCGTCAAGAACGGGGCCGGCTCTCCCTATGAGTTCAAGGTCGCCAACCAGCTGGGATTCGCCGCGCGCATCGACAACCATTCCGTCGAGAACCTGCGCCTCAGCCTGAGCGGCTTCTACGGGCGGAGCATGCACAACTCCTATCCCAACGACATGTGGAACACCCGTTACGCCGACATCAAGGGCCATACCCTGATCGGCGCCTTCGACTTTGCCTATACCGGCAAATACCTCATCGTGCGCGGCAACGCCGATTACGGCTATTTGAGCGATGCCTCCACCATCAGCACGGTCAAGCGCAACCTGACCTCCAACAATGCCCCGTACAAGAAGACCCCGGTCGGACAGTCCGCCATGGCTGCCGGCATGGAGGCCGGCTACGACCTGCTGCACCTGTTCGCACGTGTGAAGGACCGGGAGCAGAAACTGTACCTGTTCGGCCGCTACGAGTATTATGATCCGTATATGCCCGCTGCCGACCAGCCGGATTACCCCTACACGGACAAGCACCGCATCGCGGTGGGCTTCAACTGGCTGCCCGTCCCTCAGATCGCCGTCAAGGCGGAGTACTCGCACCGCTTCCTGCCGAGCCAGTACAACAACGAACCTTCGATCTCCCTGGGCATCGCCTATATGGGATTCTTCAACCGATAGTTTTTAAATACACTTATTCAATGAAAAAGATGATGAAGACAATGTGCACGGCGGCGATGATTTCCATCGCCGGCCTGCTGGCAGTGTCCTGCGGCGGACAGAAGACGCTGGACGGGATGACTGCCAATGAGAAAGAAATGCAGCAGATCGCGGAGCAGTATGTCCCGAAAGTGATCTACGCTACCTATGGTGACCTGGCCCGCGAGACGAACGAACTCTATGTGCTGCTTGCCGATGCCGCCGAGGGTGGTGTGTCCGCCCTGACGCAGGCCAAGATCGACGCCATCTGCGCCAAGTTCCTTGAGGCCCGCCAGAGTTGGGAGGAGTCCGAGGCTTTCCTTTTCGGTGCCGCTACGGATTTCGGTATCGACCCGCATATTGACACCTGGCCGCTGGATCCGGACGGTCTGGCGACGGAACTTTCCAATGCGGAGAAGGTGAATGCGCTCAAGGGCGAGGACGGCATCCTCTATGCCGCCGCCAAACTCGGCCAGGAGTTGCTTGGCTTCCACGGCATCGAATTCATCCTCTTCCGTGACGGCAAGAACCGCACCGTGGCCGCCCTCCAGGCGAACGAAGACCATGAGGCTTTCGCGGGCAAGACCGTGACCGGCGAGCAGGAGCTCATCTATGCCGCCGCCGTGGCCGGTGATCTACGCGACAATTGCTATCGCCTCCTCGTCTCCTGGGATCCGGATGCCGATGATGTCTACGCCGACCGCTGCGAAGAACTGGAAGTCGCCACGACCGTGACCGGCTCCGACCTGACCTACGGCGAGAACATGCTGCTCGCGGGCCAGGCCGGCAGTTCCTACAAGACCTGGCAGAGCGCCATGTCCTCCATCCTGATCGCCGGCTGCTCCAACATCTGCGCGGAGGTGGCTGACGTCAAGATGGGCAACGCCCACTCCGGTGAGGATGTCAATTACATTGAGTCCCCGTACAGCAAGAAATCCTTCCAGGACTTCATCGACAACATCCTCAGCATCCAGTACAGCCTCTACGGTGCCGCCGGTGCCACTTCCGCCCAGCCGCACTCGCTGATGAGCTTCTTCAAGAGTCAGAACTACAGCGGCGCTTCCGCCATCCAGTCCGCGCTCGACGCTTCGCTCGCCGCGCTGCGTGCCTGCCAGGCCAAGGGTGCCTTCGTGGACATCTACACCGACGCTTCCGTGCAGACGGCGATGGATGCGATCAGCGGCCTCGATGACGAGATCAACAAGGCGGCCTCCTGGATCCTCCTGCAGTAAGGTTTAATCTAAACATAGGAATAACGAAGAAAATGAGAAAGATCACATATCTCATTTCCGCATGCAGTCTGGCGCTTCTGGTGCTGGGCTGCTATCCGGATGAATACCAGACAGGTTTTGAGCCCAAACGCGAGTCCGATGCCAAGTATGTCGGACAGGCGGTGGGCAATTTCACGGCGGATGAATGGTATCCGGCCGGCCGGCTCGGCACGACGGACAACGTGACCGAGGGCTGCTACGAAGACGAGACGCCCGCCGTCACGGAGATGGGGCTCAGCCAGGCCTTCAACCTGGGTGAGGCTGCCTTCGAGCGTAATTTCACGATCAATACCGCCCCGTTCAAGGGTCTCGGTCCGGCGTACCTGCGCACCTCCTGCCTGGACTGCCATCCGGGCTACGGCCACGGCAAGCGCCAGGATTACTATAAAGCCGGCTTCGGCAACGGCTACCTGCTGGTGGTCTATCATCCGGCCGACGGCGCCAACAGCGACGACGGCCCCTATGTGGCCGAGGTGACGGGCATGCCGCAGACCAAGGCGGTCTCTCCGTTCCTCCCGCCGATCGACGAGGACCAGATCGACCTCAAGTGGCTGCCCGTGACCGCCATGGAGAGCGGCCTGCCGATGACCTTCCCTGACGGGGAAAAGTACGAGCTGATCTACCCGGAACTGAACATTCCGAAATCCGCTTTCAATACCAACCCGACGCCGTATGAGACCGGCAACCAGGCGGTCGCTTTCCGCCTGGAATCCACCATCGGCATCATCGGTACCGGCCTGCTCGATGCCATCCCCGAGGAGGATATCAAGGCCCAGTACCAGGCGGAGGCTCCTTATGTGGAGCTCAATCCCGCCTTCTGGGACAAGGATGCGAACGATTTCGCCGCGACGGCCTGGTATTCGCTGGCCGAGGGCCAGTTCGCCGACGGTACGCCGGCCCCTGCCGGGACCAAGAAGCTCAAGCGTTTCACCTACGCCATGACCCGTGCCTCCCTGCAGGACGGTGCCGGTGCCAATGCCATCTGGAACATCACCAATGTCAGCCGTGCCGACCGCCCCTACCTCTACACGACCAAGGCCTGGGCGAAGGCGATGTCCGAGAACGCTTCCGTGATCGCCGCCATCCAGGCGGATCCGTCTTCTCCCTACTATGCCGACGGTACGAAGGAAGGCATCGCCGATGCGGTCCTGAACCTGCTCGACCCGGGCACCAACCAGTTCGACAACAAGTGGCATAACTTCTCCCCGGAGATGGGGGATGACCAGTACTACAACTTCCTTGTCTGGCACCGCGGCCTGTCCATCCCGCGCGCCCGCGATCTCAACCGCGCGGAGGTGCAGCGGGGCAAGAAGGTCTTCAACGAACTGGGCTGCGCTTCTTGCCACCGTCCGTCCTGGGAGACCAAGACCGATAATTACTGGGCTCCGGCCATCGTGGCCGGCAAGCCGCTTCCGCGCTACGAGAACCAGACGATCTGGCCGTACACGGATATGATCCAGCACCGTCTCTACATGAAGAACGGCATCCACGGCAGCTGGTGCCGCACCACGCCGCTGTGGGGCCGCGGCCTTTCCAAGGCCAACACCGGCGCCGAGGACCGTCTGCATGACGACCGCGCCCGCAATGTCATCGAGGCCATCATGTGGCACGGCTACAGCAAGAAGAGCGACGCTTACGCGTCCACGGAGAAGTTCTACAACCTATCCAAAGAGGACCGTGACGCCGTCGTTGAGTTCATCAACGCTATCTGATCCTGAAGATGAAGCAGAACCGGATTCTCCAAACCATCAGTTTCAGCACCCTGGCGGTCCTCATCCTCATGATGATCGCCGCCACGGTGCTTGAGAAACTGCAAGGGACGCCCTTTGTTTTCCGCTGGGTGTACCATCACCCTGTGTTTATCATCCTCTGGGGCGTCACGGCCGTGTCCGGTCTGCTCTCCCTGCTGCGCAGCAGCGCGGTCAGGAAGCCGTTTACGATGGGGCTCCACGTCGCGCTCGTGCTGATCCTGGCCGGCGCGCTGGTGACTTTCCTCTTCGGGGAAAGCGGCAGCATCCATCTGCGTGAAGGAGAGACGCTGTCCGCCTACGAACTGGAGGACGGCGCGGCCGCTGACCTCCCGTTCAGCATCCGGCTGGATGAGTTCTCCATCGACTACCACACGGGCTCGAAGATGCCTTCGGACTACAAGTCCGTGGTTTCCTTCGGGGAGGAGACCGTCACGATCTCCATGAACCACATCGCCAAGTACCGCGGTTACCGCTTCTACCAGGCCGACTACGACGAAGACGGGGACGGCAGCATCCTGGCGGTCAGCCATGACCCCTGGGGCGTGGGCATCACCTATGCCGGGTACCTCCTGCTGCTCGTTTCGATGATCGGATTCTTCTTCGAGAAGGACACGCGCTTCCGGGAGTCCCTGCGGCGCGTCGCTTCCTGGAGCGCGGTCGTCGCCCTGTTCCTGCTGACGCCTTCGCTGACGGCGCAGGCCGCGCAGGACGGCGGGATCCGGAAGGCGCTGGGCGAACTCTATGTCTACTACGGACACCGCGTATGCCCCTTCGATACCTATCTGCAGGAGAAGGGCCTGGACGCTACCCTGGAGTCCCTGGAGAAGATGAAGATCTTCCCCGTGGCGGATTCCACGGGGACGGTTTCCTGGTACGCATCTGCGGACAAGCTCCCGATGGAGGTGCTGGAGGATGGGGATCTGTTTACCTTTGTCCGGAAGTCTCCGGAGGTGGTCCTGCAGAGCCTGGAAGAAGGTGATCCGGCGGCTGCCGTGCAGGTGCTGGCCGGCATCCGCGCCTATCAGGAGAAGACCGCCGCTTCCGTCCTGCCTTCACCCGCGAAGGTGAAGGCGGAGCGGGCTTATATCCGGATCGCCCGGCCGCGTGTGCAGTTCATGCTCTGCCTGGCGCTCGGCCTTTTCCTTTTCATCCTGAATGCTGTCCGGATGTCGCAGGGCAGGAAGATGCCCCGCTGGCTGCTGTATGCTGCAGCGGGAGTGGCCCTGCTGCTCTGGGTTTACCTGTCGACGGCCATCGGTCTGCGCTGGTCCGTCTCCGGGACCGGTCCCTGGGTGGGACGCTACAGCGTGATGATGCTGATGGCGTGGTTCGCCATGCTCGCGGTCGTGCTGCTGTTCCGGAAATTCCCCCTGATCGAGCCGCTGGGCTTCCTGCTGGCGGGCTTCACGATGCTGCTGGCCAGCCGGGAGAGTGTCAGCCCGCAGATCATGCCGCTGATGCCGGTGCTGCAGTCTCCGCTGCTGAGCATCCATGTCCTGAGCATGATGATGTGCTATACGCTTTTCGGGCTGGTGGCGTTCAACGGGATCATGGGCCTCTGCGTGAAGGAGGAAGCTTCCGCGCGCCTGCAGGACGTGAGCCTGGTGGTGCTTTATCCGGCTGTCTTCCTGCTGGCTTTCGGGACCTTCCTCGGAGCGGTCTGGGCCAATATTTCCTGGGGCAGTTACTGGGCCTGGGATCCCAAGGAGACCTGGGCGCTGATCACGCTGCTGGTCTATTCTTTCGCTTTGCACGGCGGCTCGCTGAAAGCCTTCCGGCGGCCGCGTTTCTTCCATATCTACAGCATCCTGGCCTTCCTGGCCGTGCTCGTGACGTATTTTGGCGTTAATTTATTATTAGGAGGAATGCACAGTTACGCATAGGGCGTAACTGTGCATTCCTTTCTTTGCGTTCCTGTCTTATTTCTTGGAGGGGGACCAGGCTTTGAGCCCGGCGATGACGGCCGCGGTGAAGCCGGCCTCCTCCATGGCGTTCAGCCCCTGGATGGTGATGCCGCCTGGCGTGGTCACGCGGTCGATCTCCGCTTCGGGATGCGTGCCGCGCTGCTCCAGCAGCACCGCCGCACCCTTGACCGTCTGTAAGGCTGCGGCGACGGCTTCCTTCGGGTAGAGTCCGAGTTCGATGCCGCCCTCGGCGGCCGCCCGGATGTACCGCAGCGCGAAGGCCGTGCCGCAGGAGGCGAGCATCATGCCGGCGTTGAGGCGCCGCTCGTCCACGAAGGCGCAGCGGCCCGTGGCGTTGAACAGTTCCTGCACGGTGGCGTGCGTATCGGCGATGCCGGACAGTTCATGGATGAAGCTCATGCTCTCCCGGTATTCGATGGCCAGATTGGGGATCACATTGTAGATTCCGCGCAGCCGGACGCCTTCCAACCAGCTGCGCAGTTCGTCTGCGGGCACGCCGGCAACCAGGGAGATCAGGATTTTCCCGTCCAGGGCGGGGCGCAGCCCGTCCAGCACCTCCCGGGCCAGCCAGGGCTTGACGCCCAGGATGATGATGTCCGCCGTGCGGGCGGCGGCCAGGTTGTCGAGCGAAGTCTGCAGGCCGCGGGCGGCGAATCGCTCCAGCGTGGTGGAGTGCCGGGCCGTGACGGTGATCCGGGATTGGGGGAAGGCCGAGGCGAGCCCCAGGGCCGTGGCACCGCCCATGTTGCCGGCGCCGATGATAGCAATGTCCATATTCAGAAAACGTTGTCCTTGCTGCAAATGTAGGAAAAAAGCGCATCCGGGTCAACCCCTTCGCGCACGCGGGTGCCGTCGGTCTCGAAGAGGTCCAGTGCCTCGATGCAGAGGTTGTCCACGTAGTCGTTCCAGGGGTCGCCGCTGTGGCTGCGGATCCACTCCAGCCGGACATGGAGCGAGCGGTCTTTCTTGGTCTGGCGGTAGAGCTGGATGAGGTCCCAGTCCTTCTTGCTCCGGACCTGTCCGGTCAGCAGGGCGATGCCGTTCTCGCTGTCGCTGCGCACTAGCACGCTGCTCCCTTCGGGGATGTGCAGCAGGGCATGGATGATGGCGGCCATTTCCTGCCGGTTGCTGGTCGAGTAGCGGCTCACCTCGCTCCATTTGTAGCAGATGGCCGACGCTTCTCCGTCCAGGATGATGCAGGCGGCTGCCCCGAAATTCTTCGGGACCCGGTAGCTTCCGTCCGTGTAGGCGAGGTAGTCGTAGTGCGGTTTCCCGCTTTCCCGGTAGTCCCAGTATTTCATAGGCAGCGTCCGGCGACGGTGTCCCGGTGGCGCAGGGCGTCCAGGCTGAAACGCAGGGAGAACTGCTGCTGCCAGCCCAGGTAGCCGCTGCGGCCGAAGTGGGCGCGGGCGGCGATGCGCATGGAGAGGTAGCGGTTCAGGGAAGGGGTCCACGCCAGCTCCAGGCGATCATAGAAGCCGTCGTAGCAGGGCGAGCAGAAATACAGGTCCGTGGCGTAGGCTTTCCCGGCGGGGTCCTTCCAACTGCGCATGGGGAGCAGGCTGGACCCGAACCAGGTCTCGTTCTGCAGGGCGACGTTCCAGCGGCGCGCCGTGAGGATGATATCCCCTCCGCGGGGAATGATGGGACGCATGTCCCGGCCGCGGTCGCACTGGTAGCCGGCCAGCGCTCCGGCGCGGAGCGAAAGCTCCTGCCAGGAGGTGTTGTAGGCGAGATCCAGTTTCAGCCACGCTTCGGCGAGGTGGTTGTCCACCACGTTCGGCGCGACCTCCGAGCAGGCGAAATGATAGAAACTGCCGGACCAGCCCAGGGCGAGCCAGGGGGTGGCGTCCCAGCGGCCGAAACTCATCACCTGGAAGCGCTCGCGGCGCTCGTGGCCGTACTGGCCCATCCAGTCGCAGCCCAGTTCGGCGAAGAATCGTTGCGAACGCCATTTGAGCAGCAGCCCTTCGACGTTGCGGTTGGTATCGCGGTACATCCCGGAGAAGAAGGCCTCGGTGTAGGCTCCTTCCAGGAAACGGCGGGGGAAGATGCCGGCCAGCCCTTCGAACACGCCCCGGCGGGTCCGGATGTGGGCGTCGTACCAGATCCGCGGTTCGCGTACGAATCCGGCCCAGGTCTGCGAGCCCATGTCGTGGGCGAGTTCCACGCCGGCGGCGATCCGGTGATGGACACGGCCCGACTGCTGCACGCTGAAGCCGACCGTCGGTGCCAGGACCAACACGTTCAGGGTGCCGGACGGGATGTAGGCATCGTGGGACGGGGTGAATTCGCGGTTGTCGAAGATGTAGCGGAAATCCGTGTCATATTCCCAGGCAAAGCGGTTGCTGTCCCGGGTCAGGGTCACTCTGCCGCTGCGGGATAACGGCCGCTGTGCGTCCGCGGGCCACACCGCGACGCACAGCAGCAATATGAGTATCGTTTTTTTTAAGGTCATCAATAGCGGTTCAGCGGGACACCGGCGGTCATCTGATGTACGCGGCGCTTGACATCTTCCAGCAGTGCCTTGTGCCGGTCGAGCGATGCCTGCTCCTCCGGCGTAGGCTCCTCACCCTTCTTGAGGGACAGGGCCTCGATGTGCTCGTTGCAGGAGGAGAGGACCTCGTCGATCAGGGCGACGATATCCACCATGTCCTTCTCGACGAATCCGCGGGAAGTGATGGCGGGGGTGCCGATGCGGAATCCGGAAGTCTGGAACGGGCTGCGGGTATCGAACGGGACCATGTTCTTGTTGAGGGTGATGGCGGCGCGCTCGAGCTGCTGCTCGGCGATGCGTCCGGAGACGGCGTCGAACTTCCCGCGCAGGTCGATCAGCATCAGGTGGTTGTCCGTCCCGCCGCTGACGACCTTGTAGCCGCGGCGCAGGAACTCGGCGCACATGGCCTGGGCGTTGGCGATCACCTGCTTCTGGTACTGCTGGAACTCCGGCTGCTGGGCCTCGAAGAAGGCCACGGCCTTGGCAGCGATCACGTGCTCGAGCGGACCGCCCTGCACGCCGGGGAAGACATAGGAATCCAGGACCTGGCTCATCTTCTTGACGACGCCCTTCGGCGTGGTGCGTCCTTGCGGGTCGTCGAAATCCTTGCCGATCAGGATGATACCGCCGCGCGGGCCGCGCAGGGTCTTGTGGGTCGTGGAAGTCACGATATGCGCGTATTTGACAGGATTGTCCAGCAGTCCGGCGGCGATCAGGCCGGCCGTATGCGCCATGTCGATCCAGAGGATGGCTCCGACCTTGTCCGCGATGGCGCGCATCCGGGCGTAGTCCCACTCACGGGAATAGGCGGAAGCGCCGCCGATGATCAGTTTGGGCTTGTTCTCCAGGGCCAGCTGCTCCATCTTGTCGTAGTCCACCCGGCCGGTCTCGGGGTTGAGACCGTAGGCGACGGCGTGGTACAGGAGGCCGGAAGCGTTGACCGGAGAGCCGTGCGTCAGGTGTCCGCCCTGGCTGAGGTCGAGTCCCATGAAGGTGTCCCCGGGATTGAGGACGGCCATGGTCACGGCCATGTTGGCCTGTGCGCCGGAGTGCGGCTGGACATTGGCCCATTCCGCTCCGTAGATGGCCTTGACGCGGTCGATGGCCAGTTGTTCGATCTGGTCCACGACTTCGCAGCCTCCGTAGTAGCGCTTGCCGGGATAGCCTTCTGCATATTTGTTGGTGCAGACGGAACCCATGGCCTTGAGTACCTCGTCGGTGACATAGTTTTCAGATGCAATCAGCTCGAGTCCGGATTTCTGCCGCTCTTGCTCTTTCTTGATCAAGTCAGTGATTTGGATATCCTGTTTCATTGCGTCGAAATATGAATAATCACAAATATAATACTTTTTCCGTACCTTTGCCGCAAATGAGCGACAGGAAACTACTAAATGTCGAGCTGGGCCGGGTCAAACCGGACCGCTACCGCGATCTCCCGCCTTCCGGGGTGGTCCTGGTTCTGGACAACATCCGCAGCGCCCACAACGTGGGCAGCGCCTTCCGGACCGGGGATGCCTTCAAGGCGGACAAGGTGTATCTGTGCGGCATCTGCGCCGTCCCGCCTTCGGCGGAAATCCACAAATCCGCGCTCGGCGCGGAAAACACGGTCCCCTGGGAGCATGCCGACGACACCCTGGCGCTCGTCCGCCGCCTGCAGGAGGAAGGCTGGACCGTCGTCTGCGCGGAGCAGACGGAGCATGCCGTGCCGCTCCAGCAGTTCCGCCGCGAGAGCGGCCGCCGCTATGCCGTCGTCTTCGGAAACGAAGTCGACGGCGTCCGACAGGATGTCGTGGACGCCGCCGACCTTTGTGTGGAGATCCCCCAGTACGGATCCAAGCACTCGCTCAACGTGAGCGTGTCCGTGGGGATCGTGCTCTGGCAGATGCTATCTCGGCCGGGCGCCTAGGGCGGACGGCTCGATGTCCTTGAGTGCAGGAATGTTGTCCGGCAGAAGTTCCTGCATGATGATCGCCTCGAGGTTCCACTGTGCGACGTCGTTGGTGCTCACCCGCCGGTCTTCGACCGTGGGGTTGAGCGCGTCCGTGCCGCCGATCCAGTTGGGGCTCACGCGGTCGACCACCTTGCCGTCGGGACCGATCGTGCCGGTCAGCAAGCGCTTCCAAGCCAGGTCTGCGCGATATTTGTCGCCGTTGCGGCTGGCCGCGAAAGCAAGCAGGCGGGCGATGTTCCAGTGCCCCCACCAGTTCTTGAAGCGGGCATTCTCCGGCAGGTCTCTGATCGCATCGTCGCGCGGAACGGAATACCAGTTGGCATATTCCATATAGGTCTTGATGAAGTCGGGGGTGCCGACCTCGTCGAGGACTTCCAGGAAAATCTCGACGCTGCTCTGCAGGTTGGCCAGGTGGTTGGAATTGGTGATCCAGTCCGGATCGCCCTCGTAGGTAAGCACGCCCGTAGCCGGATCGTAGCCATAGGGGCCCTTTCCGGTGAACAGGCCGTTGGGCAGGTTGGAGAGGGATTTCATGCCGGCGTGGATCATCTCCAGGCAGCGTTTGTCTCCGGTGCGCTCCCATTCGGTGAACCAGTTGCCCACCAGGGAAGTCCAGTCAGGTCCCCAGCGCAGGCGTGTAGGCTGCTGGGTCGGGAACTGCGAGCGCGGCTGTGCACGCACGAGCGGATCGAAATCGAGGAAAGCCTCGTTGGCATCGAGCGATTCGTGCATCAGGTCGCCGAGGCGGTCGTCGGTCGTCAGATAGTAATAATAACGCTTCCACCAGGCCTGGCCGACGCGGGCTTCCTTGGCACCGCATCCCCAGTGAACGACATTGTGGCGCGTACCGAGGCCCTTCATGGGGCCGATGTGGTAGGCGTCCACCTCGGAGGTGTGGCGTGTCATGGCCGTGGCCATCCGCCAGAAATCGGGACGGCCCGAACGGATGAATCCGAACCAGAGCCAGAGGTCGGTCTCGAGCTCGGTGTTGTCCCAGGCCTTTCCGCCGGCATCATAGTTCCAGCTGTGGCGGTTGACGTCATAGGAGTGCATCACGTCGCCGTAGTTCCAGAAGCCGTACCAGCGCTGGGACTCGACATTGGTCTCATAGAATTTGAGATAGGTGTCGATCTGCTTCTCCAGGTACTGCTGGGTGTCGTTGGGATTCTTGGCGGGCAGGGACCAGATGCCGAAGGCCTTGGCGTCATAGAGCGCCTGCGGGGTGGGCAGCAGCTGGACGATGTCCTGGCCGATATTTGCCTGGCAGGAAATCTCCTCGCGGGAAGGCATCTCGCTGAAAGGGAAGAGCGTGAGCTCGCTGGTGCGGGCGATGCCGTATGCGGTATCGTAGCCTTCGACCCAGTCTTCATACGAGGCGTTCAGGCCGTGGCCCTCGATGTCATAGTGGCGCATGTCCATCGTCTCCCCGTTGGGGCTCCACAGCCAGACGGTGATCGTGCCGACCTCGCCGCGCATGCCGGAAGCATCCAGCTCGGCGGGGAAGGACTGCCAGAAGTTCTTGAGGCTGACGCCCAGTCCGCCGCTGACGTCGCCGGCCAGGATGTAGCCGCGGGCGCGGTGGCCGCCGGCCGTGCCGAACCAGGTGCTGTGGCTGCCGGTGCGCTTCTGGATGGTGAAGCCGTCGGAGGTGGATTGCACCAGCTTGTAGTCATCGTATTTCGCCCATTCGCGGACGAGCTCCTGTGAGCGTGCGTCGTACTCCTCCGCATCCGGGACCCGCTCGCCGCGGAACTGGATTACGGGGTAGTTGACCGGGCGGAAGTCCGGGCCGGGACGCTGGCCCGGGGGCATCGGGAGCGAGACGCTGCGCTGGTTGATGTAAGGCTCCACCGCTTCGTCCCAGAGTCCGTCGCCATCGCCCGCGAAGGCGACATGACGGTTCTGCAACTGCTCGCGGAGCGGCAGGTCGAACACGACGCCGAGGCCCTTGATGTAGTCCTCGTGCTGCTCGCCGTCATAAATGAAGGAGTGTACCATCCGGATCGGCGCAGCATCTTTATGGATATAGAAACGGACGGTGAACGGAAGCCATTCGCGGCTGCCTTTCAGGTCCTTGTGCGTCCCCGTGACCTTGACCACGACAGCGACAGGACCGCTGCGCTCCACCTCGGCGGAGACCACCTTGCTCTCGAAGTTCCTGTAGGAAATGATTTCATCCTCCATGCGGGAACGGTCCTCGGTCTTGGCGATCAGCCGGCCGCTGTTGACGACTTCGTGTCCGCCCATAGTGATGTAGTTGATGAGTTCCTCGCCGTCTTTGGCGAAAGAGATCTCGAAGAGGCCGTTGTCGATGACGATCTTCGTGTCATCGTCGCAGGTCACGAGGGTGGAGCCCGCCGCGGGCTTCGCCTTGGCGGCGGCCCGCAGGGCCTTCTTGTCCGCTTTGACGGCGTCGAGCCTGAGGTTCCCCGCCTGGCCGGGACCGAGGGTGGCGTAGAAGCCCATCCACTTTACGCTGCCGTCGCTCCAGCGGGAAAGTACCCAGTGCTGGGTGGGGATGACCGTGCCGGCGGCATCCGTCAGGGTGAAGATGCCTTGCTCGTTCATCGTGCCTTTGGCGAAGGGGACGCCCCAGCTTTGCCCGATGTTGTAGGCGGGGGCCTTGTCGATCCAGTGCAGGTCGACGGATTCAGCATGCAGGGCGGCTGACAGGGCCAGCGCTGCAAGAGTCAGTAAGATTTTTCTCATATAAGAAGAATAACGGTTATTGGTTACTTGATTACACAAAAATAAGAAAAATCCCGAATATGACAATTTGTCATTGGCACGGACATTGATTTTATTTCCTTCGCCATGCGAAGGCGTGGCATGCAACGATTACAAACCAAAAACATAGTATCATGATCAAACCTTTAGCAGACAGAGTCCTGATCGAGCCCAAGGAGGCTGAGACCAAGACGGCATCCGGTATCTACATCCCCGACACGGCAAAAGAGAAGCCCCAGCAGGGAACTGTCCTTGCGGCAGGCCCCGGCAAAAAAGACGAGCCGATGGAAGTGAAGGCCGGCGACCAGGTCCTTTACGGCAAGTACGCCGGCACGGAAGTGACGGTTGATAACAAGAAGTATCTTATCGTGAAGCAGTCTGACATTTTAGCAATTCTGTAATTATGGCAAAGGAAATCAAATTCGACGTCGATGTCCGTTCCAAGATGAAGACCGGTGCGGACGAACTGGCAAACGCAGTCAAGGTGACCCTCGGACCGAAGGGCCGCAATGTCGTGATAGAGAAGAAATTCGGTGCTCCCCAGGTGACCAAGGACGGCGTGACCGTCGCCAAGGAGGTCGAGCTGGAGGACCGTTTTGAGAATATGGGTGCCCAGATGGTCAAGGAAGTCGCTTCCAAGACCAACGAGCAGGCCGGTGACGGCACGACCACTGCAACAGTGCTCGCCCAGGCCATTATCAATGTCGGCATCAAGAACGTGACCGCCGGCGCCAATCCGATGGATCTCAAGCGGGGTATCGACAAGGCGGTCGGCGCCGTGGTCGAGAACCTCAAGGCCCAGAGCCAGAAGGTGGGCAGCGACTACTCCAAGGTCGAGCAGGTCGGTACCGTCTCCGCCAACAATGACGGCTATATCGGCAAGCTGATTGCCGACGCCATGTCCAAGGTGGGCCGCGACGGCGTGATCACCGTCGAGGAAGCCAAGGGCACCGACACCGAGGTCAAGGTGGTCGAAGGCATGCAGTTCGACCGCGGTTACATCAGCCCGTATTTCATGACAAATGGTGACAAGATGGAGGCCGAGCTCTCCAACCCGAGCATCCTCATCACCGACAAGAAGATTTCCGCGATGAAGGACCTCCTCCCGATCCTCGAGCCCATCGCCCGCGAAGGCCGCGAGCTGCTCATCATCGCCGAGGATGTGGACGGCGAGGCCCTGACCACCCTTGTGGTCAACAAACTCCGCGGCGCCCTCAAGATCGCAGCCGTCAAGGCTCCGGGCTTCGGCGACCGCCGCAAGGAAATGCTGCAGGACATCGCAACGCTGACCGGTGCCGTGGTGGTCTCCGAGGAGCGCGGCTTCACCCTGGAGAATACGACTCCGGACATGCTCGGTCGTGCCGAGAAGGTCACCATCACCAAGGAGAATACGACCATCGTCGGTGGCGCCGGCGCAGCCGATGCCATCCAGGAGCGTGTGGAGTCCATCCGCAAGCAGATCGAGGTCAGTACTTCCGACTACGACAAGGAGAAGCTCATGGAGCGTCTCGGCAAGCTCGGCGGCGGCGTGGCCGTCCTCTATGTCGGTGCGACCACCGAGGTGGAGATGAAGGAGAAAAAGGACCGCGTCGAGGACGCCCTGAACGCGACCCGTGCCGCTGTCGAGGAAGGTTACCTCCCGGGTGGCGGCGTGGCCTACATCCGTGCCGTGGAGGCGCTTGATAGCCTCAAGGGTGAGAATGAGGACGAGACGACCGGTATCCACATCGTGGCCAAGGCCATCGAGGAGCCGCTCCGCCAGATCGCGCTCAACGCCGGTGTCGACGGATCCGTCATCATCCAGAAGATCAAGGAGAACAAGGGTGACTTCGGCTACAATGCCCGCACCGGTGAGTTCGTGCACATGTACGAGGCCGGCGTGATCGACCCGACGAAGGTCGCCCGCGTGGCTCTGGAGAACGCTGCTTCCGTGGCAGGCATGTTCCTGACCACCGAGTGCGGTATCGTGGACATCCCGGAGCCTACTCCGGCTGCCCCTGCGATGCCTGCAGGCGGCATGATGTAGCATTGTTCGCAGGATAGATCTCCTCTGACTCCTTGCCGGGGTTGAGGACCACGCTGCACGCCTCGAGCTTGCAGCCCTGCGGAACCGGCAGGACAACCCTGGCCGTCTTGGGCACCAGATCGGAAGGTGCCGGGATGGCCGGGGTTTCCGTTTGTGCGAGGACCTTGCCGCGGGCATCCTGCAGCACCACGCGGACGGGATCCAGCGTCGTGCCGCCCAGGTTGTGGACGGTCACGGCCAGCCCTTCCGCCGTCATTTCCAGGTCCTCCGGGCCGATCCCGGCGTCCGGGCGCAGCGCGTAATCCTCTCCGGCGCCCTCGAGGCGCATCCGGATTTTCCAGGATTTCCGGGCGGGGATCTGCAGGTCCACGCTCCGGGCGCGTCCGAACTGCACCTTGCGTTCCCGGCCGTCCGGGAGGGTGAGGACCCAGGTGCCGCCGAGCGCCTCGACGCCTTCCATGACGGCGTTCATCGTCCGCTCCGCCGTGTTGAAGAACTCGATGTCGAACCCGGCGGGGGTGGACCCGGTGACCAGAATGGCGAGCTGCTGTGCATCGTCCGGCCGGTTGAAGTGCCAGCGGATCGGGTTGGACGGGACGAGGTTCTCGCTGCGCGTCATCGCCACGCCGCCCAGGCGGCTGTGCTGGATGGTCTCGCACGGGAAGCTGATGCGGTCGATCCAAAGGCTTCCCTCGGTCATGATGTATTCCCGGGCATCGATCTGCCGGAGTTCGCGGCGGAAGCGCTCCGCCAGCGTTCCGTGGGTGTAGTCCTGGAAGGCCCAGCCCGTCCCTTCGGCGGCGAGCCGGTACTTTTCCTCTCCGGTCCAGCGCCAGGCGTACCACATCAGGGGCACGGAGAATCCGGCTCCCCAGGAGCGGGCTTCATCCGTGAGGAAATTGATTTCGTTGGGCAGCTGGATGCGGCCGTCGCCGTCCCTTTTCGCATGCGCGAGGATGGAATCGGCGAAGCGGATCAGGTATTCCCGGGCGGCCGGATTGCCGTAGGCGTCCCCAAGCAGCAGTCCCGGGCCGGTATGGTAGTATTCGCGGTAGTTGGACCAGGTCCAGGGCTCCGATAGAGCAATCTTCGTGGCACTGAAATAGTCCGAGCGGAAATGCAGGTGGCCGTTCGCCGTCGTGCCCAGCAAGTGGTCCCGCACGCTCTTGGCGCTTTCCATCAGGCGTTCAGCCTGGCGCGGATTGCCTGCCTCGACGGTGTTCACCTGGACGACCGTATTGACGCCTTCTTCGTAGGTGTGCAGCCCGTCCGTCTGGATGGTGCTCATCCCGCGGGTGAGGGTGCCCTCGGCATAGACCGCTTCCATGAAGCGGTGCAGGGAGGCGCCGAATTTGTCCGGCAGCACGCCGAGATGGATCAGTCCCGGGAAATGGTTGGTCAGGTCGGTGTCGTCCGAGATGCCTCCTCCGAATTCGCCGTTGTCGATCTGGCGCTCGTCGACGAACCATTCGAAGACCTCCCGGTATTTTTTCAGGACCTCCAGCTGCAGGAAGGCCCATTCGGGGACGCCGGCCGGGGCCTGGGGTTCGGTGTAGGGCAGGGGTTGTTCGCTGTTGTAGATGTGCCAGTATTTCCGCCCGATCCGGTTTTCGGGATCCACCTTGAGGAGGTCGTTGAGGTCCGCTTCGATCTGGCGGTATTTGCTCAGCCGGCGGCTGGTCGTATTCTCTTCGCAGAGCATGGCATACGCGTCCCGCACCTGGGTGAAACGGTCCGCGATGTGCTCCTGCCGGGCTTCTTCGTAGTCCTTGAATACCAGTTCGATGCCGATTCCCTTGAGATCTTCGTCGGAGAAGTCCTGCGGCCCGGCTCCCGCGAGGGTGAGGTACAGCGGCTTGTCATCCGGCAGGATGCGGTCCCGCAGGTCCAGCCAGAGGGTGTGCGCTTCGCCCGGCCGTACGCTGAACGAGAAGTCCATCCAGTCGCGCAGCGGCCAGACGGGATCCTTGACCTGGATGTTGAGCGGGATCAGCCCGTCGGCCCCGGCCATGCCGGACCCGAATGCCGGCAGGCGGAGACGGATGCCGTCCAGGCCGGCCCGGAGCTTGATCCAGGAGTAGGAGCGGATGTTGGAGCGCCAGGCGATGCCGAATTCGCCGAATTCCATGGGCGCGGTCTCTACGGTCTGCCGTTCGTAGATCCCGAGGTCGCGGATGTCGTTCGGGATCACGATGTGCACGAGGGGTTTGCCCCCTTCTTCCGGTCCGGAACCCCGGACGGAATGGTCCTCCATGGGATTGTCATATTTGCGCGCTTCCGCGGGCTGCGCGAGCAGCATCCTCCGTTCGCCCGGGCGGTAGCGGCCGCGGACCAGTTCCTCGATGCCGGTGAGCATCGGGTTGTTGCGGCTGTTGAAGTCTTCCAGGGAGTACGCGAGGCGCAGAATGCCTTCCGGGGCGTCGCCTTCGTGGACGTGGAAGACGTTCAGCTCCTGGATGGGCGTTTCCTGGACATCGTTGTCGAAGGTCAGGACCTGCCCGGTCCGCGTCCGGTCGAACCGGTGGAAACTCCGCTGGGTGCCCGGCTGCTTGCGGGTCAGCGGAGCGGCCTCGCCGCCGTCCGGGCGGTCGCTGATGCCCAGTCGTCCGAAGGCACCGCCGGTCACTTCCACATAGTTCCAGGGCTCGTCGGGCAGCAGGAAACGGACCTGCCGGCCGGACGTGGAGTAGCAGTCCCAGTCCGGCAGCTGGAAATAGTCGTCGCGCCCCTCGATCCGGGAGCGGTTGTACACGCCGGGCCAGGTGGTCTCGCGGATGCCGTCCCCGGCCTTCCAGTACCAGCGCTTGAGATCGTAGATATCATTGATCCCCAGTTTGCGGACCGTGGTCTGCGGGCTGTCCAGCACAGGGGGAGCGGCCCCGTCGAAGCCGAGGAAATGCTTCCAGGCCTGCTCTTCCGCTGCACCGGCGAAGTGCCGTGCAGGCGCCTCCGTCTGCGGCTCCGCTCCGCTGGCGAGGGCGGCGATCTCCGCGCCGGAGAGCATTTTCCCGTAGATCCGGAGTTCATCGATGTCTCCGCCGCGCTGCATGTTGTAGGCGCTCTGCACCTGGTAGGGGCTGATGATGCGGGAGTGCGGGCCGAACTGGTCCAGCCCCGTCTCCAGGGTGACGGTCGTATCGCGCCGCGCCCGTTCCTGCCCGTTGATGTAGAAACGGATCCCCCGGGTCTCGTCCCAGCTCAGGGCGAAATGGGTCCAGGCATCCGGGGCCGGCAGTTCTTTTTCTTTAATGGATACGCGTACGCGCGCGAGATTATTGTCGGTGACGAAGGCGTCGAAGCCCTGCCCGTTGTAGTCGATGCGCAGCCAGACCATGTCCCAGCTGGTATGGTCCGCGAAGGAGACGCGGAAGATTGGGAAGGCCGTTTCCGTGAACGGTTCTGCGCTGCGCCAGAAGAAGGAGAGCGTCCCTTCGCGGGCGTAGATGTTGCCCGGGGCCTTCCAGGTCAACAGCTGGCGGTAGCCGCAGTGGAGGCCCTGTCCGGCCGCTCCGTCCGGGATGACGGACACGCCGGCAAGAAAGTTGGGATCACCGTCTCCCCGGGCGAAATCCGCCGTTGCGCCCCGGTCGGCGGAGAGGTGGAACAGGAGGGAACCGCGGTCCTGGGCCGGGCAGCAATAAATGAGAAGAAAGAAAAAACAAACGGTAAAAACGGCTTTCTTCATAAAGGTCAACGGGTTATCTTGGTTCTTTACAAATATACGGAAAAACGGATGCGAAAAAAAGTGCAGAAAAAATTTGCAGGTTTAAAAAAAGTGTCTACCTTTGCGTCCCCTTTCGGAAACGGGGGGATTGAAAAAGCTCTTTCACAACGTTGAAATGCAGATTTTTGAAGAAAAATTTGCGGATTCGAAAAAAGTGATTACCTTTGCAACCCCTTTCGGAAACGGGGGATTGAGAAGCTCTTTCACAAAATCACGGATTCAAAAATTTTCAAAAATTTCTTCTGAAAATTTGCAGATTCAAAAAAAGTGACTACCTTTGCAATCCCAATCGCAAGAGAGGGAATGGCCATCAGCCGAAGAGGCTGGTTTTTTTAGCGCCAAATTTGAAAGATCATTGAAAAGACTGAAAAGATAAGTACAAGCAAGTACCGAGAAACTAAGAATCGAGAGCGTTGATTTCTTTGGAAATTGATAGAGTGTCGGGAGAGAACTAGAAGTATAAAAGATATACAAAGAAGAGTTTGATCCTGGCTCAGGATGAACGCTAGCGGCAGGCTTAACACATGCAAGTCGAGGGGCAGCGGAGAGTAGCAATACTCTGCCGGCGACCGGCGAAAGGGTGCGTAACGCGTGAGCAACTTGCCCGTATCCGGGACATAAGCGGTGGAAACGCCGTCTAATTTCCCATAACAACGAGGGCCGCATGACCCATGTTTGAAAGAT
>JAFTCB010000029.1 GCA_017454905.1 Bacteroidales bacterium
ACCTCGCCGTGGTTTCCGTGTACAACGGCAATGCCTGCGGCGGCTGCTTCAACACCATCACCCCGCAGCGCCTGGTGGAAATCGCCACGGGCCGCAAGCTCATCATCTGCGAGCACTGCGGCCGCATCATCATCAACCCGGACTTCGAATAGCCTTCCCGCCCTATGCCTGAGTATTCCAGGAAGAAGAAGGATCAGGCGGTCAATCTGGAGACCCTGATGGGGAACAAGCCCCCTCAGGCGCTGGATGTCGAAGCGGCTGTCCTGGGAGCGATGCTGGTGGAACCGTCGACGATCGATGAGTCGATGGAGGAACTCTCCGCATCCTGCTTCTACGACCCCAAGAACCGGATGATCTTCGAGGCGATGTCCGCCCTCGTGAACGAGCACGTGGCCATCGACCTCATTTCCGTGTCCGAAAAGCTCCGTACCCTGGGCAACCTGGAGGCGGTGGGCGGACCGGTCGTCCTGGCGAACCTGTCGCAGAACATCGGCGCGGCGGCCCATATCGAGTATTACCTCAAGATCCTCAAGCAGAAGGCGATCCAGCGTGACCTGATCACCGCTTCCTACGAAATCCTCCGGGAATCCTTCGACGATGCGGTGGTCGTGGACAACCTGATCGACGACGCCCAGACGAAGATCTTCCAGGCCATCCAGACCAACGACCGGCGCGACGTCAAGGATGTCGGCTCCATCATCAATTCGGTGATGGAAACCCTGCAGGAACTGCAGAACATCACCGGCCCTTCCGGCGTTCCTTCCGGCTATCCTTCCATCGACCGGATCACCCAGGGCTGGCAGAAATCCGACCTCATCATCCTGGCGGCCCGTCCGTCCGTGGGTAAGACGGCGTTCGCCCTGAACATTGCCCGCAACGCCGCGGTGGACCACAACATGCCGGTGGCCGTGTTCTCCCTGGAGATGTCGGCTGACCAGCTGGGCAAGCGTCTCATCACGACGGAGTCCGGCCTTCCCGGCGACAAGATCAAGGGCGGCGTGAAGCTGGAGCCCTTCGAGTGGGAGCAGCTGGAATACACGCTCAAGCGCCTGGCGAAGGCTCCCCTCTATATCGATGACACTCCCGGCATTCCCATCATGGAATTCCGTGCCAAGGCCAAGCGCCTGGTGAAGCAGAAGCAGGTCCGCCTGATCGTGGTGGACTACCTGCAGCTGATGCAGGGACCGGTGGAGCTCCGCGGTCTCCGTGAGCAGGAAGTCGCCGCGATCTCCCGCACCCTCAAGGCTACGGCCAAGGAACTCAACATTCCGATCATCGCCCTGTCCCAGCTGTCCCGCAACGCGGTCCAGCGCACGGGCGGCAGCGGAAAACCGCAGCTGAGCGACCTCCGCGAATCCGGCTCCATCGAGCAGGACGCGGATATGGTGATCTTCATCCACCGTCCCGAATTCGTCGGCATGTCCGAGGATCCGGCCGACCGGGAGAAAGCCTTCATCTGCATCGCCAAGCACCGTAACGGCGAGGTCTGCGACATCGAAATGAAATACAAGGCCGGACAGGTCCG
>JAFTCB010000030.1 GCA_017454905.1 Bacteroidales bacterium
ACTATTCCTCTTACAAAATTGTGTTAAGTTTTGTGTTAAGTATTGTGTTAACTTTCATTTCGACAGGATGCGATAGAATGCGATAGAATGAGGATGGGCGCCATTCGTCAAAATGGCACCCATCCGCGTTAAATTGCTGTATTTCAGTCACTTAACCCCTTAGTACTCCTCCTCGTTAAAGAAGAAATCATCCTTGGTGGGATAGTCGGGCCAGATGTCTTCGATGGTCTCGTAGATCTCGCCTTCTTCTTCGAGTTCTTCCAGGTTCTCAATCACCTCCTCGGGAGCGCCCGAGCGATTGGCGTAATCAATCAGTTCTTCTTTGGTTGCCGGCCACGGAGCATCGTCCAGGCTGCTGGCAAGTTCGAGTGTCCAATACATAGTCGTACCTTATTTGTTGGCGCAAAAATAGAAATAAAATCGATATCTGATTCACTTTCCAAAAAAAAGTTATCAACAAGGGTACGGAGCGTCTGATGTAATGACCGTAACTATCCGATAATTAAGTGTTTTTCCAGCTGACGCGAAAATTTTCACCGATGATTTCCCGGACCTCTGCGAGCAGTTTCTGATCGGGCGCTCCGGCCGCATATCCGAGGTTCGCGCGGACGTTGTCCGGGCGGGTGGTGGAGAAGAGGGTGGAGGCGATGCGGGGCTCGCGGACGCTGAATTCCACGGCCAGGCGTTCGATGGGGTAGCCGGCGGCGGCGCAGTGGGCGGCCGCCCGGCGGCAGGCCTCCTGCAGGGGGGCCGGAGCCGGATGCCAGGCCGGTGCGCCGCGCCCGGACAGCAATCCCATCGACAGCGGGCTGGCGTTGATCACGCCGATGCCGCGTCTCCCGAAGAAATCCAGGAAGTCCAGCAGCTTGTCATCGCACAGGCAGTAGTGGCAGAAATTGAGGACCGACTCGACCGTGCCCTCGGGGACGTGCTCCACCACGTACTTAAGATTCTCCAGTTGGAGATCGGTGATGCCCACGTGTCCGACGACGCCCTCATCGCGCAGGGCCACGAGCGCCGGCAGCGTCTCCTCGCAGACCTGCCTCAGGTCGGCGAACTCGATGTCGTGGACATTGATCAGGTCGATGTGGTCCACGCCCAGCCGCTCCATGCTCTCATAGACACTCTCGCGCGCCCGCTTCGCGGAATAATCCCACGCATTCCCCGCCTCGTCACTGCCGTAGCGGCCGACTTTCGTCGAAAGGATGAACTTCTCCCGCGGGATCTGCCGGAGCGCCTTGCCGAGCACCTGCTCGGCCTTGAGGTAACCGTAGTAGGGGGAGACGTCGATGAAGTTGATGCCGCCTTCGATGGCGGTGAAGACCGCCTGGATGCCGTCCTCTTCCCGCAGGGAGTGGAAGACGCCACCGAGACTGGACGCGCCGAAGCCCAGGGCGGACAGGCGCAGGCCGGTGCGGCCTAATTCTCTGTATTCCATTGCGTCAGGATTCTGAAAACCTGGCCGGGGGCCGCATCCCAGCGCTCGAGGGCCTGCTGGGCTTCTTCGGGCCGGATGATCCCGGAGACGAAACGGTCGAGCGGGGCCTCGCCCCGGCGGATGGAACGGATGACGGCCTCGAAGTCGGTGGGCGTAGCGTTGCGGGAGCCCATCATGGCCAGCTCTTTCTTGACGATGACACCGGGCGGGAGCAGCACTTCCGACTTGGGATAACCGATGCAGACCACGCGTCCGCAGAAGTCGGCGCGCTCGATGGCCAGCTGGTAGGTGGCGGGGGAGCCCACGGCCTCGATCACGACGCTGGGGGCGGGGAGGCCTTCCCAGGCGGTGCCGGTGTTGTAGGTGAAAGCTGCGCCGAGGTCGCGTGCCATCGCCAGTTTGTCTTCTTCGATGTCGGCGGCGATCACGGTGGCGCCCCGGCGGAGGGAGCGGATCACAGCCCCCAGGCCCACCATGCCGCAGCCGATGACCAGGACGGTGTCCGTGTCGCTGACCTGGCCGCGCGCCACGGCGTGGAATCCCACGCTCATCGGCTCGATGAGGGCGGCATCCCGAACGGAAAGTCCTTCGGCAGGGATGATCTTCTGCCACGGGAGGGTGATGTACTCGCGCATCGCCCCGTCGCGCTGCACACCCAGCGTTTCGTTGTGCTCGCAGGCATTGTAGCGGCCTTCGCGGCAGGAGGCGCAGTGGCCGCAGTGGGTGTAGGGATTGGCGGTGACGACCTGGCCTTGCCGGAAGCTGTCCGGGACGTCCGGGCCGACGGCGGCGATTACGGCGCCGATCTCGTGGCCGGGGATGACTTCGGGTTTCGCCATGGCGTTGCGTCCGCGCCAGGTGTTGAGGTCGCTGCCGCAGAAGCCGACATAGTGCAACTGCAGGAGGATTTCGCCGCTGCCCGGCGGCGGGCAGTCCGGCAGGTCCGTGAGCTGGATCCGGCGCGGCCGGGGAATCTGCAAAGCTTTCATCATTCAGACATGTTTTTGATATACGGGAGATCGGGAAGATCGTGGAATCCATAGAACGAGAGGGCGTTGCCGCCGAGGAACGCGGCCTTGTCCTCCGGGGAGAGTTCCGGGGTCTTGAGGACGAAGTCGTAAGACATCCGGTAGGTGATGGCGGTGATGGTGCGCGGGTAGTCGCTGCCCCACATGAGCTTGTCCATCCCGACCTCGCCGGCGGCCTGCCGGATGGCGCGCACCGCTCCCGCGAAGGGATAGAACTCGTCGTTGTAGAGCCAGGTGATGCCGCCGCTCTCGATGCGGACGTTCTCCGCCCGGGCGAGCCGCACCTGCTCCAGCCAGTGCTTCGAGCGGGCCAGCCCGAAATGGCCGATGGCGACCTTCAGGCGCGGGCATTCCCGGATGACGGTGGCGAACTGCGCGATCTGGCGCGCATCGTCCGCGAGGCACATCGACAGGATGATCCCGCGGCGCTCCAGCTCCTTGAACGCGGCCATCATGGCCGGGGAGTCCAGGTCCCGCTTCATCCGGTGGCCCGGGATGGCCGCTGCGCGGAATCCCTCCGGCACCGTCAGCCCGCCGCGGTCGATGTCCAGCATCGCGCAGCACAGGAAGCGGCCGGGATAGGCCGCCTGCACCTCCCGCAGATAGGCATCCTGGTTGCCGTCGATGATCTCCTGGACCACCACGGCGGCGCCCACCTGCGCGTAGTTCATGTTGGACAGGAAGACTTCGGCGCTGTTGCGCCCGTCGATCAGGAATGGCGGGAGCATCTGGCGCTCTTCGCCGAAAAAGCGGGCGCGCCCGTCCGGCAGCGCCTCGATGTGCTGCCCGTCCACCACGGCATCCTGCCGCAGCCAGAGGTGGGAATGTGCGTCTATGATCGTCATTTCAGCGTGATTTTGTATGCGATGATGCCCTCCTGCCCGCTGCCGGAGGGGATTTCCAGTCCTTCGGGGCGCTGCCGGAAGGAAATCCTCCCGCCGCCCAGCTGCTCGACGCGGGCCACGCGTCCGGCTTTGCTGCCCAGCGCGGCGATGACCGGCCGCTCCGTGCCCAGGGCGAACGCATAGACGGTCTTGTCCCCCTTGCAGGTGAAACGCCAGGCGTCCCCTTCGCCGAAGGTCTTCCAGGCGCGCGAGCCGTAGATCCCTTCTCCGTTGATCCGGAGCCAGGCGCCGACGGCCCGCAGCACGGCCTGCTGGTCCCCGGGGATGGTCCCGTCCGCCTTGGGAGAAATGTTCAGGCAGAGGTTGCCGCCCTTGGAGCAGTTCTCCACGAGGCTGCGGATCACGTTCGCCGCCGGCTGGAGCTGCAGGCCTTCGACATAGCCGAATTTGTGCCCGATCGGGTCATCCACCTGCCAGTACGGTGTCTCTATCTCCTTCGGGGCGCGGCTCTCCCGCTCATAATCCTTGATGCTGCCGGCCAGGTAGGCGTCACTCTTGGTCTGGATGGAGACGTCCTTGCCCCAGCGGGCGGCGCTGTTGTAGTAGTATTGCGCGAAACGGAGCTTCCACGGATCGAGGCTGCGGGAGTTGACGCCGTTGTCGAAATAATACAGGTCCGGCTGGTATTTGTCCACGATCTCCTCGGCGCGGGCGAGCCACTCCTCGAGGAAGGCGTCGCTTTGCGGATGGGCCGGGCGGCCTTCAGCGTCCTTGCCCGGCCCCATGGCGGAGCCGATTGCGGAAGGCTTCTGCGGCGGGCCGTAGAGACCGGCATAGGCGGGATCGAAGAGGTCGTGCTCCTTCGTCCCGGCGGGGTACATGAAGTCCCAGTTCTCGATGCGGTGGTTGGAGACGCCGAACTTCAGCCCGCGCGCCCGCACGGCCTTGGCCAGATCGCCCAGCAGGTCGCGGTGCGGCCCCTTGTCCACGGCATCCCACTCCGTGAGGCCGCTGTCGTACATCGCGAAGCCGTCGTGGTGCTCGGCCGTGAGGATGGCGTATCGGGCGCCGGCTTCTTCGAAGAGCGCCGCCCAGGCGGCCGGATCGAAGTTCTCAGCCTTGAACAGCGGGATGAAATCCTTGTATCCGAAGTCCCTGGGGGCGCCCCAGGTCTCCGTGTGGTAGTCCAGCATGCCGTTGTACATGTGCTTGGGATACCATTCGCTGCCCGCCGCCGGGACGCTGTAGACACCCCAGTGCATGAAGATGCCGAACTTGGCGTCTTCGAACCATCCGGGGATGCGGTACTGCTCCGCCAGGGATTCCCAGCTCGCCTCAAAGGGCCCTTCAGGGGCAGCGGGCGCCTTCCCCCCGGGGAGGGCGAGCGTCACGCGGGCGGGCGCCTCTTCGTCGTTGACGGCCTCCGAAGAAGAAGGTGGCAGGACGGGATGCTTCGCGGCGGGGGTACCGACGCGCTGCTCCCAGAGGTCCGCCATCCGGCGGTGCCCGGCGGCGGTGGGATGGATGCCGTCCCAGATCCACCAGGTCTCGGTGGCCCCGGCTGGCAGTCCGGCGAAGAGTTCGTCGAAAGGCACCAGGACAGCCTGGAATTCGGCGGCCAGCTCCCGCACGGCAGCGGCCATCTCCTTCACGCGGGCGGCCCGCTGCGGGAAATCTTCCCGCGTCCCGAAACGCCCCACCGGGGCGAGGAACGGGGTGCCGAGCACCAGCTTGCAGTCCGGCAGCACCTTTTTCGTCCGCGCGAGCAGCGCACGGTAGGCGGCTTCCCAGGCGGTCAGGTCCACTTCCCGGGACGAGTCGTTCACCCCGATCAGGATGCTCAGCACGTCTGGCTTGAGGGAAAGGATGTCGGCCTCCCAGCGGGCCGCAAGTCCGGCAAGGGTGTCGCCGCTGATGCCGCGATTGTGGAAGACGAGCCCGGCGGCCGGAAATGCGGACTGCCAGTCGCTGGCGACGAGCATCATATAACTGTGGCCGTAGAGGTGGTTGAGGTCGGTGAGGTTGCGCTGCGCCGCGGGGATGCCCCGCCCGCCGCTGGCGCCCCAGCCGCCGTCGGTGATGGAGTCTCCGGCGAAGACATAGGTCTGGGCATGCAGGGGAGAGGCGACCAGCAGGGTCGCGGCCAGGAGAGGAAGCAAGAGGAAACGGGACCGCATGGGAAATGCTCTTTCTCGCAAAGTTAGTGAATCCGCAGTCCGCCAGCTATCCACGATGTTGGCCAGATATTGCACTTTATCGACTTTTTTGTACTTTTGTGCTATGATCAATCCTATGGGAATCAATGCGACACCGGTACTTCTCAATGTTGGTGAAGCACATCACGATGGCGACTGGAACTTCCGGGATGTCTCCAGCCCTTTCACGCGGATCCACTACATCCGCAGCGGGTCTGCACGCATGGAGCGGGGCGGGGAAGTGCTGGAGTTGCGGCCGGGATACCTGTACCTGACGCCGCCTTACCTGCGCCATTCCTATGTCAATGACGGTCCGCTGGACCTGGTGTACCTGCACATCTACTTCAGCGGAGCGGAATCCGGCTCGCTCTTCGACTGGCTGGACTTGCCGGCGGAAGTCGTTGCCGATGAGCGGACGGAACCGATCCTGCGGCGCCTGCTGGAGATCAATCCAGACCGGGCATTGCCCAATTTCGACCCGCGCCGCTACGATACCGGTCCCGGCCTCGCGCAGACCCTGGCGGACGGGGTGTCGGACAACTGGGCCGTGGCCATGGAGACAGAGGGATTGTTGTGCCTGCTGCTGGCGCGTTTCCTGGAAGGTGCTTCCGCCCGTATCGCCCGCATGGACCGTCGGATTGCTGCAGCCGTGCAGTATATCGGCACGCATCTGGACGGGCGGGTCGTCGTAGCGGACCTCGCGTCGGCGGTTGCGCTGTCCAAAGACCATTTCATCCGCTTGTTTGCACGCGAACTCGGCATCACGCCTGTACGGTATATCAACCGCAAGAAGATCGAGGCGGCGCAGCTCCGCCTGCTCCTGCGTCCCGGCGAAAGCGTCAAGCAGATTGCCTATGGGTTGGGATTTGACAACCTCCAGTATTTCAATCGCTTGTTCTCAAGCCTGACTGGCCTCAGCCCTGGGCGCTACCGGCAGAACTGTCGCCTATAATATTGCGTAATTCCGCTTGGATACTGCTCTCTTCTGCGCGGACCGGGATGCCCGGCGCCTCTGGCAACGGGAGAAGGTTTCTGGCAACGGGAGAAGGTTTCTGGCCGGGTGGACCAGGTCCGAGGCTTCTATACCCTTCTTCTCCGTCCCATTCTGGCTTGGGACGGACGTTCCGTTCCCTTCTTTTCGTCCCCGGAAAGGGGTGTTTTCTCCGCCAAACGGCCCATTTTGTCACTTATGCACCTGTTTCGATGGAGACTCTTTGCGGACGGTCTGGAGGCTGCCTATCTTTGTGTCAACAAAAACGAAAAGCTATGGCACATCAGCATTTGCTCAGGCTTGACAACGCCTCTTTCATATATCCCGCCAGCCAGTCGAAGAAGTATTCTTCGCTGTACCGGATGAGCATGACCCTTACCGAACCGGTGGATGCCGCCCTGCTCCAGCAAGCGCTGGAAGCGACGGTCGGCCGCATCCCCACCTTCCATTATACCTTGACGGGCGGTGCCCTCTGGTGGTACCTCCGCTACCTGGACAAGACGCCCCGCGTACTGCCCCTGCAGCCGCTGCACCATTTCAGCCTCGAGGGCAACGGCGGCTTCCTTTTCCGCACGGCGGCGGACGGCTGCCGGATCGTCCTGGACATCTTCCACGTCCTGACGGACGGAAACGGCGGGATGACCTTCCTGCTCACGCTGACCGCGGAATACCTCCGGCTGCGCTACGGCGTGCAGCCGCTCTACGGCGGGCGCATCCTGAACCCTTCCGACCATCCCTGCGCCTCGGAGCTGGCGGATGCCTTCGACGATTTCGGCGGCAAAAAGGGGGAACTCGAGCAGAATACCCCCGCATACCATATCCGCGGCCGGGTGCTGGGGACCAGAGAACTGCGCAACCTGCGCGTCCGCATCCCGATGGACCGGGCGCACGAAGTGGCGAAAGCCCGGCAGGTGACGGTCACGGAACTGCTCTCCGCCGCCATGGTGGCCGCCCTGCAGGATGTCCGTCGGGAAGATCCCTTCCGGCGCCGGACGGCGCTCAAGGTCAATGTCCCCGTGGACCTGCGCCGGATCTTCGGCGGCAGCACGCTGCGCAACTTCTCCTCCTATGTGATGCTGGGGGTGGATGTGCGCAACGGAGAATACGACTTCGACCACATCCTGGAGGTGGTCGCCGCCCAGAAGCGACTCTTCTCCATGCCCAGCCAGCTGGAGCCCAAGGTGGCCAAGAACGTGGAACTGGAGAACAACTTCGCGATCAACTGCATCCCGCGTTTCCTCAAGAAGCCCATCATCGACGTCATCAACAAGCTCAAGGGGGACCGCTACTGCTCCCACACCCTGTCGAACCTCGGCAAGATCGACCTGCCCGCTTCGCTGCGCCCCTATGTGCGCGACATCGACTTCGTGCTCGGACGCCAGCGCGGTAATTCCGGCGCCTCCGCCTGCACAGGCTACAACGGGGAACTCATCCTCAATATGTCCCGCCGCATCGCGGAGCACTGCTTCGAAGATGCCTTCCTGAAGCAGCTGGAGCTGCTGGGCATCCCGGCCCGCGCCGAAGAGAGCAGCATCTGAACAGGATATACAACGAGAAAAGCCCTCAAAATCTGAGGGCTTTTTCGTGACGCCTGCAGGATTCAAACCTGCGACCTTTTGATCCGTAGTCAAATGCTCTATTCAGCTGAGCTAAGGCGCCATAACCAACCGGCGCAAGGCCGGTCTATGCTACTCTGCCGGGTTCTTCACCACGCGCTTCGCTTCCTTGATGCGGGCCTTCTTACCAGCGAGGTTGCGGAGGTAGAAGATGCGGGCGCGACGGACCTTACCGACTTTGTTGAGTTCAATCTTGTCAATCGAAGGGGACTCGTACGGGAAAATCCTCTCAACACCGACACCGTTGGAAACCTTGCGGATGGTGAAGGTCTTCGTGTACGGGGTGGCGCCGGAAATCTGGATCACCACGCCGCGGAAGCTCTGGAGTCTCTCCTTGTCGCCTTCCTTGATCCGGTAGGTCACCGTGATGGTGTCACCGGCCTTGAACTGCGGGTAGGTAGCAGCCTTGTTCTGGGAGAAGGACTGCTCCACTAAGTTAATCAAATCCATAATGTCAATTATGTTATCAGCCGCAGCATCGTCAAACCGTTCGACGAGAGGCTGCTTTCGTTTTGGGATTGCAAAGATAGAAACTTTTCGGAATCCTGCAAAATTTTTTCGCAAAAAAGTTCTCCCCGCAGCCCGGCTGATGTCTTCCGGCCTAGTTGGCGCTTGTCGACGGACTGGCGACCGCTTCCCCGGCCGGCTCTCCCGTCGACGGTTCAATCTCGGTGAATCCTGTCTGCGTGAACCGGCCGTCCTTGAAGATCCAGCGGGTTCTCGAGATCTCCTCCGGCGTCTCGTGCTCTTCCATGACCTCATCGACGTTGGAGAGGTCTTCGTTGAAGAGCGACTCATAACTGCGGTCGTAGAAGGATTCGGTCAGCTCCAGCTCGTAGGATCCGTCCGCGAGCTTGGTGATGGTCAGGGACGACCAGCTGTTGTAGCTGCCGGGCGACATGTGCTCGTCCTCAGCCATCCAGACGTTCTTTTCCTCGTAGCTGTTGGGGTTGCGGTAGGGATTCTCCCAGTCGCAGAAATGCCAGAAGAGCATCTCGTTCGCCTGCATGACGCGGAAGATGCCCCAGGCGAGCATGTCGTCCGGGCTCAGCGGGTCCTCCTGCATTTCCGGCGTTTCTACGAGATAGGCCAGCGCATCATATTTGAGCGGGATCCAGCCGAAGTGGATCTTGGGCTGCTTGGGCATGTCGAGGGTCTGGCTCTTGCGGCTCTTGCCCGATCCGTCGGTGCGGATCATCTTGCCTGTGAGGTAGTTGTAAGAGATGTCGTAGTCGGCTTCGCTCTTGTGACGGTCCTCCTTGCCGCCGATCAGGCGGAAATCCCCGTTCTCCCAGCGGAAGAGGAAGATATCGGCCCCTTCGTCCCGTTTGATCTCGAACCGCACCACACCCTGGGCCGTGACGGTGACGCCGGTATTCCCTGGGCTCAAACTGACGTCATAGTCCCTGAACAGCTTGTATCCGCCGTTCGCCTGTCCGAAATAGAAGGCGAGAGTGTTTCCGGAATAATTGTCCGGAACGGCGATGACCAGGTCCTTGATGCCGTCCTTGTTGATGTCGGCCTCGGCCGTGACGATCTCTTTGTCCTCGAAGGCGGCCACGTCGGCGGCAGAAGTGCCGGACGGCTTGAAATCCTGAGCCTGCAAGCCGCTCAGAACGGCGCAGAGAAGCGCGATGGACAGGAGGAACTTTTTCATGATCTTCGGTTTTGCATTTCTTAAACACCGCAAGATAGCATTTTTTAGCCGGAAAATGTCTATCTTTCCCGCAAATAATACACACAACAAGCCTTATGAAAAAAATCATCTTCCTGCTTGCGGTCCTGGTCCTGGCCGCCTGCAGCCCTGCAGACCCCGTCCGTGACGCCCTGGAACAATACGCCAAGGAGCACATGGAGAACCCCGCTTCCTACAAATTCGCCAACATGTCCATGCCGCACAACTACACGTACATGGAGGATCTGATCACCTACAAGACCGGTATAGAGGGCCTGATGGCCAAGGCTGCCGACAAGGCTCCCTATGAAGCGGAACTCGAAAAGGTCGACGACCTGCTCTTCGAACTGGGCAGCGAGGTCGCCTGCTTCGACCGGACGCTCTACTTCTGGTTCACCCCGGAAGGCAGCCAAGCGAAATTCCAGCAGTTCGTCATCGGACGCTTCACCCCGGACGGCCGGGTGATCGCGCTCACCATGGATCCCGAAAGCCTTCCCACCTATCCGGCGCTCGGAATCCTCAAGGAGCAGGGACGCCTGTGACATTTCGTCATTGGCAAACGATTTGCTTCCCCTTGAGGCAAACGCATCAGAATTATGTCAGACAAGAAAGATAAGAAGCAGGAAGCACCTGTGGAAGAGCCTGTGGAGCAGGCCTCCCAGCCGGAAGAATCCAAGAAAAAGCTGAAAAAAGAAGAACGCAAAGAAGACGCCCTGCGCAAGCAGGTCGCCGAACTGACTGACAATTTGGCGAAGGAGAAAGAGAACGTGGCGAAGGAAAAGGAGAGCTACCTGCGCCTGATGGCGGAGTTCGAGACCTTCCGGCGCCGCAGCGCCGAGGACCGGCTGGCCCTGATCGCTTCCGCGTCGGCGAAGACCATCGAAGGCCTGCTGCCGGTGCTGGACGACTGCGAGCGGGCGATGGAGATGCTCTCCAAGTCCTCCGACGAAGCCGCCAAGGAAGGCACTGCGCTGATATACAACAAATTGATGGATTACCTCAAGACCCAGGGACTTGCCCGGATCGAAGCGAAGGGTGAGGCCTTCGACACCGACTTCCATGAAGCCGTGACCCAGTTCCCCGCACCCAGCGAGGATCTCAAAGGCAAGGTCATCGACGTGGTCCAGACCGGCTACACGCTGGGCGGCAAGGTCCTGCGCTATGCCAAAGTAGTGGTGGGAGCATAATCCTATGGCAGAGAAAAGAGATTACTATGAGGTCCTGGGGCTCCAGAAAGGAGCCTCGGCCGACGATATCAAGGGCGCTTACCGCAAAGCGGCCCTCAAATGGCATCCGGACCGCTGGGTCAGCGGCACCGACGCCGAGAAAAAGACGGCGGAAGAGAATTTCAAGGAAGCTTCCGAGGCTTATTCGGTCCTGAGCGACCCGGACAAGAAGGCGAAATACGACCAGTTCGGATTCGCCGGCGTGGACGGTGCCGCCGGCCAGGACTGGAGCCAGGGCTTCGGCAACCTCAACGACATCCTCAACAACCTGTTCGGCGGAGCCTTCGGAGGCTTCGGCGGATTTGGCGGTTTCGAGGGCTTCGGCGGTTTCGGCGGCCAGCAGAGACAGCGCGTCCAGCGCGGCCGGGACATCCGTACCCGCGTCAAGGTCACCCTGGAGGAGATCGCGAACGGCTGCGAGAAAGAAGTCACCATCGAGCGCAACCGGCCCTGCCCCGACTGTGACGGGCGCGGTGCCAGGAGCGCTTCCGACATCAAGACCTGTCCGACCTGCAAGGGCGCCGGCCAGGTCCAGCACGTGACCAACACCCTGCTCGGCCGCACGATGACCTCGTCCGTCTGCCCCCAGTGCGGCGGCACCGGCAAGGTGATCACCAATCCCTGCAGCCGATGCAAGGGCACGGGCCTCGTCCGGCAGAAGGAGACCGTCAAGGTCCGCATCCCCGCCGGCGTCGAGGACGGTATGCAGCTGACGCTCCGCGGCGAAGGCCATGCAGCCCCGCAGGGCGGCATCAACGGCGACCTGCTCGTCATCGTGGAGGAGCAGCCGCACGCCCAGCTCAAGCGCGACGGCAACAACCTCTTCTATACGCGCGTGATCAGCGTGGCCGACGCCATGCTCGGCTGCGAGATCCAGGTGCCCGCCCTCGACGGGCCGCAGCGCCTCAAACTCGATCCGGGCACGCAGTCCGGCACGGTCCAGCGCCTGCGCGGCAAGGGGCTGCCTTCGGTAAACGGCTACGGCCTTGGCAGCCGCGGCGACCTCTACGTCAAGATCCTGGTCTGGATCCCGCGCAAACTGGGACGCAGCGAACGCGAAGCCATCGAGAAGATGCGCGACGCCGTACGCCCCGATCCCAACCGGGAGGACCGGGCGCTCTTCGAGAAAGAAAGCCAGTATTTTTAGCGGAAGAACCGGTCGATCTCCTGGATCGTCTCCGGTAAGGCAAAGATCGCAACGCGGTCGTACGGTTCGATAATCGTGTCGCCGACCGCGATGCGGGCTTCGCTGCCCCGGATCACGCCGCCGATGATGGCGTTGCGCGGGAAATCGATATCCTTGATCGGACCGGAGGTGATCAGCGAACCCGGCGCCACGGTGTACTCGATGACCTCGGCGTTGGTGCCGGTCATGTAGCGCACGAAGCGCGCCTTGCCGGACAGGGTGAACTTGAAGATGCGCCCGGCGGTGATCAGTTTCTTGTTGATGACGTTGTCCACGCCCATCTCCTCGGCGATGTGGATGTACTCGATGTTCTCCACCTCGGCGATCGTGCGGGCTACGCCGAACTTCTTGGCGACCACGCAGGACAGCACGTTGCTCTCGTCATTGCCCGTCAGGGCGACGAAGGCGTCATACTCCTGGATGCCTTCCTCGAAGAGGAAATCCGAGTTGCGTCCGTCTCCGTTGACGATGCGGATGGTCTCCGGCAGCTTCTCGGAGAGCTCGATGCAGCGGTTCTTATCGCTCTCCACCAGTTTGACTTTCATCCCGCTGCGGTCCAGCGACTTGGCGAGCATCTCGCCGATGGGGCCGCCGCCCAGGATGAAGACCTTGCCGATGGAGATGTTGGTCTTGCCGAAATGCCGGTACAGGGCGGGCACACCCTCGCGGGTGGTGATGGTGAAGACCAGGTCGCCGTAGAGGAACTTGGTATCCAGTTTGGGGATGATGGTCTGCTCGTCGCGGGAGATGGCGATCACGCGGAACTGCCGGAGTTCCTCCTCCGTGGTGTTCTTGATGAACTCGAGCAACTTGAGGTCCAGGATGGGGGAGTCCTCGGTGAGCTTGAAGACGGCGATCTGCAGGCGTCCGCGGGCGAAGTCCATGGTCTCCGCGGTGGAGTTGTGCTTGAGGAACGCCACGATCTCGTCCGCCGCACTCTTCTCGGGATAGAACATCAGTTCGATGCCCAGCTCCTTGAACAGCAACTTGTTCTCGGCGTTGAGATAATCTTCGTCATTGATGCGCGCGATGACCTTGGCGGCGCCGACCTGCTTGGCGAGCAGGGCGCCGACGATGTTGACCTCCTGGGTAGCGAAGGGATAGACAGCGATGAAGAGATCGGCCTTGCCCACGCCGGCATCCCGCAGGATCTGGATGGACGAGGGATTGCCGAGGACCGTCTCCACGTCGGCATAGGCAGCCAGGGCGTTGATGCGCTCGCTGTCATCATCGATCACCGTGACTTCGTTCGCCTCGGCACGAAGCATCTTGGCCAGATGCGAGCCGACTTCTCCGGCTCCTTCAATAACGATCTTCATAACGTCTCAAATAATTAAAAATCCCGTCTCCCCGCAGGGCGGACTGAAGCAAGATCCGCACATCCGACAGTCCCGCCAGCTTCGTGGGCACACCGGGGGCCGTTTCCGTGCCCGGCGCGCCGCGCAGTTCCCGGTACTCCCGGTGGGCGTCCCGGACGGCGCGTGCCAGTTCCGCCTTTCCCGACAGCAAATATACGATTGCCGCGCAACAATCCAAAATCTTCCGGAAAGCGATGCGCCGGCGGGCCTTGCGCAGCCCGATCGTGGCGGCGAGGTTGTTCTCCAGCAGGAGCAAGCCGTTGCGGAAATTGAGTTTCAGCTTCAAGGGGGAAGACGGCGCCAGGGTGCCTCCGCCCAGGTGCCAGACACAGCTCTGCGGCACCACGCCCACCCGCCATCCGGCGCGCTGGACGCGCCAGCACCAGTCGATTTCCTCCATGTGCGCGAAGAAGCGCCCGTCCAGCCCGCCGGCCTCCCGCCAGCAGCGCGCACGCACCAGCAGGCATGCGCCGGACACCCAGAGCACGTCCGCGGGGCTGTCGTACTGCCCCGTATCCGTCTCGGTGCGCGACAGCACGCGCCCCCGGCAGAAGGGGAAGCCGTAGCGGTCGAGCAGCCCTCCGGCGGCGCCGGCATACTCGAAGCGGTCCGTGCGGCGATATTCCCCGTCCTCGCGTACAAGCGCATGCAGCTTGGGGCCGCAGGCGGCATATTCCGGATGCGCATCCATCCAGGCGGTGAGCGGCTCCAGCCAGCCCGGACTGACCTCAATATCCGAATTCAGCAGCACCAGGTAATCCGGCGCCGCCGCTTCCGCAAGCAGCGTCCCGAACGCGCGGTTGTAGCCTCCCGTGAAGCCGTAGTTCTCCTCCAGCAGGATCGTCCGCACCTGCGGGAAACGCTCCGAGAGCAGTTCCCGGGAGCCGTCCGTGCTCGCATTGTCGGCGACCACGACGCCGGCATCCAGCCCACGCAGGCTTTCCAGCAGGGGCGGGAGGAAACGCGCCAGGTAGTCCCGGGTGTTCCAGTTGAGGATGACGACAGCGGTACGCATGGGGCTACAGGATTCCGGGGACGATGATGTGGTGGTTGCCGATCGGCGTGCGCAGGAAATACGCCGCCGCGCCGGGCGCATCCACGACCACCTGCGTGCGGCAGAGGCGGTCGCCATAGGTATTGACGGTCAGGCGTGCTTCGCAGCGGAACATCCGGCGGCAGTCGGGGGAGAGCTTGAACAGGGTCACCGGTCCCTCGGGCAATTCGCCGTGGACGGCGACGCCGATGCCGGACTCGAAATGCGTGTCGTAGCAGTAGTCCCGGACGATGCTCAGCGGCACGGTGCAGTGCGCGAACAGCAGCCGGTCCCCGTCGATCCGGGAAAGGTTGACCTGGAACGAAGCCCCGCCGGTGCGCGCCTGCGCCACCGCCATCGACAGCATCGCGGGGATGTCGCCTTCGCAGGTAGCGGTGATGCCTTGCGCATTGAGGATGGCCAGCGCCAGGCAGCCGGTATTGTGCAGGGCGGTCAGCAGGTCGAAGCAGCGCAGCGTCAGCCCGTCCAGCCGGTAGCGGGCGACCAGGCGCTTGAGCGCGCCGTAGATCGCCAGCGCTCCGTTCCAGTCCGCCGCATCGATCTTGCGGCCGTACTTCGGCGGGTTCAGCGGTTTTAGGGCAGGCCCGGAATCAGGGGTGTTTTCGGGCGACCCCTCGCGATATGCCGGGGGGTAGCCCGGAATCGGGGGCATTTCCGGGCCACCCTGCCGGGCTTCGGCGATCAGCTCTTCGATGGGGATGTCGACCAGCTCGGCGCCCAGGCTTTCCCGGACGGCGGCGTAGTCCACATCGCTGCTGATCAGCCAGTCGGAGGGCTTCCCGATGACGCCGTAGCGTTTCCCGGCGAGGATGCGGCCGAAACTGCAGGGGCTGACCCACGGACACTCCGGGGCCGCTTCGGTGGGGCCGGAGTCCGGACCGGAGGACAGGAGCGCCCGGATGCGGCGGGCGATTTCCGCGGTGCTGCCGTGGAGGATCTCCCCGGCGTAGCCATGCTGGCGCAGCCAGGAGAGGATCTCCATCGAAGCCGCCAGCGAATTGCTCATCCCGCTGGTCAGCAGCCGGACCGGTTTCACCCCCTCCGGGGAAATGGTCCCGGCTTGCACCAGGGCGGGGACGACCTTCTTGAGGAACATTCCTTCCGTCCCGCCGGTGCGCACATAGATCAATCCGTCCTGCCGTCCGAAGTCCGTGAAATCGTCTCCCCGGCAGTTGAAAGCGCTGCCGAGCGCCGACTCGAGGTCGCGGATAAACGGCTCCTGATGCACGTCAGGAGCCATTTCCGAATGCAGGTCGGAAGTCAGGGTGTAGAGGATCGGCCGTTGCATGGCGCGCGCTCAGTCTTGGTGGCAGCAGCCTTCGCCCTTGCCGCAGCACTCGCCGTCCTTGTGGCCTTCGCCGTGGCAGCATTCGCCCTCGCCCTTGCCTTCCTTGTGGCAGCCGCCCTTGCCGTGGCAGCACTCGTGCTCCTCGGGCGGGAGGTACTCGCCGTGCAGGCCCTCGGTCAGTTCCTTCTCGGTCGCGCCGCGCACGCTCTCCACCTTGCCGGTGAAATGCAGGGTCTTGCCGGCCATCGGGTGGTTGAAATCCATCGTAACGGCCATTTCCGTGACATCCGCCACGGTACCCTGGACGACCTGCCCGGCCTGGTTGAGCATCGGGATGGTGCGGCCGATCACGAGCAGGTCCTCACGGACCTTGCCGTCGATGGCGAAAGCCGACTTGGGAAGGTCGATCTTGTAGCTCGGATCATATTTGCCATAGCCGTCTTCGGGACTCAGGACGAAGTCGAAGCCGTCGCCCGGCTCCTTGCCATCGAGCGCCGCCTCGAACTTGGGCAGCAGCATGCCGGTCCCGTGGATGTACTCCAGGGGCTGCCCAGGGGCGGAGCGGTCCGCGATCTTACCTTCTACTTCCAGCGCGTAGCTCACGGCCACGACTTTGTTGTTCTCTACTTTCATGGAATGATGTGTGTGTAAAATATATTAATCTGTAAGTCATTATCCGCTGAAATCCACTTCCGCGAACGCCAGCGTCGGGATCAGCTTGGTCTGGCAGGGGCGCGCATCGTCCCCGGCGAACAGCAGCCGGGACCACAGCGTCAGGAAATTGCCCGTCATCAGCATGCCGCTCACGGGCCGCACGATGCGCCCGTCCTTGAAGAGATAACCCTCGATCCCGTATGAGAAATCCCCCGTCACGGGATTGCTGTTGCCCCCGTTGAAATCCGTCACCAGGATGCCGCTGCCGCATTCCCGCAGGATGGCGTCGCGGTCCAGCCCGGCACGCGGCCAGGGCAGCACCTTCGGACGCGTAGCATCCTCGACGGTCGGCGCAAGCTGCATCTTGTTCGCCATATACGTATTGATGAAATACTCCATCACCACGCCCTCGCGCACGATCGGTGCCTCCACCGTCGCCACGCCCTCAGAATCAAAATACTTCGAACAGGTCTGTCCCGGGATGCGGGGCACATCCAGGAGGGTCAGCCCTTCGGGCAGCACCTGCTTCCCGACGCTATCCATCAGGAACGAACTGTTCTGCTGGATCGAATAGGCGCTCAGCGCACGCAGCAGGGGAGACACGACCTTGGACGCCATCTCCGCATCGATCACGGCCGTATACCGCCCGCTCTTCACCGGCGCAGAACCGATCTGCCCCACGGCCCGCTCCAGGGCCCGCCGCCCGCACGCGGGAGCATCCAGTTCCGCCAGGTGCGACGACGCATCCCACCAATACCCGCTATACTTCTCCCCGCCGCTCTCGATGGTGATTTCCACGCCGTAATCAAACGACATCTCACGATGCCGGCAGCACAGCCCGTTCGTATCCATCACCACCGTCTCGTACACACTGTCCGAATACTCTCCCTCCTCGGAAATGATCCGCTTGTCGGCGGAAAATACCGACGCCTCCAGCGCCATCCTCTGGCGGTCCGCCGGCGAAATCCGTTCCCGCGCCGGATCCGTCAGCCCGAGCTCATCCCCCGTCAGGGCATCCTTGCAGCAGCGAGCCGGATCCGGCAGATCCCGGCAAGGATCCTCCGCCAGCACCCGCGTCGCCTCCACCGCCTTCGCGATAAAGGCCTCGAGCGCCTCCGGCTCCAGCTTGTTCGTCGAATAACTCCCGAAGCGCCCATCCACAAACAGCGCCAGTGCCAGCGACCGGTCCGCACAATGCGTCACCCGGTCCACCTCCCCGTCCAGCGTCGCCACCAGGTCCTCCTCGCTCATGCTCAACGTCGCCCGCGCCTTCTGCGCACCCAGCCGGCGCGCCGTCTCCAGCGTCTGCCGCACAAAAGCCAATTCCTTCTCCGTAATCATCTTACTCGCCTCCTACCGTTAATTTCCCGATCAGCACCGACGGGATTCCGCACGACACGGCCACGCTCTGCTCTTTCCCGCAAGTCCAGGTCCCCTCATCCACGCGCAGGTCGCCGGCGACCGCACGGATGTCCGCCAGCGCCTCCGGCCCGTTCCCGATGATATTGATATCCTTGACCGGCATCGTCAGGCGGCCGTTCTCGATCAGGAACCCGCTCTTGACATAGAAGGTGAAATCCCCCTCGCCGATCTTGACCTGCCCGTTCGCGAACTGATCCACATAGATGCCCTTCCTGACGGAAGCGATCAGATCCTCCTTCGTCCCGTCCGGGCCGCTCTCCATATAAGTCGCCCGCATCCGCGGAATGGGGTTGTAGCGGAACGACTCCCGCCGCCCGTTGCCCGTCGGCGCCACCGAATAATACCCGGCGCTGATCCGGTCATGCAGGTAGGACGTCAGGACCCCGTCCGTCACCATATAGGTCTTCTGCCCCGGCACCCCCTCGTCATCGAAATTGCAGGCGCCGCGGCTGGCAGGCAGCGTCCCGTCATCCAGGATATTGATCCCCGGACGGCAGACGCGCCGGCCCATCTTGTCAGAGAAAACGGACTGCCCCTTGCGGTTGAAATCCGCCTCGAAAGCATGTCCCATCGCCTCGTGGAGCAGGATGCCGGACGCCCCGGCGCCCATCACCACGCTCATCTGCCCGCCCTTGGGACGGCGCGCCTCGAACCGGGCATCCATCCCCTCCACGGCACGGCTCACCAGATCCTCGAGGACATCCTCGGAGATCATCTCCGCGCCCATCCGCAGGCTCCGCGAGACGCTGTTGTTCTCCGTCCGGTCTCCCTGCCGGAAAATCACCTGCACCGACAGGTTTCCCAGCGGGCGGTGATCGGACGTCAGCTCCCCGAGCGAATTATACATCATCACGTCGCTGACAGAATACGACAGCGTCGCCACGACCTTCAGCACGCGGCTGTCCCGCGCGCGGATCCCCGCCTCGAGCCGCTGCAGGAACGGCACAAACCCCGCCACCTCTGCCTCTTCCCAGGCGATCCGCTCGGGATAGAAGTCATTCGCCGCCATCGCCGCCATCGCCGCAGCAGCGGAAGCGGCAGCAGCCTCAGGAAACCGTAGCCACCCTCGGCTCGTAAGAGGGAGGGGCCCACCGCAACGCGGTGGGAGGGGTCCGACGCAGTCGGAAGTTTTCAGACCCGAGCTGCCGCGCAGCTGCGTAGCGGCGATGGTTGAAGAAGAGCTGCCGCGCAGCTGCGTAGCGGCGATGGCCGAATCAGCGATCGACCCAGCGGCGCGCGCAGCCTGCAGCAGCGAAGCGAAATCCGTCGACTCCGCATACGCATACCCCGTCCGCTCGCCCCGGAGCACCCGGATCCCGCACCCGAAATCCACATGATACCCCCCGGAGCCAACCTCCCCGTCACGCAACAGCAAACTATGATAAGACGTATCCTCGAAATACAGGTCACACCAGTCGCCACCCGCCCGCAGCCCCTCGGCCACAAGCGAGCGCAACTGCTCCTCGGTCACGCCAAAACGATCAAAACTACTGCTCATTCGGATGTGCGATATTCCAAATCAGATTATACTTCTCGCTGTCCTTGATATACAGGACATCCTTCGAACCCTCGGCCACGACCGTGAACGGAGACTTTGAATTGTCCGCCAGGATCCAGCGGTCGGTCACGGGCACATACGTCCCGAAAAAATACTGCAGCCCCATCACATACCGCCTCCGCACCACCTGGTCCGGAATACTGTGCCCGCCGGCCTCCACCCGCTCATGCACCCGCTGGATCGCCATCTCCGGCGAACTCAGCCAGAAATACAACACCGTGACCTCATACCCCAGCGCCTGCGCCTGCTGCACGATACGCACCAGCGAACGCGTCGCAAGCGTCGTCTCAATCGCAAAATCCTCCAGCCGCGCCAGCAGGTAGTTGATCTTGACGACCATGTAGCGGCTGGCGGTGATGGAGGCAGCCGCCGGGTTGAAGGGCGAAAGGCTCTTCGCGAATTCATCCGAATTCACGAACTGCCTGCAATTCAACAAATCCGGCAAGAGGGTGTATGACGCCGTGGTCTTGCCGGATCCGTTGCAGCCCGATATGATATAGAGCCTGGGCAAATCCTACTTCTCGGGGATGTTCTCCAGGATCGCCTTCAGCAGATCCCAGGTCCGCTGGACGGACGGGATGTGGCAGCGCTCATCCGGAGAGTGGGGATACAGGATGGTCGGTCCGATGGAGACCATCTCCCAGTTGGGATACTTGGCCCCCAGCAGGGCGCACTCCAGACCGCCATGGGTGGCGAGGACATTCATCGGCTCGCCGAACATCTTGACATGCAGGTCGTTGATGAGCTTGTTGATCGGCGTGTCCGGCTTGGGCGTCCAGCCCGGATAGCCGCCGAAGAACTTGATCTTGGCGCCGGCAAACTCGAAAATGTATTTCACGCGGAGCGCGAGATCGTTCTTGGACGTGTTGAGGGCGCTGCGCAGCAGGGAAGCCACGGTCAGGTGGCCGCGGTTGCAGCGCACGACGGCGAGGTTGATGGAAGTCTCGGTCAGGCCCTGCATCGTCTGGCTCATGCGGATCACGTTGGACGGGCAGATGGCGATGGCCTTGCAGGCATTCAGCATGACCTTGTCCTCGATATAGCGGGCCGGCTTGCGGACGCGGTCGATACTGACCTGCATCCCCGGATCGCTCTCGCGGTAGCGCTCGCGCGCCACCTTGAAGATCTCCTTCACATAGCGGAGCGCCTTGGCCTCGTGGGCCTTGGGCACGGCGAAGACGGCCGTCGCCTCGAACGGGATGGCGTTGCGCAGGCTGCCGCCGGTGAAATCAGCGACCTTGGCACCGTACTTCTCGAGCAGCGGGATCAGGGCGCGGACCATCACCTTGTTGGCGTTGGCGCGGTACAGGGAGATGTCCATGCCGGAATGGCCGCCGGACAGGCCCTTGAGGTCGATCTTGTAGGCCACGAAGCCGGCCGGCATCGGGAGGCTCTTGTACTTGAAGTCCGCGACGGCGTCCAGGCCGCCCGCGCAGCCGATGCAGAGCTCCTTCTCGTCCTCGGAGTCGAGGTTCAGAAGGATGTCGCCCTTGAGGATGCCGGGCTTGAGGGCGTCGGCGCCGGTCATGCCGGTCTCCTCGTCGTAGGTCACGAGCACCTCGATGGGGCCGTGCTTGACGCTCTTGTCCTCGGCCACGGCCATGGCGAGGGCGACGCCCATGCCGTTGTCGGCACCGAGCGTGGTGCCCTTAGCCTTGACCCATTCGCCGTCGACGACGGTCTCGATCGGGTCCTTGAGGAAGTCATGCACGGTCTCCGCGGTCTTCTGCGGGACCATGTCCATGTGGCCCTGGAGGATCACCCCCTTGCGGTTCTCGAAGCCCGGGGTGGCGGGCACGCGCATGATGACGTTGCCGGTCTCGTCGGCGAAAGCCTCGACTTTGTGTTCCTTGGCCCAGTCGAGAAGGTGCTGGCGCACGATCTCCTCATGCTTGGACGGACGCGGACAACGGGTAAGTCCGTAGAAATTGTTCCAGACGACTGCTGGCTGAAGATCTTTGATGGTCATATCGTTCGTGTATTAAGAGTTAGATTCTTGCAAAGCGCTGGTGGGTCCAGAGGTAATTCTCCGGCTGCTTCCGGATATCCTCCTCGAGCAGCTTGTAGTAGCGGTCCATCATCTCCTGCACGCTCATCTTGGAAGCATCCTCGCAGATGGGCGTGTAGCGGATCAGGTAATGTCCCCGGCGGTCGGGGCGCATGTTGAGGTAGGCGACCGACAGGCCCAGCTTGCGCGCCAGGGCGGCAGCGCCGGTCATGGTTTGCACCCGCTGCCCCAGGAAATCCACGTCGAGGTTGCCCGGGGAGACGAAATAGGGGCGCTGGTCGGTGTTGACGTTGTACACCTTCTTCTCGTCGCGGTGGCTGAAGGCGTAGCGGATCAGGTCCCTGGACTCGATGTAGCCCGGGAAATGCTTGCGGTCCTTGAGCGGGGCGAAGCGGTTGTCCCGCAGGATGTCGTCCCACATCTTGCTGGACATCTCCCGGTACACCACGCAGAAGTTCTGCTCGTTGAAGGGGAGGGGGGTGTCGGAGTAGTTGTAGGACTCGATGCCGCCGTAGAGCTCCCAGTTGCCGCAATGCGAATACATCACCACCATGCCGGGGGACGCATCGAACAGCCTTGCGGCCACCTCCGGGTTCTCCACCTCCACCAGGCGCTGGCGGTGCAGGCGCTTCGCGCTGCGGCAGCCGCCGAACCAGACCGTCTCGGCGATCAGGTCGCCGAAATGCCGGTAGAAAGCCTTGCGGATGGGTTTCAGGTCCCAGACATTCTTCTCGGGGAAGGCCTTGGTCAGGTTGTGCATCACCACATCGCGGCGATAGCGGACCACGTCCTCGGCCAGCCAGGCCACGAAACGGCCCAGCGCATAATGGACGCGGAGCGGCAGCAGCCCCAGCAACCGGAGCAGCCCCATCATCAACCAGGTTCCCAGCTTGCGCATATTACGCAAATATAATCATTTCTCCGCACATCATCAACCCCTCCCGTCAACCTGTCTCCGGCGCAGGCCACGAAGCGGCGGCTCCCCGCGGGGCGGGCAGCGAAAACACGTCAGGCGCCGGCGCCTACAGGGAGGAGAGGACGCCGGCGACGGCGCTGAGGAGGATGGCGGTGATGAGCAGGCCGGTCCAGGCCTGGGTGCTTTGGCGGGATTCCGGCCAGCGGAGCCGGTTCAGGACAAGGATGGCGGCCGTGAGGACGATGCCGATCCACAGGGCGGGACACGAGCGGAGCCCGCCGGTGGCGAACATGTGCGCGAAGACGCCCGCGGGCAGGATGGTGCCCGCATAGGTCAGCAGATTGTGCTCCCGGGCGGGGATCCACAGGATCAGGTGATAGACGGTGAGCCCCAGCGCCACCGCCAGCGCCGCCGTCCAGTGGGGCGTGAACTTGGCATGAAAATACAGGAATATCCCCGTGGCGAACACCAGGGATATTCCTGCAGCAATCAACTTGTGCGCGCGGATCATTTATTCGGCTGTAGCCGCGTTGATGCGCTTCAGCATAGCGAACATGATGCCGCCAGCGATGACGCAGAGTGCCATCAGGATGGCCCAGTTGGCCCAGAGCGGAACATTCATCCAGAGCAGTCCGGGGATGGAGCTCAGGTAGTTGCCGATGGCGGTCGAGGCGAACCACAGACCCATCATCAGGCCCTTGAGCTTCGGCGGAGCCACCTTCGACACGAAGGAAATACCCATCGGGCTGAGCAGCAGCTCGGCGAAAGTCAGTACGAGATAGGTGCTGATCAGGTACATCGGCACGACCGGATCCGGGGACACGGTGCCCTGCAGCTCGGCCGGGGAGGGCTGTCCGACGGAACCCATGATCATGATCAGGTAGCCGAGGGCGGCCACGAACATGCCGAGGCCGATCTTCACGGGAGCGGAAGGCTCCTTGCCCTTCTTCGCGAGCGCGCTGAAAATCGCCATCGAGATCGGGGTCAGGAAGACCACATAGAAAGGATTGAACTGCTGGAAGAGCTGCGGCTGGATGTCGAGCACAGCCGGCATGCCCTTGTAGAGCGCGAGGGCGCCGCCCCAGAGAGCGAGCGTCACGGCGCTGCAGATCATTTTGCCCTGCGTCTTCTCGGACTGGAACGCACCGAACAGCGTATAGATGGACGCGGCGATCAGCGCCAGGATCCAGATGTTGAAGCCGAGTTTCGGCCAACCGGACACGGTGCTCTGCGTGTAGTCACGCGCGAACCAGGTCAGCGACTGGCCGTTCTGGTGGAAGGCCATCCAGAAGAAGATCACCACGGCGAACACCATGACCAGGGCGACGATGCGCTCGCGCGTCTGCTTCGGGGTGAGCTCCACCACATTGGCGTTGCCCTGGGCGGCAGCCTGCTTCGCATTGACGTCGGCGTGCTTGAACCAGTTCCTGCATCCGAAGTAGATGGCGATGGAAATGATCAGCGACACGCACGCGACGGCGAAGCCCATGTTGTATGCGGAGGACAGGTGCTCAATATAATAGGAACTGAACGCGGCAGGATCCATCGCGGTCACGGAAGCGTCCGGCATCTGCGCCTGCAGGTCGGCAAGGCGGGCGGCGTTTTCCGGCGTAATGGTGCTGTTCAGCACCTGATGCGCCAGGGCGGGGATGTCGGCCTTGTAGATGAGGCCGGCGCCGCCGAGGAAGCGGTTGGTGATCGCGGTCGCGGCGGACGGGGCGAACATCGCACCGATGTTGATGGCCATATAGAACAGGCTGAACGCCGAATCGCGCTTCGCGGAATACTTGGGATCATCGTAGAGGTTGCCCACCATCACCTGGAGGTTGCCCTTGAACAGGCCCGTACCCACGGAGATGAGCAGCAGCGCACCGATCATCAGCGCCACGCCCAGGCCGTTCGCGGCCGTCGGGATGGAAAGGGCGAGGTAGCCGATGAACATCACGCAGATGCCCGTCACGACGCACTTGCCGTAGCCGATCTTGTCCGCGAGCCAGCCGCCGACGACCGGCATGAAGTACACGAGGGCGAGGAAAATGGAATAAAGCTGGCTGGCCGCCGCCTGCTCCCAGCCGAACTTGGCCTGGAGGAACAGCATGAAGATGGCCAGCATGGTGTAGTAGCCGAAACGCTCGCCGGTATTGGCAAGAGCCAGGGCGTAAAGACCTTTAGGATGACCTTTAAACATGTTATTGTCGTGTTTGAGTTTTAGTCGTATCCACAAATATAATAAAAAAAGCCGACACGCAAATACGTATCGGCTAGATGGAAGAGTTTCCCGGGCTGGCCGGGAATGGCTCGATGATTACTCCGCGGCGGGAGCCTCGTTCTCCACGAGGACCTTGACGTTGGCGAAGACGCCCTTGTAGCACTTCACCTTGGCCTCGAACTCACCGAGTTCCTTGATCTCGGGGACGGTGACGTTCTTCTTGTCCACCTCGACACCGGCGGCGGTAAGGGCCTCGGCCACCTGGGCGGCGGTCACGGCACCATAGAGCTTGCCGCTCTCGCCGACCTTGGCGGTCAGCTTCACCACGATGGCCTCGATCTTCGCGGCGGCAGCCTGCGCGTCAGCGACGAGCTTGGCTTCCTTGTGGGCGCGCTGGCGGAGGGTCTCGGCGTGCTGCTTGAGCGCAGACGGGGTACCGACGGAAGCGAATCCCTGCGGAACGAGATAATTGAGCGCGTAACCGGTCTTGACTTCTACCACATCTCCGGCCTCGCCGAGATTGGCAACTTCTTTCTTGAGAATGATCTTCATAACGCTTCAATTATTTGAGGAGGTCAGTGACATAAGGGAGAAGGGCGATGGAGCGGGCACGCTTCACGGCCTGGGCCACCTTGCGCTGGAACTTCAGGGAAGTACCGGTGATGCGGCGGGGCAGGATCTTGCCCTGCTCGTTGAGGAACTTCTTCAGGAACTCAGGGTCCTTGTAATCGACATACTTGATGCCCGCCTTCTTGAAGCGGCAGTATTTCTTCTTGCGAACCTCTACGGTAGGAGGGTTCAGATAACGGATTTCGTTGTTGTTTGCCATAATGATTCCTCCTGTGATTATTCAGCGTTAACTTCAGCCTCGGCGGCGGGAGCGGCCTCTTCCTTCGGAGCGGCGGCGGCAGCGGCCTTGGCGGCGCGGGTCTGGCGGCGGTGCTCGGCGTAAGCGACGGCATTCTTGTCCAGGGCCACGGTGATGTAGCGGAGAATCCGCTCGTCACGGTGATACTGGGTCTCGAGGGTGCCCACGAACTGCGGGTCGGCCTTGAACTCAATCAGGTAATAGAATCCTGACGTCTTGTGCTGGATGGGGTAGGCGAGCTGCTTGAGACCCCAGTCCTCTTCGTACACGATCTCTCCGCCGTTGTCGGTGATGAGCTTGGTGTACTTGGCAACCGCTTCCTTCATCTGGGTATCAGACAAAACGGGAGTTGCAATGAAAACGGTTTCGTACTGTTTGATCATTTTGTTAATAGTTAAATAAATACAAAGCCCCTCACAAAAAGGGGCTGCAAAGATAGACATTTTCCGCGGAAAAACAAATACTTCCCGGCTATTTGCTCCGGGTGATCAGCTGGAACTGCGTGGCAATGCTGTTGAGCAGCTTCTCCAGGATGATCGGCTTGGTGATGAAGTCGTTGGCCCCCAGCTGGTAGCCCTTGACGATGTCCTCGTTGGAATTGAGCGCCGACAGGACCACGATGGGGATGTCGCTGATCTTCGGCGTGGACCGCACGCGGGTGATCACCTCGAAACCGTCCATCACCGGCATCATCAGGTCCAGCAGGATCAGGTCCGGCTTCTGCGCGGCGATCGCCTCCATCGCCTGCACCCCGTTGCCCGCGGTGCGGATCTGGAAATTGAACTTGGAGAGCATCTTCTGGATCAGGATCAGGTTGAGGGGGACGTCGTCCACCGCCAGCACGTTGTAGCGGGAGAGATCCATGTCCTGGGAATAGAATGGAGGCATAATCTATCGGTCTGTGGGTTAGGTTTCGGTATTGGAATCCGCCTCGGCTGCGCCGGCGTTCACACCGGACTGATGGTCGAAGGTGGCGAGCCAGATTTTCGGGGTCATCCCCGTGACTTTCTTGAAGGTGTTGTTGAACGAGGACGCGCTGATGAAGCCGCAGGCCGTCGCGATCTCGGCCTGCTTGGCGTCGCGGTGCGCGACGATGTACTGCTCAGCATAATCCACGCGCAGGGTGTTGATCAGGTCCGGGAAGGCCAGGTTGTAGGTATTGTTGACCAGGCGGGAGACATAGGTCTTGTTGGAATGCAGCCGTTCGGCAACATCGATCAGCGTCAGCCCGGGCTCCAGGAAGGCCTGCTCGTGCAGCATCATGTTCTCGAATCGGGAGAGGAGACTGTCGTCCTCCCAGGACTTCGCCACGGCAGAGAAGATATTGTTGGCCAGCGACTTCGGAGGCTCGACCGCCGTAGTGGGATGCTGCCACTCCTCGACATTGAGATTGTGGCCGATCTTGTCCTTGATGCGCATGAGCGCTTCCTCCTCGGCCTCCTCCACCAGGTCCGCCATGATCTCCTCGACGAACTCGTCCTTGGTCTCCGGATTGAAATTGAAACGGAAAGCGCTGTGCACCTCCCGCAGCGAAATGCGCTCCCGGGCGCTGAACAGGCTCACGTGGAAGAAGAGATACAGCACTGTCGACAGGATCAAGGCGAAAAGTGCCGGAATCCACGGGTGCTCCACGAGCAGGTCGCGGAAGAGGAACATCTTGGACACCTGGAGCAGGGCCAGGAGGATGATCAGGAACACCTGGATCTCCAGGACGCGGGTGCTGCCGCCGTTGAAGAACTTCCCGAGATGCCTCGGCCGGAGGTTCTCCCTGTGCATCAGCAGGAGGATCTTGATGCCGTAGAAGAGCAACTCGGCGCCCAGAACGACACGGAAGGCGATAACGGTAACTATATAATAGGAATAGACGGTCGTATTCCGGTAGCGCAGGGTCTCGTCGAATCCCTTCGTGTAGAGATGCTCGATGAAGGTCTGGATTGCTTCCGGACCGGCCACCATCATCAGGGAGAAGCCCGAGCCGAACAGCATCGCAGAGAACACCAGCCAGAGCAAGTGAGCGGAAGGGATATGGTCGTGGCTGCGCAGGCGGTAGAGGTAGATCCACATCAGCGGCGGCACGCAAGGCCCCACCAGCTGCGCCAGCAGGCCGACCTGGGCGAGCAACCCGTACGAGACGCCTACGGAAGCGGCATAGCAGCTGTCCGTGAACAGATACGCTGCCAGGACGACCAGCAGGGCGGTCAGCGTGTGGTACGCCGATATTCTGGATGCCATCTGTGACAAAATGGCAACCCAGAATACGCAGATTGCGACCGGCAGGAAAATCAGGAAGTTATAAAGCATCCGCTAGAAGTCGTCGTTGTTCTCGTAGATCTTGGTCTCCCAGTCGCCGATGGCGGGAGCAAAGGTGATTTCGCGATAAACAGAGCTGAGATCCAGGCCGATGTGGAAGGTGTACTGCTTGCCGTAGACGAATTCGTTGTTCGGCAGCAAGCCGTAGAGCATGTATTTGGCCACCTGGCCCTTCAGCGGCTCGTAATAGAAGCCGTTGTGGGTAAAACCTTCGACATCATAAACTACTTCGACACACTGCTTGCCTATCTCAATTTCGTCCGGGATGCTGTAATAGCGGTGGCTCTGCATCATCCTGTCCACGAGGTCGTCGTAGCCGACAAATTTCTCGTTCTCTGAGCCTACTCCAACTTTGGCGTCGCCCTCGAATACCACGACCTTGCGGTAGTAGCCCTGGCGCTGCCAGGTACCTGTGTTGTTCTCCAGGTCGTTGAGGAACACGCCCGCGGAAGCAACATTGGTCGCCGTCAGCTTGCGCAGGTGGATCAGGCCCTGGAGCTCGGGCTTCGGCGTGGCGTCGCAGATCTTGAAGCCGATGTCATTGGTGATATGCTGGAACACGAGCGGAACCATGTTGAGCTGGTTGATCGCCTTTTCCACGGTCTTGGACACGAGCGGACCTGCGTCCGTCTCCTTGACGGTGTAGGGGATGGAGTAGTCGGTCAGGTCTTGGCCGTACTCCAGCTTCCCGACATGCGGATAGTAGGCGCTGAAATTGATCTTATTGGAAGAGGCCCAGAGATAATTGTCGAAGTTGCCGCTGAACTTGCCGGACGCATCCTGGTAGACCTTGGCGTTGTTGATCACCAGTTCGTGACGCTCCGGATCGATGCCGACCAGGCCGAAAGGGATCTCCGGGTCCAGGGACACGGGAGCGTCTCCGGCCTCGTAGCCGGCGCCGCCGGATTTGGTCATCACACCGGACCCCGCCTTGGTCACGACCTTTCCTTCGCGCGTGACGAGCACGTCGAAATTGATTTTCTGCTGGGTGGAAGCCTTGTCGGCCGGGTCGGAGCCGAAGGTAGGCACGTCGTCCAGTTTGTTGCAGGCGCCGGTCAGCAGCAGCGCGGCTGCGAAAGGGATCAGGGCAAAAATCGATTTGTTCATATCTCAATCGGTCTCTGAGAGTGTTCTGCTCAGATTTCATTGGCAAATATACCACAAATAAAGATAACTTCCAAAAATATTTTTGAAAATGTCAAAAAATTTTTCAATCGGAAATAATTGCCGCCGGATCGGTTTTTGGGGCGGGGTGGAGGCGGTTTGGAGGCCGATGGGGGTCGGATGGGTGTTACATATATATTATTTCGCGCGCGTGCGCGCGGGATTTGTGGCGAAGTGCAGAGGTGCTGATTATTTTTCCGTTTCAGAAACTTTTTTTTGAAATATTAGAAAAAAATTTTTTGTTTTTCAAAAAACAATGATTATATTTGCAGTGGAAAATTTGATTCGAGCGAAAAAGCGTGACGATTTTTTCCCTCCTGTCTAAAGACAGGATGACAATTGGCAAGATTTTTGAACAACAAACCGCAAGGTTAGAAGACATGATGATCCGCAAGAATACAATCCTCACCGCAGGGAAGTTCCAGAAGCTTCTTGCTGCGGTCGTTGTGCTTGCCGGTCTTGCTGTCTTCCCTGCGACCGCTCAGGACAACCGCTCCGTGGCTGACGAGTTCCGGATCACGTTCCCGGTCAATAAGTCCATCCTCGACCGTGAGTATCGCTATAACGCGCAGGCGTTCGCGCGTCTGGACAGCCTGCTCGCCGTCCGCGGCGACGTTTACGTCGACTCCGTGGTCGTCGTCAGCAAATCTTCTCCGGAAGGTCGCTACAGCGGCAATGTCTCCCTGTCCGAGCGCCGCTCCCTTGCCATCTACGACTACATCGCCGAGACCCACCCCGAGCTTATCTCCCGCGTGCGCTACTCTGCGCAGCGCGAGTCTTGGGACGAGTTCCGGCAGATGTTGCTGGACGACCCGACGCTTTCTTCCTACGCGCGTGAGCGTGCTCTCGCGATTATTGATGCCGACATGCCGTCCGATGCCAAGAAAGCCCGGCTCTACCAACTGCCCGAATATCAGTACTACCTGAAATACTATTTCCCGGCCATCCGCTTCTCCGCCATCGTGGTGATGTTCGACCGCGCTGCGATCGAAGGCCCCCAGGTCCCTGTGCAGGAGACTTCCGGATTGCTCCAGGAGGATTTCACCGTGCCTGTGGAGGAGATCGAGCTCAGCCGTCCCCGCCTGGTGATCCCTCCTCTGACGCAGCGCCGCATGCTTGCCGCCGTCAAGACCAACCTCCTGTACGATGTGGTGACTGTGCTGAACTTCGAAGTCGAGGTTCCCATCGCCGACCGCTACAGCGTGATGGTCGAGGATGTGTTCCCCTGGTGGGAGACCGGCAACAAGTACTGCCTGCAGATGTGGGAGATCGGCATCGAGCCGCGCATCTGGCTGCGTGCCTGGGATCCTGCCGGTGTCAAGAAGCTCCGCGGCTGGTTCGCCGGCCTGTATGCGATGTCTTCCAAGTATGATTTCCAGATCGACCGGAACCTGAACTATCAGGGGGAATACTGGTCCGCCGGTGTCTCCGCCGGTTACACGATGCCCATCGGCCGCCGCAAGCGGGTGAACCTCGAGTTCTCCGTTGCCGCCGGCTTCCTGCAGACCGATTACCGTCACTACATGCCGACGGAGTCGTATGACAAATTGATCCGTGACCGTTACCGGGTCGGCAAGGCTTCTTACTTCGGTCCCACCAAGGCCAAGATCAGCCTCGTTGTCCCTATCAATATTCGCTATACGAGTGGAAAGGAGGTTTATTATGAATAAGTCCGTGAAGTACATCCTGGCTGTGCTTCTTGCCCTGCCGCCGCTCGCTTCCTGCCACCGGCGTCCGTTATTCGACGCTGAAGAAAGGGTTGCGATCCGCGTGGAGGTCAATATCAATGCCGTTGCCAATGTCACGACGGACATTTACAATGAAAAGATTCCTGTGCCGGATCTCTCGACCGACATGATGCGCGTGATGGTCTATGATCCCAATACACAGAATCTGCTGACCCAGAGTTTCATCTCCAACAAGAGCTATGCTGAGGACGGCTCCGAGGTGCTGAGCGGCTACCTCAACATCTCCTACGGCAGCTACGATTTCGTGATCTACAACTTCGATACGCCGACCACACAGGTGACCGCCGAGAACAACGAGGCGAGCATCCTTGCCTACACGAACGAAGTGTCCGATGCAGTCAAGATCCATTACCTGCCCAGCAAGTCGGAGGAAGAGGATGTCACGATCCGCTTAGAGCCGGACCACCTCGTCGTGGCGCGGGAGCATGACCTCTATATCTCGCCGCACGATACGCTGGTCGTCATTGAGACGGAAGCACGTACGGTGGTGGATACCTACTACATCCAGATCCACGTCGAGGGAATGCAGTATGCCTCTCAGGCCACGGCCGTCATCTCCGGTCTGTCGCCCTCCAACCGTTTCGGTGTCAACGAGCGCACGGTCGATCCTACCGCCGCCGTGGCCTTCGACCTGATCAAGAGCCAGGATGACAGATACGCCGGAGCCAACAAGGATGTCCTCTGCGCTGTGTTCAACACGTTTGGCAAGATCGAGGACGTGTCCAGCGACCTGATCGTAACCTTCAACGTAATCGATACCGAAGGGAACCTCCTCCAGTATGAGACCTCCCTGGATACCGTCTTCAAGACCGAAGACGCCATCGAGCGCCACTGGCTGCTCATCGACGATACCTGGGTGATCCCCAATCCCAAGCCGAATCCCAGTGAAGGCGGCGGCGGTTTCCAGCCCCGCGTCGACGATTGGGAAGAAGAACAAGGTGAAATCATTTTATAGTTTTGAACAATAAGACAGTTACGAGTTTCGAAATGAAGAAGTTTGCAAACATAGCTCTCACGATGGTGCTGGTCCTCGCGGCCTGCTCCAAACTCGAGACGTCCCCGGTGGAGACGACGACCAGTCGGATTTCCTTCGAGGTGGGTTGCTATGCGCCGCAGACCAAGGCCGGGGGGGTATCTTTCCTCGACAATTATGCCGGCAGTTTCAGGAGCAAGGCCTGGATGCGTGCCTCCGGGATCGCTCCGCGGGCTTATTTCGGAGAGAATGGCGAGACCATCACCTGGGACGGCGCAAGCAAAAACTGGGTTCCCGGCCACGATTACTACTGGCCCAAGTCCAGCTCGAGCTATATCGACTTCTTCTCCTGGTACGACAGTTTCAGCTACGATCCCTCCATCGTATACGATAACGCGGCTTCACCCACCACGGCCACGATGACCTGGACCCGTACGGTCGAAGCGTCCGATGTTATCCTGGTCGCCGATGCAGCCTGGCGCCAGAGTACCAACACCAATACTTACTCCGTGGACGATCCGAGCGTCGCCGGCGTCCCGACCCTCTTCCGGAACTACCTCTCCCGCGTTGAGATGAAGATGCGCTCCTTGCACGATACGGATCCTGACAACAGCACCGTGACTTACGAAGTCGCGCTGCAGTCCGCCAAGATCTCCGGTCTTTACCATACGGGGACCCTCACCCTGACGAACGCCGACCCGGGTGCGAAGGGGAGCCAGGCCTGGACGGCCGCTTCCGGCACCGACTATGCCTGGGTGGCGGATACCGGCAGCGCAGCTGACGTTGACATCGCCGGCGTGTCACCGATCAGCGAGACGGCAGTTTCGATCCTGGCGCAGCGGAGCTTCCTGCCCCAGCAGCTTACCAATGCGAAACTGGATCTCCTCCTTACCATCACCACGAAGAGCAACGGCATCGTGACGGCCAGCGAATCCGATATCGCGGTTTCACTGAACCTGAACACCATCAAGAACGCTTCCAATGTGGCCATTACCACCTGGGTGCCGAACAAGACCTATACTTATACCCTGATCATCAACCCGATCAACCAGGAGATCCTGCTTGAACCGACGCTTAAGGACTGGTCGTCAGATGTTGAGTTCATCTCCGTTGTTGTAGAATAAACCTTATTAAGAATATAAAACAAAAAAATATCGCATTATGAAAAAGATTTACATCCTTGCAACCGTGGCCCTGGTAGCCAGCGCCGCCTGCACCAAGATCGAGACCGCCGAGACCCCGGAGACCGGCTCGAAGATTGCTTTCGAGGTCGCCAATTACATGTCGACCAAGGCCGCTGGAGATCCTAAGACGGCCCTCCAGGCCGAAGGATTCACCTCCTTCAACACCTACGCCAACTTCTTCCCGAAGACCGGCGATCCACAGGCTTATATGGACAATGTCGTGGTTTCTGCTGATAATCCTACCACTCCGACCGTCTGGGCTCCCGCCCGTGACTACTACTGGCCGAAGACCGGTTGGATCAACTTCTACAGCTACGCCAGTACTCATAACAAGGTTCCGGCTATCACCTTCAATGGGGACAAGACCGTAGCAACGGCTGCTTACACGAACATGACCATCGCTGCAGATGACAATTTCCTCTTGGCCGATGCTGCCCTGAAGCAGAATCAGAACCTTACGGAGTATACCTCCATCAGCGGTGTCACCAGCGGTGTCCCGACCCTCTTCCGCCACCAGCTTGCCCGGGTGAACTTCGACATCAAACTCGCCACCACCGATGCGAAGATGTCTGCCACCACCAAGTTCGTGGTCACGGTCCTGAATACCGGCACCACGCTTTCCAACCTGAAAGCCAACAACACGGGCAGCCTCTCCCTCACCAACACGGTGGACGCGGCCACCGGCGCCCACACCCTGGCTTGGAGCGATGTGAAAGTCTGGACCCCGGCCGCCGGTGTGGAGACCATGGGCTTCAACACTGTTACGATGACCCTCCCGAAGGATACCAAGGACATCGCTGCTGTCTCCCTTCTTGACGAGCGCACCGTCATGCCCCAGACCCTGGATGACGACAACGTCTTCACGCTGACTTACCAGGTCGAAACCTTCTACGGGGATGAGGCAACTCCGTACATGACCGAGATCATCACCGTGACCGATAAGCTTGCGACCCTCGTCAACAGCATCACCGCCTGGAACAAGAACACCAAGATCACCTACCACATCGTCATCGACCCGGTGGGCAACAAGGTCACCTTCGATCCTGCAGTGGAAGAGTGGGGTACTGCCGAAGGCACTTACAGCTATCCGACTGCTTAATTCCTTTATCGGTCCGGGGCGGCTGACCCTGCCCCGGGTCGCCAAGAACACAACAAAATTGAAAACAAACAACAAACAAAACACAATTCGCATTATGAAGAAGTTTTACATCCTCGCAGCCGTGGCCCTGGTAGCCAGCGCCGCCTGCACCAAAGTCGAGACCGTGGAGACTGTCGCCTCCGAACCGGCCATCTCTTTCCAGGTCGCCAACTATGCCGGACAGACCAAAGCCGGTGAGACCTCCCTTAAAGATGAAGGTTTCAACAACTTCAAGACCTGGGCCTGGTACACCAGCTCCACCGCAGACAATCAGGAGTTCATGACTCCCGCAACCGTGACCTGGGATGGCGGCAATACCCAGTGGGCTCCCAGCGACCGCGCTTACTACTGGCCCAAGACGGGTTATATAAACTTCTTCTCCTTCGCCGGTGACTATTATCCCAGCACAGTAGCCCTGAATGCATCCCACCAGGCAGTGGCTACCTATCCAGAAACCACCATTGCCACTGACGACAACATCCTTGTAGCAGACGGAGCTTACGGTTTCTTCAACAATGACGCTGCTAAGTACAAACTTGACGGTGTGACCAAAGGTGTTCCCACCCTTTTCCGCCACATGCTCTCCCGAGTGAAATTCGACATCAAGGTGGATGCTACCGATGTAGACGACACCAAGAACCACTGGAAAGTTACCGTGACCAGCGCGACTGTTTCCTATCGTAACCAGGGCACCCTCGTGGTTAATTTCCCGTCCACTCCTTCCATTTCCCTCGGTGCTGACAACAAGCCTACCTCTGCTGGCAAGACTCTTCAGTACACCAGCCAGGTCTGGACTCCGGCATCCGTTGCCAACGTCACTCTCACCAATGCTGCCAACGTGATTGTCGAGACCGACGGCCATGCTGCTTCTACTGCTGAAGTACTCATTGCAGACAGCGTAGTCATGCCTCAGGCCCTTGGCACCCTTGGCACCAACGTTACCGTTGCTCTCACCTACACCCTCGAGCACACCTACAACGGGGGAGCTGCTGTCAGCGAAGTTGTCCCCATCGCCGCTACGGCCCTTACCGGCTTCTCTCCCAGCATTGATACTTGGAATCCCAATACCATCTACACCTATCATATCATCATCAAGCCTGCTGCCGACAACAAGATCCTCTTCGATCCTGCAGTTGAAGAATGGGCAAGTGTTGACACCCCTACGTACACCATTAAATAAATAGTTGAATAATAACTGAATAATAATTACAGCAATGAAAAAATATATCATTATCGCTCTCGCAGCACTCGCAGCAAGCGTGGCTTGCTCCAAGGTAGAAACGGCCGTTGAGAACAACCAGAAGGAAATCAGCTTCGAGGTGGCCAACAGCGTTCAGACCAAAGCTTTCACCGGATCCGTTTACAGCAACGGCGCCTTCGGTACCTATGCCTGGTTCAACAACACCGACGACTTCATGGTCAACGAGCAGGTGGATCTCTCCGGCGGCGTCTGGAAGACCGTGGACCACACCTTCTACTGGCCCAAGACCGGCAGCGTCTCCTTCATCTCCTACTCTCCCTTCGAGGGTACCAGCAACACCGCTGGAACAACCCCTGTTGTTGAGAAGGACAAAATCACCTACACTGGCGTAATCGCCGGCACCACTGACCTCATGTATGCCGACAGGGCCACCTGCTCCAACAATATCAACGAGGTAGAGGACGGCACCAACTCCTTCACCGGCGTTCCCACCATCTTCCGTCACGCCCTTGCCAAGCTCAGCTTCAAGGTTCAGGCAAACTTCACCGAATATGACGACGCCACAACCGGCAGCCATACCGAATGGGAAATCACCCTCAAAAGCTTCAAGATTCACGGCTTCAACACCACCGGTGACCTTGAACTCAACCTCAACGCCGACGGCAAGTCCTGGGACAAGCCTGTTACCACGGTTGCCGGCGTAGACTACAATGTCTGGACCAACGTTTCCGGCGCAACCGCAGACCAGGAACTCGTAGCTTCCGACATCGTCCTTACAACTACAGCAGTGGATCTCGCTTCCGCAACCGGTTACGTACTTCCTCAGATGCTTACCGCAGGTGTTCAGAGTGTTGACATCAACGCCCACATCAAGACCACCCTGGCAAATGGCAAGATTATCAACGAAGACTTCGTAAAGACCATCAACATCAGCGAAATCTCCACGCTCAAGGCATGGCAGATGAACGAGAACATCGTTTACACCATCAAGTTCAAACCCACTGCATCGGCCCTTAATCCCAGTGATGTCCACACCAACGATCCGAACGACGTGGTCATCACTTTCGACCCGGCTGTCGCCGACTGGACCAATGTGGACGCTTCCGCTACCATCCAGCTCTAAGATGCTGAATCTTTTTTAAAACATAATGCGAACATCGGCCGGGGGCGGCTGACCCTGCCTCCGGTCACCAAGAACAAAAACAAACAACAACACACCAATGAAAAAGATTATCTTCCTTGCAGCTGCAGCCATCGCAACGCTGGCTTCCTGCACCAAGACCGTGATCGAAGAGCAGGGGCCGGAGATCGCCTTCTCCGTGGCCCGCTACACGACCAAAGCCGGCACCCCTGAGGATTACAAGGATGCCCACAAGACGGTCCCGTTCGGCGTATATGCCTGGTTCAAGGGCGTATCTGCCTCGGACAACCGCGACTTCATGGTCAACCAGAAAGTCTCCTATACCGGCGATTCCGACAACCGCTGGGCTACGGAAGGGACGACCTACTACTGGCCCAAGTCCGGCTCCATCGACTTCATCGGCTATTCTCCCTATACCACGCCGGGCGCCACGGACGCTCCGTTCCCGACAATTACGGAGACTTCTTTCACCTATCCCGCCTGGGACGTGGCTGCCCATCCGGACGTGGATGTGATGTACGCCGACAAGGCCGCCGGCATGACCGGCGCGACCGGCACGCAGAAGACCTATTATTATAATGGTGTCCCGATGCTCTTCCACCATGCCCTGGCCAAGGTCAACTTCCAGGTCAAGGCGGCCTACACCGAGGTGACCGACCCTGACACAGGCACCAAGACCAAGTGGGACATCGAAGTCGAGAGCATCAAGGTCAACAACATCCTGTCCTCCGGCTCCTTCTCGCTCAATCTGAACGGCAGCAACACCTGGGACAAGCCCACCGATGCCGACGGCAACTATGTCTGGACCGCCGACGGCACCACGACCAACCTCGACCTGGACCTGACTGGCGTGGCCAATCCGCTGGTCGCGGGGGATGTCTATAATCTGGATTCCGACGTGTTCGTGATGCCGCAGACCCTCGCCGGCGGCAACCAGGAAGTCGTCCTGAAGGTCACGATCACCACCTACCGCGACATCAACGACGGCAACGGCTATCAGGAAGTGCTCAAGGAGACGGGTGTCGAGATTCCGGCCAACCTCGCTGGTGGCACGATGGACGCCTGGGAGATGAACCAGAACATCACCTACTCCTTCAACTTTGCCCCGAGCTACGGCACCACCACCACGGACGACACCGACGGTGACGGCATCCCTGACATCGTGCCGACGGTCGTGTACTTCGACCCGGCCGTGGACGAGTGGGAGAACATCACGGTCAACGCCGGCATCAATGTCTAATCAACGAGTTAGTTTATAGTGTTCGCAATGAAAAAGTTCATTTACCTTGCCGCTGCATCGCTGCTCCTCTTCGCAGCCTGCACCAAGAATGATGTCCAGCCGGTTGCCGGGCAGCATGAGATCACCTTCCTGGCTGCCAACTACGCGACCAAGGCAGGCATCACGGGCTCGGTCTTCCCGACCACGGAGAAGTTCGGTGCCTACGCCTGGACGGCCGGTACCGCCGGCGCCTATTTCATGGACAATGAGACGGTCTCCTTCGTGGCCGCCGACAACGCCTGGAAGCCTTCTACCACCTATTACTGGCCGAAGAACTCCACCGTGGACTTCGTCTGCTTCTATCCGCAGCCGACGGCCGGCCTGACGGTCGCCGCCGACAAGCTCACCTATGCCGCCTACGATGTCGAGGCAGGCCAGATGGACCTGATGTATGCCGACAAGGCTGTCGGTTACGACGGCAACGTAGACGAGATCTCCGACGGCACCAACACCTATACCGGCGTGCCGGTCATCTTCCGCCACGCCCTGGCGAAGCTCAAGATCGACCTCGCCCTGACTTACAACCACAAGGAAGAGGCTGACGGCACCGTGACCGACTGGGAGGTGACCCTCAACAGCTTCAAACTCCTCGGCGTCTACAAGGCCGGCGGTTGCGTGCTGAACCTCTCCGATCCCGCCGCTACCGGTGTCGTGGCCTGGACCAAACCGGCCGACGCAGCCGGCAACCACGTCTGGACCAACGACGGCACCCTGCTCACCGCGACCGAGCGCGTCGCCACTGCGCAGGCGCTTGTCCCCGGCACGGACTACAACATGGTCCCCGAGACCTTCATCCTGCCGCAGGCCCTCGCGGACGGCCAGCAGAAGATCCAGCTCAACGTCACGATCAAGACCAAGCGCAACGGAGCCGACTTCCTCTCCGAGACCTTCGACATCACGGCCGACCTCCGTCTGGCCAGCCTGCCGGCCTGGGAGATGAACAACGTCATCAACTACCGCATTTCCCTGGCCCCGACCAAGGGCAACGGCAACGGCGGACAGCCGATCGATCCCGGCAACCCGGTCAATCCCAACGATCCTGACCTGAGCGACGTGGAGATCACCTTCGATCCTGCCGTGGACGGCTGGGACGGTGTCAACGTGGTCACGCACCTCAACATCTAGACCATTTTCGGCCCGGCGGGGGTGATGCCCTTCCGGGTCGCCAAGAACAAAACATGAGAACGATGGGCAATCATTATAAATTTTCGGCAGCGGTTCTTCTCGTAGCTGCGCTGGCCGTCTCTTGTGAAAAAATTCGCGAGGGAGAGTCGGCGTATGCCCCCGAAGAAATCGTGCTGGACGCATCTCCTGACGCGACCAAAGGCTTTCTGTCATCTGATGGCCTGAAAGTCAATGGCACTCAGTTCCAGATGTATGACTACCTCTCCGGGTATAGCGGTACCATTGTTGACGGCAACGGTATTTCCCATGACGGTGCGGAGTACCAGTACTTTGGCAACACCCTCACCTTCAAGCAGGATGCTGCCAACTGGCAGTGGCTGTTCGGAGATGTGAACGCTCCGACCTCCTACCGTTGGACCCGTAGCGGCGTCCATCATTTCTACGGCTGGCTGCTGGAAGACAAGACCTCCACGGATCCCGATGCCGGGAACCTCAAGTCCAGCACTTTCTTCAGCACTTATACTTATACTCCCGATGAAAAGAAGCTTACCGTTGCCAAGACCTTCACTTCCGATGACCCCCAGTACGACTTCCTTTACTCGGATGTCGTCGCGAAAAACGTAGCCGAAGGCATTCCCACTTCTGTCGCGGTCCCCATGAACCATCTCTTCGGTGCGCTGGGTATTTCTGTCCAGAACACCTCCAAGACGGATGTGAAGGTGTATTCCGTGAGCCTTCAAAATTTCCCGAACAACCACAGCGAGACGCTCACTTGGGATATGACTGACGGTGTTTCTCTTGTGGGTGGAAACCCGACGGTTTCGGGTACTTTCTGGCCGAACAAGATCCCTTCTGCGGGCATCACCCTCAAGAACATCGAAGACCCGGAAGGCAAGAAGACCTACGATGCCTACACCGGAGCCCTTATGGGAGAAAACCTGAGTTACCGCATGTGCTGGCCCATGACCCGGGCAGCGCTCAAGCCCACCGTTACCGGTACCGGAGCGGACGGCAATCCTACTTACTCTGATGACTCTCCGCTGGTAGTTGTGAGAGCAAAAGTTGGTTCTACCGCGGAAACTACCTACACGATGCGCTTCCCCAATGCCGACGACGATAAGCCCGCCATCACCGCCGGCAAGAAGACCCAGTTGAGCATCTCCTTTGCCGACAAGCAGGTCCAGCTTTCATTCCATACGCTTCCGTGGGATTACGAAGAGTATCCCATGGCGTTCGAGAACGATGCCGTCTCTGCGACCCAGCTCAAGTTCATCGAGGGCACCTACACGCCCGGCATCCCCAAGCTGATAGATGCCAACGGCAAACACGATGTTATCCAGCTGACACCCAGTTCTACCCCTGCGTGGGTAGCCCGAGGCCAATTCTCGGTATATACTCCCGTCAACGGCCGCCTGTCCGTGGGCCTTTCCGGAGACATCGATTCTTTTATTGTCACCCTGGAAAGCGGAAACACCTACACCGGGACGGGCAATGATTACATCCTCATCGACCCGAACCGCGATGGCGGCCTCATTACCCTGGGCGTAAGGCCCAGAGGTGTCCCGGCCAGCGGCAAGAAATTGTTCCTTCACTTTGCGGTGATCAACAACAACCGCGACACCGATGCCGACTCCGAAATCAACCGAGACAATTACGTTATCACCATCCCTTAATCCTGGACGCGTATGAAAAAGTTATCATTCTGTTCTCTTTCCCTGGCGGCGGCGATTGCGCTTGCCTCTGTGTCCGCGTGCACCATTAAGGAACTTGACCCGCAAGTCTTGGATGGAGAAGGTGTCGTCCTGCGCTTCTTCAGCGATGAGAGCCTGGTGGTGACGAAGGCGACAACCCAGAAGAATGGGGAAGACGCCCTCAACGAGAACAAACTCGCTTCCGTGGAGTACTTCCTGTATTCCGATGCACAGAAAGACGGCGACGCCTTGTTCCACGGCTATCTGGAGAACGTGGCGCAGAATGCACCTGTCAGTATCCCGATGACGATCGAGGTCGTCAACAATACGCTTTGCCCCAACGGCGCGACCAACTTCTGGGTGTATGCCATCGCCAACCATCCGCGGATCGTGGCCGAAGCCGACCCCGAAGTCCTCTCCGGGACCGATGTTGCCACGCTGGCTGCCAAGACGCGGGAGATCGAGTTCGACGGCGGGAATGTCAAGACCCCCCAGACGAACTTCCTCATGGCGACGGACGGCCTCTTTGAGGTCACTCCGGTGTATCGCAGAAATACGGTCGTTGCCACAGCCAATATCGGCCTCAAGCGGGTTGCCGCGAAGATTACCATTGCCGTGCGGGTGGTCCCGCAGGTGGAAATCCGGAATACCGTCACCATCAGCGGCGTAACCGATACCCGTACCGAAATCTGGAAACCCCGTATGAACGGGATGTACGTCTATCTCGTGAACGGTGCCAGGACCGGCCAGGTGAGCGGCGCTCCGGTAGACAACCCTGGCTTCTATTCCTATCAGCAGGTTGAATTTAACTTGACCGCCCCCGAGACCCACGAGTATGAGACTTACACCAAGGTCGTGGACGGTGATGGAAACGAGATCCTGGATGGAAACGGCCTGGTCCAGTACAACAAGACTACGACCACCGGCACCTTCTATCCCGCCAACAGCCCCTTTTATACCTATCCGGAAAGCTGGATGTACGGCACCGATGAGGAGCCTTACCTCAAGCTTGCCATTCCGTGGGACCGCGAACCCGGTGAAAGCGACAACAAAACTCCTTATGGCGCTACATCCAAGATCTACTACTACCGCGTGTACTGCCCGGCCACGGCAATCGACATGTCCAACGCACAGTTCCTCCGCAACAACTGGTACAAGGTGATCCTCAACGTGGGTATCCTCGGCAGCGAGACGGACGGCGGCGAGATGGTCATCAACGGCAACTATTACGTGGTGGACTGGCAGGAGCGTGAAGACGGCGGCGGCGGCAGCAGTACCGGCAACGACACCGACAAGGAAGCCGAGATCAAAGGCGCCCGCTACCTCTTCCTCAACGAGCAGAACTTCACCATGTACAACCTCGAGGACCTGATGATCCCGTATGTGACATCGGACCCTTGCATCATCGAAAACTTCAGCGCCAAGAAGTACGACTTCTCCGGCAGCACCAAGCAGGAAGTCACGACCACGAGCATGGCTGCGTGGAACATGGACGTGAACCTGGTGACGACCGCCACCGGCGCCCACATCAGCTTCACGCATCCGCTGAACAACGATACCTCTACGAACGACTTCGATGTATCTCAATATATCATCACCTTTACGCTCAGGCATAAGGATGATCCTTCATATGCGAAAGTTGTAACCATTACCCAATATCCGGCTATCGTTATTGATGCCAAGTTAAATTCAGACGGGAATTCAGATACGCACCACGGGTATGTGTTTATTGATAATTCTTCTAGCACAAGTGATTATACAGCCACCTGGAAACGACGTACGGCAATTACAGGTGGTTCTAATTCCAACCCGAATATGTATCTGATCTCTACAAGTGTCTTGTCCGACTCAGATATGCTTATCGGAGATCCGAGAACGAGCAATAAATACAAAGACTCGGATTTGGTCTCCGGTTGGGCAAGTTCATCGGCTCCCTGTGTTGATGGAACATCGAACCGACGACTTACTAATTATTATCCTACATCACAGGATGAGGCTTCGTCGAAGGTTATTGCTCCGGTATTCCGGATAGCTTCTTCCCATGGCCAATCCTCCAGAATGAGCTATTCAGACGCACAAAGAAGATGTGCCAGTTATCAGGAGGATGGGTGCCCCGCTGGCAGATGGCGTATACCTACTATGTCAGAAGTCCTCTTCATTACGACACTTTCGCAAAAGAATATGATTCCTAAGTTGTTTACTTTTGCAGATACCGCTTTGGATGAGTCATATTGGTGTGCGAATGGCAAGATAGACGGCGTAAACGGTGTTCCTACTTATTTCTCGGGTACAGATGGAACTCGCTGGGTACGTTGCGTATATGATGAATGGTATTGGAGTGGCATGGAAGAAGGGGTATCTACTGTGACCAATACCACCTTTACCTGGGGTGACATCGCCCGTTAAACCTTAAGTACGTATGAAAAAGACATTGAAATACATATTCCTTTTGACTGCGCTGCTTGTAGGTTTCGCGGGCTGCGTGAAGATCGAATTCGAGGAGTGGGCAGGAGGGGAGGAGCTTCCTTATCCTGAGGAGGGGCAGGCCCTCGTCACCTTCACCGTGGCTGCTCCCGGCGGCGGCTTCGCCGATACCAAAGCCGCCCTGGCCGACACGCCCACGATCGAGAACATGCGCGTCGTCGTGTTCGGCTCATCGGGCTTCCTCAAGGAAAGTGTAGCGATCGACGAATTCGACTCTGCCACGACCAATGGCAACGAGACGCTGTACAAATTCAAGGCGAAACTGTCCCTGACGGATTCCAAGAACCTGAAGGTCCATGTCATCGCCAACCTCGGGGACGTCAAGCTCCCCTGGAAATATGACACCGAGGTTCTGACCAAGTATGCATATACCACCAATAATCAGGATGCATACTGGGCGAGCTTCGTCCTGCCCAACGGCGTTACTCTCAAAAAGGAATGGGATGAGGGAACCCAGTCCATGGTCTATGTGAAGGATACTGACGGTTATTATCAGGTCACCGATGACGTCACCAATGCCTTCTGCGGCGGCACCGGCCAGCCCGGGCTTCCCCTTGTGCGCAACTTTGCGAAAATCAGCATCCAGTCCGCCACCCCCCAGTTCGTCCTGGACAAGGACAAGACTCTGGCGGTAATCAACAAGCCCGACCGCGGCAGCGTGGCTCCCTATAACCGTTTGGACGGTACCTTCCTCATGGATTATAAGGACAAACAGTATGTCATAGATAAAGATGCGCAAACGGGCTTGAAGTATACATATCCCGGCTTCTCACCCAGCGAGACGCAATTCGTGGATACGGATCCGGACGCATCTTCTGTCGTATGGGGTACCGGCACTGGCGAAGGGGAAAAGATCGTGAGCAGTGTTTATATGTATGAGCGGCCCGTTCCTGCCGTGGGGGAGCCGGTTTCATACATGATTGTCCATGGTACTTTCTATCCTTTCAAGCAAAAGTATTATGATGACAACCAGCCCAAGACCTGGAAAGATACCGAACGGGCGAACCCCGGTACATATCTAGATACAGCCAATGGCGTTCCCTGCTACTATAAGGTTGACTTCAAGGATGACGAAGGCCCATACGCCATCTTCCGCAATTTCCGTTATCACATCCGGATCACCAATGTCGCGAAACCCGGCGCTGATACACCCGGGGCGGCAGGTTCTACCGGTGGCACCGGTGACATCTCTCAGGACCAGTCCGTTGCCAGCCTTACCGACTTCTCCGACGGTTACGGCCGTATCGCTGTTTCCCATACCGGATGGACCTTCGTGGAAGGCCGTGCCGAATTCGAACTCAAGTACAAATTCATCGAGGATGCTACGGCTGGTGATTCCAGCGCAAACAACGCGCTTGACACCGAAGGTGGCCCTGTTACCATTACCATCGGCGCCAAGACCGGTCCGGTGAACGTCATCAGCACCACGCTGGATTCGTCAATTTCTTCGGAGACGGGAACTAATGTAGATGCCGGGGACAACGGTGTAATCAGAGTCATGGGAGCATCCACAGCCAAGGATGCCGAAGGTTTCCGTACCATTAAATTCACGGTAAATACACCGGACCTTAACGACATAACCACCCAGACCATCCATATCAGCGGCAAGGTCAACGAGACCAGCACCCTCTCGCGTGAAATCAAATACTACCTCATGCCCCGCCAGAACATGATTGTGGAGTGCCTGGCTGACGATGTTAACCCTGACTATGGCGAAGACTATGTTGAGAAAGTCGCCGGGGAGGGTATCAATGTAAGGATCACCATCCCCAAGATGCTTCCGGAGAGCATGTTCCCGCTGCAGTTTTATTTGGAGTCCGATCAGCTTTCCATCACGCCGAACACGGCCAAGTATCCGGAGGACAACCTTCCCGTTGCCAACGGAAACAGCATTTGCACCGGAAAGGAATCCAGCAAGTCCTTCCACTATGTCCGTACGCTCAACTATACGGAGTATCAGGAGCTGGATGAGACCCTGGACGGCATGCAGTTCACCTGCCACTTCACGACCAACAAGGCAGAAAGCGCCGGCAAGATATATGTAGACAACCAGTATTTCAACAAGGGGAATGACAGTTTCTACAACTATACCATGTATAAGTTCAAGAATCTGAGCTTCACCGACAACAGTACCGCTGCCAATACCAACGTCAACTTCAACTTCTCCCTGGACGATGCCGATTCCTATCCTTCATCGGGCCGGACCGTGCAGGTGAAGTTGGACGGACTGGTTCCTCAGACCGGAGCCAATATGACTCTTGTTAATGCTGATGAGGGTATCTATACCTATACGATCCAGGGCGGTGCAAAATCTGCAGCCTTGGCTCTCAGGACCATCAACGCGGCTGCCGGCTTTGACAACACTTACGCTGTCACGCTCAATGCATACGAAGGTGGCAAGGCCATCTATCACGAAGCATCCCACGGCAATCAGGTGCAGCGGATCACCATTGATCCCAAATCATACACCATGCAGCCGGGCGACAAGAAGACCCTCACGGCAACGATCTGGCCGGCAAGCTCCGGGACAGGCAGCATTGCCTGGACTTCTTCCAATACTTCCGTGGCAACGGTGGACGACAACGGCAAGGTCACGGCCGTCGCCGTCGGCACCGCCCAGATTACCGCCTCCCACAGCGGCTTGTCCGCCAGCTGCACCATCACGGTTGCTCCGTTCGAGGTAACCCGCATCAGCCTCAACAAGACCTCCATGAATCTTAAGATTGGCGGCGACGAGACGCTGGTCGCCACGGTAATGCCTGCCAACGCATCCGACAAGACCGTAACCTGGACGACGTCTGATGCCTCGATCGCAACGGTCTCAAGCGCCGGTTTGGTTCGCGGCGTAGCTTTGGGCACCGCCACCATCACGGCAACCTCCAGCAACGGCCTCACCGCCACCTGTACCGTGCATGTGACCCCTATCGCGGTGACCGGAGTGTCGCTCAACAAGAGTTCCACCACCTTGGTCATTGTCAATGGCACGGGCCAGACTGAGCAGCTTGCTGCCACCCTCGCGCCGAACGATGCCACGAACAGGAACGTGACCTGGACCAGCTCCAACCCGGAGGTCGCCACGGTCTCCTCCTCGGGTCTCGTCACAGCTGTCGCCAAGGGCACGACGACCATCACGGTGACCACCGAGGACGGCGGGTACAGTGCAAGTTGTACGGTAAAGGTGGGTATTCAAAGCACCAAGACGTTTACAACCACCAGGAGTACTGTGTCAGGTACGGGTACGCGGACCCTGAGTGATGCTCCTATTAGTGTTACGCTTGACGTTAGAAATCGATATGACAACTATCTTGAGTTGAACAGATATACTACGCCAATATCCGTTAGTGCTGGTGAAAATACAATTACGCGGATTGTTATTAACCTGCGAAACAATGGCGGAGGCCTGACTCCAAGTTCTGGTTCAGTAGCAAATGCAGGTTCGGGAACCAGTTATACTAGAACCTGGACCGGTAGTGCCACCGGAGTTTCGTTTGAGCAAGGCTATACAACGAGAATGCAGATTACAAGTATTTCCGTTACCTACATCGAGTTTTAATCAATTATCCCTTCCGGGCCCTAACGGCCCGGGAGGTTTGTTTTTAGCCGTGTGCCGCCGAACGGCGAGGGAAGAGTGATATGGATGCAATCCGCAGCGTCCAAACCGCTTTCCGGCTGGAGGAGGGCCTGCTCCGGCGCCTGGAGAAGAAGGCGCAGGTGCAGAACAAGAGCCTGAACCGTTATGTCGAGGAGCTTTTCCTGGCTGATGTCCGGGATGAGCCGGAGTATCCGGTGGTCTCGTTTCCGGTGCGGCACGCCGACTGCGTGCCGCGCCACGGGAGCTGGCATCAGTCTCGCCGCAGAAACTGGCATCGGCCGCGCCGCCGGTATCAGTCGATGGCTTCGAGGAGCTGGTCGCAGATGCTCTTCATGCCGGCGACGGAGGGGTGGCCGTTCTGCTTGTCGATGTCGTGGAGCTCGATGAGCTGGACCTGATAGTGCTTGCAGATGACGCGGAAGGCTTCGTTGACTTCTTCGCGGAGTTCGGAGTTCAGGATCGAGTAGATCTTGGCTTCGGGGTAGCGCTTCTGGAGGGCGTCGAGCAGGCAGGCGAGGGCGGGGCGGAAGTTCTTGCAGTCTTCCTGCGTCCAGCCTTCATACTGGTATTCGCCCATCGGGGAGCGGGCCCAGGCGTCATTGGTGCCCCCGAAGAGGAAGATGATGTCGGGCTCGCCCAGCAGGTCCACGCGGGTCGTGAAGGCGGATTTGGAGGAGTCCATCCCGAAGTAGCCGGTGCCGCAGATGGTCGTGCCGCTCCAGGAGTCGTTCTTCTCCAGCTGGTAGCCTTTCGCGGCAATGTAGAGGCTCCACCAGGTCTGCTCCACTTCCGTGATGTCGTTGTGGGCGTCGGGGTAGAAGGTGGCGTAGTTGTCCGGGATGATGCCCTTGAAGGTGGAATACGAGTCTCCGAGGATGGAAACTTTCTTGGACTGGGCCTGGGCCGGCAGGACCACCGAAACGGCCGCCAGCAGCACAAGGATGCTCAATCTCTTCATAGTGAGTAACAGTTTGGAAATGCTTCGGTACACAAATATATAAAACACCTGTGAAAAGTGTAGCGCCCGGGGGCAACATGTATCCCGGAAAATGATTATATTTGGGGATATGAAGCATCTATTCGTAATGATCCTGTGCCTGCTGGCGGCGTTCGTGCCGCTGGCTGCGCAGAACAATCCTTTCGAGATCGACGACGAGTGCTACAAGTACTACCAGCAGGCGGAGCTCTCCGTGAGCGACGTGGCTTCCGACACCTTCGAGAAGGCCAATGCCAAACTGCTGGAGACCGCCCTCGCCAAACAGGACGAGAAGGCCCGCACGCTCTACTACGTAGAAGCGCTCAAGCGCTGTTCCCGCATGGGCCGCATCGCTCCCGCGAGCGATCGGGTCCATTTCAACGCGGAGATTGAGGAGGCCCGCCGGCAGTTGCAGGAAGTGGCCAAGCAGACGGGCTACATCCAGTATTACTACTATGCTTTCGATCTCTGCCAGACCTATTACTTCAACACCGGACAGACCCTCCGGGCGCATGAGCTGCTCAACGAGATGATCCGGATCTCGGAGACCGAAGGGGATGAATACGGTCTCTGGCAGGCCGTCCGCTTCATCGCACAGCTTTATCAGAAGCAGGGCGACCTGACCAATACGCGCCGTTACCTCAAACGGGGCCTGGACATTTGGGAGAATTCCCGGGAACCCTCCGTCCGCCGGCAGTCCGTGTCCCGGATGTACAATGACCTCGCGGATACCTATGACATCGGCACGGACTCGGCCCGTCTCTTCTACAACCGGGCCTGGCAGGCGGCCAACCAGGACCTGGACACCCTGCGCTGTACGTTCTACGATGCCTTGCAGGCGGCCTTCGACGAGAAGAAGGACGAGTACCGGGCAGACCGGGATTTCTGTATGCGGCACCCTTCCTTCAAGCCGCTTTTCCCGACGGGCGGGACCTGTTTCCGCTGCGTGGATGACATCCTGGGCGGCGTCTCGCCGTCGAATGTGCGCATGGATTCGGTCAGTGTCTTCAAGCAGCGTCATTTCCTGGGGCGTCTGGCCTACAAATACGGCCTGCTGGATGCAGCCTACTACCTGACCTATGCAGAGGCGTCTTCGTCGCAGTCCAACATCTCCTCGATGAATGACATTCGCCTTGGCGAACTCTCATCGCAGTGGGAGAAATCGCGGATGAGCACCGACCTTGCGGCGAAATCGGCGCAGGTGGAGCGCGTGACGCGGCTCGTCATGATCCTGACGCTGTTCATCCTGTTGAGCGCGTTGGTATTCTCCACGATCCACGTACGCAATCTCCGGCAAGGCAAGCGCAGGGATGAGCAGCGGATCGCCGAGCTCAAGGAGGCGAACGAAAAGGTGCGCCTGGCCGATGCCGCCAAGACGCGCTTCGTGCAGAACATGAGCCACGAAGTCCGCACGCCGCTGAACGCCATCGTCGGCTTCTCGCAGTTGCTTTCCCTGCCGGACGGGTCCTTCCCGCCGGAGGAGAAAGAAGAGTTCGCGGGGCATATCGTGAACAATACCAAAATGCTGACGATGCTCCTGGACGACATCCTGAATGCCTCTGCCATGGATTCCGGCAACTACCGGATCGCCTATGAGGAAGGAGAAATGCATTTCATCGCCCAGTCGGCGATCAGCAGCGCGGAGCACCGCCTGCAGCCGGGGGTGCAGATGTACTACAAACCGGAATCGCCGGAACCCTTCACGTTCACTACGGATCCCCGCCGCGTGCAGCAGGTCCTGATCAACCTGCTGACCAACTCCTGCAAACATACGTCCGCGGGCGAAATCGTGCTGTCCAGTTCGCTGACGGAGAATCCGGGGTCTGTGACCTATGCGGTCACGGACACGGGTCCCGGCATCCCTGCCGACCAGGCGGAGAAGATCTTCGAGCGCTTCACGAAACTGAATGAGTTCGTGCAGGGCACGGGGCTGGGCCTGAGCATCTGCCGGGACATTGCCGGACGGATGGGCGCGCAGGTCTATCTGGACACGGCTTACACGGAGGGCGGTGCGCGCTTCGTATTCATCGTGCCCGTCGCGCCGCCGCAGCAAGAGGCGGAAACACCTGAATCAAATCTAAAATAACACTAAAAGATATGGTCCCTTTATACGCACAGAACCACGATTACTCCAAGTATAACATCTTGGCAGTGGATGATATTCCCCTCAATCTGCTGCTGGTCCAGAAGATGCTGTCCAAGTTCAACTTCAAGCTCCGGACGGCCTCCGGCGGCCAGCAGGCACTCGACGCCGTGGCCGCGCAGAAGCCGGACCTGATCCTGCTGGACCTGATGATGCCCGTGATCGACGGTTTCGAGGTGATCCGCCGGCTGCGTGCGGATCCGGCGACGGCGGATATCCAGATCGTTATCCTTTCCGCGCTCAATTCGCAGGAGGACGTGGTCAAGGGGTTCAACGCCGGGGCGAATGACTTCGTCATGAAGCCGATCATCATGGAGAAGCTGCTCTCCTGCGTGGTCACGCAGATGCAGCTCGTCGAAGCCAAATCGAAATAGGACTAGATGTGTCCGCCGCCTTGCTTCTTTAATTCTTCGTCTACCTTGTTCTTCTCGGCCATCAGCAGGTCGAGGAGCCAGTCTTTCTGCTCGTCCACCAGGCCCAGGTCCCGGCAGGCGCTCTCGTAGCGTCCCAGCACGGCCTCCTGGTAACGGTGGTAGCGCATGGATTTGCGGATCTCGTCCTCGATGGTCTCATGCTCGATCTCGTAGCTGTCCTTGTAGTACTCTTTGTACACCCGTTCGGAAGTGAACTTGATACAGAAATAGAACAGGCCGGTGGCCAGGATCACTACGCCGAAGATGCCGATGAAGAGAGGCACTTTCTGGATGAGTCCCAGCATGCTCAAGGCAGATCCTGCCAGAAAAATCACAAGGGCCAGCAGTTCGTTGCGGTGGCTTTTAAGAATGGAGGAAATCTTCATAATCGGTCAGCACGTTCGTGGTGCGGTTTTGCAGGATTTTGATTCTGTAGTCGTTTTCTGATTCCTTGGCGTCCATGGCCTTCTGGAAGGCCCGGCGGGCGGTCAGCGCCTCGTTGTTCTTGCGGCGCATCTCGTCGAGGTTCTCCCGGAGCTGCCACTGCTGCATCAGGATGGCGATGAAGGCGATGGCGAACATCACCAGGAAGCCGATCAGGATGGTGTTCTGGTTCTGGTGCCGGAGGCGCTCGGCGTCCTGGCGGAGCTGGGCGTTGTTCATCTCGGCATCGAGGATGGCCATGTCCTCGTTCTGGACCTTGATGTAGATGGAGTCTTTCTCCGACATCAGGCGGGAGAGCTCGCTGTAGGCGGGCGCAAAGGCGCCCTGGGCGGCGTAGATGCTCTGCTTCTTGTCGTGGCGGTCGCGTGCGGTGCCGAGCGAGTCCGCCTTGGCGAGCGCTTCCTCGAAGAACCCCTTGGACTGCAGGTAGGCGACATCCATCTCGAAGCGGGCGTCGTTGTCCGCCTGCATCTTGTAGAGCGGATCGGCGGTGAGTTCGTCGTAGGTCCGCCAGAACGCGCTCCAGTCCCGCTGGGCATTGTAGAAGTAGGCGCGGGTCATCTTGGTCTTGATCCGCAGGGAAGGGAAGAACTCCTGATACTGCTCGGCCTGGCGGCAGAAGTCCTCCGCCGCGTCGAAGTCGCGCATCTTGATGTATTCCTGGGCGATGAGGATGAAGAGGTTGGGGAGTTCCTGCTCGGCGCGGGCTTCCTTGCAGTAGTCCGCGGCCTTGGTGAAGTTCTGGATGGCGAGCCAGGAGTTGGTCCGGTAGCTCTGGATCAGGCCGACGATGCGGTGCGCGTACATCCGGCCGAGGGCGCTTTTCTCCTCGGATGCAATGCGCTCCATCGCGCGCGCTTCGAGCATGGCGTCGGAGGCCCGGCCGATCAGGATCAGGTACTGGCAGTACTCGTGGATGGTGGAGAAGTAGAAGGAACGCGTGTCCGTGCGCGCCTCCAGCATCTGTTTGATCTCCGCGACGGCGGCGTCCATCCGTTCGTAGTCACCCTGCGCGAAGCGCACCGGGAATTCCAGCGAAAGTCCCAGGCAGCGGTACTTGGGGCTGCCCATCTGCACGCCGACGGTGTAGATCGAGTCCGCGAGGAAGAGGTTGTCCGGGTTGTACTGCTGCATCCGCCCCCAGGCATAGCGCTGGAAGGTGGCGTCGTCCACCTTGAGCCGGTTGACGATTTGCGCCCCCGCTCCGAGCGGACCGAGCAGGGCGCATAGCAATATGAGCGTGATTTTTCGCATAAGTGTTCAATCTTTCAAATTTAAGCATTTTCTGCGGGAAGTTCAGCGCCTTGCAGCATAAAACGGTGCGGTTTTTTTGTACATTTGCAGGGTATGAATCTGTTCAAGCTTTTCCGGAATATCCGGCCTTTCGTCCGCCCTTACCGCTGGCTGGTCATCATTACCCTCATCCTGACGCTGGTCGGATCCCTGATGGCGCAGGTCAACGCCATCGTCCTCGACCGCACCGTGGATGCGATCAACGCCCTGATCGGCACCGATTTCACCTGGGCGGAGGCCGCCCGCATCCTGACCATCATCAGCATCGTGCTGCTGGGCAAGGAGCTGATCTCGGTCCTGATCACCTTCGCGCAGAACTACTACGGCGAGCGGATGCGCATCTTCGTCTCGCGCGACCTCGCGCAGAGCGTCATCGAGAAGGTGCTGACTTTCCGGATGGCCTATTTCAATACGGACGAGAATGCCACGGGCAAGCTCCAGGCGCGTATCGACCAGGGCGTGAGCAGCCTGTCGCGCACCGTGCAGAATTTCTTCATCGACCTGCTGCCGCTGTTCACGAGCGCCTTGCTGGCCCTGATCCTGATGTTTGCGGCCAACGTGTACGTAGGCCTCGTGGCGGTGGGCATTGTGCCGGTCTATTTCTGGATCACCTACCGCCAGGCGCGCCGCCTCAAGGGCTGGCGCCGGGAGATGCGCTCGCACATCGAGACCAAGAGCCAGGGCATCAAGAACATCATCGACTCCATCAACGTGATCAAGAGCTTCAACCGCGAGCAGATCGAGGCGCAGAAGCAGCTGGACATCCAGAACCAGGTCACGGACAACCAGATGAAGACCCGCCGGGTTGCCTTCTATTATAATGGCCTGAAAAGTTTCGTCCGCCAGGTCGGCACGGTGCTGGTCATCATCCTGACGGCCTTCCTGGTGCTGAAGGAGTATCCCGGGATGACGATCGGCAAGATCATGTACCACGTGATGCTGTTCAGCAACGTCATCGCCCCGATCACCCAGCTGCAGCGGATCTTCGACGACGTGAACGACGCGCTGATCTACGCGGAGGGTTTCTTCGGCATCCTGAACTCCGAGACGGAGGTCGAGCCCTCCGGCTCCTACAAGCCCGCGTCCATCGCCGGCAAGTTCGAGCTCCAGGGGGTGAACTTCACCTATCCCAACGGCAACCAGGCCCTCTTCGACATCGACATGACCATCGAGCCGGGCAAGATCACGGCGCTGGTCGGCCTGTCCGGGGCGGGGAAGAGCACCATCGTGAACCTGCTGGACAAGTTCTACGAGCCGCAGACCGGCCGGATCCTGCTGGACGGGGTGGACCTCCGGGAATACGATACCCACTACCTGCGGGACAACATCGGCCTGGTCCTGCAGAAGAACCACATCTTCGACGGGACGATCGAGGAGAATATCCGATACGGCAAGCCGGACGCCACTTTCGAGGAAGTCGAGGAGGCGGCGCGCAAGGCTTATATCTACGACCAGGTCATCGCCCTGCCCAAGGGCTTCCAGAACAAGGCTTCCGACCTGTCCGGCGGCCAGCAGCAGCGCATCGCCCTCGCGCGCATGTTCCTGAAGAATCCGCCGATCATTTTCCTGGACGAGCCGACGGCCTCGCTCGACGCCATCGCGACGGAGCAGATCAAGGCGAGCATCGACGCCATCAAGAAGGACCGTACCGTGATCATGATTTCGCACTCCATCTCGCAGATCATCGACAGCGACCTGGTCTATGCCCTGCAGAAGGGCCGGGTGGAGCAGAGCGGCCACCCGGACGACGTGTACCGTGCCGGCGGCATCTACAAGGATATCGTCGATGCGTCTGCGCGCAGCCTCAATGTCGAGAAGCTGGCGCGTACGATCGACTCCGACGGAGACGGGAAACTCTATGATTAGATATTCACGTCCTCCAGTTCCTCTTCGGAACGGAGGTTGGCGCGGATGAAGTTCTGGCGCTCGAGGGTGTTGTCGCCCATGTAGAAGGACATGATGTCGGCGATGGACTCCTCCTCGGCGAGCTTGACGAGGTCGAGGCGCATCTCAGGGCCGATGAAGTGCACGAACTCGTCGGAACTGATCTCGCCCAGACCTTTGAAGCGGGTGATCTCCACGCCGGTCTTGAGGGCCTTGATGGCCTTCTCCTTCTCCTCCGGGGTGTAGCAGTAGCGGTTCTCCTTTTTGTTGCGCACGCGGAAGAGCGGCGTCTGGAGGATGTGCACGTGCCCGCGGCGGATCAGGTCGGGGTAGTACTTCATGAAGAAAGTCAGCACCAGCATGCGGATGTGCATGCCGTCGTCATCGGCATCGGTGGCGACGATGATGTTGTTGTAGCGGAGGTTCTCGAGGTCGTCCTCGACGCCGAGCGCTGAGATCAGGAGGTTGAGCTCTTCGTTCTCGGCCACTTTCTTGCGGCTCTCCTTGTAGCAGTTGATCGGCTTGCCGCGCAGCGAGAAGACCGCCTGGTAGTTGGCGTTGCGCGCCTTGGTGATCGTACCGCTTGCGGAGTGGCCATCGGTGATTAAGATGGAGGAGTTCTCGATGTTCTCCTGGGTCTTTTCGGTGACCTTGTCGTTGAAGTGGTAGCGGCAGTCGCGCAGCTTGCGGTTGTAGACGTTGGTGCGCTTGTTGCGCTCGCGGGTCTTCTTCTGGATGCCGCTGATCTCCTCGCGCTCCTGCTGGGAGGCCTTGATCTTGTCCTCGATCACGGGGACGATCTCCTTATGGATGCGCAGGTAGTTGTCGAGGTTCTTGGCGACGAAGTCGTTGACGTAGGAGCGGATCGTGGGGCCGATGTCGGTCTTGAGCGCGCCCGACTCGTCGTGGACCTGCTTCTCCCACATGTAGTTGGACCCGAGCTTGGTCTTGGTCTGGCCTTCGAAGTTCGGCTCCTGGATCTGGATGCTGATCGCGCCGACGACGCCCTGGCGGCAGTCGGCGGGGTCGTAGTTTTTCTTGAAAAACTCCTTGAGCGTCTTGGCGATGGCCTCGCGGTAGGCGGCCAGGTGGGTGCCGCCGTCGCGGGTGTTCTGCCCGTTGACGAAGGAGGAGATGTTCTCGCCGTAGGCGTTGCAATGGCTGAGCACGATCTCGATGTCCTCGCCTTCGAGGTGGATGGGCGGGTAGAGGGGCTCGTCGCTGAGGTTCTCGTTGACGAGGTCCAGCAGGCCGTTCTCGCTCTTGTAGGGCGTGCCGTTGAGGTTGAGGGTCAGCCCCTTCTTGAGGTAGGAGTAGTTCTTGACCATCGTCTCGACATAGTCCATGTTGTAGGCATATTCGCCGAACATCATGGAGTCGGGGACGAAGGTGACGAGGGTGCCGTTTTTCTCGCGGGTCTCGGCTTTCCCGCTGTCCTTGAGTTCGCCCCGCTCGAAGCGGGCCCAGGAACTCTCCCCGTCGCGGTAGGAGCAGACGTAGAAGGCCTGGGAGAGGGCGTTGACGGCCTTGGTGCCGACGCCGTTGAGTCCGACGGACTTCTTGAAGACCTTGTCGTCGAACTTGCCGCCGGTGTTGAGGATGCTCACGGCTTTGACCACGGAATCCAGGGGGATCCCGCGGCCAAAGTCGCGCACGCTCACTTCATTGTCCTGGATGCTGATCCGGATCTCCTTGCCGAAACCCATCGCGAACTCGTCGATAGAGTTGTCCACAATCTCCTTCAGCAGGACATAGATGCCGTCTCCGGGGTTGTTGCCGTTGCCCAGGCGCCCGATGTACATGCCCGGACGCATCCGGACGTGCTGGACGCCTTCGAGGGTGCGTATGTTGTCGTCTGTGTAGTTGCTATTTGGCATTCTTCGTGACGGAACCCTTGAGGTGCAGGATGATCGGCTTCTTCTGGGCGGAAGTGTAGACGGTCAGGGTCTTGTCGAAGGTGCCGGTGCCTTCGTCGTTGGAGTAGGTCGCGGTGATCACGCCGGTAGCGCCCGGGGCGATCGCTTCGCGCGGCCACACCACGTCGGTGCATCCGCAGGACGGGACGACGGCGAAGACGGAGAGCGCTTCGTCGCTGTCGTTGGTCACGGTAAAGGTGCAGGTCTGCTTGCCGGCTTTGGTGCTGATCTCGCCAAAGTCATGCACGGTCTTGTCAAACTGGATGGGTGCTGCGAGTGCTGCAGCAAGCAAGATTGTCAAAATTGTCTTCATAACTGCAAATTTACGAAAAAATGATTACTTTTGTCTTCGTATTTGCAAAATACGGACCGAACACACACTAAAATTTATCGATAATGGCTTACAAGATTAATCCGGACACCTGCGTGGCTTGTGGAACTTGCCAGGGTGAATGCCCTTCTGGCGCTATCCAGGAGGGAGATGTTTACACGATCGACCCGAACGTATGCATTGATTGCGGTACCTGCGCGGACGCCTGCCCGATGGGCGCCATCGCTCCGGCTGAGTAATTGATCATATGAAAAGGATTTTACTGGGGGCTCTTGCAGCCCTCTTTTTGTTCCCGTACGCGCTCGCGTACGAGTTCCCGAAGCCCACGGCGACGGTGCGCCTCTATCCGGAGGGGCAGTCCGTGGACCGGGGGATCGTGGAGGACGGCCGCGCCGTGACCCTCGGCCCCGGGGAGTCCAACGGGCTTTCCGGCGAGGTGACCGACCGCGGCGGGCACCGTTTCGGCAACATCGGCGACGATGCCTGGATCGAGATTTTCCTGCCGGAGAAGGGCAACGGCCAGATGATCGTGGTCTGCCCGGGTGGCGGTTATTCCTATTGCTCGTATGAGGGCGAAGGCGCGTGGGTGGCTGACTGGTGCCTGCAGCGCGGCATCGCCGTCTGCGTGGTGCTCTACCGGATGCCGAACGGCCACAGTGCCGTGCCCCTGCGGGATGTGCAGAATGCTTTCCGCTATTGCCGGGCGCATGCCGCCGGCTGGGGCGTGCGGCAGATCGGTGTGATGGGTTTCTCCGCCGGAGGCCATCTGGCCGCTTCGGCTTCCACGCTGTTCGTGGACGAGGCCACGCGGCCGGATTTCTCCGTGCTGGTCTATCCGGTGATCACGCTGGAGGAGTTCACGACGCACGCGGGGACGCGCTCCAATCTGCTGGGGAACCGGGTGTTCCGGGAGCAGGTGGAAGCCTGGTCGCTGGATACGCGCGTGGGGGCGCAGACGCCGCCCGCCATCCTGCTGCTGAGTGCGGATGACCGTGCCGTGCCGCCGGAGAACAGCATCCGCTATTTCCGCGCGATGCAGCGCTACGGTATTCCGGGCGAGCTGCATATCTTTACGAGCGGCGGTCATGGCTGGGGCTTCGGCACCGTGGAGACCACGGGAAAGGATGCGCTGGGGGACCAGCGGGCTGTCTTCTCCCAGACGCTCGAGCGCTGGCTCGCTGCCCGGCGCTGAGTTGCCGCCTGCCGCTGGCTCGCCGCCCGCGCGCTGACAGATTTGCGTGACCTGCTATTTGCTGACTGATAATTTTTTACGAAAACTCGGGTGCCCTAAAAAGGCACCCGAGTTTTCGTTTGTCGCTGATATCCAATTATTTCCTTGTCACGGCGGCTACCCTATGATTTGCCCGGCACACAGGGAGCGAAGCGACGCAGGGGAGCTCGAGGGGGTCCGCCCCCTCGATCAAACAAGCACACGTCCGGCACACAGGGAGCGAAGCGACGCAGGGGAGCTCGAGGGGGTCCGCCCCCTCGATCAAACAAGCACACGTCCGGCACACAACGTGTGCCGGATGCAGCCGCTGTCGGCGGAGTAGACCCAGTTGGAGACCAGGTTGTGGCAGGGTTGCATCTGTGGCGCGCCCAGGTCCACCAGCACGGCATCCGCCTGCTTGCCGACGGCGATCTCGCCGGCGTCGATGCCGAAGAAGTCGGCGCCGTTCTTCGTGGCCCAGCGGAAGACTTCCTCGGCGGGCAGCAGGGAGGCGTCGCCGGGCAGCTTGGCCAGCAGGGCGGCGAACTTCATCTGCTCGCGCAGGTCGAGGTTGTTGCCGGAGGAGGCTCCGTCCGTGCCCAGGGTGATGCGGCAGCCGGATTCGAGCGCCAGCTCGTAGGGGAAGCGGCCGCTGCCGAGCTTCATGTTGGAGCAGGGGCAGTGGGACACGGTCACGCCGCGCTTCGCGAGGATCTTCCATTCTTCGGCGTCCACGTGGACGCAATGGGCGGCGATGACGTCCTGCCCGAGGAATCCCAGCTTGTCCAGGTAACGGACCGGCGTCGTGCCGTGCGCGCGGATGCAGTCTTCGACCTCGCGCTGCGTCTCGGCGACGTGGATGTGGAGCAGCAGGCCCTGGTGCCGCGCGAAATTGGCGGCGCGCTTGAGCCGCTCGGCGCTGACGGTGTAGATGGAGTGGGGGGCGATGACGAGCTGGATGCGCCCGCCGGTGGGGTCTTTCCAGTTCTTGATGTAGTCCCGGATCTCCTCGAAGTGGGATTTGGGGTGGTTGTCCATCACCGTGATGCCGATGGCCGCCCGCAGGCCGGAGGCTTCGACGGCGGCGATGCATTCTTCGAAATCGAAGTACATGTCCGAGAAGAAGGTGGTCCCGGAGGCGGCCATCTCCTTGACGGCGAGCTCGTTGCCGCGGCGGATATCCGCCGGCTCCATGCGCGCCTCCGCGGGCCAGATGTGCTCTTCGAGCCACTCCTGCAGGGGCAGGTCGTCCGCGTAGCCGCGCAGCAGGGTCATGGCCGCGTGGGTGTGCGTGTTGAAGAAACTCGGGAGGATGGCCAACCCGTCGGCCTCGAGGATGCGGTCCGCGGGGGTGTCTGCCGGCGCGTCGAGGTCGGCGAAACGGTCCCGGAGGATGAGGATGTTGGTCTTGCGCCCTTCGTGCCGGACGTTCCGGATCAGGATGGACTCGGGGGGACGGAAGGTCAGTTCGAGCTCGTGGTAGTCGTCCAGGATGCGCCGGGCCTGGGCGAGGAATGCCTCGCCGCGGGCCGTGAGGAGCACCTGGCCGCGGTTGCGCTCAAACAGGCGCGCACCGGTGAATTTCTCCAGTTCTGCAATGTGCTGGCTGACAGCCGGCTGACTGACGCCAAGTGACCGGGCCGCAGCGGTGAAGCTGCCGGACTCGGCCACTTGGGTGAAAACGCGTAATCTGAAATCTTCGAACATAAGCTATCCTTATTGCAAAGATAGCAAATTCTGAAGATTATTCTTTCACGGTGCGGAATGCGGGAAGGTCCGCCGGGCTGAAATGCTCGATGTAGGCGGCCTTGCCGAGGACGTCTTCCTCCGTCATGGGGACGTAGACGCGGGCGCTGTCCGCGAAGAGTCCCGGCTCGAGGCTGGCGTCGTGCAGCAGGAGCAGCGACATGATGATCTCTCCGGTCATGTCGTACAGCCTGCGGGCGAGGAAGTCCTGGGCCTCCTGGTTCTCCAGGGCCTTGACGGTCTCGAGGCTCTTCTCGTAGCGGTCCACCAGGGCGGCGACGCGCTCCTTGAGGGCGGCGAATTCCGGTGCGAAGTCCTCTGCGAGCATCTCGCGGATGATCCCCAGGTAGGTGCCGTTCGTGATATAACGGGCGGCGGCGACGACCTGCAGCTGCGTCGTGCCTTCGTAGATGGAGAAGATGCGCGCGTCGCGCATGAGGCGCTGGCTCTTGTATTCCATGATGAAGCCGGAACCGCCGTGCACGGAGACCGCATCGTATGCGTTCTGGTTGGCGTATTCCGAGGTCATGCCCTTGCAGATCGGGGTGAAGGCGTCCGCGAGGCGGTTGTATTTCTTGCATTCCTGGCGCTGCTCGGGGGTGAGCTTGGTGCCGCAGCGCTCGATGTCCTCCAGGGCCTTGTACACATCCACGTAGGAGGCGGTCTTGTAGAGGAGGGAGCGGCTGGCGTCGAGCTTGGCCTTCATGCGGCTGAGCATGTCGTACACGCCCGGGAAGTGCTCGATGGTCTGGCCGAACTGGGCGCGGACGGCGGCGTAGTTGCGGGCTTCGTTGAGGGCTTCCTGGCTGAGGCCGGTGCTCTGGGCGGCGATGCCGAGGCGGGCGCCGTTCATCAGCGCCATCACGTACTTGATCAGGCCGAGGCGGGTGCTGCCGACGAGTTCTGCCTTGGCGTCCTTGTAGGTCAGTTCGCAGGTCGGCGAGCCGTGGATGCCGAGCTTGTGCTCGATGTGGCGGACGTTGACGCCGCCCTGGCGCTTGTCGTAGATGAACATGGACAGGCCGCGGCCGTCCTTGGTGCCCTCTTCGCTGCGGGCCAGGACCAGGTGGATGTCGGAGTCGCCGTTGGTGATGAAGCGCTTCACGCCATTGAGGCGCCAGCAGTTCTCCTTCTCGTCGAAGGTGGCCTTGAGCATGACGCGCTGCAGGTCGGAACCGGCATCGGGCTCGGTGAGGTCCATGGACATGGTCTCGCCGGCGCACACGCGCGGGATGAAGCGCTCGCGCTGGTCGTCGTCGGCGAATTCGTACAGGGTCTCGGCGCAGCTCTGCAGGCTCCAGATGTTCTGGAAGCTGGCGTCCGCCGCGGAGACGATTTCGCTGGCCATGGAGAAGACGACGGCGGGGCAGTTGAGCCCGCCGTAGCGGCGCGGCATCGTGAGGCCCCAGAGACCGGCCTTGCGGGTCGCCTCGAGGTTCTCGAGGGTCTTGGAGGCATAGTGCATGCGGCCGTCTTCCAGATGCGGGCCTTCGAGGTCCACGCTCTCGGAGTTGGGCTCGATGACATTGGCTGCCACGTCTCCGACGATCTCCAGCAGGCGTTTGTAGTTCTCGATGCAGTCTTCGTGGTCCACGGGGGCGTAGTCATAGTCCTTGCTCTCGCTGAACCCCTTCTCCTTAAGCTCGGTGATGCGGCGCATCAGCGGGTCCTGCAGGTAGAAAGCGATCTCAGGATGATCAGTATAGTAGTTTGCCATGGTTACTTGCTGTTCTTTTTGTAGTACTTGATGAGCTTCGGGACGACTTCTTCAACGCTCCCTGTGATGACGTAGTCGGCGATCTGGTTGATCGGGGCGTCCGGATCGCTGTTGATGCTGATGATGATCTTGCTGTCCTGCATGCCGGCGATGTGCTGGATCTGGCCGCTGATGCCGCAGGCGATGTAGACCTTCGGGTGGACCGTGACGCCGGTCTGGCCGATCTGGCGGTCTGCGTCGCAGAAGCCCGCATCCACGGCGGCGCGGCTGGCGCCGACCTCGGCGTGGAGGACTTTCGCAAGCTCGAACAGGCTGTCGAAACCTTCCTTGCTGCCCATGCCGTAGCCGCCGGCCACGACGATCGGAGCGCCCTTCAGGTTGTGCCTGGCGGCTTCCACATGGTGGTCGAGGACCTTGACGACGCAGGCCTCGGGGCTGACATACCGGCCGACTTCGGGATAGACGACCTCGCCGCGGGCGCTGCCCGTGTAGAGGGCTTTCTGCATGACGCCGGAGCGGACCGTGGCCATCTGGGGACGGTGTTCGGGGTTGACGATGGTGGCGACGATGTTGCCGCCGAAGGCGGGACGGATCTGGTAGAGGAGGTTCTTGAACTCGCGGCCGGTCTTGACCTCGGTATAGGAGCCGATCTCGAGCTGGGTGCAGTCGGCGGTGAGGCCGCTGGTCAGCGAGGAGGACACGCGGGGGCCCAGGTCGCGGCCGATGACCGTCGCGCCCATGAGGCAGATCTGGGGCTGCTCTTCCTTGAACAGGCCGACGAGGATGTCGGTGTGGGGGGCGGAGGTGTAGGGGAAGAGGACGGGGTCGTCAAAGACGAAGAGCTTGTCCACGCCGTACGGGAGGATCTGCTGCTCCACCTTGCCTTTCAGGCCGTCGCCGGCCGCGATGGCGTGGAGCTCGACGCCCAGTTCGTCCGCCAGCTTCCGGCCTTTGGTAAGCAGTTCCTGGGAGACTTCGGCGACCTGTGCGCCTTCTGTTTCGCAATATACAAATACGTTGTCCATAAGTGTCAGCCAATGATTTTTTCAGCGAGCAATTCCTTGATGAGGCCCTCTACGTCGGCATCCGATGCCGACAGGGTCTTGCTTTCTTTCGCCTGGAAGGCGATGTTCACGACGGATTTGACCTTGGTCGGAGAGCCGGCGAGGCCGCACTGGGCGGGGTCGCCGTCGATGTCGGCGACGCTCCACTGCGTCAGCGTGAGGTAGGGTTTCTGCTCGTAGAGAGCTGCACGCGGATCGTCGGCGGGACGCTCCAGGGGGCAGGTCGCATATTTATACTTCATCACGAGTTTCGCGTGCTGCGGGCGGCAGGGCGCGGCGCTTCCGTTCACGGTCACGAGCAGCGGCAGGGGAGCCTCGACGGTCTCCGTGCCCCCGTCGATGTGGCGGCGGATGGTGGCCTTGCCGTCGGTGATTCCGAGGATGTCCTCGGCGTAGGTCACCTGGTTGAGACCCAGCTTCTGGGCGACCTGGGGGCCTACCTGGGCGGTGTCACCGTCGATGGCCTGGCGGCCGCCGATGACGACGTCCACGTCGCCGATCTTCTTGATGGCGGTCGCGAGGGCGTAGGACGTGGCGAGCGTGTCGGCGCCCGCGAAGAGCCGGTCGGTGAGGAGCCAGCCCGTGTCCGCGCCGCGGTAGAGTCCCTGGCGGATGATCTCTCCCGCACGGGGAGGACCCATCGTCAGGACACCGACCGTGGAACCGGGGTTCTGTTCTTTCAGGCGCAGGGCTTGTTCGAGGGCATTCAGGTCGTCTGGATTGAAAATGGCCGGCAGTGCCGCGCGGTTGACCGTCCCTTCCGGGGTCATCGCGTCTTTCCCGACATTGCGGGTATCGGGCACTTGCTTGGCGAGAACGACGATTTTCAGTTTCATGGTTTTAGTAATTCAAAAATTGCGCAAATTTACGGATTATTTTCCCGTTTCCAAAATGGCCGCGTCTGCGGCAGCAGGTCTGCCGGACACGGCCATTTTGGTATTTCGGGACGCCTCGGGGCCCTATTTGTACATGAAGCGCTTGATGCTTCCCTTCGGGGTCTTGGCGAAGGGGTCGAAGTGCAGTTCGAAGTCGGAAACGGCGGAGTAGCCGGGGATCTTCTCGTTGAGGAGGGCGATGTTGGCCTTCATGATGTTGTCCAGTCCGGCGGCGTCGATGTTCTGCTCCGACAGGAGGGCCTGGTTGGGCACGATGAGCGCCGTGAGGCGGCCGTCCCGGCCCACGATGAGGGACTCCTGGACATAGGGGAGCTGGTTGAGCACGACTTCGATCTCCTCGGGGAAGATGTTCTGGCCGTTGGTGCCGAGGATCATGCTCTTGCTGCGGCCCACGAGGAAGACGCGGCCGAGTTCGTCGATGGTGCCCAGGTCTCCGGTGCGGAACCAGCCGTCTTCGCTGAGGACGGCACGGGTGGCTTCCGGATTCTTGTAGTAGCCGGAGAAGACCACGTGGCCGCGGACGATCACCTCGCCGGCGATGCGGCGCGGATCGGGGGAGTCAATCTTGAGCTCGATGCCCTCCGGGACCGGCTCGCCGCACTCTTTCATGACATAGGTCTCTTTGTGGCCCAGGGTGATGGTCGGGGTGCACTCGGTCATGCCGTAGCCCGTCACGAAGGGGACCTTGATCTGCTCGATGAACAGGCGCTCGAGCTGCTCCGGCATGGCCGCGCCGCCCGTGATCATCAGGCCGAGGTTGCCGCCGAAGGCGTTCATGAAGATGGTGTGGAGCGCTTCGCAGAAGTCGGGATTGTTCTCGTGGTCGGCGAGTTTGGCGGCGCCGCTCTTGCTGCGGACGAATTCTCCGATGGTGTCGTCCAGCATCTTGTTGATGATCAGCGGGACGGCGAAGAAGACGAACGGCTTGTACTGGCGCAGGGCCGGCTTGAGGTTGGCCGGTACCGGCGGGATGTAGAGGATGCACAGGGTCATGCCGTAGCACAGCGGGGCCATCAGGTCATACACCAGGCCGAAGATGTGGGCGTAGGGGAGGACGCTGACGTAGTTGTCTTCGCGCTTGTAGGGGAAGTGGTGCGGGATCAGCTGGATGTTGGAGCTGAAGTTGCGGATGCTGATCATCACGCCCTTGGGATTGCCGGTGGAGCCGGAAGTGTACATCAGGGCGCAGAGCTCGTCCAGGTCGCGGTCGGGGAAGTGGACGTCTTCGCGGGTAAAGCCCTGCGGGTAAGCCTCTTCGAAGCGGGCATGGCGGTTTTCGTAGATCGCTGCGAAATCGCCGCGGGAGGCCAGGAGTTCTCCGGTCTTGGTGTCGATGGCGCCCAGCAGGGCGGGCATGGCCTCGAAGTCCATCTTGTCGAAGATGGCCTTTTCTGTATAAAGGATGCGGCTGTCGGAGTGGTTCACGAGTTTCATCGTGTCGTCGGGCGTGAATCCGTTGAAGAGCTGTACGGCCACGAATCCGCCGGTCTGCGCGGCAAAGAAGGCCTTGGCCCAGCCGGCGCTCGAACGGGCGTTGATCGCTACCTTGTCTCCGCTCTTCAGCCCGGCTGCCCGCCACCAGCGAACGGTTTCGTCGAGTTCGGCTGCAAGTTCGCCGTAAGTGATGCTTGTCGCTTTGTATTCGTCGATTGCCGGTTTGTTCCAGCATTCCAGGACGGAGCGCTCGAAGTAGCGCAGGAAACTGTCTTTGTTGGTCAGGTTATACATCTTGGTTCTTTTTTATAAACGGTCGCAAAGGTAGCCCTCGGGCAAGCGCCGGGCAAACATGTGTGCCCGGCGGACAAAAAAAGTGACAAAAGGGCCGGTTTCGCGGAGAAACCGGCCCTCTTGAGGGATAAAAATCTCGTTGTTTTCTTCTTTGTCCCAAATCCGCCGGGGACGGAATGGGGCGAAATCCGATTATTCGGGGCGCATGACGAGCTCGGCCATGTTGCCGTTAAGGAATTCCCGGGCGGCAGCCTGGACCTTCTCCGGGGTCAGGGCGTTGACGGCTGCTTCGTACTCCTTGTCGTAGTCGAGGCTGTAGCGGGCGTACTGCATGAGCATGTTGCTCCAGTAGGCGTTGCGCTGGCGGTTCTCCGGGATGTTCTTCTGCAGGTTCTTGACGGCCTTGTCGAACTGGTCGGCGGTCGGGCCGTTGTCCGCGATGCCCTGGAAGCCGCTCTTGGCCAGCTCGCGGAGCTTGTCGGCGGACTCTACGTTGGTCTGGAAGACGACCTGCATGATGCGGCGCTCGTCCGGTTTCCGGGAGACCTGCGGCTGGGTGCTGGCGCCGTAGGTGCCGCCTTCATCCTCGCGGAGGGTCTCGGTGTAGAGCATGTCGAGGATATAGGAGAGGGCGTCGCAGGCGACGTCGGCTTCGACGGAGTAGGGGGCCATGACATTGTAGACCTGCAGGACCGTGACCATCGGCGTGGCCATCTGGGCCTTGAAGTCATAGATGCGGTTGGCGGTGGTGATGCCGTCGCCTCGGTAGGAGGCCTTGGTGGCCGTCTTGCTCATCGGCAGGGAGCCGCCGTACTTGCGGATCAGCGGGAGCATTTCCTCGACGGTGAAGTCGCCGACGACGACCATCTGGGCACCTGCGATGTCGCCGAAGAGGCGCTTGTAGGCGCTTTCGAGGGTGGCGAGGGTGGCCTTGTCCATCACCTCGGGGCTGATCATGAAGCGGCGCGGGCTGTCATAGATGTAGTCGTAGAGGGCTTTGTTGAGCTTGTAGTTGGACTGGGTCATGAGGTTCGGCAGGACGGCGTCGATCTGGCTGCGGCCCTGGTTGTACTCGGCTTCGTCGAAGCGCGGCTCCGTGAAGTAGAGATAGGCCATCTGCAGGGCGGTTTCGAAGTCCTTGACCGTACTGGAGCCGTTCACACCATGGGTGTACTCGTTGATGAACGGGGTGGCGGAGCACTGCTTGCCGGCCAGCATCTTCCGTACCGTGGTGGCCGGGAAACCGGCGACACCGGTGGTGGAGAGGTAGAGCGACCAGATGTTGGAATCGAAGGAGTAGAGCTCTTCGTCGGAGAGGAGGCTGCGTCCGCCGTCTTTGGAGATGCTGAAGGTGATGCGGTCTTTCTCATGGTCGGAAGGCAGGAGCCAGACGCGCAGGCCGTTCTTGAGCGTGAAGGTCTTGGCGCCGTAGAGGGTGTCCTTGATCTTGGCGTTCTTGCTGCCCTTGAGGGTGGCGGGATCGAGGAAGGCGGCGGGAATCTCCTCGCCGGCGGCCTGCTCGATCTGCGCGTTCTCCACGGCGTCGATCACGGCCTGGATCTGCTCCTCGGTCGGGTGGGCGAGACCGGCCTTCTCGGGCGCCTGGTAGATGACCACGAGGTTCTCGCGGGTGATCATCTGCTGGGCCGCCTGGTTGATGGCTTCGGCGGGGAGCATCGGGAGGAGCTGCTGGACGAGCTGGTACTCGGCCTCCGGATCCATGAAGGATTTGTTGTCGAAGAAGTGGTTGATCATCGGCATCACGAACTCGGAGTTGGTGCGGGTGCCGGCCTTCTTGGCGGCGGCCTCATACTGGGAGAGGATCTCCGTCTTGGCGCGCTCGACCTCGGCGTCGGTCAGGCCGAAGCGGCGGAGTTTCTCGGCTTCCATCAGGCCGGCGGAGAAGGCGTTCAGCGCATCGCCGTCCTTGCAGGCCACCTCGGCGATCACGACGTCGGCCGTCTCGCAGAGGTTGCCGATGCCGAAGCCGCCGTTCAGGAACGGGGCGTTGCTCTGGGCCGCGATGTCCTCGAAGCGCTCGTTCATGGCGATGCTGACGATGTCCTGGACCAGGTCGGTCAGCAGGCCGACGGGCGTGCTGTTGAGCTGCTCGGGACGGGCTTCGCTGCGCCAGTAAGCCGTGATGCTGGTATTGCGGTTCTCCGGGTCGGTGAGGATGCCGATAAGCGGCTTCTCGTTGTCCGGGATGGCGATCACGTCTTTCTGCTTGGGATTGACGGCCGCCGGGATGTCGGCGAAGGTGCGCTTGATGCAGGCTTCCACATAGTCCACGTCCACGTCGCCCACGACGATGAGCGCCTGCATGTCCGGATGGTACCAGGTCTGGTAGAAGTTCACCAGGCTTGCGGGCTTGAAGGTCTTGAGCTGCTCCTCGGTGCCGATGATGGAGGTGGTGGCGTACTTTGTGTTGTTATAGAGGTACGGGCCGGACTGCTCGCGCATGCGCCACTGGGCGGTGTTGCGGGAGCGCTTCTCCTCCAGGATGACGCCGCGCTCCTTGTCGATCTCGACCGGGTCGTTGGTCACGAAGTGGGAGTAGTCGTGCATGATGAGGATGCAGGTGTCCACGACGGTGGGACGCACCAGCGGGATGTTGTTGAGCAGGTAGATGGTCTGCTCGACGCCCGTGGAGGCGTTGACGTTGCCGCCGAAGGAGGCGCCGATGCTCTCCAGCCAGTTGAGGATGCCCTTGCCGGGGAAGTTCTTGGTGCCGTTGAAGCACATGTGCTCCAGGAAGTGGGCGAGACCGTCCTGGTCGGGCAGCTCCTGCAGGGCGCCGACGTTGGTGGCGAGGTAGAATTCCGCCCGCTGGGCGGGCTTCTCGTTGTGACGGATGTAGTAGGTCAGGCCGTTGTCGAGTTTGCCGACGCGGGTCGCCGGATCGTTGGGAAGCTCCTGCATCTGCTGGGCGTTTCCCAAAGCAGCAGCGCTGAGGAGCGCTGCTGCAAGGATGAGAATTTTCTTCATATAGGTCATTGATGTTCCTTGCTTGTTGCAGCCGTTTGCCATACAAAGATACGAAAAACCGGACTGCAGTTGCAAAGATAATCAAGTTTTATTGGGAAACAATAATTATTTATTAAATCTTACAAATAAATTATTCTTTTCCTGCCAGGCGCTTGTATGTTCCAAGGCGGACCTTCGCGAACTCCTCGGTCTTGGAGAGCAGTTCGGCGGCGCTGTCCGGGAAGAGCTTGTACAGGGAAGCGAAGCGGACCTCACCCTTGAGGAAGTCCTGGAACTTGCTCCAGTCAGGCTCCTTGGAGTCGAGCGTGAACGGGTTCTTGCCCTGCTCCTCAAGCACCGGGTTGTAGCGGTAGAGGTGCCAGTAGCCGCACTCGACGGCGAGCTTCTCCTCTTTCTGGCTCAGACCCATGCCTGCCTTGAGACCGTGGTTGATACAAGGTGCGTAGGCGATGATCAGGGACGGTCCGTCGTAGGCCTCGGCTTCCTTGATGGCGTTCATGTACTGGACGGGGCTGGCGCCCATGGCGACCTGGGCCACGTACACATAGCCGTAGCTCATCGCCATCATGCCGAGATCCTTCTTGCGGATCTTCTTGCCGGAGGCGGCGAACTTGGCGATCGCGCCGACCGGGGTGGCCTTGGAGGACTGTCCGCCGGTGTTGGAGTACACTTCGGTGTCGAGGACGAGGATGTTGACGTTTTCGCCGGAGGCGAGGACGTGGTCGAGTCCGCCGTAGCCGATGTCATAGGAAGCACCGTCGCCGCCGAAGATCCACTGGCTGCGGGCCGGGATGTAGGCCTTCAGCTGGAGGAGGGACTTGCAGATGTCGCAGCCGCACGCTTCCATAAGCGGGACGAGCTTGTCGGCGACTTCGCGCGTGCAAGCGTAGTCCTTCTTGTTGTCGAGCCATTGCCGGAAGAGATCCTTGATCTGCTCGGAGCAGCAGTCGCACTCCAGACCCTTCTGCATCAGGGAAGCGACCGTCTCGCGGATGCGGTCGGAGCCGAGGTGCATGCCGAGACCGAACTCGCAGAAGTCCTCGAAGAGGGAGTTCTGCCAGGCCGGACCGTGGCCGTGGGCGTCGGTGCAGTACGGGGAGGCCGGGAAGGAGGCGCCGTAGATGGAGGAGCAGCCCGTGGCGTTCGCAATCATCATGTGGTCGCCGAACAGCTGGGTGATGTTCTTGATGTACGGGGTCTCGCCGCATCCGGCGCAGGCGCCGGAGAATTCGAACAGCGGCTGTGCGAACTGGGCGGCCTTCATGTTGGACTTGGGATCGAGCGGGGTCTTGTAGCCCACCTTGGCGTTGAGGAAGTCGAACGCGGCCTGGTCGGCTTCGTGGTCCATGTACGGCTCCATGGCGAGGGCCTTGTCCTTGGCGAGGCAGACATCCACGCAGTTGCCGCAACCGGTACAGTCGGCGACGGACACGGCGATGGTGTACTTGTACTCCTTGAGGTTGGCCTTGCCGTCGGCAACCTTGACGCCCTGTGCGGCGGCAGCGGCGGCCTCTTCGTCGGTCATCAGGAACGGACGGATGGCAGCGTGCGGGCAGACGAAGGCGCAGGTGTTGCACTGGATACACTTGGTCGGATCCCAGACGGGCACGCTCACGGCGACGCCGCGCTTCTCATAAGCGGCGGTGCCGGCGGGCATCGAACCGTCCTGGTAGGGGAGGAAGGCGCTGACCGGGAGGGTGTCGCCGGCCTGGGCGTTGACGATGTCGGCGATCTCCTTGACGAACGGCGTGGCGAGGCGGCCGGCGTTCGGGTTGGTGAACTTGGCGTTGATCTCGGCCCACTCGGCAGGCACGTGCACCTGGGTGTACTCGCCGCCGCGGTCGATGGCCGCATAGTTCATGTTGACGACGTTCTCGCCCTTCTTGCCGTAGGACTTGAGGGCGGCGTCCTTCATGTACTTGATCGCGTCGTCCACCGGGATGATGCCCGTGATGCGGAAGAAGGCGCTCTGGAGGATGGTGTTGGTCCTTCCGCCGAGGCCGATCTCCTGGGCGATCTTGGTGGCGTTGATGATGTAGAGCTTGATGTTCTTGCGTCCGATGACGGCCTTGACGGCGTCCGGGATGCGCTTGATGGTCTCCTCTTCGTTCCACAGGGAGTTGAGCAGGAAGCTGCCGCCGTCCTTGATGCCCTTCAGGACATCATATTTCTCGAGGTAGGACGGGACGTGGCAGGCCACGAAATCCGGGGTGCCCACCAGGTACGGGGCCTTGATCGGCTTCTTGCCGAAACGCAGGTGCGAGCAGGTGTAGCCGCCGGACTTCTTGGAGTCGTAGTCGAAGTAGGCCTGGCTGTAGAGGTCGGTATGGGTGCCGATGATCTTGATCGTGTTCTTGTTGGCGCCGACGGTACCGTCGGATCCGAGGCCGTAGAACTTGCACTCGGTGGTGCCCTTCTTGACGATGGAGATCTCGCCCGTGGTCGGGAGGCTCTTGAAGGTCACGTCATCGACGATGCCGATGGTGAAGTCAGCCTTCGGGGACTTGCGCTCGAGGTTGTCGTACACGGCGACGATCTGGGCGGGGGTGGTGTCCTTGGAGGAGAGGCCGTAGCGGCCGCCGATCACGAGGGGAGCGTTCTCCTTGCCCTGGTAGATGGCGCGCACGTCGAGGTAGAGCGGCTCGCCCGGGGCACCGGGCTCCTTGGTGCGGTCGAGGACCGCGATCTTCTTGACGGTCTTGGGGATGACCTTGAGGAAGTACTTCTCGGAGAACGGACGGTAGAGGTGGACGGTCACGACGCCGTACTTGCGGCCGTGTTCGGCGAGGTAGTCGATGGTCTCTTTGATGGTCTCGGTGACGGAGCCCATCGCGACGATCACACATTCGGCGTCCTTGGCGCCGTAGTACTCGAAGGGACGGTAGGTGCGGCCGGTCAGCTCGCTGATCTCGCCCATGTAGCGGGCCACGATGTCCGGGACGGCCTCATAGACCTGGTTGCGGGACTCGACGGCCTGGAAGTACACGTCGCCGTTCTGGGCGGTGCCGCGGGTGACGGGGGCGTCCGGGTTCAGCGCGCGGGCGCGGAAATTCTCGAGGGCCTTGTCGCTGACCATCTTCTTGAGCTCGGCCTCGTCGATGGCCTCGATCTTCTGGATCTCGTGGGAGGTGCGGAAGCCGTCGAAGAAGTGGAGGAAAGGCAGGGAGGACTTGATGGCGCTCAGGTGCGCCACGGCGGCGAGGTCCTGGGCCTCCTGCACGGAGCTGGAAGCGAGCATCGCGAAGCCGGTCTGGCGGCAGGCCATCACATCCTGGTGGTCGCCGAAGATGGAGAGCGCGTGGGACGCCAGCGCACGTGCGGACACGTGGAAGACGGCCGGAAGCATCTCGCCGGCGATCTTGTACATATTCGGAATCATCAGGAGGAGACCCTGGGAAGCGGTGAAGGTGGTCGTCAGCGCACCGGCCTGCAGGGAACCGTGCACGGCGCCTGCGGCACCGGCCTCGCTCTGCATCTCGGTGACCTTGACGGTCTCGCCCCAGAGGTTCTTCTTGCCGTGAGCTGCCCATTCGTCTACGTTCTCCGCCATGGTGGAGGACGGCGTAATCGGGTAGATGGCAGCGTGCTCGCTGAACAGGTAAGCGATGTTCGACGCTGCCTGGTTGCCATCACAGGTGATGAATTTCTTTTCTTTAGCCATAATGTGTGATAGAAAGATAGTTTTAGTATGTTTTATATTGCTAGAATCTGGATTTTGCCATATTCATACAAATATACAAAGAAATCCGATACCTTCAAATAAATCTTTCCTTGCTCCCGCGTATGCCTCCCTTGCTGTCCTGTCCGGCCCCTCTTACGCCATGCCCGGCCTTTCCCTTCGTCCTGCCCGCAGCTCCTCTTGCCATCCGACGATTGCCATGCCCGGCCCTTTTCCTTCGTCCTGCCCGCAGCTCCTCTTACCATCCGACGATTGCCATGCCCGGCCCTTTTCCCCGCAGCCACCTCCTCCCCTATGTTGGCTTCCGTGCTGCGTAAAATGCAAATAATCAATTAAAACTGAAATCTCGGGTGCCTTTTTGGGGTACCCGAGAATTCGGTTATTGTTGAGAATCAGGAACTTCTGAGTCACGCCAAATGTCCTGTCCGGCTCAACTTTCCATCATCCCCGCTACAGCAACCCGGCCTCGCGGGCCTTGGAGAGCATTTCGGCGGTGTTCTTGGCATCGAACTTTTCCAGAAGGCGCTGGCGGCGCCATTTGATGGTCTGCTGGGTCAGGAAGAGACGTGCGGCGATTTCTTTGCTGGTCATTCCTGCGGCGATCATGGGAAGGATTTCCAATTCCCGCTGGGTGAGCTCCGGGGCGGAGACAGATGCTTCACTTCGTTCAGCATGACAAGCGTCGTTATTGTCTTCCAGAGCGCCCGTTTTGTTATCCTGAGCGTAGCGAAGTGTCTCCTCGTCAATCGTAATTCCTTTTTCCGACAGCGCTTCGGCGAGGGCTTCGTCGGCGGCCCTGTTGGCCTTGCCCAGGCGGCGGGTCAGGCGTGAGAGCAGGATGAACCCGAGCAGGAAAAGCGCCAGGACGGACGATATGACGGCGACCAGAGTGCGCTGCCGCTTTTGTGAGCGCAGGGCCTGGCCCATTATGTCCAAGGTGAGGATTCGGTCCGTGTATTCCTGATCCTGATGCTTGGAATAATATTCATCGGCCAGCTGCAGGTACTCAAGGGCCTTGGTCACCTTGCCCTGCTTCATGTAGACGGTGCCCAGGCTCAGCCGGGGTGCCGCTACCCACAGGGAGTCATCGGCCTCCTGGCCAAAACGAATGGACTTTTCATAGTATTCGATGGCTTTCCTGTCGTTTCCCTGCTCATGGGAGATATCGCCCATGTTGTGCCAGAGGATGGCGCTACTCTGCTTCCAGCCGTTCTTTTCAAAGATTTCTCCGGCTTTGGCGTAATAATATAGCGTTTTGGGAAGGGAATCCAGCGCGTAATAGACGTTGCCCATATCTCCGTAGAAACTGGAAAGGGCATCGTCCACTTCCTCCTCAGGGTATCCGCCCTCTCCGGCCACCATCCGGTCCAGATAGGTCTGCGCGATGCCGTAATAATACAGCGTGCTGTCGTACCGCTCCCTGTCGTAGTACATCTGGCCGATGAAGCGCGCGGCGCGGAATGGCATTTTGAGGGAACCGAGCAGTTTGGCGGTTTCAAATGCCCTGCGGGCACAATAAACGGCCCGGTCCGGGTTGATGCGCTCATAGCCGTACATCAAGTCTCCGAAAGCCAGGGCGACGGAGGTCTGGGTTTCCCGTGAGGCCGTGGAGAAGCGCTCCTGCGTCCAGCCGGCCACGATGTTTTCCAGCGAGTCCAGCCGATAGCCCCGGTGGTCGAAATACTGCGCGGAGGCAAGGTGTCCGAGCAAAAGGAAAAGCAGGGTGATTGCAGCATGTCTCATAATGCAAATTTAGTAAAACGTGGGTGTCTTTCCACAAATTGTATCATTTTCCATACCCGCCCAAAGCATTTTTATACTTTTGTATAAGTCTGATTCAAAACGATTTGCAGACATTTGTATTCAAAAAGATATCCAAAGCGAATGGAAGATATAGTGAATAACGAAATCACCCTGTCTGCCAAGGAGGAGAAGATATTGAAGATGCTGGCGGCGGGGAAGAGAAGTACGGAGATAGCCGTCGAGATGCATCTGAGCCTCCCGGCCATCAAGTGGTATCGTCAGCGGCTTAAGTCAAAGTTTGACGCCGCTACGACCGGCGAACTGCTTGTCAAGGCTATTGAACATAAAATGCTGTAATAAGAATAACAAGTCACTATAAATAAACAAAAACGGATATGAAAAAAGTTTCGTTATTATTTGTCTGCTTTGCGCTCGCGTGCGCGGGTGCAGATGCACAGAGTTTGCTGGAAAGGCTTGGAGAAAGAGCCAAAAATGCTGCAGAGAACAACGTAGGCAATAAGGTAGAGCAGGGCGTGAATGATCTCCTGAACGGTAAACTTGGAAAAAAGAAAGACAAGAAGAACCGGAAACAGGAGACACCAGCACAGACCGCCGCTGTGGACGGCACTTGGACTTGTCCGAATCCCGAATGCGGACACGCCGGGAACACGGGCAACTTCTGCACCGAATGCGGGACCAGGAATCCTGCAGGGGAAACGGCTGCTCAGAATACTCAGCAGAAGAAGACGGTCCAGACTGCCTACGCCAAGAGCGACTTCGTCCCGGGGGATGAGGTGATTTACGATGACCCGATGGACGATGAGCAGTTGGGAGAATTCCCTTCCCGCCTGGAGCTGCTTGCCGGTGAATCGGAAGTACTGGAAATCAATGGCAAGAAGTGCTTCGCCATGTCCCATCACGGCGACAGGGTGTCTCCTCTGATGAAGAATCCAAGGAACTTCCTGGGCGATGTATTCACCGTGGAGTTTGACGCTTTCCAGACGGGTGAAGAAGAAGGAAGGCTGGTATGGGAGTTCTTCCCGGCCGACATGGATAAAGACCCGGTCTTCCACCTGGAAATCCCCGTGTCGGATGATGCCGACAATTACAGTCACATTTGGTACTGGAAAGCAGCCTCCGGTGAGCAGGAAGGATCATGGCCCGTTACGCTCACCAGCGGGAAATGGCATCACCTTGCGATTTCCTTTAACAAGCGTGCGCTGAAGTATTACCTTGACGGTGAAAGGATTATCAACATCCCCAACGTGGCCATGGCTCCTGGCTGGTTTGCCCTGGGAAGCGTTTTTGAGCCCAAACTCAGCATCACCAACCTCCGTATATGCAAAGGTGCCGTACCGCTCTATGACCGCCTGGCCTCCGACGGCAAGATCGTCACCTATGCCATCACCTTCGATACCGGCAAGGCCACCCTGAAACCGGAGGCCGATGTGGAGATCAACCGTATCAAGGGTATCATGGATAAAGACCCTTCGCTGAAATTCGAGGTCCAGGGCCACTGCGACAACACCGGAAGCGATAAGGTGAATGATCCGCTCTCCCAGAAACGGGCCGAGGCTATCGTCGCCCGCCTCGTGGAGCTGGGCATTGCCAAAGACCGCCTCACCGCTGTGGGCAAAGGCTCCCACGAACCCATTGCCGACAACAGCACCGATGAAGGACGCGCCAAGAACCGAAGGGTGGAATTCATCAAAAAGTAATCCGTCATCCCCGACCAGCCCGGGGATCTCACTCCGTACTTGGACTGCCAGATGCGGAGCAATGTGCATGTCTATACTTTTGTATAGTGTTTTTAGCAAAGAATTACCGATTTTTGTCCCAGTACACGGAACGGATTGGAAATTCCACCTGTTTATGGGGTGTTATTTACGCTGACTTTTCAGACCTTTGGTACAATTCGATAAAACATCCAGAAATGAACACACGATTCTGCTTGCTGACCGCCGCCGCGGCCCTGTTGACAGGCATCTGCGCCCTGGCGCAGGGCCCCAGCGGCATTCCCGACCCCAAGACGGTCTTTGACATCCCGGAGCACTGGTACGAGTGCCCGCTCGGCCTGCCCAAGAATGACGAGGGCGAGCGGCCCGGCTTCCGGCGCCCGCCCAAGGAGCCGGCCTACTGCGCCTATGTCTATGACGAGCTGCGCCGGAGCAAGGTCTTCCACAATGGGGCCGGGCGGATCTATTCCGTCACCTTCAGCACGATGGGAGACGGCTCGCGCCACGTGTCCCGCAGCCTGGCCATCGCCGACAGTCTCGCGATTTACATGATCGACGAGACGAAGAAGACCATCACCAAGATGCCGATGCCGGAGACGCAGGAGGCCGTCACCCAGTTCGACAAGTCGCGTACTGTCATCAAGGACGAGAATGACATTTCCTCCGCGCAGGACCGCTGGTGCTATGAGCATTACGCGGCCACGAAGACTGTCTCCGAATTCGCCGGGCACGAGAGCGAAGAAGTCATCAGCCACACCACCTGGACGGACCTGGAGACCGGTATCTTACTCATGGAAGACGCCCCCAGGACCCGCACCCGCAACATCCACATCGGCCTCTTCCATCCGGAGGTCTATGAGCTTCCGAAGGGCTATACTTTCCAGGTCATGGAGATCGCCGGCGGCATGAAGAAGATGGAAGATCTGGAGAAACGCGTCGAGAATTTCGAGAAGACGGTCAAGGAGATGGACCTTGGCAACAAGTCCCTCGGCGAACTGCTCAAACTGCTCAAATAATCGTTCCCGGGCACGGAGGACGCCCTCTTTGTGCCCGGGAACGGCTTTATTAAGCTGCTTGCGCGAGCGAAGTCAGTTTACTGACTTCGCTCGCAGCGAGCAGGTAGCAGCCCGTGCCGAAGTCCTCGAAGTCGGGGATGCGGTCGTAGGTGACGGGCTGGGCTTCCTTCGGCTCCTTGCCGGAGCCCTGGGAGTAGCCGATGAAGCCGTTGGGATGGATGCAGATGCGGTTGAGGCCGTTCCAGCCGCGGGCGACAACGGGGAGATAGGTCTGCGCGTCGAGCCGGCCGGTGTTGATGCCCCAGGCCAGGCCGTAGAGGAAGAGCGAGGTGCCGGTGGCTTCCGGGCCGCCGAAGTCGTCCGGATCGGCCACGGAGGCGTTCCAGGTGCCGTCGGCACGCTGGTACTTGATCACCGCCTGGCAGAAATCCAGGAAGTCCTGCTCATACACGGCCTTGTGCGGATCGTTCGCGGGGAGCTCCTGCAGCACGCGCACGAAGGCGGCGATCACCCAGCCGTTGCCGCGGGCCCAGTAGCAGTCCTTCCCGTTCGGGGTCTTGTAGGGCGGGCAGAAATCCTTGTCGCGCCACCACAGGCCCTCGGCTTCGTTCTTGAAGCGGTCGCGGGACCACTTGTACATCTGCCAGGCCTTCTCGAAGTACTCCGGCTTGTTCATGGTCACGCCGTATTTGATCAGCACGGGCATGCCCATCTGGATGGCGTCGATCCAGGTCCAGTCGGCGACGGCCTCCTCGGAAGCGAGGATGTTCTCCATGCACTTCGTGACATTGGCGATCATCTTCTCCTCTCCGTAGATGCGGTACATGTCGATGTAGGCCTGCGAGCAGCAGTAGTTGTCGGCGTTGCGGGTGAGCGTCTGGCCGTTGCGCATGTTCCAGTCGAACTTGTCGCCCCAGTCCATCGTGTAGTCGAGGTAGCGCTGCTGCGGATCCACGCCGTACAGGGCCATCAGGCCTTCGTAATAGACGCCGCGCGTCCAGATGTTGCCCTCATAGACCTTGCGGCGGGAAGGGAAGGGGACCACGCGGAGCGGATCCGGGAACTTGTGCATGAAGTAATCGTTGACCCGGCGGGCCTGGGCGATGACCTCTGCGGAGGACGGGACGTCGTAGTGCACGGGGATCAGGTTCACCTCCGAGCACAGGCCGGAAGGATCCGTGGCCCAGCCTTCGAAGGTCTTGGGCCCGAGGGTGTTGACATTGGCGTCCTTGAAGATGCGCCATTTCACGCCGCGGCGGTCGAAGTCCGCGATGCGGTTGGACGGCAGGTTGGTCACGTAGACCTCCAGCAGGTTGATGCCCGGCTTGAGGAATTTGCCGACCGGCAGGCGGAACGGCACGCACCAGGCGGTGCCGGCATCCTCGCCGTTGATGAACACGCGGGCGCTCTCGCGCACGTCGCCCAGGTCGAGGATCCACTCGTCGGCCTCCTCGGGATGGAGCAGGTCGATGGCGGAAGAATACAGGGCCGTGCCGTGGTTGACCTTGGCGGCGTCGACCTTGAGTTTCGTCCAGTCCTGCGGCTTGTCGGTGAAGAAGTTGCCCTTGATCTCGGGGGCGCTCTCCGGGAAGGAGATGTTCCAGGCGCGGTCGATGGCGACAGGCTCCCCGCAGGCGGCGGCATACTTCCAGTCCGGAGCGTCGATCTGCTGCGGGAAGGTCTTGATGAGGATGGACTCTCCGGGCAGCAGCTGCAGGCGGATCTCGGCGCAGCCGTCGGCGGCGGTGCGCACCTGCGCCTGGCCGGAGATGCCGGACACGGCGTCGTAGAGCATCGCGGCGGCGGCCGGGGTGGCGAGTTTCACCCAGCCGTCCACCGGCTGGTTCTTGAGCATGGCGGCGAAATAGTTCCAGCCTCCGCACTCGTTGCGGCGGCGGATCATCTGTCCGCCCAGCTCGCTCTTGAAGGTCTCGGGCTTGTAGGCGGCGAAGACCTTCTCCATGGTCGTCGGCTTGCCGAGGCCCCTGACGGCCTGCTTGAACGCCTTGCGGCGGGCATCCAGGTCGTGGAGACCGGGCACGTCCGCGGGCAGGTTGCCGATGAAGTACACGGGCACGCCCTGCTTCTTGAGTTCGGCGAGGCGCCGGACGGTCTCGACCGGCATCAGCTGCACGGCGGGGACGATGACGGGCTTGTCGATGTTGTGCTCGAGGAGCTGCTTGTCGGAGATGTAGTCGGCGTCGAAGCCGGCGGCGACGATGCCGTTCATCGCGGCCTTGACGGCCGGCATCGTGCGGCCCATCGAGTGGATGTCGAACATCATGTAAGCCGACTCCGTGCGGCTGCTCCACAGGTCATAGACCGGGAAATAGAGATAGAAGTCGCTGTCCGGGGTGCCTGCGGTCAGGAATGCCTGGCAGCGCTCGATGTACTTGAAGAGCGCCGGGGCGTCCTTCCAGAGACTGCCGGTCGGGGACATGTTGATCGACGCGTAGAACAGCCAGCCCGGGAACTCAGCCCCCTTCGGGGAATAGGGAGCGCCGTGGAAATAGACGTGGTTCACGCCGGAGGCGAACATCTGGTCGATTTCGGGCTTGCACTGGCTCAGGGAGGTGCGGAAATGCTCGGTCATCCAGGTCAGGGTCTCGCTGGAAGTGTACTTCTTGCCGGCCACGTGGGCGGCGGAAGAGGCGAGTTTCAGCACGGCCGGGTCACCGTCATTGGGCCTGCCGATGGGATCCTGGCGCAGGCCGGGGATGTCGAAGGGGGAACGGCCGTAGGTCTCGCACTCGGGGATGTCCACGGCGGCGTAGACGTCCAGCAGGTTGGCCGGCGATCCGTGCGACTGGTTGCGCACCAGGGCACCGTGGCCGTGGCACCAGGCGATCCAGGGGTCGATGAAGTTCTCGACGAGCATCGTCCCGAGGCATTCGCGGTAGTCCGCGATGGCACGGTCGTAGGCGGAGAGCCTGGACGCGTTCAGGGCCTCCGGCTCGGCGGGACGCTGGCCCTGCCGGGGGGCCGGGATCTGCTGCAGGTAGGGGACGATGTCGTAGCCGTAGCGCTCCTTGAAGACTTCGGCGAAAGCCGGGGTCCAGTTGGCCCCGTACACTTCGTACGAGTCATTGAAGAAGGTGTGCGGCCAGCGGGCGCCGCTTTGGGCGAATGCCTTGTCGAAGCGGTCCAGATAGACCTTCAGGGCCTCCGGGTTGTAGTGGTCCATCACGAAGCCTTCGCCGCCGGGAGCCGCCCGCTTGACCATCTGTCCGGTCTGCACGGATTTGACCCCTTCGGGGGAGACTTCCATCTTCTGGGCCGCCAGTTCCGGGGTGATCTGCGGGCCGCCGAACGGCCAGCCCGTGCCGTTGTTGAGGTCGCACTCGAGGTCGAGGCGCTGCGACTCGGACACCAGCCACTTGTACATCTCCATCCACTTGGGGGAGAGGTAGTCGATGTCGTTCGTCTCGTTGCCCTGTACGCCGTAGATCGGCGTCACTTCGTAGCCGCCGATGCCGGCCTTGGCGAATTCTTCCAGGTTGTAGGTGAGACCTTCTTGGTCCACGGCGCTGCCCAGCCACCACCAGCGCAGGAACGGCTTGTTCTCGCGGGTGGGGGTGTACCAGTCCGTGCCTTGGGCGAATGCGGCTGAAGCCGCGAGCAGGCCAAGGGCTGCAGAAAGGAGGAATCGGGTTCTCATATTGTGTTATTTCAAATATTTGGCAAGCGGATGACCGATCTTGCGAAGGCCTTCGGCAAAGGATCTGGCGTTGCGCTCGGCGCCGAGCCGGGAGGTGTGCGTGTGGTCGTTCTTGTAGTAGGGCCGGGTGGCCTCGGGGCCGATGCTGTCGAAGTAGTCGGCCGTGATGTTGTGCATGTCCACGAAGTCTACGCCGGTCTGCTTGACGACGTCGCGCACCCAGATGCCGTAGGTGTCGTCGCGGCGCTCCATCTTGCCGTGGGGCCATTCGTTGCGCGGAGTGAGGCTGACCAGGATGGGCGTGGCGCCTTTCTCGCGGACATCGTCGATGAATTTGCGCAGGTACCAGCCGTAGCTGCGGACGACTTCGTACTGCCGGGTGTTGGCCATGAAGACGACGTCGCTTTCGTCGGCGTCGCCGGCCAGTTCAGCGCGGTAAGGCGGCTGCCCGACGCGGCCCATGTCGTTGTGGCCGAACTGGATGACCACGAAGTCTCCGGGCTGGAGGCTGTTGTAGACCTTGTCCCAGCGGCCTTCATTGAGGAAGGTGCGGGCGCTGCGCCCGGCCTTGCCGGCGTTGACGAGCGTGATGCGGGAAGGGTCGAAGACCGTCTCCAGCACGCTGCCCCAGCCCCACATCCCGTCGGGGTCGGAGTCGGTGTTCTGGATGGTGCTGTCTCCCGTGACGATGAGGGCCGGCTTGCCCGGCTCGCGCACGAATTCCTGCTGCGGCTGTTCGAGCGGCAGGAGGTAGTCTTTCAGCTTGCTGTCCGTGCGGGCGATGCCGAGGGCCATGCACCAGGCATTGTGCGCGGCGCCGTAGGCGCTGGAGTGGATGTTGTCGTTGTAGAACATGTAGTCCACCTTGAAGTGGCTCCAGCGCTCGAAGTCGCTGGCGGAGATCTCCTCCAGGTCGATCACCGGGACGTTCTTTTCGGCGGCCACCTCGCGGATCCAGATGTTGTAGGAGTCGTTCTTGCGGCGGACTCTCCCGTTGTCCCACTGGTTGCGGGGCGTAAGGGTGGAGAGCAGCGGCGTGGCGCCTTTCGCGCGGACCTCGTCGATGTAGCGGCGCAGGTATTCGCCATAACTGAGGACCGTCTCGACGCGGCCGTCCCGCAGGGTTACCTGCACGGTCTCCTTGCCGGTGCCGGGGATGGAGGAGCGTCCTCCCGGCTGGTCGTAGGGACCACTGTCGTTGTGGCCGATCTGGATGATCACCCAGTCGCCTTTCTGCACGCCCTTGATCACGTCGGGCCACCAGTCGCGGTAGAAGGTGCGGCAGGAGAGGCCGCCCAAGGCGTGGTTCTCCACGGTGATGCGGTCTTCGTCGAACCATTCGTGGGCGTAGTAGCCCCAGCCCCACTGGCCATTGTCGCCGTTGCCGCGGGTGCCGGTGCGGGTGGTGGAGTCACCGACCAGGAAGAGCACCGGGTTGCCGCCCTTGCGGGAGCTGCCGGCCACCGGGCGGGCGGTCTTGGCGAGGTCGAGGGAGTCGGGGGTGTTGTCGCGGTAGCTGTTGTCGCGTGCCATGGCCTGCGGCGGACGGCCTCCCTGCGGCGGGCGCTGGCCCTGTGGCTGCATGCCTTGTGCGGGCATCTGGTCACCCTTCGGGGGGAACTGCGGAGGGCGCTGGCCGCCGGGACCCATGCCCTGCGGCGGACGCTGCCCGTTCTGCGGCGGGCGCTGCCCGTCGGGACGGGGGCGTTCCGGGGTGCCGTTGGGGTTGCCGACGGCACCCTGCGGGATGGTCTGCATCCGCTCGCGGCCCAGGATCACGGAATCCAGCAGGACGTCCATGAGCAGCTTGGGCTCCGCGACCTTGCGGCCCTTCACGGTCGTGCCGCGGAATTTGCCGTTGAGCTCTTCGCCGAAATAGAAGCCGGCCTCGGGCGGCTGGTTGTAGCAGATGTTCTCCATCGCGATGCTGGTCCGGTATACCGGATCCTGCAGGAAGGTGTGGAAACGGTAGGCGGTGGGGAGGGTGGAGACGTACAGGCGCAGCTCCTTGTTGTCCTCGCTGCGCAGCAGCACTTCCTCGCGCCAGTCGCCGAAGAGGTCGCCGGACAGGGCCGGGTTGGACTTGCTGCCGTTGTTGGTCTGGCAGCCTTCGAATTCCTGGATGATGTCCAGTCCGCGGGTCTGCGGGTTGTATTTCTGCACATGGGTGCGGTCCATCAGCTCCCGCGTGAGGTCGCCGTCCCACCAGATGGCGAAGTTGACGGAATTGATCGCCGGGGCGATGACCTTGCCCTTGTAGTCGCGGATGCCGCCCGAGGCGCTGCTCCACATTTCCCAGCCGGGGTTCGTGGGATCGATGTCGGCGGCCATGGAGCGGCCCACATCGATGTTGGAGGGGATGCGGTAGATGATCTTGCCGGTGGCGGCATCCACGAGCGCGGAGCCTACGCCCCGGTTCTCGTGGCCGATCCAGACCTGCATCTTCTTGCTGCCGGGGACCATCTGGCCGATGTGCATGGCGTCTCCGTGGCCCAGGCCGTTGGTGTAGAGGCCGGTGCCGTCGTCGTCGATGCAGCAGGAGCCATAGACGATCTCGTCGCGGCCGTCGCCGTCCACGTCGGCGACGCGGAGGTTGTGGTTGCCCTGGCCGTCATAGCCCTTGAGCGATTCGTCGCTGTGCGAGTCGAAGAACCATTTGTTGGTCAGTTGCTTGCCGTCCCAGTCCCAGGCGGCGAGGGTGGCGCGGGTGTAGTAGCCCCGGCACATCACCACGCTCGGGTGTACGCCGTCCAGGTAGGCGACAGCGGCCAGGTAGCGGTCGGAGCGGTTGGCGTTGCGGTCGCCCCAGATGCCGTTTTCGCCGCGGCCGGGGATGTAGTCCACCGTGGCCATCGCGGCGCCGGTACGGCCGTTGAAGACGGTCAGGTATTCATTCCCCTTCATGATGCGGCCGAGGGTCTTGCTGTTGTGCTCCCGGTAGTCTGCATCCGGGTCGCCGATCACCTTGCCCGTGCCGTCCACGGTGGCGTCGGAGGTCTTGCAGACCAGCTCGGCGCAGCCGTCACCGTCCAGGTCATAGACGATGAACTGCGTGTAGTGCGCCCCCGCACGGATGTTGCGTCCGAGGTTGATGCGCCACAGGCGCTCGCCGGTGAGTTTCAGGCAGTCGATATAGACTTCGCCCGTGTAGCCGTTGTGCGCGTTGTCGTGGGCGTTGGAGGGATCCCATTTGAGGAAGATCTCGTATTCGCCGTCGCCGTCCACGTCACCGACCGAGCAGTCGTTGGGGGAGTAAGAGGCACGCTCTCCATTGGGGGCCCAGCGGTCCTCGGGCGCCTCCAGCGGGATCGGGATGTAGCCGGCGGGGGCGTTCCCAGGCAGGGTGAAGCTGCCGGACTTGCCTTTTCCGGATGCCGGGCGCACCTCGTAGCGCGCAGGGGCGTCGGACGTGTTGGCGGCATCCACGAAATAGGTGATGCCTGCGACCGGGGCGCCGTTGATGCGCACGCCGTCACGGAAGACGTCGAATTTGATATTCTCCGGATCCTGGGTGAGATAGCGCCAGGTCACGAAGACTTCGGTGGGACTCTTGCGCACGGCGACCACGCCGCGGCCGAGGTCCTCCATCCGGAGTTTGCTGAAGTCATACGCCGTCTGCGCCGCGGCGGTCAGGCCGAGCAGGCAGAGGGCGAGCAGGGAAAGGATTCTGGTTTTCATATTGTACTGACGGTTGTTATTGGAAGTCGAACCAAACTTTGAGTTTCAAGCCTTCGTCGCCGGACTTGATGCGGATGTTGCCGGGCTGGCTGTGCGGCCCCTGCTGGGGGATGCTCTTGAAACTCTTGATGGCCTGGATGTCCAGGAGCAGGGAGATGTCACCCTCGGGCAACTCCGGGAGCAGCTTGGCAAAGGCGTCCTGGGGCTCTTCCGGGTTGAAGACCTTGACGAAGAGTCCGTCCGTCTCGCTGTAGAGGGTCAGCGGGGCCGGGCCTTCGAGGCGGGCCCAGTAGATGTTGCCGTGGTAGCCCTTGAATTCGGGGTAGTCGAGCCGTCCGTAGCCGGAGCGGCCCGTGATGGTCTCGTTGTAGTCCTTGTGCCAGAGGTCGATGTTGTGGCCGCGCTGGCGGTTCTTCCAGACACGGTAGGGACCGCGGCCGAGCCACTGCATCCCGCTGACGTTCTCCTTGGGATAGTCGAAGGTGAAGCCGAGGTCCTTGATGTCGGTGTCCATGAAGCCGTCGTCGAATCCGCCGCGCACCCCGCCGTTGTCGCGGTTGAGCAGCACGGCGTCCATGCCGAGCTTTCCGTCGGGCTTGAGCCGCCAGACGATCGAATCCACGGCGCCGAGGTATTTCGCCACGTAGATGGCATCCTCGCCGTCCTGGCGGGAATAGCCACCGGTGAAGCGCATCTTGATGCCGACCGGGCGCATCTTGCCGAAGGGGACGGTCCGGCCGCCGGCGCGGATGGCACCCGGCTCGCCGGTCTCGGCATCGAACTCGGCGCTGACCGCTCCGGCGCTCAGGATGTGCTTGCCGCCGCGCTCTTCGGCACGGGCCGCCTCTCCGCGCCGGAAGGGACTGTGCGCGGCCAGGTAGCCGGCTGCGTAATGGATGGGCCAGGTCCAGGTGCAGATGCTGTGGCCGTCTTCGCCGAAGGCTTCGATCTCCAGCAGGTCTGCATCGAAGAAGCCGGCGGGCAGGTCCATGTGCAGGATGCCCGTGCAGTCGCGCTCCAGGGCCGGAACCGGGATGCTGCCGCTGGCGGTGATCACCGCGGCGGCGCCTTCCGCGGGGGTGCCGATCCGCTTAACGCGGTATTGCATCGTGCAGCGGTCGAGGCGGGTGAAGAGGAATTTGTTGGTCACGTAGAAGTCACCCTTCCAGGACGGGGTGATGAGGAGCTTCTGGAACTGGATCGGGGCCCAGATGTCCCGGATCGCCCAGAAACTGCCTTCTTTCTCACGGTAGGGGCCGACGACGCCGTCGTTGCCCATGTCGAAGTTGCAGTCCATCCAGCCGTCCCGGTCGGTGCGGCGCACCGCTTCGTCCACGAAGGCCCAGATGAAGCCGCCGGCGAAGAGCGGGTGCGTGCTCCAATTGGCCCAGAAGTCCTCCAGGCCGGCGCCGCCGCCCTGGTCGGAGTTGGTGTGCATGAATTCCGTGGGCATGAAGACCTTGTAGCCGTTGGTGAAGCGGGCCACGCCGGTCAGGTAGGTCGGGTAGTGGTGGGTGTCGAGCTGGTCGAAGTCCGCCCAGGGGTGGATCACATGGCGTTTCTGGGGGTCATACTGCGCGAAAAGGGGGTCCAGGTGCGTGTTCCAGCCACCTTCGTTGCCGTTGTCCCAGAGGATGATGCAGGGGTGGTTGACGTCGCGCGTGACCATCTCTTCCACGAGTTTCGGGCCCACTTCGTCGTCATAGCGGCCGTGCCAGCCGGCCAGCTCGTCCAGGTAGAAGATGCCCAGGGAGTCGCACATGTCCAGGAAATGGGTGTCCGGCGGGTAGTGGGAGCGGATGGCGTTCATGTTCATCTCCTTGACGAGCAGCGCGTCGGAGAGGCTGATGGCCCGCGAAGAGCAGCGCCCGCTTTCGGGATGGAAGACATGGCGGTTGACGCCCTTGAGCACGACCTTGACGCTGTTGACGTAGAGACCGTCCTGCGGACGGAGCTCCACGGTGCGGAAGCCCACGCGGGTTTCCGTCTCATGCAGGACCTTGCCGGCGGGGGAGAGGAGTTCCATCTTCAGGGTGTAGAGATGGGGATGCTCGCATTCCCAAGGGGCCACCCCGGTCCACTTCAGTTCGTGGCGGACCGCTTCCTTCCCAGCGGTCCTGTCATTCCCGGCCGTCCTGTCATTCCCGTTCGTCCTGTCCTTCCTGGCCGTCTTGTCATTCCCGGCTTGACCGGGAATCTCCTCCACCCGCACCTGCGCCGCGGCGGCCGGAGCGGTGAGCGGCGTGAGCGTATAGCGCACGGAAGCCCCTGCCGGAGCATTTTCAAGCTTCAGGTCCACGTTCATCGTGCCGTCCTGGCGGGCGTCGATGGCGTGGCGGGCGATGTGCTCGGGAGCGGTGGCCGTCAGATAGACCGGGCGGTAGATACCGCCGAAATTCCACCAGTCCGCGTGGCGCTCGGCGTTGTTGACGGAGGCGTTGTCGGATTCCTTCAGGACCTTCACTTCCAAGGTGTTGGAGCCGCCGAACCGCAGCAGGGAGGTGATGTCATAGGAGAAGCGGTAGAACGCTCCCTGATGGGCGGGGCCAGCGGATTTGCCGTTGATGCGGACCTGCGCGTCGGTCATCACGCCCTCGAAGACGATGCGGACCTTGCTGCCGCGCCAGGAGGCCGGGACCTTGAAATTGTAGCGGTATTCCCCGAATTCGTCCAGGGGCTTGCGGCCGGGGCCGGCGGAACGGCCGTAGTTGTATTCTCCGAATCCCTGCAGCTCCCATTGGGAGGGGACCTGGATGGTCGTCCAGCGGCCGCTGTTCATCCCGTCCGAGCAGCGGAACTGCCAGGTGCGGGTATCATCGGATCCTGTGCCGGAGAGGTAGAGCGTACGGGTCTGCTGTGCGGCAGCGCTTATCCCTGCGAGCAGCATTAAAAAACAAATGAGGCGGAATCGCATATAATTGGTTGTTTTGTGTCGTGGTGGCATGAATATCCAAAAGGTAAATATACAAAAGATTTCGCTCACAAACTACACTTCCGTCTGTGAAACAGAAAAATGACCAATCCGCTGTCATCCGCTGACCGGATTACGGTTGTCCGTGACAAGCAAAAGGTTGATACTCAGGTATAAATAAAAACTCGGGTACCTTTTTAGGGTACCCGAGTTTTTATTTCTCTTTGTGTGACAATCAGTTGCTTGTCACGGACTTATCAGAGTTTTGTCCCGTTGACGGTGACGTTGTCGAAAGTGACTTTTCCGACCTGGCCGCTCTGCAGGACAGGATCTTTCTCCACGCCCTCCAGGGTGCAGTTCCGCAGGGTGATGTCGTTGATCTTGACCACGTCATCCAGACCGTCGAAACGCACGCCGTAGGTGGATTTCTTGCAGGTCACGTTCTCCAGCGTCACGTCGCGCACTTCAGGGATGAAGCCGCGCTTGGCGATCTCGTTCTGCTCGTATTTGAGATTGATGCGGAGCACGGCCTCGCGGCACTGGCCGACCTCGACGTTGCGTACGTGGATGCCCTCGATCACGCCGCCGCGGGCGGTGGAGGTCTTGATGCGGATCACGCGGTCCAGGTTGGGGGAGTCCATCTTGCAGTTCTCCACGAAGAGGTTGCGGTAGCCGCCGGAGATCTCGGAGCCGATCACCACGCCGCCGTGGCCGTTGGCCATCGTGCAGTTGCGTACGATGATGTTTTCCGAAGGGATGCCCCATTTGCGGCCGTCCTCGTTGCGGCCGCTCTTGATCGCGATGCAGTCGTCGCCGGTGTTGAAGACGCAGTCTTCGATCAGCACGTTCCGGCAGGATTCGGGATCGCAGCCGTCGCCGTTGGGGCCGTTGTTGTTGGCGGTGATGCCCCGGACCGTCAGGTCGTTGCACATCAGCGGATGGATCACCCAGAAGGGGGAATTGAGCAGCGTCACGCCCTCGATCAGGACCGTGGTGCAGCGGTTGAAGCAGATGGTCTGCGGGCGCAGGCCGTCCACCTCCGTGTAGGTGCGCTCGTACATCGGTGCGCCGCTCTCGCCCCAGGCCAGCAGGCGGACGCGGGAACCCTCCATCATCGGGGATTTGGGATCGGAAGGATCGAGCGGCCAGGGACGGCGCTCCGTGATGCGTCCGCGTCCCCACCAGTTGTCGTAGGAGGCGCAGCCGTCGATGGTCCCTTTGCCCGTGAGGGCGATGTTGGTCTCGCCGTAGGCGTAGATCAGCGGATGCGTGTTGTTGCAGTCGATGCCTTCCCAGCGGGACGGGACGGCGGGGAAATACTGCTTCACATCCGTGGAGAACTTGAGTGTCGCGCCGTCGGAGAGGTGCAGGTTCACGTTGCTCTTGAGCGTGACCGGACCGGTCCAGAAGGTACCGTCGGGGACGATGACCGTGCCGCCGCCCGCCTGGTTCATGGCCAGAATGGCGTTGGCGATGGCTTCGGTGGCGAGTTTCGTGGAGTCGCCGGGGATGGCGCCGAAATCCGTGATGGAGACGCTCCGGTCCGGGAAATGGACCTGCGTCATCGCGGCAAGGATGCTGTCCGCCTCCACCCAGGGGTCGACGGGGCGGGAGGGTGCACAAGCGGCAGCGGACAGGAGAACTGCCGCTGCCGCAAGGGTCTTGAAGAACGGTTTCATCGGAAGACTACTTCTTGTTGTACTGGTTGAAGAGCGGAATCTTAGTCAGGTCTACCATGATGAGGTTGAGGCGCTTGGCGTCGGAATAGTGGCCGCTCTGGAAGCAGATCTTCGTGCCGTCCGGGCTGAAGAAAGGCTGGGCGTGGTCCGGCTGCATCTTGAGGTCGGATGCGATCTGGATGCGCAGGCCGTTCGCCACGTTGACGATCCATACGCTGCCGCCGAAGGTGTCGCCGCAGGCCCACTGGTTGTCCCGGGTGGAGTTGCAGTGCCAGAATCCGCGGCCGGTCAGCTGGGTGGTGCGGTCCTTGTCCAGTTCGACCTGGCCGATCACCTCCACGTCATCGGTGCGCAGGTTGATGCGGAAGATGCCGCTGGCCTGCTTGCGGAGGCGGTCCTGCCAGCCGAGGACGTTGAAGTAGACATAGTCCTCGGTGCCGAAGGTCTCGTGGGTGACCCAGTCGAGCGGCGTCTCGTTGTAGAGGGGCTTGTATTCGTTCGTGTTGGCGTCGCAATACCACATGCGCTGGCCTGCGTCACCGCCGGTCTCGCAGCAGAAGAGGATCTCGTTGGGACGGAAACGGCTGGCCTGGATATGGCCCACGCGGAACGGGACGTTGCGGATGTAGCTGACCTCGCCGGTTTTGAGGTTCATTTTCCGCAGGCCGCTCATGCCCTGGCCCACCTTGACGGGCTGGTCCTCGCGCGGCTTCTGGGCCACCTTCTCCTGGATGGCGAGTTCCTCGGCCGTCGGCATGACGTTGCGGCTCACGGTGATGTAAGCCCAGTTGTCATCGCTGCTGACGCACCAGCCGCCCGGACGGCCCATCTCCTCGCTCTGCGGGAAGGTGCCGATCTTCTTGAGGTAATCGCTCATGTGGCGGGTTTTGCCCGGCTGCTTTTTGGCGTCGGAGAAGAGCTTGTTCAGGTCCATCACGTTCATCACCCATTCCTGGTTCTCGCCGGAGCCCTCCCGGGTGTTGACATACAGGGTGTTGGCGGTGTTGCCCAGGAAGACAGATCCGACGGATCCTTCCGTGACCTGGATGATCTGGCCGGTGGCGACTTCGATCATGAAATACTGGGTCGGGGTGAAGGTGCGCTTGCTGCCGTCCGGCATGGTACGCTCCTGGCCCGGCTCGCCGGCCCGCTTGGAGGAGCGGAACAGCAGGTATTTGCAGTCCGGCGTCCACATCGGGTCGGTCTGGTAGATGTAGTGGTCATCGCCCTCGGTCTTGGTCAGGACATTAAGTTCGATCCCGGTGCCGGGGTCCTTGACCTTCTGGGTCTCGGAAGCCTTCCACTGGCCGAACTGGGCACTGGCGCTGGACATGGCGGCCAGCAGGACGGCCGCTGCGAAGAAGATTTTTTTCATTTTGATACGGTATTAATTGGTATGTTTGACAGTAAAATTCTTGACTTGCGTACGGGAAAGGGTGGTGCGGAAGCCGAACCAGCCGCGGGTGAGGGGGTCGGGGTCCGTGAAGTCGAAGAGCAGTTCGCCGTCGCGCCAGTACTGGACATGCCCGGCGGCGGGTGCCTGCTCACAGACCAGGCGGATGTGGTACCAGCGGTTCGCCTCCAGCAGGTGTTCCGGGTCGGTGTATTCCTGCAGCAGCGCCGGGTCGGGCATGCCGTTGTAGCGGCGGAAACGGGTGGTGCTGTTCCAGTTGCCGCCGTAGCCGACGTAGTAGAGCTGCAGCGTCGCGCAGTTCGCGAACTTCCCGCCGCGTTCCGCGCTCCGCGAGAAAATGTCCTCCGCAGCGGGGTCGGAGGCCATCCAGAAGCAGTTGAGGTCGCTCAGCCGGTCGCCTTCGCGCTCCATCATCACGCGGGCGTCGTATTCGATGGTGCAGGGGGCTTCGACGGGCTTGTTATACCACATCGTAAGGCCCTTGGGGGCCACGATTTCCACGCCCTCGCCGACGAATTCCACCCGGTAGTCCGGCGATTCGGATTCGACCGTCCAATAACTGTCGAAGCCCTTCCAGTCCAGCCCGGCGGGGTATTTTTCGTACTTTGCGAGCAGACAGGCGATGCCGGCCCCGATGAGCAGGACCAGCACTCCTGAAGCGATGCCGACTTTCGTACCGAAGTTCATTTATTGCAGCAGGTTTTCCTTGAATTCGATCTCGACGATGCGCAGCTCATGGTTGGGCTCTCCGGCCCCCTTTGCCTTGAAGAGGTCCAGTTCGCCTGCGGCCGGCGCTACGACTTCCTTGATGGCGCCGAAGGCATCCTCCTCGGCGGCGGAGCCTTTCAGGCGGAGCGTGATTTCCCGGGCCATGACGGGCTTGACGGGGATGTGGATGTAGCCCAGTGAACGTTCCGTCTCGCCGCTCCAGACCAGTTCCTTCCCGGCGTAGATCTCGATCGGGTAGGAACGCATCCGCCAGCCGGTGAACTTCACGCAGACTTCATCGACCGTGGCCATCCGTCCGAGTTTGTAGGTGATCCAGCCGGTCTGGAGGTTGCCGTCGTTGGTCCATTCGCTGAGTTCGTTGTCGTCCCAGCTGGCTACGGCCTTGTCGGCATTGGCGCCGGCCGTGGCCCCGACGATCTCCACGTCGATGCAACGGTCGAAGTAGGAGGGCGTCTGCGGGGTCTCGCCGCGGTCGAGGCGGGCAGCCAAGTGCTCGCCCGGGATGTAAGTGGACAGGCCGCCCTTCGTCTCATAGGGCACGGTCTCGAAGGAGACGGAAGCGCCCTGGAGTCCTTCGGCGGAGGCTTTCAGCGTGACCTTGCCCGCTTTCGTGGTGGAGCGCAGGATCGCGCGGTTCACACCGCACTCGACCGGGAAGTCCTTGGCAAGGATGTAATTGTCCGGTCCCTGGGCGATGCCGCCGCGCCACTCGGCGGGGCCTTCCAGTTCGTAGTGGATCATGTCGTTGGCCAGCGGGCAGCGGCGACCCCGGGCATCCACGACCTCGATCTGCACGAGGGCGACGTCCGCGCCGTCGGCCTTCCAGCCGCTGGGATCTTCCAGCTTGGTCAGCTTGAGCGCAACCGGCGCGCCGGCGGTCTCGAGGGCGTAGCGCGTCACTTCTCGGCCGCCATCGTAGCCGACCGCTTCCAGTTTCCCTGGGGCGAAAGCCACGTCCTTGAAGGTGAAGAGGAACTGGAACTTCTGCTCGGGGGCGGGGAGCTCCTTCCCGTTGAGGAAGAGCTTGACGCTCTCGGTGTTGGAGACGACGTAGACGGGCTTGACGGTGCCGGCGTCGTAGTTCCAGTGTCCGACGATATAGATATGCGGCTGCTCGATGTCGACCCAGCCGTCCCACATCACCTGGTGGGCGAAATAGGTGTCCTTGGGGATGCGGAGCGGGTCGACGTTGCCGCTGCGGCGGTAGTTCTCCACACCGCGGAAATGGGTGTTGGAGTCGGAGAAGATGATCTTGACGCCGCCGCTGCTCACGCGCGTGCCGGACCCCGGGCGTTCGCGCCAGTAATCGTACCAGCGGGCGACATGCTCCACCACGAAGTTGTCCTGGTTGTGGTTGTAGGCGGCCGCGCTGCCGGGCACATAGGCGTTCTGGGCGGCGGACCAGACCATGTTGTTGCCTTCACCCTCCTTGTGGCCGGGGTAGGACCAGTCGTCCCAATACTTGCGGAGCGCCTCGTCGCGGCAGTATTCCATCGCCCACATCGGGGAATGGGCGCTCTTGTTGATGTAGAGCATTTCGCCGCCGTACTCGGCCTCGCGGATGTCCAGCATCTCGCGGGAGCCGATGGCCCGGCCGCCGAAGAAATCATATCGATCGCGGATGGCGATCATCTCGACCATGTGCTCGCGGCTGATGGACTCGTTGCCGCATTCGTAGTAGATAATCGAGGGATTGTTGCGGTTGTAGATGATAGCGTCGCGCATGAGTTCCTTGCGCTGCTCCCACTGCCGCCCGGTGCAGTCTTTCTCGGCGTCGCCCGCCTGCATGGACATCATCAAGCCCACGCGGTCGCAGGATTCGATGTCCTGCTTCCAGGGGGTGACGTGCATCCAGCGGACGGTGTTGGCGTTCTGCTCGACCATCAGGCCGTTGGAGTAGTCGCTCAGCCACGCGGGGACGCTCATCCCGAGCGCGGGCCATTCGTTGGAGGTGCGCTGCGCGAATCCCTTCACCTGGAGGACGCGGTCGTTGATCCAGATCTTGCCTTCGGCAAAACGCGTCTTGCGGAAGCCGGTGCGTGTCGTGACCTCGTCCACGACCTGGCCGTCCACCTTGAGGGCGGTCTTCACGTCGTAGAGGTAGCCGTAGCCCCAGCTCCAGAAATGCAGGCCTTCGACGGGCGCCTCGGCGCAGAGCGTCGCCGTCTGCCCAGGGGCGACGGTGACGGGATCCGCCTCGAAATGCTTCAGCGCCGTGCCGTCGCAGTCGATGAGCGTAACGGCGTAGATGGCCGTCTGCGGCTTACCGCTCTCATTGCGCACTTCGGACTCCGCATGCAGGATGGCGGTGCGCTCCTTTACCCGGATATCGGCGGCATAGACATACACGCCGGTGGTGCCCAGATTGCTGTAGAGGGGGAGCGTCTGGTAGAGCCTGTCCGTGACATGCAGCCAGACGTTTTTCGGCAGGCCGCCGTAATTGGCATTGAAATTCTTGTTGCTCCACTGGTATTTCACGCCCGTGGTGCGCTCGGCGTAGTCCCAGTTGTTGTCCACGCGCACGGCGATTACGTTGGTGCCTGGGGTGACATAGGGGGTCAGGTCGAAGCCGAAGGCCATCACGCCGTTCTCGTGCTGTCCGACCATCTTGCCGTTGACGTACACGTCCACGCCCTGGCGGGCGCCCTCGAATTCGATGAAGACCTTCTTGCCCTTCGTCTCCTTGGGCAGCACGAAATGCTTGCGGTACCACATCACCGTGTCGGTGAGGTCGTGGATGTCCACGCGGAAGGCTTCGTCTTCGTTGAAAGCATGGGGGAGGGTGACTTCCTGCCAGCCCTTGTCGTTGAATGAAGATGCCTTGGCGGAGGGGAAATCGCCTACCTTGAGCAGCCAGCCGGCGTTGAAATTGTACTTCTGGCGCGCACCGGCGCCAAGCGTGGCGAGAACCGCCAGGCAGAGGGTCAGCAGGAGTTTCGGTGTTCTCATCGGATACGGGTGGTTGATTGGTCCTGCTAATTTAGCGAATCTTGCGTTTATATCCAAAAAGCGTCCCGCAGTTTTGCGGGGCGCTTTTTGGAAAATTCCGGGTCCGGCCCGGAATAGTTTGTCTGCTAGCTGTTCGGGCTCTTGAAGCCGTAGCCGTTCTTCAGGCCGGTGGTCAGACAGGTCGTCTCGTTCATCGGCATCAGATAGATCGGAGCCTTTTTGGCAGCATAGTCGGCATCGGTATAGCCGCACATGAACTCGCTGCTCCATTGGGCTTCGACGGCGGAATCATATTCCTCGCCCTTGGATCCCTTGGTATAGGTACATGCACCCCAAGGGGTCTTCTTGTATCCGCGAGCCTCGAGGGCTGCCGCTTCGGCGGAAGCCGGATCAATATAACGGAACAGACCCTGGATGGCAAGGTTGGTGTTGTCCTGGATGATGGTGGAAGCGGCCTTGCCGTCTTCAACGGCGACGCTCACCCAGTCATCATGCTGGCCGCGCCAGCCCGGGACGAGCAGGCCGTATTCGTCAGTACCTTCAACCAGGCCGTCCGGTGTCTGCATGGTCAGGCGGTAGCCCAGGACGTCCTTCGCATTCATGGTCTTGGTCCAAATCCAGGCGGGGAACTGGTTGCCGTTGTCGAACTGGACATAACCATTGGCGCGGAGTTCGGCCATCTGGTCTTTCAGCTGTTTGCGGAACCCATAGGCGACCTGGGGAAGTTTGCCCGTACGGATCAGGTCGAAACGGCGGTTGGTCTCGCCCACGAACTCGAGCCGGCGTTCCTCGATGACGGCTTCAAAAATGTCATTGTTTACCGACTTGAGCAGTTCATTGAACTTGGCATCACGCACGGCGGCCGGGAAGGCGCGGTCGTGGATCTTGCGGAGTTCGGTCGTGGCTTTGCCGGTGTCGCCGCCCACGGCGTAGGCCTCGGCGAGCATCAGGATGATGTCAGCCTGGCGCATGTACACGTAGTTGATGCCGCTGTAGAGCTGGCGGGCATCCGGGTTGACCTGCCGGTTGAGGTCATACTTGTTCATGCCGATACCGATCGTGATCTTGTTGGACAAGGCATAGTTGTAGATGATTTCCACACCGTTTCCGGTGGAGCCGGTCACGTTGACGGACACGTCGCGGCGCATATCCTGCGGATCGAACATGCCGTAAAGAATAGCGGGATAGGAGCAGGTCTGGGCGTTGGCCTTCGGCGGATATGCCGGAGAGCCGCCGTTGGAACCGCGGCCGAAGTTGTAGGCGATGCGGCTGCCGCCCCCTTGCTCCTTGATGGACCACTCGAAGACGCTCTCGTCGGGCATCACCTGCTTGGTGACCTGGTCGAAGTAGTACTGGAACGGGTTGCCGTAGGTGCGGCCCTGGCTGTCGGAACGCGGATCGACGGTAGTAAGGGACACACCGGCGGGGCTGTTCACGCCTTTCTCAAGGTACGGGATGGCCCGGGCGTAGAAACTCTTCCAGTCGCTGCGGCGGCCGTAGGAGGCGTTGCGGGCGGGATCCTCACCCCAGGTCTCGAAGGAGATGGGGTTGCCGTTGATGTCGGTGTAGAAGCCCAGGCCGCCCTCGAGGTCCGTGCGGCGGGTCTGGAAACCGGCTGCCCAGAAGCAGAGGCGGCCGATCAGACCGTCAGCATAGTTGCGGGTCATCTGGTCGGGCAGGTGATTGTTCTCGTCCATCGCGTACATCAGTTTCTCGGCCTTCTCCATCGCGGCTATCTCGCTCTCGAGGATGAAGTCGCGGTTGGTCAGTTCCTTGATGTCCTGGCCCAGCTCGTTCTCCGTGTAGTAGATCACATCGCCCCAGTGGCGGACAAGCTCGAGATACATCGTGGCACGCATGGCGTAAGCCTGGCCGAGCAGGTCGGACCAGTCGTTCGGAGCCGTGGCGATGATGTTGTCATAGTCTTCCAGCGACAGGATGTTGGCAATCACCTGGTTGCAGCGGTTGATGGCGCTGTAGAAAGTGTTCCAGTTGCCGCCCGGCACACTGCCGTCGTTGATGTTGTAGTTCTCCACGAGATAGGCGGACTGCCCGCCGTAGAGCTGGGAGGCGCCGACCAGGGCGGCAATCAGGCCGACGGAACAGCGGTCGGTATCGGAACCGATGTCGTCGAAGTTGGTCGGCAGGCCGCTGGTGTAGGCTCCGGTGACCTGGTTGTAGGCACCGTACATGGCGGTCTTTGCGGTCTCGTAGCTGGAGAAGACGAAATTGGCATCGACCGTAGAAGGGGAAGAAGCGCTCAGGAAGTTCTGGCAGGATACGACGGATGCACCGGCCAGGACGACCATAAGAAGATGATATATCTTTTTCATTGTCTTCATACGATTAGAAGGTGATGTTCAGACCGAAGGTGTAGGTGCGGGCGAGCGGGTAGTTGCCGTTGTCCACGCCCGGGGTCGTGCTGCTGGAGATGTTGACTTCGGGGTTGAGGCCGGAGTACTTGGTCAGGGTGAAGAGGTTGGTGGCGCTCACATAGGCACGCAGGTTCTTCATGCCGATCTTCTGGGAGATGTTGGAAGGAATCGTGTAGCCGATGGTGAGGTTCTTCAGGCGCAGGAAGGAGGCGGGCTCGAGGTATTTGTCCACGAGCATGCCGACCATCGAGGACGGCGTCCAGTACTGGGCGTTCGCGTTCATGCGGTCGAGTTCGGCCGGATCGGAGACGAACTCCAGTTCGCCGTTGTTCCAGCGGTAAGGCGAGTAGCAGTCCTTGACGAAAGCCAGGCGGTTGGCACCGAAGCGGTTATCCTTGGAGCCGTAGAGGTTGGTGAGTTTCGGGACGTTCATGATATAGCCGCCAAGCACGTAGTTGAAGGCCATGTTGAAGTCGAGACCCTTCCAGCGGCCGCTCAGGGCGAAGGAACCGGATGCCGGCGGAACCATGCAGCCGAAGTTGTAGGTATCGAGGTTCGTGATCTTACCGTCGCCGTCGAGGTCTTTGAGCTTCAGGGCACCCGGGAAGGCGGACTGGCCGGCAGGACGGTTGAAAGAGGTCCAGTAGGAATCTTCGCCCCAGTCGGGGATGCCGTCCTTAAGGGTCCAGACACCGTCGACCACGTTGAAGTCGCTGGTGGTGTACCAGCCGTCATACTGATAGGCCATGACCATGCCCATCGGGCTGCCCTCTTCGATGTAGAACTCGGCAGGGTTGTTGGGACGGTGCTCGGAGTTGGCCCAGGAGCCGAAGTGGGTAGAGGTGACGGCCGGATCGATGTACTCGACGCGGTTGGCGTTGTACTGGAAGACGAGGTTGGCGCGCAGGGTGAAGTCGCGGTTGCGCACGATGTCGCCGCCGACGCTCAGTTCGATACCCTTGTTGGACACGGTGCCGAGGTTCTGGTACTGGGTGCTGTAGCCGGAAGCGCCGTTGACCGGCGTGCTCATCAGCAGGCCGTCGGTGACCATCCAGTAGCCTTCGATGCTGCCGTAGATGCGCTCCTTGAGGAAGCCGAAGTCGATACCGAGGTTGGCGGTGGAGGTCGCCTCCCAGCGCAGGTTCGGGTTCTGCATCTGGCTGCCCGGGTAGTAAGCCTGGAGATAGTCGGTCTCCGTGTTGTCGCGGGTCGTACTGATCGTGGTGTTGGTGTTCCCGGACAGGGCCCAGGTCTCACGCCACAGGTTGGCATCGATGTTGTCGGAACCGGAGATACCGTAGGACAGACGCAGTTTCAGGTTGGACAGCCAGTCCTTCGTGCCGGCCATGAACGGCTCGTCGATCACGCGCCAGGCGAAAGCCGCGGAGGGGAAGAAGCCCCAGCGGTTGTTCGGTGCGAAGTTGGCGGAACCGTCAGCGCGGAAGGTCAGCGTCAGCAGGTACTTGTCCATCAGCGTGTAATTGGCACGGGTGAAGAAAGACACTACGCGGCCGGGCGTGGCATAATTGGTCGAGAAAGTGAAATCCTTGGTGTACTGGTTCAGGAAGGCGAAGGTGCGTTCGCGGTCGAAGTTCTCCGGGTACTCATAGCCGTAGAACTGCATCCAGGAACTGTTCGTGGTGCGGATTTCGTTACCGACCATGATGTCGGCGCGGTGGTTCTGGTTCTTGAACGGGATCTGGTACTGGGCGGTGGTCGTCCAGTTCAGGCGGCTGCTCTCGGAGCGGCGCAGGGTGGCGGAACGCGTCTCGTTGCCGAAACCCTTGTTGTACTCCTCACGACGGCCGAAGCCCTTGTTCAGACCGAGTTCGGTGCGCAGGGTCAGGCCCTCGAGGGGGCGCCAGTTGATGGCGCCGATGCCGCGGAAGCCGTGGTTGATGTAGGCATTCTCTTCGTTGTAGGTCAGCTCGATCGGGTCATTGGCCGTGTTGACATAACCCAGACCGTTGCCGAAGCCGGCGTAATTGGTCGGCTCGGGGCCGAGCGGCTCCAGGGCGCGGTATTGGTAGGAACTGCCCTGGCGGGTGTTTCCGCGGTTGTTGGTGTTATTGTAGGTGATGTTCAGCTCGAGGTCGAGATTGTCGGTCAGGCTCTGCGTGCTCTTGATGGAGGCGTTGATCCGGCGGAAGAAGGAATTGATGACCGTACCGTCATCATACATGTAGTTGAGATTGAAGAGGGTGCGGTTGCGCTTCGTGCCCGTGCTCACGGAGAGGTTGTGGCTGTGGGCGACGGCGGTCTTGAGCAGGTCCTTCTGCCAGTTGTGCGAAGCCTTGCCGGCGTAGTCGTTGTAGTGGTTGCCGTAGGCGGAGCCGATGCCGAAGTACTTCAGCATGTTCTCGTAGTTGGTAGCGTTGTAATCGCGGGCATACCCGAGCGTGAACTTCAGATAATCGGACGCATCGAGGACATCGTAGATCTGCGTGGAGGAGTCTTTGACCTGGACATAGCCGCTGTAGGAGACCTGGGTCTGGCCTTCCATCGCGCTCTTGGTCGTCACGATGATGACGCCCGCGGCGCCGCGGCTACCGTAGATGGCCGTGGAGGCTGCGTCCTTCAGGACGTTGATGCTCTTGATCTGGTCGGTCGGGATGTTGGTCAGGTTGTCCACCGGGAAACCATCCACCAGGATGAGCGGGTCGTTGGAGCGGGAGATGGACTTGGAACCGCGCACGCGGATCGTCGGCGCCTCGCCCGGGGACTGGTTGCCCACGGATACGACCACGCCGGCCAGCTTGCCCTGCAGGGCTTCCGCGACGTTGGAAACGGGGATTTCGAGATCTTTGGAGCCGACGGCTGCCACGGAACCGGTCAGGTCCTTGACCTTGACGGAGCCGTAACCGATGACGACGGTCTCTTCGAGCATCTCGGCGTCATCCTGGAGGGTGACGGTCATGTTGGCCGCTGCAGCGACGCGGACGGTCGTGTAGCCGATGCAGGAGACTTCCAGCGTAGTGCCGGGAGCGACGCGGATCTCGAAGTTGCCGTCAATGTCGGTGATGACACCGGTGGTGGTGCCGGGCACGACGACGGAGGCTCCGATGATCGGCTCACCCTGTGCATCCAGGACCTTACCCTTGCTGACACCCTGGGCAAATGCCGCGGGGCCGGCGAGGAGCAAAGCCACGACAGCCGTGAGCGCCATGAGCGCCCGACGGCTTACTGAGAAAACAGATTTCATCAAGCTTTGAAAT